>NZ_JAWOCR010000046.1:0-80883 GCF_046483665.1 Thiohalophilus sp. | reverse complement strand
TAGCGTAATCGCCGGAACCAGAGCAGCGACGCGCCGATCACCAGCGCGGTCGGCAGAGCGGCCGCCAGCGCCGGCGGGAACTCGTAGACCAGCCCCATCTGCCCGGCCAGGCGGTTACCGATATAGAAAACAATCCCGATCAAAAACCCGATCAGGATCTGCTGACCGATACCGGTATGACGTTGTGCGCCGAAAACGAAGGGTACCGCCAGCAATACCATCGCCGCGAGAGTCAAGGGCATTACCGCCTTACCCCATATAGCCAGTTCATATTGGCCCGAATCCAGACCGTTCTCGCGCAGATAATCAATATAGTTATACAAACGCCAGATCGGGAGGGTATCGGGATCCACCGATACCACATTAATTAATGCCGGATCGAGCAAGGTACGCCAGGGCAAATCATCGACTTTATTTGTTTGCAGCGCCTGATCATCAATATCATAGCGCGTCACATTTTTTAACGACCATTGTTCGCCGTCGTAGTGAGCACTTCTGGCCCGCATCACAGTCTGCATGCGTTGACCATCGAAGGTATACAGGTGTATACCCCGCAGTTTTGACTGGCTGTCAACGCGGCGTACATTGATATAGGTATCCCCGTCGCGGGCCCAGAGACCGTAGCGGGTATTCAGACTGATTTTCGCCCCCATCAGTTCCAGACGCTTCTGGTTGCTGTATTCATATACAGGCGGTGCAATAACTTCACCGATCACCATCGCCAGCAGAATCAACATCGCGGCAGTTTTCATGATAGCCCAGACAATCCGGGTGAGTGACAACCCGGCGGTACGCATTACCACCAGCTCGCGATTATTGGCCAGCATACCCAGGCCGAGCATGGTGCCGAGCAGGGTTGCCATGGGAAAGATCTCGTACATCTGACGCGGCGTGTTTAACAGGGTATAGAGCAGGGCGTGCCAGAGGGTATAACTGCCACGACCGAGCTGATCGAGCTCGTCCACAAAACCAATCAGGGCAAACAGGGCGACCAGTACGGCGAGTACTGAAAACACGCCGACTATCACCGCCTGACCAATGTAACGATCCAGTAATTTCATTTGCCTGTCGCTCCCCTGTGCCACCAGTGGTGAATACCGCCCTGACGCAACAACAACACTACAGCAATCAGCAACACCGCAGCATGAACCCACCACAGCCCGATATACGGGGATATTTTGTCATGCAGTAACCAGTTGCGAGACACGGTCAGCAGATTGGTCAGCACCATATACAACACTATCGCAATCGCCAGTTTTCCATAGCGATTCTGTCGATGTGAAGTTACGCTCAACGGCACGGCCAGAACCGCCAGCACCAGACACATCAGGGCTGAGGAAATACGCCATTGCAATTCTGCGGTATAGCCCCGTTTATCTTCCTCCCAGAGTTCAAGCGTAGGGATCGCCTTGTGTTTGCGACTGGTTATCTCGGGCGGTTTTTCCTGGATACGGATACCGTGTTTTTCAAACTCAATAATCGTGTAATTATCCTGCCCCGGCTCCCCCTCGTAGCGATAGCCGCCTTCCAGAACCATGAAGCGATCACCGTTTTCCTCTTTTATCACCTGGTGTCCGGAGCGAGAACGGATAATCGAACTGGAACCGTCCCGTTGTTGCTGCACGAAAACATTGCGCATCCGGTTCTGCTCGCGCTCCAGCTCCTCGACATAGAGGACCCCGCTTCCCTCGCGCATTTCCTGAAAACGGCCAGGGACAATGCCCTGAATATCCCCTCGCGCCTGCGCTGCGGCGGTCAGACGCTGGACCTGGTGTTCAGCCCACGGGGCCAGTTGCAAACTCAGCAAACCTTGCAGAACCGCCACCACCAGTGCCAGACCCAGTATGGCGCGCAGGATATAACCGGTGCCTATCCCGCAGGCGGCAATCGCTGCCATCTCGCTGTCACGGTACAGACGGCTGAGCGCGAGTAATATGGCCAGATAGAGCGCCAGCGGGAGGATAAAGACCAGCAGACTGAGAATCCGCACCCCGAAGATCTGCAGCACCATGTCCACCTGCAGTGAGCCCCGGGCCACGTCGTTGAACAGTCCCACCAGCTGCGCGCTGAGAGCGATCAGCAGCAGTACCAGGGCCACCGCCGAGAAGGTGAGAAAAACTTCCTTGACCAGGTAACGGGCTATAATCACGGCAGAATCAGGGGTTGAAAACCGGTTCGTTCTTTATGTACACAAACAATACTGTATTATATTGCCCACATCGTTGAATTGATACGCAGCAATCCGTGTCCCACAGCAATCACAGGACAAAGTATGAATATTACGCTCAAATCCGCCCCCGTCGAACAACAATCCAGCCAGTGCCTGATCGTCGGCGTGTTTGAAAAACGCCAGCCCGGTCCTCACGCCCGAGCACTGGACAAGGCCAGTGGCGGTGCCCTGCAACGAATTCTCAAACAGGGCGATATGGACGGCAAACCTGGCCAGACCCTGATATTGCATCAGCTGTCCGGAATCAAGGCCGAACGTGTCCTGCTGGTCGGCTGCGGCAAGCCGTCAGAATTCGATGAGAAACAGTACAGCAAGGCCCTCACTAGCGCGATTGCGGCGGTGAATGATTCCGGCGCCCGGGACGCCACCTGTTACCTGACCGATCTGGAGGTCAAGGATCGCTCCAAAGCCTGGAATGTGCGCCGCGCCGCCGAGCTCACCCATCAAACCCTCTATCGCTATCAGCAAACCTTCAGCAAGAAAGAGAAGCCCGACTACCCGCTGGGCAAGTTACAACTGTGCGTGGATGACAAGGCACTCAAGAACGCCCGCATCGGGCTGAAGATCGGCGAAGCCATCGGCAAGGGATCCAGCTTCACCCGCGAGCTGGGCAATCTCCCCGGCAATGTCTGCACCCCGACCTACCTGGCCAGCCAGGCCGGCAAGCAGCTCAAAGGTTATGACAATATGAAAGTACGGGTGCTGAATCAAAAATCCATCGAGGACCTGAAGATGGGCGCCTTTCTCTCGGTGGCCAGGGGCAGCCGCCAGCCACCCAAACTGATTGTCATCGAATATCAGGGCACCCAAAAAGAAACCCGGCCCTATGCCCTGGTCGGCAAAGGGATCACCTTCGATGCCGGCGGCATCTCCATCAAGCCGGCCGCCGCCATGGATGAGATGAAATACGACATGGGCGGTGCGGCCGGAGTTCTCGGAACCATGCAGGCCATCGGCGAGCTGCAGCCGCCGATCAATGTAGTGGCCATCGTTCCCGCCTGCGAAAATCTTCCTGACGGCAACGCCAACAAGCCGGGCGATGTCGTCACCAGCATGTCGGGCCAGACCATCGAGATCCTGAACACCGACGCCGAGGGACGCCTGATCCTGTGCGATGCCCTGACCTACAGCGAGCGCTTCAAGCCCCGAACGGTCATCGACACCGCCACGCTGACCGGTGCCTGTATCATTGCCCTGGGAAGCCATCCCTGCGGCCTGCTCAGCAATGACCAGCCACTGGCCGACGCCCTGCTGGCTGCCGGCCAGACGAGCCAGGATCGTGCCTGGCAACTGCCCCTGTGGGACGAATATCAGGACCAGCTCAAGAGCAACTTCGCCGACATGGCCAACATCGGCGGGCGCGAAGCCGGTACCATCACCGCCGCCTGCTTCCTCTCGCGGTTCACCAAAAAGCTCAAATGGGCTCACCTGGACATTGCCGGTACCGCCTGGAAAAGCGGCTCCGACAAAGGCTCTACCGGCCGCCCGGTCCCGCTACTCACCCAGTACCTGCTGGATCAATGCGGCAAGAAATATCAGCTCTGATGACCCGGGTCGATTTCTACATTACCGAAGACAAGCATGCCCAGGCCCGCCAGCAGCTGGCCTGCCGCCTGGCGGAAAAAGCCTACACCCGGAATCACGCTATATATATACATACGGATGACCGGCAACAGGCCGAACAGCTCGACCAGCTGCTGTGGACGTTTCGTGACGGCAGTTTTGTCCCGCACTGCCTGCAGGATGATACAGTAGCGGCCCAGGCCGCCATCGTCATCGGCTACGACGGCGAACCGGAACAGCACAACGAGGTGCTGATCAATCTGGGCGAGACTGTACCGGCCTTCTTCAGCCGCTTCGAACGGGTTGCGGAAGTGATCGCCGGCGATGAACAGGCCCGCCAGGCCGGGCGCGAACGCTTCAGGTTTTATCGCGATCGCGGCTATGAGCTCAACACGCATAACCTGGATAGCAAGTGAGCATGAGCAAGCAGAACGACAAAACTGACGCCAACGCAACAGAAGATAATCTGCTCAATGCCCTGGAGTCGATCAAGGGTCTGCTGGAACAAAGCGAGACCAAGCTGACCGCCGCTCGCGAGAGCATCAACCGTGCCAACGAACCCGGGAACTTCAAAACGTCCCGCTCCCGGCCCGATAATGATCCGGTAGTCCCGGTGCTGGATGATATTGTCGAACCGGACCCCTCGCCCGCAGCCGCCGAACAACTGGAAATCCCGGAAGTCAGCAACGAAGCCGAACCGATCAACGCAACGCCCTCAGCCGAAAAACAAGAAGAGGCGATCACCATGAGCAGTCCGAACCGGAGCGACAGCGATACCATGCTGGAATTTCTCGATCACCTGCAGGCCAGCCTGGAAAAAGAAGTTCGCAACACCCTGATGCGCACCGTGGTCAACATCGAAAAAGAAGTCAAAAAAACCATCGCCGAACAACTTGACACTATTCGGGAACAAATCCGCAACAAGGAATGAGAAAACATTTTAACGCACAGGCGCAGAGATATAATTTTGAGTGTTGAATTTTAAATTTTGAATTGCGGTTTATATTTAATTCAGCATTCAAAATTCAACATTCAACATTACTTAAAGCCGTAGCGTTCGTACATGTAGCACTGGCCGGTGGGAAGGTAGTCGGGGATCTGGTAATAACGGTCCACCACCTCGCGCAGGATGTCATCCCGGTAGATCTGATAATCAAAGCCCCTGCCGATAAACAGATAGAAGTGGGTATCTTCCACATCGACGCGATGGATCTCCGAGTCGCGAAAATAGGGCCGGTATTTTTCCTGCCGGTGATAACTGAAGATCACGATATCCTTGCCATCCAGCTGGCGGAAGTCGGTGCGCTTGTCGGCTTCACGACCATGATAAGAGCTGACGCTGAACACCGGCACAGGCTGTCTGGTGTGATAGGCCAGCAAAGCAGATTTGCTATAACTTTCGGTCATCATAATCGCCGCATCATATTCAGACATCGCATCAATAATCTGTTCGGCACGCATGCCGAACACAGCATCGCGGTAGGTTTTTTCATCAATTTCCCTGGCAATACCGGGTGCCAGCACCAGCACGGCCCCGATGATGACCAGATGCAGGACGGTAAACGGCAACATGAAATAGTGACACTTGCGCAGTTGCTGGGTGCTGAGGATGGGCGCAAGCGCCAGGAACAGGAAGGGGTAAAAGCTCAGTAGCCAGTGCAGGCCAATCTCTTTCCAGAAGGAGAGCAAAAAGAACAGTCCGATGGGAATCAGAAACAGTCCGCCAAAGACACTCTGGCGGCTGGTGAGGCTTTCTTTCACGTCCCGCCATTGCTTGAACAGGTAATAAAGAATCGGCGGCGTCACCAGATAAACCAGCATCACCAGATAAGTCAGCATGGTCCCCGCTGAAAAGCCCGAGCCGGCAGTACGGTTGACCAGATTGAACAGGTAGTTGTTCCAGCAGTTATTGTAGTTCCACCACAGGTTGAGGCCGATAAACGGCAGGGTGCCGAGGATGATCAGCAGCAGACCGAGATAGGGCCGCAGGCCGCGGCGGGTATACAGCACGATGTACAGAAAATAGGCAATGCCCAGCAGCCCGGCAAAAAACTTGGAGAAAAACGCCAGCCCCAGAAACAGACCGCACAGCAGATACCACCACAGATTGTCGCGGCGCTGGGCAAAATAGAAACTGACCGCCGAGAGGAACGACCAGAAAATCAGCGGCGTGTCGGTGGTCGTCAACACGCCCAGTACATTCACCGGTGCTATGAGATACAAGACTGCCACCGCTACCGCCACCGCTTCGTGAGTGCGGCGCAGTAACAGGTAAATGGCCAGACCGATGAACGTGGTCAAAAGCACCTGCGGCAGACGCAACCACAGCGGCGCATCGCTGACCGAGAGCATGGCCGTCAGCAGCCAGCCCACCATCGGCGGGTGATCGTAATAACCGTAATCGGGATAATTGCCCCAGACGATGAAATAGGCTTCATCGCCGGTCATCGGCAGGTAATGGGCGAGCAGCAGCTTGGCAGCCAGGGTCAGCAGCAGATAAATCCAGAGCCGGGTATCGATAGCCAGTGCACTCATGGGAGCGCAGTCTAGCATGAGCGGGGAACGGATGGCGGAAAAATCAGGCAATTACGCCGTGGAGGATATGGCCCTGCGCCGGGATTCGGTATAATGCCCGGTTTGTGACCTTCAACTCACTGGCAAGCAACCGAATCGGATGTTCCGTGGACAAGACTTATAACCCGCAAGCGATCGAACAGCGCTGGTATGACAGCTGGGAACAGAACGACTACTTCGCCCCCTCGGGCAAAGGTGAGCCTTTCTGCATCATGATCCCCCCGCCCAATGTCACCGGCAGCCTGCACATGGGCCACGCTTTTCAGGACACCATCATGGATGCCCTGACCCGCTATCATCGCATGAAAGGCGACAATACCCTGTGGCAGCCGGGCACCGACCACGCCGGTATTGCCACCCAGATGGTGGTCGAGCGGATCGTCAATGCCGAAGGCCAGACCCGCCACGATATCGGGCGCGAGAAATTCATCGAAAAAATCTGGGAATGGAAGGAAGAGTCCGGCGGGACCATCACCCGCCAGCTGCGCCGCATGGGTGCCTCGCCCGACTGGCAGCACGAACGCTTCACCATGGACGCCGGCCTCTCCGACGCGGTCAAGGAAGTCTTCGTCCGACTGTATGAAGAAGGCCTGATCTATCGCGGCAAGCGCCTGGTCAACTGGGATCCGGTATTGCATACCGCCGTGTCTGATCTCGAGGTACTCTCCGAAGAAGAAAAAGGCCATCTGTGGCACATGCGCTATCCGTTGACCAACGGCACCGGCCATTTGATCGTCGCCACCACCCGCCCCGAAACCCTGCTGGGCGACTGTGCCGTGGCGATTCATCCCGGCGACGAGCGCTATAAACATCTGCTCGGTGAATTTGTCGAGCTGCCGCTGACCGGCCGGCGCATTCCGATCATCGCCGACGAATATGTGGATCCCGAGTTCGGTAGCGGTTGCGTCAAAATAACTGCCGCCCACGATTTCAACGACTACCAGGTCTGGCAGCGCCATCGCGATGAAACGCCCATTGCCGAGCAGCCCCACGGCGGCCTGATCAATATCTTTACCGACAGCGCCGCCGTGCGGGAGAACCTTACCGACGAAGGCCAGCTGCTGCCCGCCGCCTACATCGGTCTGGATCGCTTCGAGGCACGCAAACAGATCGTCGCCGACCTCGAGTCCCGGGAACTGCTGGAGAAAATCGAGCCGCATAAACTGATGGTGCCGCGCGGCGATCGTTCCGGCGCCGTCATCGAACCGTTTTTGACCGATCAGTGGTACGTCAAGATCAAACCGCTGGCCGAGCCAGCTATCCAGGCGGTGGAAGACGGGCGTATCCGCTTTGTGCCGGATAACTGGAAAAATACCTATTTCGAGTGGATGCGCAATATCGAGGACTGGTGTATCAGCCGCCAGATCTGGTGGGGACACCGTATCCCGGCCTGGTATGACAAGGATGGCAATATTTATGTCGGTCGCGATGAACAGGAAGTCCGCCAGCAACACAACCTGCCCGATGATCTCGCCCTGCAGCAAGACGAGGATGTGCTCGATACCTGGTTCAGTTCCGCCCTGTGGCCTTTTTCCACCCTGGGCTGGCCGCAGCAGACCGAACGCCTGAGGACCTTCTACCCCACCAGCGTGCTGGTCACCGGCTTTGACATCATTTTCTTCTGGGTCGCGCGGATGATCATGATGGGGCTCAAGTTCATGGACGATGTGCCGTTTCGCGAAATCTATATCCACGGGCTGGTGCGCGACGCCCACGGCCAGAAGATGTCAAAATCCAAGGGCAACGTGCTCGATCCCATCGATCTCATCGACGGCATCGAACTCGAAACCCTGGTGGAAAAACGTACCCGTGGCATGATGCAGCCGCACCTGACAGAGAAGATTGCCAAACAGACCCGCAAGGATTTCCCCGACGGGATTCCCGCCTTCGGCACCGACGCCCTGCGCTTCACCTTTGCCGCGCTGGCCTCGACCGGTCGGGATATCAACTTCGACATGGGCCGCATCGAAGGCTACCGTAATTTCTGCAACAAGCTGTGGAACGCGGCCCGGTATGTTCTGATGAACACCGAGGGCCAGGATTGCGGGCAGGATGGGGGTGAAGTGGCGTTATCCGTCGCTGATCAGTGGATTATCAGCCGCCTGCAGGAGACCGAGCAGCAGATCAACAAAGCGATCGGCGAGTACCGATTCGATCGCGCCGCCAGTGCCCTGTATGAATTTATCTGGAACGAATACTGCGACTGGTATCTGGAACTGTCCAAACCGGTATTAATGAGTGACTCCGCTTCGGATGCCGCCCGGCGCGGTACCCGCCGCACCCTGGTAAGGGTGCTTGAAGCCGTATTACGCCTTGCCCACCCCATCATGCCCTACATTACCGAGGAAATCTGGCAAAAAGTCGCCCCCCTGGCTGCCAGGGAGGGCAACACTATCATGACCCAGCCCTATCCCGAAGCGGACCGGGACAAGATTGACAACACCGCGATCGAGGAGATGGAATGGATCAAACAATTCATCATTGGTATTCGCCAGATCCGCAGTGGCATGGATATCAAACCGGGCAAACCGCTGCCGGTGTTCCTGCAACACTACGGTCAGGCGGATAAAGAACGGGTCGAGCGTCACCGGCATTATCTGCAGAACCTGGCCAGGATCGAATCCATTGAGTGGTTGTCAGAAGAGCAAGAGGCCCCGGAATCGGCCACAGCTCTGGCGGGTGACATGCAGATACTCATTCCCATGGCCGGTCTGATTGACAAGGAAACCGAACTGGCGCGCCTGAACAAGGAGCTCGACAAGCTGGAAAGCGATGCCAGACGTGTCGAAGGCAAGCTCGGTAATGCCGGTTTCGTCGACAAGGCACCCGAAACGGTAGTACAAAAAGAACGCGACAAGCTCAGGGATATCCAGAGCACTTTGCAGCAGCTCAAATCCCAAAAGGAAAAGATCGCCCGGCTTTAAGTTTTAACCCGAAGTTATCGCCCGGTTAGCGCATAAAAAAAGCCCCGCGATTTCTCGCGGGGCTTTTTTGAGACAGCAGATGTTTTAAGGCTTAGGCCTGAACATCTGTCGCCTGCGGGCCCTTCTGGCCGTTCTCGACATTGAAAGTCACTGACTGACCTTCGGTCAGGGTCTTGAAGCCCGAACCACTAATTGCAGAGAAGTGAACAAACACGTCTTTGCTGCCGTCAGAAGGAGAAATAAAGCCGAAGCCCTTGGATTCGTTAAACCACTTAACGGTTCCTGTTACCATGATAATTTACCTATTCATAAAGTTATTAATAAAATGCGATACACGTCTTACGAGGTTTCCAACAGGTATTATCTTGGTAAGAAATACTGACAAGAACCAGAGAGATGTAACGTAGGTGTATTATATACCGAAGTTGAACCGGAAATACTACACATTTTTAATATATTGGGCCAAATATCGACTTTACAAGAGCCCTGAGCACAAAATAGCAAAAATAACGGTTTAATCCCTGCTCGAAACCCTGCCCACCGCCTCATTATCGGCTCAGCAAATGCACTTTTTAATCCCTCAATATAGCTAGTGGTTAACTCCCGACATAACACATAGCGAATGCCAGGCCCGGTGTGACATCCACAGAAGACATGCTAGTCTAATAAGACTTCATACAATGAAGAAAGGAGTCTTGCATGCTCACACTTTCCGTCAATGCTGATACCCACTCTCTTGATATTAATGCCGACATGTCGCTGCTCCGGGCCCTGCGCGACATAGAGGGGCTGACCGAAACCCGATATGGCTGCGGCATTGCATTTATGCCGGATGTGATCCGGGCGCAGATGGAAGGCGGCATGGGCTTTGGCCTCGCGCCGGTACGGATCAGTGAGATCACGCGGGATAAGGGGGCGCTGATACCGGGTAGCTATCACGACTTTCAGATGTCCAACATCGATCAGGTGTCCGGTGTCGAAGTGCATATTGTCGAGTCCCCCCGGCTGCCCGGCGGCGTCGGCGACCCGGCCGTGGTCGATGACCAGATCGCCCTCACCGGCCAGGCATCTCAACGACTGCCACTGACATTATCCGCCTGAAGGTGACGCGGCAATGGAAGCATGGGGAACCGACCGCGAAGTGATCCGTACCGCCCACCAGTGGCTGCAACAGGGTCACTCGCTGGTGCTGGTCACCGTATTGAAAACCTGGGGCTCCTCGCCCCGCCCGCCCGGCTCGCTGCTGGTCATGCGCCGGGACGGGGTACACGCCGGCTCGGTTTCGGGCGGTTGCGTGGAAGAGGACCTGCTGGTCCGTTTTTCCAGCAATGAGCTGAGCGAACAGTTGCCGGCCCGTCTGGATTACGGGGTCGACCGCCAGGAAGCCACCCGTTTCGGCCTGCCCTGCGGTGGACGGCTGGAGCTGTTGCTGGAGGCGTTGACCGATCCGGAACAACTGCAAGCGTTGCTGAACGCCATGCAACAGGGCGAACTGGTCAACCGCCAGGTGGACCTCGCCAGCGGCGAAGTCACCCTGGCGCCGGCCACGGCCGACCAGGAATTTGCGTATGGCGAGCAATCGGTCAGCAAGGTCTTCGGCCCCCAATGGCAAATGCTGTTGATCGGCGCCGGCCACCTCTCCCTGTATGTCTCGCAACTGGCCCTGATGCTCGACTACCAGGTCATCGTTTGCGATCCGCGCGAGGAATACGCCACCGGCTGGCAACTGCCCGGCACGCAGCTCATCGGCAGCATGCCGGACGAGGCCGTCGGCGAATGCGCCGGTCATGCCCGTAGCATCGTGCTCGCCCTCACCCACGATCCCAAACTGGACGACATGGCATTACTCGATGCGCTGACCTCCGACGCCTTCTATATCGGCGCCATCGGCTCACAACGCAACTGCGATGCCCGGCGGCGACGCCTGGCGGAACTGGGATTGTCCCAGACCCAGATCCGCCGTCTGCATGCGCCGGTCGGGCTGGATATCGGCAGTCATACCCCGCCGGAGATCGCACTGGCCATTCTGGCGGAAATCACCGCCCTGCGTAATTCGACTACTGCGGCGATACGCAATCCCAACGCCGTCAACGTGGCATGAGCACCACCGGGATTCTGCTGGCCGCCGGTCTGAGTCAACGCTTCGGCAGCAATAAATTATTACATCCCCTGGCGGATCAAACCCCGATGGTAGTGCAGTGCGCCCGCAATTTGACAACCATGCTGGCCGAATGCGTCGCCGTGGTCGGTCCTGATGATCCCACAACCGCCGAATTGTTGACCCGGGAAGGTATGCAGGTGGTGATCAATCCGCGCTCTGAAGACGGAATGGGCAGCAGTCTCGCCTGCGCAATACGCGCCGTGCACGAAGCTTCGAGCTGGCTGATTATGCTGGGCGATATGCCCTGGATCGACAAACAAACGATCCGCGCCGTCGCCGGCGCATTGCGCCAGCCCCGCGATATCGTTGCCCCGCTGTACGGTGATCGCCGCGGCCACCCGGTTGGTTTCGGCAGTGCCTATGTCAGACAACTGATCGCCCTGAACGGTGACCAGGGCGCGCGCGCGATCGTGAACGCCAATCCGCAACACCTGACACTGGTTTCAGTCAACGATCCCGGCGTATTGCGGGATGTGGATTACCCGGAAGATATATCGAGTACTGAGTGCTGAGTACTTAGTACTAAGAACTTATTTACACCCCTGCCAGCGACAGCACCAGATTGACCACGCCGATGATTACCGCAATAAAGATCACCACGCCAATAAGCCCGAGGGTAATGTACTGCCAGGGTTTGCCATGGGTAAAGTCCCGCTCGTAATGCTTGCTTTTCTGCACCCCGAGGAATGCTGCCATCACACTCTTGGCCACGTCCCATAACCCCGGCGCCTGTTTGTTATCGTCGTCCACTGTGTCACCTGCTTGATTGAACTATCGGCATATGATCTCATAATTGGCGGGCGATGCGCTCACCCTCTTTGACGTCAACCTTCAGCAGCAATACGGCGCCTGCCAGGAACAGAATAATCACTGAAAGAATCCCCAGACGTGAGCTGTCCGTCACAAAAGCCACACTGCCTATCAACACCGGGCCGATAACCGCGGCAAATTTACCCATCATGTTATAAAAGCCGAAAAACTGGCCCGCTTTGTCGGGTGGGATAATCCGTGCATACAACGAACGGCTTAGCGATTGCACCCCGCCCTGTACGAGGCCAATAACAACCGCCATCATGTAGAACTCCTGGACATCTTGCATGAAGTAGGCCCAGACAGTAACCAACAAATAGACGCACAGAGCAATAAATATCCCGGCCTTGGCCCCGATCCGCTCGCCGAGTAGACCAAACAGCAGCGCCGCGGGAAACCCGACAAACTGGGTAATCAGTATCGCAACAATGAGATCATTACTGTCAAATCCGATCGACATCCCATAATCGACCGCCATGCGCACCACCGTGTCAACGCCGTCTATATAGAGCCAGTAGGACAATAGAAACAACCAGACCATCTTGTATTGCCGGATATCCCGGTAGGTCTCATACAGATTGCGAAAACCGCCGGTAACAGCATGCTTAAGGCTAACTCGTATACCGACCCGGTCTGCCGGAACATTGAAGACCAACGGCAATGTAAATACTGCCCACCAGATTGCGACAGTGATAAAGGCAAAACGCACCGCCTCACTACTGTCGGAAAATCCGAACCAGGCAGGGTACAGCGCCAGCAGAATATCGAAACTCAATAACAGCCCGCCACCCAGATAGCCAAGAGAATAACCATACCCGGAGACCAGATCATAATGCTCGGGTCGTGCCACCTTGACGATCAGGGCATCGTAAAATATCACGCTGCCCATAAACCCGATCACGCCCAACGCATACAACGTTGCCGCAGCCAGCCAGGCACCCTGCTCTACGCCGTAGAGCGCGGCGGTCATAATCATCCCCAGTGCCGCAAACGAGAGCAACATGCGTTTTCGGGCTTCCCCCGCATCCGCTATGGCACCCAGTATGGGAGCAAGTAACACGATCACAACGCCGGCAATCGAGTTGGCCATTCCGAGATGAAACGTACTGGTCGTAACCGGTTGACCGGCACTCAGATACTCTTTGAAAAAGACCGGAAAAATACTGGCCAGCATGACTGCGGCAAACGCCGAGTTGGCCCAGTCATACAGCGCCCAGGAGAGTACTTTCTTTTCAGTGAGCAGTTTCCACATGCCGGTCTCGTTTTGCGTTTGTTGTTATTCCCGCAAGGCCCGTGCCCTGCCGGTACCGATCATTCCTCTGGCGGTTGACCGTATTGCCGTTGCAATTGCCGATAATCGATCTTGCCGCTGCCCAGTTGCGGCAGCTTCGGTACAGAGACCAGCCTGTGCGGCAGGCCGACTACGGGGATACCCTGCTCACGCGCGACCTCAAGAAGCTCACGGCGTTGCGGTTGCGCCCGGGTCGTGAACAGTACCAGCTGTTCACCCTGCCCGGCATCGGGCACATGGATAATCGCATGCATTGCATGCGGCCAGACGCGACTGACGAATTCCTCCATCTGTGCCAGCGAGACCGTCTCGCCATCGACCCGGGCAAAACGCCTGACCCGGCCAATGATGGTCAAAAACCCCCGCTCATTCATACTGACGATATCGCCGGTATCATACCACCCCGGCCCGCTGGCGGTAGCCGGTGGCTGCAGCGTATCAGGCTGCTCGGGTTGCAGGTAACCGAGCATCACATTGGGCCCTTTCACCCACAGCCGTTCGCCACTTTCCATACCCGGCTCCGCTACCAATCGGTAATCCATGCCCGGCAGTAACCGACCAACCGTACCGGGGCGATTTTCCATTGCGGTGTTGATGGCGATCAGCGAACTGGTTTCGGTCGCACCATAGCCTTCGAAAATACGTACTCCGAATCGCTCGCTCCACACTCGACGGGTCGATTCCTGCAGTTTCTCCGCCCCGGCGAACACATAACGGATGCTGTAAAAATCATAGGGATGAGCAAAGCGGGCATAGCCGGCCAGAAACGTGTCAGTACCAAATAATATAGTGGCGTTGATGTCATAGGCGATCTCGGGAACGATGCGATAGTGTCGCGGGTTGGGATAGAAAAAGACGCGCACTCCGGAGATCACCGGCAACACCGTGCCGCAGGTCAGTCCGAAAGCATGGGACATGGGCATGGTGTTGAGTACCACATCGCGCGAGCTGAAATCGCTGCGGCTGACCAGCTGTGAACAATTGGCCAGCAGATTGGCGTGGGACAATATCACCCCCGTGGGTTTGGCTTCGGCACCGGGAGTAAACAGCAATACCGCCGGATCATCCGGACCGGCTTCATCAGCACGACCGCGGTACCCCGAACGGGGGAACCAGGCCGCGAACATACCGCGCAGTTTATGCTGCCAGCGAAGCGCGTGCACCACCTCTTCGAGATAAATTACCTTCACTTCCCGACCCAGTTCATTCAACAATTCATGCAGCCGGGCATAATCGGCAAACTGACGCGAGGTATAGATCGTGTTGATACGCCCGATGCGACAGGCTTCGAGCAGGTTATTCAGTCCATCAGAATAATTGAGCAGTGCCGGTACCCGGCGATAGATCTGCAGCGCGAGTAAAGTGATCAGTGTCGCAGTGGCATTGGGCAACAGAATGCCGACGTTCTCTGTGCGCCGGGTTCGGGTAGCCAGCACGTCGGCCAGGATAAAACTTCGCCGGATCAGCTGGCGATAATTGATCGGTATCCGTTCGAAGTCCTCGGCAATCTTGTGCCGAGCTCCGTGAATGCGCTGCGCATCCAGCAAAGCCTCGAAGAGCGTGCAACGATAATGGCTGGTGGCAAACATCATCTCGGTCATAATGTCGGTCAGTCGCTCGCCGGCATAGATGCGCCGCGCGCGCCCACGCACCTCGGCTGGCGCCTTGATCTGACGCGGCGGCAGAACGGTCAGGGTTATACGCGGGAACCAGCGGACCCGGATCCGCTTGCGCAGGCGGGAGAACGGTGAATACTGGGCACCATTGATGCGCACCGGCAATACATCGGCACCGACCTTATCCGCCACCAGCCCCGGGCCGTGATATATCTTCATCAACGCCCCGGTCACAGTGATCCGTCCCTCGGGGAATAGCACCACGCTGTGACCGTCCTGCATATAGCGAATCAGCGATTTGAGGGAAAACGGTCTGGTCGGATCCATCACAAACAGTGTCACCAGTGGTTTAAACGGACGTATAAACCATTGATTAACCATGCGGGTATGGATGGCAAAGCTCAACTCGCGCGGCAGAAACACTGTCAGCAACAGACCGTCGAGGAAGGAGGTATGGTTGGCTATCAACAAGGTACGCGGACCCGCCTGCTGCAGGTTTTCCAGCCCCTGCACCTCGACCCGATAGAACAACCTGAGCAGTGCGCGAAAAATGATCTTGAGTAAGGTTCGCATCCACTATTGATACCGGGTCACTGCCCGGTTTGTAAAGGGCTTTACATCCGGGCAGGTTCACAGGCTGTTGAAAACGTTGACGAAGCAGCCGATGCAAGACAAAAAATAGCCGAAAAAAGCGGGTATTATCTGCAATAAGTGCGCATTTTGTGGGCATTTTTAATGCCCCAGCGGCAACACAGCAGGTAGCTTTTCAACTACCGATTAATGCTCGCGGGTGGCATGGAACTCGATATCCGGCCAGCGCTCGATAGTCAGGTCCAGATTGACCCGGGTCGGCGCCAGGTAGGTCAGACTGCCCGATGCATCCAGCGCCAGATTATCCGCCGCTTTTTTACGAAACTCGCTGAGAATCTTCTCATCGGCGCAGGTGACCCAGCGGGCCGTATTGACATTCACCGCCTCGAAAGTGCATTCCACATTGTATTCTTCTTTGAGGCGAAAGGCGACCACATCAAACTGCAGCACACCCACCGCGCCGACGATGATGTCGTTGTTATTGAGCGGACGAAACACCTGCGAGGCACCCTCTTCGCTCAATTGATCCAGGCCTTTTTGCAGCGCCTTGTTTTTCATCGGATCGCGCAGGCGTACCCGCCGAAACAGTTCCGGGGCAAAGTTGGGAATACCGGTGAACTTGAGTTCCTCACCCTGGGTGAACGTATCGCCGATCTGAATCGTGCCATGATTATGCAGACCAATAATATCCCCGGGATAGGCGACTTCAACATGCTCGCGTTCGCTGGCCATGAAGGTGATGGCATTGGCCAGCTTCACGTCTTTGCCGATGCGCACCTGACGGGCTTTCATCCCTTTTTCATAGGTCCCGGAACAGACACGCAGGAAGGCCACCCTATCGCGGTGCTGGGGATCCATATTCGCCTGAATCTTGAATACGAAGCCGGAGAACTTATCTTCTTCCGGCTCGACAATCCGCTGACGGGTTTCGTGTGGCTGGGGGGGCGGGGCGATCTCGACAAAATAGTCCAGCAACTCCTGGATACCGAAGTTATTGATCGCCGAACCAAAAAATACCGGGCTCTGCTTACCGGCTAAAAAGGTGTCGAGATCAAATTCATGACTGGCACCGCGTACCAGTTCTATTTCCTCGCGCAGTTCATCGGCCGCGCTGCCGAGCAGATCGTCGAGTCGGGAGTTATCCAGCCCCTGGATGGCTTCACCGGTCTGGATTTTCCCGCCATGGGTGGCGCTGAAAAGATGAATACTCTGGTTGTAGAGGTGATAGACGCCCTTGAATCCCTTGCCCATCCCGATCGGCCAGGTAATCGGCGCACACTGAATATTCAGTACATTCTCCACCTCATCCAGCAATTCGATGGGTTCGCGCCCTTCACGATCCAGCTTGTTGATAAAAGTCAGGATCGGTGTATCGCGCAGACGGCACACTTCCATCAGCTTGATGGTTCGCTCCTCGACACCCTTGGCACTATCGATCACCATCAGCGCCGAATCCACCGCGGTCAGTACGCGGTAGGTATCTTCAGAAAAGTCCTCATGACCCGGCGTATCCAGGAGGTTGATGATTTGATCGCTGTAGGGAAATTGCATGACGGCCGAGGTAACCGATATACCGCGCTGCTTCTCCAGCGCCATCCAGTCGGATGTCGCATGGCGATCGGATTTGCGCCCCTTGACCGTCCCGGCTTGCTGGATGGCACGGCCGAATAACAGCAGTTTTTCTGTCACGGTGGTTTTCCCGGCATCGGGATGAGAGATAATCGCAAAAGTGCGCCGGCGATGGGTTTCTTCGAGATAACGACTCATGAGGGGTCCAGCTGTAAAAAGAGCGCCATTGTACAAAAAAGCCGCGCCACTGTGCAGGGTAAGAAGCCTCTCCCACACCGTTAGGGAAGGTGCGGAGGAGGGTTATTTCACAGGTCGTTTCCTGTCTCCCGAAGCCGATTTGGACAGTTCGGCGGTGAGCACCCGGCGCATGGCGTCCTCCATCGATATATTGATGGGTTCAATTTGCGAGCGGGGGATATAGAGAGTAAAGCCCCCGATCTGGTAACTCAGCGGCATATATACAGCGACAATATCATCGTTCTGTCCTGCTGCCAGACCGGGAATATCCTCAATCCGTTCACGCGTCAAAAAACCGATCAGCCGGGCCTCGCCAAAGCTCACCAGCACCACCTGCTTGAGTCCGCCGCGGCTCTTGCCAGCGGCAAAATAATCCATGAAATCGTGCAGTGAGCCGTAAATCGACTTGACCAGCGGAATTCGCTCCAGCAGCTTCTCCACGACCCAGATCAACTGGCGCACGATCCAGGCATTGACCGCCAGCCCCAGGAAAAACAACAGCACCACTCCGGCTGCCAGCCCCATTCCGGGGATATAGTACTCTTCCGGTACCATCGAGGTGATAACCGGGTGCAGCCCCTTTTCAATATTCAGACCAAGCCAGTAAATCAGATAAACGGTCAGGGCGACCGGAAGTACCGTGGCAAGTCCCTTGAAAACATTCATCCATAGATATGACATTGTGTTCTCCTGCTGGTCAAACGCCGATACCGGCAAGGGTTATGTTTAACCTGTGCCGACTATAACAGTCGAAGGGGACTTGCAACACGATCCGTGACACGCTCTTGCGCCGAACTGTGCCGACCAGCCGATCACCCCTGACGTTGGCAAGGAGATATCGATGGTCTCTCCCGTGCAGCCCTCTCACCGCGGGATTCCCAGCCAGTCGGTCCAGGCGGCAAACAGGCCGGGATCCAGTGCGGCCACCGCCGAGCGCGGTTGCAGCGTGTTGTTAAACACTGCCTCGCCCTCCAGGGTACATGACTGTCCCCCGACCTCGGCCAGAATCAGGTGCCCGGCGGCGTAATCCCACAGATTCTGTTTCCCATGCAGATAAACATGGCTGCGGCCAATGGCAATCCAGCACCAGTCCAGCGCCACCGAGCCGAAACTGCGCTGCGATGAATAAGGCATCCCGGTGACCAGTCGGGTTGCCAGCGCCGGGGCCAGCCGTTTGAAGTCAATGAGTCCGGTACTTTGTTTCAACTTCAATCCGGTATCGAAGGGTACGAGCCGCCCGCCATTGAGCCAGGCGCCCTGGCCCTGTTGCGCGGTAAAGCATTCGTCACGCATGGGATCGTAAACCATCCCGAATTTCAACTTGCCTGATTCGATCAACGCCAGTGATACCGAAAAACAGGGGATGCCCGAGGCATAATTACTGGTGCCGTCCAGCGGGTCCAGCACCCACAATGGTTTGCCGCTTTGCAACAAAGCCTGTTGTTCTTCGGCGGGCATCTCCTCCCCCAGGAAGAGAATATCGGGCTCGAGGCGGTTCAATTCGTTGGCGACACGCTGCTGCATGGCGAGATCAGCCTCGGTCAGAACAGTACCATCGGCCTTGATTCCGCGTTTGACGTGCGTAAAACGCGGCACCAGTTCCTCGCGCGCGGCGCTACGGACCAGCGAGATCAACGTGTCTGAATTCATAAAAACCTGTCCGTTAAGAAAAAGGAATCAGTTGTCGAGTGACAGCGCCATTACCAGAGCATCTTCCCGGCCGAACGCATCGGGATAATAGCCGGGGCGAATACCAATCTCCTGAAAGCCGGTTTTCTCATACAGACGAATGGCAACCTGATTGGAAGGGCGAACTTCCAGATAAACCGAGGCGGCGTAACGCTCCCGGGCCAGTTGCAATATATCGCCAAGCATCCGTTCTCCATAACCCTGGCGGCGGGAGTCGGGATCGACGCACAGAGTCAGGATATGGGCTTCGCCGGCGGCGAGGGAAAGAATTGCATAGGCTCGCAGCCGGCCTTCGATTTGCAAAACCCGACAGGGATAGCCAACGGCCAGACAATCGCGAAATATCCCCCGGGTCCAGGGAAAGGTATAGATCGCTTCCTCGATCGCCATGACCTCATTCAGATCCGCTGGCGTCATGGCACGGATACCGTCAGCTACCTGTTTGAAAACTGCGCTCATACCTGACAAGTATAACGGTTATTCGCCAGCTGTCAGGGAATGGGCGAACAGCAAATCTTCCCACGCCTTGCGCTTGTCCGCCGGGCTGCGCAACAGATAGGCCGGATGGTAGGTGACGATGACCGGCGTCCCGGTCGATTCCAGCTGATGCACACTGCCCCGTAACCGGTTCAGGGGCGTGTTGCACTCGAGCAGCCGCTGAGCGGCAATACGGCCGAGGGCAATGATTAAATCCGGTTGAATGAGTTCGATCTGGCGACGCAGATAGGGGAAACAGCGAGCGGCCTCTTCGGGACTGGGATCCCGGTTATTCGGCGGCCGGCACTTGAGAATATTGGCGATATACACCTGCTCACGGGACAGCCCCACCGCCTGTAGCATGGCATTGAGCAACTTGCCGGCCCGGCCAACGAACGGTTCGCCCTGGCGATCTTCCTCGACCCCGGGGGCCTCGCCGATAATCAGCCAGCGCGCCTGTTCATTGCCCACCCCGAACACGGTCCGGGTCCGGGTCCGGCAAAGCTCGTCGCAATACTGACAGGCCGCCACCCGCTGACGCAGCGCCTCCCGGTCCAGATCGCCGATCTGCGGCAAGTCCTCGCCCGGGGTCAGCGGTGGTATCGCCGGCTCCGGCACCTCCCCGGCCTCGGCTCCGGCCGACACGACTTGCAAGTCCACCGCTTCCGGCAGCGCCAGATCGCGCCGCACCCAGACATCGATGCCCATCGCGTCCAGATAACGGCGTTGTTGTTCAAAAACCGGTGACATGGTCAGAGTTTACCATCTCTGAAAGAAAAGGGACGAGGGACGAGTGACGAGTGACGAGTGACGAGTGACGAGGAAAACAGCTTAAAAACTCACCACCAAGACACAAAGACACCAGGGAATTCATTGTATTTTCCTGATGTCATGGGCCAGTTCACCGCTTTCGACAGAAAAGAGACGAATGACGGAGGTACGAGTGACGAGGAAAACAGCTTAAAAACTCATCATCAAGACAACACCAAGGTACGAAGAAAATAATTGTGCATTCTTGGTGTCCTGGCGCTTGGTGGTTAACGCTTTTCCTCATCCCTCGTCACTCGTCACTCGTACCTCGTCCCTGGCCGCGGATGTGTTACACATCCGCGGCCTGCGGATGTTCCCGCTCGACCGGGGAGACGATCTTGTTCAGGGCGTTGATGTAGGCCTTGGCCGAGGCAATGACGATGTCGGTATCAGCGCCCTGGCCGTTGACGATGCGTCCGCCCTTTTCCATGCGCACGGTGACCTCGCCCTGGGCGTCGGTGCCGCTGGTGATGTTATTCACCGAATAGAGCAGCAACTCGCTGCCGCTATGGATCACCTGCTCGATGGCCCGAAACGCCGCATCCACCGGTCCGCCACCGTCGGCTTCGGCTTGCTGTTCCTGACCATCCACGTTGAGGGTAACGTTGGCGTGCGGGGTTTCGCCGGTTTCAGAGCAGACCCGCATGGCCACCAGATGAATGTGCTCGTTCTCGGCAGAGATGCCGGTTTCGGTCACCAGCGCCTGCAAGTCCTCATCGAAGATTTCATGTTTCTTGTCGGCGAGGTTCTTGAAACGGGCAAAGGCCTCATTCAACTCATCCTCGGAAGCGAACTCCACCCCCAGCTCCTTGAGCCGCGAACGAAACGCGTTGCGCCCCGAGTGCTTGCCCAGCACCATCCGATTGGCCGACCAGCCAACATCCTCGGCGCTCATGATCTCGTAGGTCTCACGGCTTTTGAGTACGCCATCCTGATGGATGCCCGATTCATGGGCAAAGGCGTTGGCGCCGACAATCGCCTTGTTGGGCTGTACGGCAAAACCGGTAATACCTGACACCAGCTTGGAGGTCGGGACGATCTCGCGGGTATCGAGATGATCGACACTGCAGGGGAAAATGTCCTGGCGTGTTTTGACCGTCATGACGATCTCCTCCAGCGAGGCGTTACCGGCCCGCTCGCCCAGCCCATTGATCGTGCACTCGACCTGGCGGGCGCCGTTCAATACCGCGGAGAGGGAGTTGGCCACAGCCAGTCCCAGATCGTTATGACAGTGTACGGAAAAGATCGCCTTGTCCGAGTTGGGGACCCGTTCAATCAGATTGCGAATCGTCTCGCCGAACTGCTGCGGCACATTATAGCCGACGGTATCGGGAATATTGATGGTGGTGGCGCCGGCCTCGATCACCTGTTCGACTATGCGGCACAGAAAATCCAGCTCGGAACGCCCCGCGTCCTCGGCCGAAAACTCGACATTATCGGTGTACTGGCGCGCGCGCTTGACCGCGCGCACCGCCTGCTCGACCACCTGGTCGGGTTCCATGCGCAGCTTCATCTTCATATGTATTGGTGAAGTGGCAATAAAGGTATGAATGCGGGCGCTATTGGCTTCTTTTAATGCCTCACCGGCGCGATCAATGTCCTTGTCCAGCGCGCGGGACAACCCGCACACGGTACTGTCCTTGATACTGCGCGCCACCGCGCGCACGGCATCGAAGTCGCCGATACTGGCCACAGGAAACCCGGCCTCGATCACATCCACTCGCATGCGTTCCAGAGCGCGGGCGATCCGGATCTTCTCCTCCTTGGTCATGGAGGCCCCGGGACTCTGCTCGCCGTCGCGCAAGGTGGTATCGAATATGATTAATCTGTCATCACTCATTGTCTCTCTCCTGATAACCCATTATGACATGGGTTGGCAGTTAACCTGAAAATTCTGTGCTTGCTTGTTGGGCTGTGAGGTTCTGGCGCCCAGCCCGGCGCATCGTCTGCGTTATTTGCCCCTCAGGGCAGCAGTCGCAGGCTCAGGAGAGCATCCAGGGAGGTTAACCGGACAAACAGGGGCAGACCCTGCATCGGGGAAGCAGTGACAGAGATGTCGCTGTGGTTCGGGTTCGTCATTGTCCGGGTATTTCGCTCAATCATTTAAATTAAATATAACGTCTGTTCCAGCATTTTCCAAGCCCTGTTACGACTCCTCGTGGCGATGAGCCCTATCCCGCTCGGCGCGACGCTGGCGCAACTGGATCAGGGTCAATACCGGCCCCGATAAAGCGTAAGCCGCAAATACGCTGAACAGCACCACCGGCGGATTGGCCGACACCAGCACCAGCACCAGTACAATAACCAGAATGGCGACAAACGGCACCCGGTTACGCAAATTGAAAGTCTTGAAGCTGTAATAGCGGACATTGCTGACCATCAGCAGGCCCACCAGCACCGTGATTGCCCAGACCAGATAAGCGAACTGGCCGGGAAAAATGGTGTAGTGCTCGCCCACCCAGACGCCGCCGGCGATGATCGCCGCCGCCGAGGGACTGGCCAGCCCCTGAAAATAACGCTTGTCGGCATGCTCCACCTGGGTATTGAAACGGGCCAGGCGCAGCGCCGCCGTCGCAGTATAGATAAAGGCCGCCAGCCAGCCGAGCTTGCCCAGATCCGACAGGGCCCATTCATAGATCACCAGCGCCGGCGCCAGGCCGAAGGAAACCATGTCCGACAGACTGTCATACTCGGCGCCGAAATCGCTCTGGGTGTTGGTCAGTCGCGCCACCCGCCCGTCGATCCCGTCCAGCAACATAGCTACAAAAATGGCAATCGCGGCCGGCTCGAATCGGCCGTGCATGGCCGCCACAATCGCGTAAAACCCGGAGAACAGGGCTGCGGTCGTAAACAGGTTGGGCAACAGATAGATGCCGCGGCGATGCTGTTCAGTCCGGGATTCTTTGTTCATCAAATCAAACGCTCGTTAAAACAGGGGAACTGATCATAACGTAATCATTCACCCCCTGCAGAGTCCCGGGCAACGAAATTTCAGCGAGCCCAATGCAAAAGACCGGTTTTTCAACCGGCCTTTTTATCAAGCGGAATGTGATGCGCTCAGTTTTTGCTCTTGTCGACCAGGGCATTGGCCTTGATCCAGGGCATCATATCGCGCAGCTTCTCGCCGACCTGTTCGATCGGATGTTCGGCGTTGAGCCGGCGCATGGCGGTCATTTCCGGATAGTTGGTCATACCTTCGAGGATAAACTTCTTGGCGTACTCACCGGTCTGGATATTGTGCAGGGCCTCTTTCATCGCCCAGCGGCTCTCCTCGTTGATCACCTTCGCACCGGTGACGTACTCACCATACTCGGCGTTATTGGAGATGGAGTAGTTCATGTTGGCGATACCGCCTTCATACATCAGATCGACGATCAGCTTCAGTTCGTGCAAACATTCAAAGTAAGCCATCTCCGGGGCATAGCCGGCTTCCACCAGGGTTTCAAACCCGGCCTTGACCAGCTCGACGGCACCCACGCACAGCACGGCCTGCTCACCGAAAAGATCGGTTTCCGTCTCGTCCTTGAAGCTGGTTTCGATGATGCCGGTCCGGCCGCCGCCAATCGCCGAGGCATAGGACATGGCGGTCTCTTTAGCCTTGCCGGAGGCGTCCTGGAATATCGCAACCAGATCGGGGATCCCGCCGCCACGCACAAATTCGCTGCGCACGGTATGGCCCGGGGCTTTGGGCGCAATCATAATCACATCCAGATCGTCACGCGGAACCACCTGGTTATAGTGAATACTGAAACCGTGAGCAAAAGCCAGGGTAGCGCCCTTTTTCAGATTCGGCTCAATATCGTTCGTGTAAATCCGGGCCTGGTACTCATCCGGCGTCAGCACCATGATCACATCGGCACCGGCCACGGCATCGGGCACATTCTTGACGCTCAGACCGGCCTCCTGCGCCTTTTTGGCGGAAGCCGAACTTTCACGCAACCCGACAGTAACATCGACGCCGGAATCCTTCAGATTGTTAGCGTGGGCATGGCCCTGGGAACCGTAACCGATGATGGCTACCTTTTTGCTCTTGATGATGGAAAGATCGCAATCTTTGTCATAATAGATATTCATACGTAATACCTGCCAATCCAGTTTTTAATTAATTGAAGATTAAACACGAATTGCCCGGCTGCCACGCGAGATACCGGTGGCACCGGAACGAACCGTTTCGATGATCAGATTCGCATCGACGGCACTTAAAAAGGCATCCAGCTTGGATCCGTTACCGGTCAACTCGATGATGTAGGTTTCATCAGTCACATCCAGAATCCGGCCCCGGAAAATATCGGCCATGCGCTTGAGTTCCGCCCGCTCATGATCCGAAGGGGTCGAGACCTTGACCATCATCAGTTCCCGTTCAATATGGTTGCCCTCGGAAATATCCGCCAGCCTGACTATATCGACCAGCTTGTTCAGCTGCTTGAAGATCTGTTCGATAATTTCTTCCGAGCCGCTGGTCACTACGGTCATACGTGACAGAGAGGGGTCTTCGGTGGGCGCCACCGTCAGTGATTCGATGTTGTAACCGCGCGCCGAGAACAGCCCTGCCACCCGGGACAGGGCACCGGCTTCGTTTTCCATTAACAGAGAAATAATGTGTCGCATCAGGCCAGCTCTCTTTCCGGCGACAGGTGCATCTCATGATGACCCTTGCCGGCGGCAATCATCGGATAGACGTTTTCGGTCTGATCGGTGATGAAGTCCATGAACACCAGCCGATCCTTCATGGCGAAGGCTTCTTTTAAGGCCCCTTCAACATCACCTGGCTGATCAATGCGCATACCAACATGACCGTAACTTTCCGCCAGTTTGACAAAATCGGGCAGCGCATCCAGATAGGAATGGGAATAACGGCTGTCGTAGAAGAACTCCTGCCACTGGCGCACCATGCCCATGTAACGGTTGTTCAGGTTGACGATCTTGACCGGCAGCATATATTGCAGAGCCGTGGACAGCTCCTGGATACACATCTGGATACTGGCCTCGCCGGTCACACAGGCCACCTGCGACTCGGGATAGGCCAGCTGCACACCCAGCGCGGACGGCAGGCCGAAGCCCATGGTGCCCAGTCCACCGGAGTTGATCCAGCGCCGCGGCTTGTCAAAGGGATAGAACTGGGCGGCAAACATCTGGTGCTGACCCACGTCGGAGGTCACATATGCGTCACCGCCGGTCACCTCGTGCAGCTTTTCGATCACGAACTGCGGCTTGATCAGCGCGCTGTTGCGATCATAGCGCAGGCAATTTTTGCTCTTCCAGGTCTCAATCTGCTGCCACCACTGATCCAGCAATTTGGCATCCGGTTTTTTCTTCGAGGCCTTGATCGCCTTGTTCATATCCGACAGAACATGCCTGATATCACCGACAATAGGCACATCCACACGCACGTTCTTGGAAATCGACGAGGGATCGATATCCACGTGAATGATCTTCGCATCGGGACAGAACTGTTTGACGTCACCGGTGACCCGGTCATCGAAACGCGCGCCGATAGCAATTAGCACATCGCACTCGTGCATGGCCATATTGGCCTCGTAGGTGCCGTGCATGCCAAGCATGCCCAGGTGCTGTTTGTCACTGGCCGGATAGGCACCCAGGCCCATCAGGGTCTGGGTAATGGGGTAGCCCAGCGTGCGGGTGAATTCGGTCAGCTCGGCATCGGCATTGCTCAGCACCACCCCGCCGCCGGTGTAAATCATCGGCCGGCGTGCCGAGAGAATCAGATCCAGCGCGCGGCTGATTTCGCCAGGGTGGGCCTTGACCACCGGCTGGTAGGAACGCATCTCCACCTTGTCCGGATATTCGTAGTCGATCTTGATGTTCGGATCCGTTGTGTCCTTGGGGATATCGACCACCACCGGGCCAGGCCGGCCGGTGGTGGCGACATGAAAGGCCTTGCGCAGGGTCTCGCCCAGATCCTCGGCCCGTTTCACCAGAAAATTATGCTTCACGCAGGGACGGGTAATGCCGACGGCATCGACTTCCTGGAAGGCGTCACTGCCAATATAATGGGTCGCCACCTGACCGGTGATGATCACCATGGGAATCGAATCCATGTAGGCAGTGGCTATGCCGGTCACGGCATTGGTCGCCCCCGGGCCAGAGGTCACCAGCACCACACCTGGCTTGCCGGTGGCGCGGGCATAGCCGTCAGCCGAATGGGTTGCTCCCTGTTCATGGCGAACCAGAATGTGTTTGACGTCTTCCTGGTTGAACAGGGCGTCATAGATGTGCAGAACCGCGCCGCCCGGATAGCCGAAGACGTATTCAACGCCCTCGTCCTTCAGGAACTGGACTACGATTTCGGCTCCACTGAGTTTCACGTTGTTTACTCCCAGATACGTTCCAGAAATGTCGCATCGTTGCGAAAAAAATACCCGTCGCAACGGGTAGAAACGACCATTATAATCAGTAACACAGTATAAATACACGGAATGTCGACAGAAAGCCGACAAAACCTGCCGTCGCGATATAATTTCCGGGCTCCCGTCGTGGTTGTTGGCAACAGTACCTTGACCCGGCGGACGCGACGTGCGAAAACCCTCCTGAGAGAGGCCTTACTACGACTTAATTACAATCTGTGCAAAATATGGTCATGAAAACAATCAATCAACTTTTCGCTCTGCTTCTGCTACTCGCCCTGGCAACCCCGATGGCGCTGGCTGCCACGTACAAGTATCAGGACGAGTCGGGCAACACGGTCTATTCCCAGAATCCGCCCGAAAATCTTGATATCCCCTACGAGGTTATGAGTAACATCTCATCCCATGCCCGGCCCGGCAGCGACTCCGCGCCGGCGGCCAGCAGCCGCCCGTCGCCCCGTCCGCAACAGGATGAAGAAGAGAATGACACTGTCGCCCGTGAGCAGCAACAGGCCGAACAGATGCGCAAGGAAAACTGCAAAGCTGCGAAAAAGAACCTGGAGATTTACACCGTCTATCGCCGTATTCGCAATGAAGAAGGTGAGGTAGTACGAATCAGTGACGATGAACGTCAACAGAAGGTCGATGAAGCCAAACAGGCGATTCAGGACTTCTGCGACTGACCGACGGAACGGAACCCGGAGATGCCGCTTCTCAAGATCCAGAGCAATCAAGCCGTCGAACCGGCGCGGGCCGAACAGCTGGTCACAGCGGCTTCCGCCCTGGTGGCCGGGCAGCTGGGCAAACCCGAGCGCTATGTGATGGTAGTCCTGGAGCCACCGACCCCCATGTCCTTTGGTGGCAGCACTGCTCCCCTCGCTTACCTGGAACTCAAGAGTATCGGCCTGCCACAGGATAAAACCCCGGCCCTGTCCGAAGCCCTGTGCGGCCTCATCCTGGAACAGCTGGGCATCGATCCCGATCGGGTCTACATCGAATTCGCCGACGCACCACGCGCCATGTGGGGCTGGAATAAAACGACGTTTTAGGTCCTAGTCCCTGCTCTCAAAGCTCGTCTTAACCCGCTGTCCTGCGGTAAGATTGTGGTCTAAACACAATCACAGAAAAAAGATTATGAGAACCTCCCGTTTGTTGCTCTCCACCCTGAAAGAGACCCCTGCCGACGCCGAGGTGCTCAGTCACCAGCTGATGCTACGCGCGGGGATGATTCGCAAACTCGCCGCCGGACTCTATACCTGGTTGCCCATGGGACTGCGGGTCCTGCGCAAGGTGGAGAACATCATCCGCGAGGAGATGGACCGCGCCGACGCCCAGGAAGTGCTGATGCCGGCCGTACAGCCGGCCGAGCTGTGGGAAGAGTCGGGCCGTTGGGAACAGTACGGGCCGGAGTTGCTGCGGCTTGAGGATCGTCACGGGCGCGAATTCTGTTTCGGCCCGACCCATGAGGAGGTCATCACCGATCTGATCCGGCGCGAAATTCGCAGTTACAAGCAGTTACCGACCAATCTCTACCAGATCCAGACCAAGTTTCGCGACGAAATACGCCCCCGCTTCGGCGTGATGCGGGCCCGTGAGTTTCTGATGAAAGATGCCTACTCCTTTCATCTGGACGATGCCTCGCTGGATGAAACCTATCACCGCATGCACGACACCTATTGCCGGATTTTTTCACGACTGGGCCTCGACTACCGCCCGGTGCAGGCCGATACCGGCTCCATCGGTGGCAAGTTATCCCATGAGTTCCATGTCCTGGCCGACTCGGGCGAGGATGCCATCGCCTTCAGCAGCGACAGCGACTATGCCGCCAACGTGGAGCTGGCACCCACGCAACCGGCCAGTGACAGCCTGCCGCCCGCCGGCGCCACAATGCAGACCGTGGACACGCCCGGCCAGCACACTATCGAACAACTGGCCGCCTTCCTTGATGTGCCCGCCAGCCAGTGCCTCAAAACCCTGCTGGTGGTGGATGCAGAAGAACAGGTTCATGGCCTGATTCTGCGCGGCGATCACGAACTGAATATGCTCAAGCTGGAAAAACTCGAGGGCATTACCCCGCCGCTGCGCTTTGCCACTGATGCGGAAGTCAAACAGGCCTGCGGCTGCGAGCCCGGCTCTATCGGTCCGGTCGGTCTGGAGGTTCCCTTGCTGGTGGATCACGGTGCCCTGATCGCTGATTTTGTCTGCGGCGCCAATCAGGTGGACAAACATCTGACCGGGGTCAACTGGGAGCGCGATCTGCTGCAACCGGCCACAGTCGACATCCGCAATGTGATCGAGGGCGACCCTTCACCCGATGGCCAGGGAACGCTTTCAATCAAGCGCGGTATCGAGGTTGGTCACATTTTCCAGCTGGGCGACAAATACAGTGAGGCCCTGAAAGCCACCGTACTGGATGAAAACGGTCACTCGGTCGTCATGACCATGGGCTGTTACGGCATTGGCGTCTCGCGTGTCGTGGCCGCCGCCATCGAACAGAATCACGACGAGCGCGGTATTATCTGGCCCGATGCCATCGCCCCCTGGCAGGTGGCGATCCTGCCGATGAACATGCACAAATCGCAACGGCTGCGCGATACCGCTGAGCAGCTTTATAATGCATTACAGCAGGCCGGTGTCGATGTGCTGATGGATGATCGCAAGGAGCGCCCCGGAATCATGTTCGCCGACATGGAATTGATCGGCGTCCCCCATCGCATTGTCATCGGTGATCGCAGCCTGGACAAAGGGGTCGTGGAGTACAAAACCCGCCGTGAAACCGAGGCAAAGGAAATCCCGGTCGATGAGATCGTCAACTACCTCAGGACACAACTGCAATAATCCGGGATGCCGTACATCATGAGGCCGCTGGCAAAGAAAGTATTCTCCCTGATTCGCGCCGTATCATTGTTACTGTTCGGCGGGCTGCTTGGCGCCCCGACGCTGGCGACGGAGCAGGGCCCTGTCGATCCAAAACTGCGCCAACTGCTACAGGAAGCGGTCTCGGACAACCACAGCTTCAACGATCGCTTCCATGCCGAGGTGTGGCTGGTGGATATGTCCCGTCGCCTCGAATCACGCATGCCCGACACCCGCAAACGCCTCGACCTGCTCAAACAGATTCACGTGGAAGCCAAACGGGCCGGGCTCTGGCCCGAACTGGTGCTGGCGGTCATCGAGGTGGAAAGCAACTTTGATCGCTTTGCCATCTCCAGCGCCGGTGCCATGGGCCTGATGCAGATCATGCCTTTCTGGCTGGACGAGATCGGCCAGCCCGGTGACAACCTGTTCGACATCCGTACCAACCTGCGCATGGGCTGCACCATCCTCAAATATTATCTCGACAAGGAAAACGGCAATCTCACCCCCGCCCTGGCCCGCTACAACGGCAGCTACGGCAGCCACCGCTACACCACCAAAATCTACACCGCTCTCGACAACCGCTGGCGGCGGTACTAGTAGAGAGAAATACCCAACGCAGAGGCGCTAAGGCGCAGAGGACGCAAAGAAGAATATTTCTTTAGATTCTTTATATTTATGAAATGCGGGGAATTCTTCGAGGCAGTTTAGATTTTTCCTGAATACAGAACACAACAACGCAATCCTGGATATACCCTCCGCTCCAATAAAATAATTTTTCCTCTGCGTCCTCTGCGTTTCTTTCCAGAGGGCCAGAAAAGAGATTGGTTCCGGGTACTACTTTATTCGGTGGTGAAATTTGAAGGCGGCAGGGTGTCGACGGTTTCGCAGTCGACCTGTTCGACCTGTGCCCTGGGCGAGCCTTCCCACAACCAGTCGCAGAGCTGGCGGACTTTGGGTTCAGAGCCGCAGGCGAGGACGTCGACCGAACCGTCGGACCGGTTACGGGCGTAACCGGTCAGGCCCAGTCGTTGCGCTTCGTGGCGGGTGCTGTCCCGGAAGAAGACGCCCTGGACCTGACCTGTGACCCGACACTGACGACAAATATTCATGGCAATTCGATGCTGGCGGTTTGTCCAACCCGATAACGCCGGCCTTCCAGCGGGAAGCTGACAGCAACGGCATAACGTTCGGTGCCCTCGACCGGTTCCAGGCCAATACTTTTTATCCGACCGGTATGCGTACGACCCGCCACGTTCACCGTAGCCTCCTGACCCACTTCAAGCGTACGGGTCTGCGCTTCGGTCAGTTCGGCCTGGGCAATCATGGAATTGGCATCGGCCACGGTGACCAGGGTCACCGATTGCAGATCATTGATCACCGTCTGCCCCTGTTCGGCCGGGACGCTGATCACCAGGGCATCAAACGGCGAACGCACTGCGCTGTATTCCAGATTCAACCGGGCCTGCACCAGTGCTGCACGGGCAGCGGCATAGTCCGCCTCCGCTTGCCTGGCCTCGTTTAACGCGATCTGCAGTTCATGATCCGATAATACCGTCCGGTCATACAGTTCCTCGGCGCGCTCCTGCTCGCGACGGGCTTCGGCCCGCACAGCCTTGAGACTCGCCACCCGGGTGCTGGCCTTGTTGACATCAGCTCTGAAGCCCCGATCGTCCAGTTGTACCAGCACAGCCCCGGCCTTAATCCGTTGCCCGGCCTGCGCCTTCACCTCACTGACAACCCCCTGTACCGGCGTGCCCAGTTCGACGCGTCGCTCCCATTCTAGCCGTGCGTCGTACTCGGCTGCCGTTGCCTGGCTGCTGACCAACAATAACATCGCCGCCAAGAATCTAATTTGCCTGTTCATTGCTCTCTTCCTTTTGCGTCGTATTCTGCAAAGGCATAAAGGGTTGTTCGATATCCAGCCGGCCCAGCAAGGCATTCAGCCGGGCCCACGCCAGCGCCGTTTCATAATCGCTTTCGGCGGTGTTTCGTTCCGCTTCGGTATAACGCACCATGGAATCACCCAGATCCGCCCTGACTTCCAGTTCGTAAAGAGCGCGACTGCGATCCAGATAGAGTTCGCGATAACGTCTTTCACTCTGCCGCTGTTCGCGTCGCGCCTTGAGTGAATCCACTTGCAACCATAGATCCAGCACCTGCTGACGGACATCACGTTCCGCTCGCGTCAGCATCGCCCGCGTTTCGAACAGGCGGGCCTTTTCACGCGCTACACCGGCATCGGTACGGCTACCATCGTACAGCGGGATAGTCACTTGCAGTTCAGCACGAAAATCGTCGTAACTTTTACGCTCCCGGGAATAGGCACCGGCCTGCAACTTGCCGCTTACTATCGGATTATCACCGGCGCGTGCCCCTTCGACTCTGGCGTGCGCGGCCTCAAGTTGCTCCCGCAACGATTTCACCACCGGATTTTCCTGCAGGGCCAACGCCTGCAGCTGTTCCACTTCCGGCAGCTCCTGTTCAATGTCCGGCAAGGCCGGAGGGACCACATTGCGAGGTAACTGGCCGGGCCGGTTCAGCGCCTGTGCCAGGCGGGCCCGGGTTTCACGCTGGCGATTCTGAGCCTTTGAGCGCAGGTAACGGGAACGCTGGAAAACCGCTTCTTGCTCCAGTAACTCCAGATCAGAGATTTGCTTGAGTTCATGACGATCACGCAATTTATCCAGTGCCACAAATTCGACCGCCATCTCCTCGTTATAGCGGTAGTACTGCAAGTCAGCCAGCACGACATCAAAATAACGTTGCATAATCGCCAGGCGCCGTTGCTGACGTGTATTAACCCGCAGGAGTTTATGACTGTCGAGTTGACGGGCCGCGGCGTCGCTGGCCGATCGGGTCCGGCCGAAATCATAGAGCGTCTTATCGACATTCAGCAGCAGGCGATGATCGTCATTACTTTGATCCAGGGCGTAATCAGGCGGTTCCACATGGGCCAGCACGCCATCGACATAGATATCCAGGTCATCCCCGGAACGGGCGCCCCGCAGCTCCGCCTCGGCCACCCGGATGCGTGCCTCCGCGATTTGCAGATCGGGATGCGGTTCGTCGGCCAGCGACAATGCCTTGTCGAGTGTCAGTGGCTCCGGCAACGGTTCGGGTTGTTCACCGCTCTCCTGTGCATAGCCGGTGGTTATACCCAACAGCAGCAGGCCGCACAGCAAGGCGAGCGGACGGGACGCAATTGCTCGATTCATGTCGTGAGATTATTCTTTGCGTTTTTCACGTTTGTAACGGGTAAACGACATGTCCTTGTAGATCCCGTTGGCGACATATTCACCCATCCACATAAATTCCTCCACACCGGAAGTCTTGCCGGTATGACGGTGTATCCGTTCGCCTTCGAGATTGTAAAAAGCAAAGACCGGCGTGGCCCGCACGCGATTCTCCCGGAATGCGAAATCCTTCTGCTTTTTTTGTTCGCCCTGCAGATTGGTAATCTGGATATCTCCTTCGATATCCACGGGGAAGTTCAGAAAATGCTCGCGATAATATTCCTGGACTTCCGGACGATTGAGGACGTTTTCCTTCATATAGTGGCAAAAGGGACACTCGTCCATTTCAAAAAAGATGAGTATGCCTTTTTTCCCCTGCTCCCGGGCATTTTTCAGCTCTTCCTGATAATCGTCCCAGGTTTCATGGAAAAAATGCTTATAGGGATCGCGGGTTTCTGCCGCCAGACTCGCCGAAACCGGTATCAGCAGCAACAGCAACAGGGAAATAGAACCAAACCATTTACGCATGAATCACACCATATTTATTTGAAATACCACGTCTCTCTGTGACCGTCAGCAGAAAGAAAAATTCCCCTCCACAAACAGGGTTGCCGACTATTCTACCGCGTTGCCCCGGATTTGAAACCTGTCACTGCTATTGAATACGCGTCTGATCGGCAGACGGAAAATTTTTAACATTGGCATTTATAAAGTCGCAGCCGGCTACAGACAGCAGTCCGGCAATGCCCTCGGTCAGCCGCGCGTGAGGAAGAATCGAGGAAAGGGAGACAGGGGGGAAAAGAGCAGGCAACAAAAAGGGCCCTTGAGGGCCCTTTTAGTAGTTACAGAGGATTCTGTGACTTGTCTTAGCGTGCCAGGTAATCCTTATCGGAATCCTCGACTTCACCCAGAGACCATTCACCACGGGTCTTGGCGTGTCGCACGGCGGCATCCACATCCGAGCTGGAGGGGTCGTTGTCGATATCCAGAATCTGACCGGGATGAATCAGATCCGCGTCTTCGATCTGATCACGGTTCTGTTTGTAGATCAGCGGCCACTGATAAGGATTGCCGTAAATTTCCGACTTGCCGGAAATATCCCACAGGTTGTCACCGCGCTCCACCGTGTACTCGGACATGTCGGACCCATTCACATCGGGCCCAAGCTTGTCAGAGGTATCAGTAGAAGTGGTTTCTTCCGGCTCATAGGCAGTTTCAGTGGGAGCCGGCTCCTGCGCTTCTTCCTCAGTAGTGCCCGCACAACCGACAGAAAAACTGACCGCCGTGATCAGCAGTCCTGCGATTTTCAGCGAGTTGACTATTTTCATTGTTAAGAACTCCAGTTGTTTTTTTTGAATTCGATAAAGGGTAATTTGTTTTCTGCCGTCCAACCTAGCATTGGCTGTAAATACCTGTCAAGGCAGCAACTTACAAACGACTCTTCTTGCAGGAAGTTTAGTGATTTGATCGCAGATAGCAAGCTAATATCAATCGTTTTGAGGTCTGATTCCGGTTTTATCGACGGCTTTTTGTCGGGCCAGCATTGCCTGCTCCTGAGCTTCGAGGGCAAAATCCCGGGCTATGGGGTATTCTCCCTTCTCCAGTTTGCGCGCGGCCCGATCCAGCAACTTTTCCGCGAATGATAACAATTCAGGAGCATGTTCCTGTGCGCCGGCGTCCCTGGCCGCCTGAATCGTCTGGCGGGCATTGCTCATTTCCTGAACAGGCGCCGAGACAGCGCAACCGATCAGCGCCAGTATGGCAACACACCAGCCAAAACACAGGGACAAAGAGATCAGACGCATTAAACCGATTCAGGTAGATACAAGATCAAACCAATGTATCCCCACCCCTATAGGCTGTCAAGACAACAACCGCTAGAATACAACTCCTGACAGATAATCATCCAGAGACGCACACACCTCCTATGCAACCAACCATTTATCACAATCCCCGCTGTTCCAAATCGCGCCAGACGCTCGAGTTATTGAGAGCACAGGGCCATGACCCGCGGGTGATCGAATATCTCAAGACACCGCCGGATCGCGCTACCCTGGAGCGGATACTGGACCTGCTGGGACTGGAACCACGCGATCTGATGCGTAAAAACGAATCCGAATACAGGGAAAATAACCTTGATGATCAATTACTTGATCGTGACACGCTGATCGATGCCATGCTGGCTCATCCAAAGTTGATCGAACGGCCCATTGTGATGGCCGGGGGCAAGGCCGCCCTCGGTCGCCCACCCGAACAGGTGCTGGAGATTCTTCCATGAACGAGATTCTGGTACTCTATTACAGCCGCCACGGCGCTACCGCCCAACTGGCCCGCCAGTTGGCCCGCGGGATTGAACAGGCCGGACTGCAGGCCCGGTTGCGCAGCGTCGCCCCCGTCTCCCCCACAGCCGAAGCCGTCGATCCGCCCGTCCCGGACAGTGGTGCCCCCTATGCCCGGCTGGAGGATTTGCAACAATGCCACGGCCTGGCGCTGGGCAGTCCGACCCGCTTCGGTAATATGGCCGCGCCGCTCAAATATTTTCTCGATACCACCAGTCCCCTCTGGTTGCAGGGCGCGCTGGCGGGCAAACCGGCGGCAGTGTTCACCTCCTCCGCCTCAATGCACGGCGGCCAGGAAACCACGCTCACCTCGATGATGTTGCCGCTGCTGCATCACGGCATGCTGCTGGTGGGCCTGCCCTATAGCGAATCAGCGCTGCACACCACGCGCAGCGGCGGCACCCCTTACGGTGCCAGCCATCTGGCCGGGCCCGACAGCGATCTGCCGCTATCCGAAGAGGAAGAGCAACTGGCACGGGCGCTGGGTGCCCGGCTGGCCAGGGTCACCCGGGCGCAACTGGATGCCGGACTGATCAAGGCGTAAATCATTGAATATTATTACTTTTTCGCGATGGTTGACGCTAATCGCCTATTTTGCCCTGCTGATCCTGCTGATGCTTTGGCAGACGGTACTGGCACCCCCGCAGTTACTGCCGATATCGCTGGTGTTGATCTTGCTGGTTGGTCCGCTGTTGTTCCCGCTGCGGGGCCTGCTTCATGGCCGGCCCTATACCCATGCCTGGACGAGCTTTCTGGTCCTGATCTATTTCATTCACGGGACCGTGGAAGCCTGGAGCAACCCGGACGTGCGCCTGTATGCCAGCCTGGAAATTCTCTTCAGCGTGCTGCTTTACACAGGCACGCTGCTCTATGCGCGCTACCGGGGTCGTCAGCTCAGGAGACAGACTGATGAGCCAGATACTCCCGGACAAAGGGAATCGTAAGCCGGCGCTGGGCAACCAGCGATGCCTCATCCAGCCCGTCGAGCAGGGCGAACAACGAGCGCATGTCGCGGGGACAGCGGCTCATCAGATAGGCGGTCACTTCATCGTCCAGGCTCAGTCCCCGTGCCGAGGCGCGTTGTTGCAGTGCCTGACGCTTGGCGGCGTCGCCCAGCGGCTGCAACTGAAACACCGGTCCCCAGCCCAGGCGCGAGCGCAGATCGGGCAGCTGGATGCCCAGCGCCGTGGGCGAGCCAGTGGCGGTTACCAGCAATTGATGGCCGGCGGCGATCAGGCGATTGTAGACATGAAACAGCGCGGTCTCCCATGCAGGATCGCCGGCCACCGCCTCGAGATCATCCAGACAGAGGCGTTCGAATTGCTCCATGCCGTCCAGCATGGCCGGTTCCAGTCCGGGATCGGCCAGCGGCAGATAGGCCGCCCGCTGATTCCGGACGGCCGCCTGATGACAGACCGCCTGCAGCAGATGCGATTTGCCGGTACCGGCAGCGCCCCACAGATAAAGCGAGGGAGTATCGGCCGTGTGCAGGGCGTCGAGTACCCGTTCGTTATCCGCGGGTAGAAAATTCTCGAAAGTGGCCGCATCCTGCAGGCGTACACCTAACGGCAGCTGCCGGGTCATGCCGACTCCGAATGGTCGTCCGTGTACAGATCGCTTTGCCGGTACTGCTCGTGGGCATAGCGCAGCAGCACCATCGCTACCGCCGCCACCGGCAATGCCAGCAACACACCGATAAACCCGAACAGCTGACCGCCGGCCAGTACCGCGAAAATCACCGCCACCGGATGCATGCCGATGCGGTCGCCCACCAGCAGTGGGGTCAATACGGTCCCTTCCAGCATCTGGCCAATGCCAAAGACGAGACCGACAAAGACCAGATAGAGCGGATCATGAAACTGCAACAGCGCGGCGATCAACGCCGCCAGTACGCCGACGATAGTGCCCAGGTAGGGGACGAAGCTGATCAGGCCGGCCACCAGCCCGATCAGCAAGGCAAAATCCAGTCCAATGATCGATAATCCCACCGAGTAGATTAATCCCAGCGCCAGCATCACCAGTAACTGGCCGCGCAGGAAGGCTCCCAGCACCTCATCCGCCTGGCGCGCCAGGCGAACGATCACTGCTTCGTTGCGGCGCGGCAACAGCGCGTGCAGCCGCTCGATCACGTCATCCCAGTCGCGCAGCAGATAGAAACTTACCACCACCGCCACCATCAGGTTGACGATCCAGCCGACCAGTGCCATTCCCGAACGGGAAACCTGGGACAGCATCTCGCGGGCAATCCCGCCAGCCTGTTGCCAGTGTTGCTGGACCGCGTTTTTCAGGGTCGCCAGATCCAGAGTGGTCTCGGCCATGCCCAGCCGGGCCATCAGCCAGGGCAGCCCCTCTGCCTGCAGCCAGTCGATATAGCGAGGCAATTTTTGCACCAGTACCCGGACCTGCTCCTCGATGAGCGGGATCAGCACCAGCAACAACAACAGCGCCACAATGGTGAAGATCAGAAATACCAGCACCACGGCGAGGGTCCGTGGCATTTTCCAGCCCTGCAGCCGATCTACCAGCGGATCAGCAACATAGGCCAGGATCGCAGCGCCGATAAACGGCACCAGCACTGGTCCGAGCAGATAGAGCACGATCCCGCCCAGGGCAACCGCAGCCAGCAACCACCATTGTTGTTGTACGCTCATGTCCGTCTTCTCCTCGTCGGCCATTGCTGCCAGGCCCGATAGCCCCATAATGTCATATAACTGACTCCGCTCATGATCGTGGTGACAAACACCAGATAGATGAGCCCATTGATTAGCACTGGCAGATCGAGCCAGCCGGCCAGGGAGAGGATCACCAGTAACACCAGCCCAATCTGCAAGCCGGTATTGAGCTTGCTGATCAAAAGCGGCTGCGCCGTGACATTGGCGATCAGCCAGCGATACGCCAGGGTCCCGAATATAATGATCACATCCCGGGCGATCACCGTGGCCACCAGCCAGGGGGGCAACGCGCCAATCCAGCCCAGTGTCAGATAACCGCAGACCATCAGCAGCTTGTCGCCCAGCGGGTCGAGAAATCCGCCCAGGCGGGTAATCCACTGATAACGACGGGCCAGGTAACCGTCCAGCCCGTCCGACAGCCCCGCAATCAGAAACAGGATCAGTGCAGTGGTATAGGCCCCTTCCAGCAGGCTCCAGACCACCGGCACCACCAGCAGGATGCGCAGGAGACTGATCAGATTGGGCAGCTGGCGCAAATTCACGGCAGCAGACGATACTGCAGGTCGACCGGACGGGTTTGCGGCGCCGTCACGACGTCCTGCACAATCACCTCTCCTGTCACCGGCAGGCTGGATGGCGCCGGCCTCATCGACAGGGTTTCCGCCTTCAGGGTATGCCCCAGGGAGACGGCCTGGTTGATCGCGATGCGTCCGTGGCGCGAACTCAGAATCAGGGTCAGATTGTCAGCCTCGAGTTGTTCGATATGCACCTCTTCGACCAGCGCCAGATCCTTGAGATACTTCATAACCCGATTAAAACCTGCCAGCCCCTTCACCTCGGTCACCCGCACGCGCAGTTTTTCCTGCTGATCGTTTTGTCCAATCTGGGCAAACTGTTCCGCCAGCAGGTCGGCCAGGCGATTGATACCGGGAACAAGCACTTCCTCCTGCGCCTGCCCGGCCGCATTCCAGCTCTGATTGCGCCCCTCCTGGTACAGATCCCAGCGGCCGCTCCAGCCGCCCGACGCGGTCCGCGCCACACGCCCCACCAGCACGGCCTCGGCATCGTAGCGGTCGGAGGCCTGCAGAATATTATCCTCGAAATTGCCCCACACATCGCTGACACTGATGATGCGGCGATCGGTCAGGTCCATCAGCGGGAAACGCAACGGCAAACCGCGCAGGCGGGCCTGCTGCTCAATGGCCTGGCGGGCGCGGCTATCCATGTCATTGCTGAGCAATTCACGTTCCCGACGATCATCCACCACCAGCCAGATCAGGGTCGCCGGCCGGGTGCGACCCCAGACTGGCAGGCGGTTCTCGCGCAGCAGGTGATCCACCTCCGGTTTGTCAAAACGGACCCAGAGCAACTCGATCGGCTCCTCACCCCCGTTCGCTTCCCGGGTCTGATAGCGAAACTGCTGAACGTAGCGCGGCGCCTGCTCCAGCAGCGGTTCGATATCGGCCATGGTCAGGACTCTGCGCCGACCGGAGACCCGCACCAGCACCTGTTGCAGTGCCACGCGCAGGGCGACTTCACGCACCTCCCGGTCCTGGGACTCGACCGGCACCCTGGCCTCGTACAATCCCGGCACTTCTTCCGCCTGCAGCGGGGTCGCCACCAGCCACATCAATGCCGCTAAAAAAATCCCCAGTTGCTTGTCATACTTCATGCGCTTGCCATTCCTCTGACCTGATGCGGTCCCATTGTACCGGTCGAACCGCTGTGGATTCCAAGCCGACGACCGAATTGATAGACTAGACATATTATGCCTTGAAGCGACCCCCAAAAGGTGCGCCCTATTCTCTAATTTCAGGAGACTTTCGTGTCCAATGACAGTGCCCCACCGTCAGGTGGCCTGAGCTACCGTGATGCCGGCGTGGATATCGACGCCGGAAACCAGCTGATCGATCGGATCAAACCTTATGCCGCCAGCACCCGGCGTGCGGAAGTTATGGGCGGTCTGGGCGGCTTCGGCGCCCTGTTCGAACTGCCGCCGGGACGCTACCGCGAGCCGGTACTGGTCGCCGGTACCGACGGGGTCGGCACCAAGCTGAGGCTGGCCATGCAGATGGCACGCCACGATACCATTGGCATCGATCTGGTCGCCATGTGCGTCAACGACCTGATCGTGCAGGGTGCCGAGCCGCTGTTCTTCCTCGATTATTACGCCACAGGGCACCTCAATGTCGAGGCCGCCGCCGATGTTATCAAAGGCATCGCCGAAGGCTGTCGCCAGGCCGGCGCGGCATTGAGTGGCGGTGAGACCGCGGAAATGCCCGGTATGTATCAGGGCGACGATTATGATCTGGCGGGCTTTTGTGTCGGGGTGGTGGAAAAAAGCCGTATCATCGACGGCACCCGGGTTGCAGCTGGTGATGTACTGATCGGGTTGCCCGCCAGTGGTCCTCACTCCAACGGCTATTCACTGATTCGCAAGATACTGGAGATCAGCGGTACTGATTTGACTATTCCGTTTGGCGACAGCACCCTGGGTGACGCGCTGCTGGCTCCTACCCGGATTTATGTCAAACCGTTACTGGCCCTGTTTGAGCAGATCAACGTCCATGCCCTGGCGCATATCACCGGTGGTGGACTGCTGGAGAATCTGCCGCGCGTCATGCCGGCCGACACGCTCGCCGTCATCGACCGGCAAAGCTGGCAACGTCCCCCCGTTTTCGACTGGCTGCAGGAACAGGGCAACCTCGCTGACGAAGAAATGTTCCGCACTTTCAACAACGGACTGGGGATGGTGCTGGTGGTGAGCGCCGATGACGTCGACACTTGCCTGAGCGTATTGCAGGAACAGGGCGAGGCCCCGCTGGTCATCGGCCGGATCAACGCCGCCGACGGCAAGCCGCAGGTACACATTCGCGACGCCTCATGAGCGACCCGACTACATCGAACAACCCGCTGCGTATCGTGGTCCTGATCTCCGGCAGCGGAACCAATCTGCAGGCCATGATCGATCAGATTCACCACACTGAGGTACCGGCCCGCCTGGTCGCAGTGATCAGCAACCGGGCGGACGCCTACGGCCTCCAGCGCGCCGAACAGGCCGGTATTCCCGCGCGGGTTCTCAATCATCGGGACTATGAGTCACGCGAGGCCTACGACACAGCCCTGCAGACGCTGATCGACGAGTACCGGCCCGATCTGATCGTCCTGGCCGGCTTCATGCGGATATTAAGTGATGACTTCGTACGCCATTACCAGGGACGCATGATCAATATTCATCCTTCCCTGCTGCCGCGCTACAAGGGTCTCAATACCCATCAGCGAGCGCTGGAAGCCGGTGACATCGAACATGGCTGCAGCGTCCACTATGTCACCACGGAACTGGACAGCGGGCCGGTCATTTTACAGGCCGGCGTACCCATCGAAGCCAGCGATACGCCCGAGAGTCTGGCGCAAAAAGTGCACCAGCAGGAACATTGCATCTACCCGCAGGTGATCGACTGGATCGCCCGGGGGCGTGTATCTCTGCAAGACGATACCGTGTTGCTTGACGGCCAGCCTATCAGCGAACAGCAACGTCGGTGTCAGGCAAAAAATTAGCTTGTGTAAAGGCACCGGGCCGCGAGAAAAATTGGCTCGTGGCACTCGCGTACTCATGACGAGAAAATTTAAAATGAACCTGTCGCAACCGTGTTGTCTGACTAACAAGCCACGGCATCGAAAAAAGCCTGTTTTGTGAAAATAATTTCACTTTGCGTCTTTGCTTGAGCCCGCGCCGGAAATTAAACCAAACCTTCTTTTAAATGGTGAAATCTTGAACCCAGTACTTCGCTCCCTGCTCCTCAGCCTGCTGGTCGGCTTGCCCCTCGCAGCACATGCCGAACTATCAGCGCAGGATATCGAGTACCGTGTCAGCAAGGACGGTTTCGACCTGGGCAGCAACCAGCGGACATTGCGCAAAACCGGCGATAACGAATATACCGCGCGGGCTGTCACCAGGGCTGAGGGTTTCGCCGCCCTGTTTGTCTCCGACACGGTACATGAGACCAGCCGTTTCCGGATTGTCGACGGCCATCTTCAACCGCTGCATTATCGCTACCATAAAAAAGGCAAAGAATCGGAAACCTTCGAAGTTAACTATGACCGCCAGGCACAGGTACTGCACCACAGCTTGCTCGATGAAACCCCGCCCCTGCAGGAGAACGATCAGGACCTGATAACGTTCCAGTTCGCCATGATGCTTGATTTACAACAAAGCGTCCGCAAACTCGAATACCGGATTGCCGCTAAAAAACGGATTGAAGACTATACTCTGATTCCCCGTGGCGAAAAAATCTTTGACACGGCCATGGGCGAACTGCATACCGTGGCAATGGAGTATTACGATTCGAAGCGAAACCGTACCTACACCTTCTGGTGCGCCAAAGAGCTGGATTACCTGCCCTATCAGACCCGCCGTCTTGATTCCGACGGCGACAGGATCGAATTAAAACTGCACCGTTACAACGGCAAACCCCTGTAGTCCTGACGGGCAGGCTTCGCTTTTCCAGACCGCTGAAATTCAACGCGGAGTCGCGGAGCACCATGTAGATTATTTTCTCTGCGTCTCTGCGTCCTTCGCGTTATTTTCCGGTGAGTGTAAAAGCAGGCAGCCGCCGAATTCAAACGCCTGATCCGTGATACACAACGAAGCTGTCCTGATAATAATAGCCCTGTACGAAATCAACGCCTGCCTGGCGGGCTCGTTCCAGACAATCCGGCGTCTCGACACCTTCGAGAACCGTTCGCTTGCCTGCTGTTCGGGCGTAACGCACGAAACCCTCCAGCAACTCAACCTGTTCATGGCCGTCCCGAAGACGTTGCAACCAGGCTCGATCGAATTTCAAATAATCCGCCCCGGCCAGACAATCGAGCGATAACAGCGTTCCGCAAGCACCGATATCGTCCAGTGCCACTTCAATTTGTCGTGTCTGAAGCAGTCGCTGCAATTCGGGGGCGGCACGGGCATCATGCATACAGGTATTTTCGATCAGCTCCACCACAACCTCGCCTTCTCGCAATATCGCCAGCAACTCTTCGACGATCAACGGGTCGGCCTCCAGGATGTGCGGATCCAGATTGACGAACAGAGGAACCGACGACGGTGCCGCCTGCAGCTGAATCATTTTAAGCTGCAACTCGGTGCACAACAGCCTGTCCGGCTGGCGGTGCAGATCGGCAAACACCTGCGGGTTGGATAACAATTTCCCGCTGGCTGCCGAGAAACGGGCCAGGGCTTCATAAGCGACGATTTCACCGCCGGCCAACGACACAATCGGCTGATACTCCACACCCAGCCGAACTATGCCTGAGTGGCCGAAATCCGCCAGCCAGACAATCGCAGAGGAATCCGTCCCGGACATCGATAGCAATTCAACGGGCCGTGGCTGGATCATTCAGGCACCCATGCACAAATTCCCGCCAGCAACCCAGACGGTCCACCAGCGCCATGATGCGGCGGTCGGAAACGCTGTGTGATTCGACCAGGGTCGGGGAAACCTCACCGCAGTCCAGTAAAGAGCGCAGCCGGCGGGGGTCCAGCTCGACCAGGACCTGGCCGCTGGCGGCGGCACGGATTTGCAGGCTCGGGGAGACATCCCCAAGGCGGGATTCCAGTTGCAGATGCATGGGACCTCCATAATGGTAATAATTCTCATTCGCAATAATACCAGTTCATCCCGGTATTGCAATAAGAATTATTCTCATTTGGAAAAATCCCGCAACGATGCCATATCACCGCTCAAAGAGGGTCGCGGGGATCAGGCCCGGGGCAGGGTCACTCCGCGCTGGCCCTGGTACTTGCCACCGCGATCCTTGTAGGAGGTTTCGCAAACCTCATCCGATTCCAGGAACAGCATTTGCGCCACGCCCTCGTTGGCATAGATCTTGGCCGGCAGCGGGGTGGTATTGGAAAACTCCAGCGTCACATGCCCTTCCCAGTCCGGCTCCAGCGGGGTGACATTGACGATGATGCCGCACCGGGCATAGGTCGACTTGCCCAGGCAGATGGTCAGCACCGTACGGGGAATGCGAAAGTACTCCACCGTGCTGGCCAGGGCAAAGGAGTTGGGCGGGATAATACAGACCTCCCCCTTGAAATCGACAAAGCTCTGATGGTCGAAATCCTTGGGATCGACAATGGCGGAGTTGATATTGGTGAAAATTTTGAATTCATCGGAACAGCGCACATCATAGCCATAACTGGAGGTTCCATAAGAAACGATCTTGCGACCTTCGGCCTCCCTCACCTGTCCCGGTTCGAACGGATCGATCATCCCCTCCTGCTCGGCCATACGTTTGATCCACTTGTCCGCCTTGATACTCATGCTGCCCCACTCCTCAAAAACGAGGGTCACATTCTAATCCAAAAAGGGACGAGTCACGAGGGACGAGTGACGAGGAAAATCAGATAGGGGGAGTTGGCCTGCTTCCGGAATGAAAAAGGGACGACTTACGAGAAAGGCAAAACCGGGTTGGCTTTGCCTCGTCCCTCGTAACTCATCCCTCGGCCCTGCCCTGGAGCGTGCTTCAGTTGTTCTGAATCACGATCTTGGGGAAGCTCGCGCTGTAGTCCTTGGCCTTGAGCGACAGCTTGGCCGCAACCCGGCGGGAGATATCGCGATAGATTTCCGCGACCCGACCATCCGGATCGGCAGCCACGGTCGGCTTGCCCTCGTCGGTGGAGCTGCGGATGGACATTTCCAGTGGCAGGGAGCCCAGCAGGTCAACATGATTCTGTTCGGCCATGCGCTGACCGCCACCTTCACCGAAGATATGCTCTTCGTGACCGCAACTGGAGCAGATGTGAGTGCTCATGTTCTCAATAATCCCCAGCACCGGCACCTCAACCTTCTCGAACATTTTCAGTCCCTTGCGGGCGTCGAGCAGGGCGATGTCCTGCGGCGTGGTAACGATGACCGCGCCGGTGACCGGCACCTTCTGTGCCAGGGTCAGCTGGGTGTCACCGGTGCCCGGCGGCAAATCGATGACCAGGTAATCCACTTCGTCCCACTGGGTATCGTTAAGCAACTGCTCCAGCGCCTGGGTCACCATCGGGCCACGCCAGATCATCGGGGTTTCCTCGTCGATCAGATAGCCGATGGACATGGACTGGATGTCATAGCTTTTCATCGGCGTCAGGCTCTTGCCGTCCTCGGACTCGGGCTGTCCGGTCACACCCAGCATGCGCGGCATACTGGGACCATAGATGTCCGCGTCCAGGATACCGACCCGGGCGCCTTCGGCCGACAGGGCCAGAGCCAGGTTGACCGCCGTGGTGGATTTACCCACGCCGCCCTTGCCGGAGGCCACGGCAATGATGTTCTTGACGCCCTTGATAGGCTCCACGCCTTTTTGCACGCTGTGGGAAACGATCTTCCAGCTAATGTTGAATTCGGCGCTGCTGACGCCGTCGATCGCTTCAACTTTTTCCCGAAGCTGGGCGGCCAGTTTGTCCGTATAGCCGGCCGCAGGATAACCGAGCACGATGTCGACGCTCACCTTGTCGCCGTCAATCCTGATGTCCTTGACCGCTTTGGCGCTGACAGGGTCCTTTTCCATGTTTGGATCGGTGACCTGTTTCAGTGCTTCTTCAATCTGTGTCTGGGAGACGTCAGCCATCTCGTTTCTCCTGATAGTTAATGTGGTTAAGTAACCGAGTAAATTACTCGGGATGCGTATAGTACACAAATTCCAGACGGAGTGCGAATTTCGCCTCAAATCCTTCTAAACCGCAAGGAAAATGATTTGCAACTGGCCGCAAACGCCCATTCCTGCTAGGGTATGCGGCTTTTGCAAGCCTACGATTTCGGCGATCAGAGACCATGCCCACACCGCGTCATATCCTTGTCACCAGCGCCCTGCCCTACGCCAACGGCTCGATTCATCTCGGCCATCTGGTGGAATATATCCAGACCGATATCTGGGTTCGCTTTCAGAAAATGCAAGGTCATCAGTGTACCTATGTCTGCGCCGACGACGCCCATGGCACCCCGATCATGTTACGCGCCCAGAGCGAGGGCATCGATCCCGAGTCACTGATCGCCCGCACGCATGATGAACACACCGCCGATTTCGCCGCCTTCGACATCGGTTTCGATAATTATCACTCGACCCATTCGGATGAAAACCGCGAACTGGCGTCCCTGATATACAAACGATTACGTGATGCCGGCCATATCCACACCCGGGTGATCAAACAGGCCTTCGACCCCGAAAAGCAGATGTTCCTGCCGGACCGTTTCATCAAGGGCGAATGCCCTCGCTGTGGCGCGGCGGATCAGTACGGCGACAGCTGTGAAGCATGCGGCGCTACCTACACCCCGACCGAACTGAAAAATCCGGTCTCCGCCCTGTCCGGCGCCACGCCCGTCGAAAAAGAATCTGAACACTACTTTTTCGCGCTGGGCGATTTCGAAGCAATGCTGCGTGACTGGACTCTGGGCGATCACGTTCAGCCGGTGATCGCCAACAAGCTGCACGAGTGGTTCGACGCCGGACTGCAGGACTGGGACATCTCCCGCGATGCGCCTTACTTCGGTTTTGAGATCCCCGGCGCCCCGGGCAAATACTTCTATGTCTGGCTGGATGCGCCCATCGGTTACATGGCCAGTTTCAAACAACTGTGCGACAAACGGGATGATCTTGATTTCGATTATTACTGGAAAGCAGAGAGCGATTGCGAGGTATATCATTTTATTGGCAAAGATATCGCCTATTTCCACACGCTGTTCTGGCCCGCCATGTTACAGGGTGCCGGCTTTCGCACCCCCAGCGCGGTTTACTGTCACGGCTTTTTGACCGTCAACGGCCAGAAGATGTCCAAGTCGCGCGGCACCTTTATTCAGGCGCGAACCTATTTAAAACACCTCAATCCCGAATATCTGCGCTATTACTTCGCCGCCAAGCTCGGCAGCGGGATTGAGGACATCGATCTCAGCCTGGAAGACTTCCAGCAGCGAGTGAACTCGGACCTGGTCGGCAAGGTGGTCAACATCGCCAGTCGTTGCGCCGGCTTCATTCACAAGCGCTTCGCAGGCCGGCTCGCCGAGACCTGTAGCGAGCCCGAACTGTATCAACAGTTTGTCGAGTCGCGGGAATCCATCGCGCAGTTGTACGAGAACCGCGAATTCGGTCATGCCATGCGCGAGATCATGGCTTTGGCAGATCAGGCCAATCAGTATATCGACGCAGAAAAACCGTGGGTGATTGCCAAACAGGAAGGTAATGACGAGGCCCTGCAGAACATCTGCAGTGTCGGTCTCAACCTGTTCCGGGTACTGGTCACCTACCTCAAACCGGTACTGCCCGGGCTGGCCACCGGGGCCGAGGCATTTTTGAATATCGAGACCCTGCACTGGGAAGACGTGGCCATCCCCCTGACCGGCCAGCGCATCAACAAATTCAAACCGCTGATGACCCGGATTGAGAAGGAGCACATCGACGCCATGATCGACGAATCGAAACAGGATCTGCAGCAAACCGCGCCCGCCGCGTCAAAACCGGCCAGCAACATCGAGCCGCTCGCCGAGCAGATTGAATTCGACGACTTTGCCAAAATCGATTTGCGTATCGCCCGTATTGTCAAAGCCGAGCACGTGGAAGGCGCCGACAAGCTGCTACAACTGACCCTGGACATCGGCGACGGCACCCGCAACGTCTTCGCCGGCATCAAATCCGCCTATACCCCCGAGGATCTGGAAGGCAAGCTGACCGTGATGGTCTCCAACCTCAAACCGCGTAAAATGCGCTTCGGCGTCTCCGAAGGCATGGTCCTGGCCGCCGGGCCCGGTGGTCAGGATTTGTGGATCCTCGAGCCGCACGCAGGGGCACAGCCGGGGATGCGCGTGAAATAACAGGGCCGAGGGACGAGTTACGAGGGACGAGGAATCCATCTGTTCCTCATCAAAGCATTGACATAACTTATAGGGACTTTGATCGACCTCAAACCGGGTGGAAGCACGCTATGCTTAAATTTATCGGCCTGACGGAGTACGCTGTAACCTCGTCCCTCGTCCCTCGGCCCTCGTCACTGTGATTTGATATGGAATACGCCCTCATACTTGTCAGCACGGTTCTGGTGAACAACTTCGTCCTGGTGAAGTTTCTCGGGTTGTGTCCGTTCATGGGGGTCTCGCGCAAGCTGGAGACCGCCACGGGTATGGCGCTGGCCACCACCTTTGTGCTGACGCTCTCGTCTATCTCCAGCTATCTGGTCAATGAATATCTGCTCACGCCTTTCGGGCTGGAATACCTGCGGACGATCTCCTTTATCCTGGTGATCGCAGTGGTGGTGCAGTTCACCGAGATGCTGGTGCACAAGACCAGTCCGCTGCTCTATCAGGTGCTGGGGATCTTCTTGCCGCTGATCACGACCAACTGTGCCGTGCTGGGCGTGGCCCTGCTCAATGTACAGACCGAGCACGGGTTCATCGAATCGGCTCTGTACGGTTTTGGCGCCGCGCTCGGTTTCTCGCTGGTATTGATCCTGTTCGCCGCCATGCGTGAACGACTGGCCGTGGCCGATGTACCGGCGATTTTTCGTGGCCCTTCTATTGCACTGATTACTGCCGGACTGATGTCGATGGCCTTTATGGGTTTTTCCGGGCTGGTCAGGGGATAGGGCACTCATGTTTGAAGCTATTCTCGTTCTCGCAGTCCTGGCAGTGCTCTTCGGCCTGTTACTGGGCTTTGCCTCGGTGCGCTTCAAGGTGGAAGGCGATCCGGTGGTGGATCAGATCGATGCCATTTTACCGCAGACCCAGTGCGGCCAGTGTACCTATGCCGGTTGCCGGCCCTACGCAGAAGCGATTGCCAAGGGCGAAGCCGATATTAATCAGTGCCCGCCCGGCGGCGAGGCAGTGATTCAGCAACTGGCCGATTTGCTGGGCGTCGATCCCAAACCATTAAATGAGGAACATGGCGAACACGGTGGGAAAACCGTCGTCTATATCGATGAGAATGAATGTATCGGCTGTACTCTGTGTATTCAGGCCTGCCCGGTGGATGCCATCGTCGGTGCCGCCAAGCAGATGCACACAGTGATCGAATCCGAGTGCACAGGGTGTGATCTCTGCATCGAACCCTGCCCGGTGGATTGCATTCATATCAAACCGGTGGAGGAGACTCCGCAGACCTGGAAATGGCCAGCCCCCGCGCTACCGCTGGAAAAATCGCCACACGAGGCCAGCGCAATATGAAACGTCGGCTATGGCACTTTCATGGCGGCCTGCGCTTGCCGGGGCACAAGGCCGAATCCATGCAGGAGCCGGTGCATACCGCCAGCATTCCGCCCCAATTAATTGTTCCCTTGCAGCAACACATTGGTGAGCCGGCCGAACCGGAAGTCGAAGTCGGTCAGCGGGTCCTGAAAGGACAGCGTCTGGCCTACGCCACCGAATACGTAAGCGTTCCGGTGCATGCGCCAACCTCCGGTACGATCCGGGCCATCGAGGATCATCCGATCCCTCATCCCTCGGGCTTGCTGGCACCGTGTATCGTGATCGACAGCGATGGCGAGGATGAGTGGGTCGAACTAACACCCCCACCCGATTATGCCGGGCTGGAACCCAGCGCCCTGCGTAATGTCATTCGCGAGGCCGGTATTGTTGGTATGGGGGGCGCCGGCTTTCCTGCCTTTATTAAACTCAATGCCGGCCCCGGCAATATCATCGATACGCTGATCCTCAATGGCGCCGAATGTGAACCCTATATCACCTGCGACGCCCTTCTGATGCAGGAACAACCGAGACGCATTATCGATGGTCTGTTAATCATGCGCCATGCGGTACAGGCCAGGCACTGCGTCATCGCTCTGGAGAAAAACCAGCCCCGGGCCTATGAGAGCCTGCGCGAAGCACTCAGTGACGAGGAAAAAACATTTATCGAACTGGTGCAGGTCCCGACCATTTATCCCACCGGAGGGGAAAAACAGCTGATCAAGGTGCTCACCGGCAAGGAGGTACCCAGCCACGGCCTGCCGCTGGATATCCATATGGTCTGTCACAATGTTGGCACCGCAGCCGCTGTGGCGGATGCCATCCATCATGGCAAACCGCTGATCTCCCGTTATGTCACCGTCACCGGTGAGGCGATCGGCCAGCCCTCCAATCTGGATGTTCTGGTCGGCACGCCTTTCTCTGCCCTGCTCGAACAGTGTGGCTGGCGCGACGATCGGGATCATGAGCTGATCATGGGCGGGCCGTTAATGGGCTTCAACGTGGCCACCCCCGATGTTCCGGTTATCAAAACGACCAACTGTATTCTTTCCTGGCCGCGCGCCGCAGAACAACATATCCCCATGCCCTGTATCCGTTGCGGGGAATGCGCGCGCGTCTGCCCGGCACAATTGCTGCCGCAACAGCTTTACTGGTATGCGCGAGCGAAAAATTTCGATCGGGTCCAGGATTTCAATCTGTTCGACTGTATCGAGTGTGGCTGTTGCGCCTATGTTTGTCCCAGCCACATTCCGCTGGTCCAGTACTACCGCTTTGCCAAGACGGAAATCTGGGCCCAGGAACGGGAAAAACGCAAGGCGGATCTGGCCCGCGAACGGCACGAGTTTCGTCTGGAACGTCTGGAAAGCAAAAAGCGCGAAGACGAGGAGCGTAAACAGCGTAAAAAGGAAATGCTCAAAAAAAACCAGGGTGACAAAAACGACAGCGACGATAACAAAAAAGCGACCATTGAAGCAGCCAAGGCCCGATCCAGGGCACGCCGTGCGGAGCCTGCGGCAGCGGACGATTCCGCGGCCGAGGCAAGCGCCAGCAACAGTGACAAGGAAGAATCATGAACCTGTCGTTACATAGCTCACCCCACCTGCAAAGCGGTAACCGGGTCAACCGGATGATGCTGGCGGTGATCTACGCATTGATTCCCGGCGCACTGGCTTATATGCACTTTTTCGGTCCGGGCGTCATCATCAATATCACGCTGGCGGTCGGCACGGCGCTGGCCGCCGAGGCGCTGATGCTGCATCTGCGCAAACGGCCCATCCGACCCTTTTTGATGGATGGCAGCGCAGTAGTGACCGGAATCCTGCTGGGTGTGGCCCTGCCCTCGCTGGCGCCCTGGTGGTTGCCCGTTCTGGGGGCCGGCTTTGCCCTGATCATCGCCAAACATTTATATGGCGGGCTGGGTTATAACCCCTTCAACCCGGCCATGGTCGGCTATGCCATGTTACTGATTGCTTTCCCGCGTGAGATGACCCTGTGGCTGACGCCCGAAGTGCATGACATCACGTTGATCGACGCGTTGCACTACACTTTTCTGGAACAGCTGCCCGCCGGACAAACCCTCGATGGACTGACCGCCGCCACTCCCCTGGATGCCATCAAAACCGCGTTGTCACAGAACCTGACCCTGACCGAAATTCATAATGGCAGTACAGAACTATTCGGCATGTTCTCCGGCCACGGCTGGGAGTGGATCAATCTACTGTTCATGCTGGGTGGGCTGGTGTTGATTTACATGCGCGTCATCAGCTGGCATATCCCCGTAGCCATGCTGGCGACCCTGTTTCTGGTCTCCGGGTTGTTCCACCTGAACGATCCCGACGCCTTTACCTCGCCGCTGTTTCACCTGTTCAGTGGCGCAACCATGCTCGGGGCCTTTTTCATCGCCACCGATCCCGTCTCGGCGGCGACCACTAACCGGGGACGAATCATCTATGGCATCGGGATCGGTCTGTTGCTGTATATTATCCGCACCTGGGGCGGTTATCCCGATGCGGTCGCCTTTGCCGTGCTGCTGATGAACATGGCAGTTCCCACGATTGATTACTACACCCGGCCACCCGTCTTTGGCGAGGAACAGCCGTGACGCGGCCACTGGTTAAACACATGGCTATCAGCGCCATCCTGCTGGGTAGCTTTGCCGTGATTGGTGCCGGACTGGTCGCCTGGATTCATCAGCAGACCGCACCGACCATTACCGCCAACGAACAGGCCGCCCTGTTGCGCAATCTGCACAGTCTGGTTCCCCCGGAGAAGCATGACAATAAACTCACCCGGGATACCATCCAGGTACGCGATGAAGCGTTGCTGGGTACTCCCAAACCGGTTACCGTCTATCGGGCCCGCAAGGAGGAGGAACCGGTTACGGCCATTTTGAATGTCATAGCCCCGGACGGGTATGGCGGCCCCATTAACCTGCTGGTAGCCATTCGTTATAATGGAGAACTGGCCGGGGTGCGTGTCATCAACCATCGCGAGACGCCGGGACTGGGTGATGCAATCGAGGCAGACCGCTCTGACTGGATCCACAGCTTCGAAGGTAAATCCCTGGATAATCCCGACCCCGCCGGCTGGAAGGTCGAAAAAGACAGTGGCGAGTTCGACCAGTTCACCGGCGCGACAGTCACTCCGCGCGCTGTGGTCAAAGCGGTGCATAACGCGCTTAAATATTACCAGCAACATCGCGAACAACTGTTTCGCCCCACCGACAACCCGACGACGGACGAGTCAACATGACCAATAATTCCTACGGCACTCTGATTCGCGACGGCCTGTGGACCAACAACGTGGCGTTTGTCCAGTTACTGGGCCTGTGTCCGTTGCTCGCGGTCACCAATACCACGATCAACGGCCTGGGGCTGGGCCTGGCCACCATTTTGACGCTCGTCGTGTCGAATACCACTGTCTCGCTGATCCGCCGCTGGGTACGCCCCGAGATCCGAGTGCCGGTGTTCGTTCTGATCATCGCCTCGGTGGTCACTGTCATCGAACTGAGCATGAACGCCTGGTTCCATGAACTCTACAAGATCCTGGGCATATTCATCCCGTTGATCGTCACCAACTGCTCGATCCTGGCGCGTGCCGAAAGTTTCGCCTCCAGGAACCCGGTCCCCCAGGCCTTCACCGACGGGCTGTTCATGGGACTGGGCTTCACCGCCGTGCTGGTTACCCTCGGCGCGATGCGTGAAATACTGGGTTTCGGTACCCTGCTGCGTCAGGCCGAACTGATGTTCGGTCAGGGCGCCGAATGGATGACCCTGGTTCTGTTCGAGGAATACCGCGGCTACCTGCTGGCCATCCTGCCCCCCGGCGCCTTCATCGGCCTGGGACTGCTAATCGCCGTCAAAAACCTGATCGATCAACGCCGCGCAGAACGTAGCAAGGCCCCCATAGGCACCGAACAACCCGTCGGCGCGGCTACCTGAGATAAAAAACCCAACGCAGAGGCGCAGAGGGCGCAGAGGGCGCAGAGGGCGCAAAGATTGAAAAATTTTGGATAGTAAATCGCTTCGAGCAGGAAAGCATAATCCGCGTGAATATACATGCCTATTACTGAGTGTATGAAGTATATGCGACAACAACCATAAATAATCTTCCTCTGCGTAACTCTGCGCCTTTGCGCCTCTGCGTTAATCTTTTATCTAAATCAAGAAGAACAACAATGAACCCCGAAAAACGACGTGAGATTTTCAAGCGGCTGAAAAAAGAAAATCCGCATCCCACCACCGAACTGAACTATCGCACGCCCTTTGAGCTACTTATCGCAGTGATTCTCTCGGCACAGGCCACCGACAAAGGCGTTAACAAGGCGACCAAAGAACTGTTCAAGGTGGCCCGCAGCCCGAAAAAGATCCTGGCGCTTGAGGAATCCGGCCTGAAAAACCACATCAAGACCATCGGCCTGTTCAACAGCAAGGCCAGAAACATCATCAAGACCTGCCAGATCCTGGTCGAGCAGCACGGCGGCAAGGTCCCCGAGGACCGGACGGCACTGGAAGCGTTACCCGGGGTCGGGCGCAAAACCGCCAACGTGATTCTCAATACCGCCTTCGGCCACCCTACCATTGCCGTGGACACGCACATCTTCCGGGTCTCCAATCGCACCGGCCTGGCCCCCGGCAAGACCGTGCTGGAGGTGGAGAAAAAACTGCTCAGGCTGGTACCAGAAGAATACACACAAGACGCCCATCACTGGCTCATTTTGCATGGCCGCTACACCTGCGTGGCGCGCAAGCCGCGCTGCGGGGCCTGCGTCATCGAAGATCTGTGCGAGTACAAACACAAAACTTCCGAATGATTCACTTCTCTGGCGAGGGTAAAATAAACGTTCTGGGCGTTATTTCCTGCTGCCGATGAGCAAGCCCCGGCAAGATAATATTAGCAATTACTTATATAGGGTGCCCGGGCCAGGAACCATCGGGCTCCGACAGGGTCACATTTCGGAAATGGCGTGGTTTTTTTATATCATTTCTGTTGTAAGGTTTAGCGCGATACCACGACTAAATAACTAACCAACAACGACACACATGGAGAATGCAGATTATGGCTAACAGTAAATCATCGAAAACTCTGACACTTGCCCTGGGCACCGCCTTTGCTGCCAGCATGGCGGCCAGCAACGTCGCCACGGCGGCCGAAGCCGGCAACAACCCCTTTGCCATGAGCGAGCTGTCCAGCGGCTACATGCAGCTGGCCGACAGCCATATGGAAGGTAAATGCGGCGGCAATAAAAAGTCCGACAATGAAGGTCGTTGTGGCGAAGGCCGCGATAGCAAGAAAAATGACATGGAAGGCAAGTGCGGCGAAGGTAAATGCGGCGGCGACAAGGAAATGAAGAAGAACATGGAAGGTAAATGCGGCGGCGACAAGGCCAAGCAGGAAGGCAAGTGCGGCGAAGGTAAATGCGGCAGCAGCAAGTAAGCGGCCCAAGGAACTGACATGAACTCGACAACCTATCCTGTTCATGGCGCCGGACTGGGTCTGCGGCGGTCCATCATGGACCCGCTCGCGGACCCGTTTCCTTCGCAGGTCGACTTCATGGAAATCGCCCCGGAGAACTGGATCGGCGTCGGCGGCAGTTACGGCCGCAAGTTACGCGAATTTACCGAACGCTATCCCTTTGTGACGCACGGTCTGTCCCTGTCACTGGGCAGCCCCGCACCGCTGGACGAAGCTTTTTTGCAGCGTCTCAAGCGATTTCTCAAGCAACACAATATTCGTATTTACACCGAACACCTGAGCTACTGTAGCGACGACGGACACCTTTACGATCTGATGCCGATTCCGTTTACCGAGGAAGCCGTGCATTATGTCGCCGGACGTATCCGCCGTGTACAGGATATTCTGGAGCAGCCCATTGCGGTGGAGAATGTCTCCTACTACGCGGCACCGGGCAGACAGATGGAAGAAATCGACTTCATCAATGCCGTGCTCGAAGAAGCTGACTGCCGGCTCCTGCTGGATGTGAATAATATTTACGTCAACAGCGTCAATCATCGCTATGACGCCGAACAATTCCTGCGTGCGCTCCCTGCCGGGCGTATCAGCTATATCCATGTTGCCGGACACTACAATGAAGCCGAGGATCTGATCGTCGACACGCACGGCGCCCCGGTCATCGACCCGGTCTGGGATTTGTTGAAAAAGACCTATCAGCATTTCGGGGTGATCCCAACCATGCTGGAGCGGGACTTCAACCTGCCGCCGATCGAGGAGTTGCTGGACGAAGTCGATACCATCAGCGCCCTGCAACAACAGGCGCAACCGCAACAGGCATGGCATGAACAAGCGAACTGAGAAAATGGATTTTCAGGAGCAGCAATATCGCTTTGCCGCGCACATCCGCGATCCGCAGGCCAGCCCGGCCCCGGTGGATGTCGAGGATCGGCGCATGGCCATTTACCGGGAGCTGTTTTACAACAATGTTGAAGGCTTCATGGCCGACAGCTTCCCTGTCCTGCGCCAGCTTCTGACTGATGAAAAATGGCATCGGCTGATTCGTGACTATTTTGCCCGCCACAGGGCCACCACCCCGTTGTTTCCGGAAATGCCCCGGGAGTTTCTTCACTACCTGGAACATGAACGGACCGCCGAGGCCGACGACCTGCCGTTCTTGTTCGAACTGGCCCATTACGAGTGGGTCGAGCTGGCATTGAGCCTGTCTGAGCAAGAACCGGACTGGTCCAGAATCGAGATCGAAGGCGATCTGCTCAAGGATCGGCCCGTGCTCTCCCCCCTGGCCTGGCCGCTCAGCTATGACTATCCCGTCCAGCTCATTGGCCCCGATTTTCGTCCCGAACAGCCCGGCGAACAGCCGACCTGGTTGCTGGTCTATCGCAATGAGCAGGATGAGATCACCTTTATGGAGCTAAACCCGGTCACCGCCCGGCTCTTGCAGCTGATAAACAATAGCGAGCTTAGCAGTGGCGAAGCGATGCTGGCGCAGATTGCCGCGGAACTCAATCACCCCGAGCCTGACGTTGTCATCGAGGGCGGACGGCAAATTCTGAACGATCTGCACCAGCGCGGTGTCATACCCGGTACGCGGTTGGCCGGCACTACGCCGGACATCTGAGCGTGATTTTCCCGGCTCCTCCCGGGGTGTGCAGCCGGCCGCTATTTGGGCCGGCTTTTCTTACTGGCGGACCCCGGTCACGCTTTGGATACTATAACTTACTGACATTAGTGGTATAATATGCCGGTGTCATCGCGGTCGGCGCGGCTGTACCTGTCAGGCCGGCTGTAATACACTGCATCGGCCCCCGAAAAGCGGGACAGGGCCGTTATCCGGCAACAGACTCCGTTTCGGACATCGCATCCACCACCACGTCGCCTGCAGGCTGACAGTTGAACGACGTTTACTATGAAAATTTCCGCCTCGATCTATTCCAACAAGCGCAAGGAACTGAAGGACATTGTCGCCGAGCTGGATGCGCACGGCACGGATTTCTTTCATATCGACTGCAACGACGATCCGGGCGTGTTCGACGATATCGCAGAGATCCGCAAGCTCAGCACTACCCCCATCGATCTGCACATCATCACGTCGGATCCGACTCGTTATTACGACCTGATCGCAGCCCAACCGGTGGATGCGGTCTGTTTTCAGTATGAGCCCTTACAGCAAGAGCTGAACATTCCGGCCAACATCAACGCCCGGGTAGGGCTGGCGATCAGCTCGAATACCGACATCGATGTCTTTGCGCCCTATGCGCAACAGCTCGATTTTATCCTGATCATGGCCACCACACCCGGTCAGAGTGGGGGGACTTTCGACAAACACAATTTCCGCAAGATTCGCCAGTTTCGCCAGCGTTTCCCGAAAACCCGGATTCACGTCGATGGCGGCGTCAATCACGAAGTCTCTTTTATTCTGCGCAACATGGGTGTCTACGCAGCTGTTTCCGGTTCCTACCTGATGAACAGCGACTCTATTGGCGCGGCCATGCTGAACCTGAAAACTCACGATGTCGGCTCGCACTACCTGGTAGGCGATTTCATGCGCCAGCTGGATGAGACCCCCATCCTCCGTCCGCATGAACTGAGCGTGCGTAACATTCTGCAGTCCATTGAGGACCACAAACTGGGTTTCACCCTGCTGGTCGATAAACAGGGCGCGCTCCAGGGCATGATCACCAACGCGGACGTACGCAAAGGCATGCTCAAACACGTCGATAATCTCAATGCGCTGGAAGTCGCCGACATGATCAACCCGTCACCGGCGGTGGCACGCGATGATTTTACCGTGCAGGAACTTATCAGCTACATCCAGGAACAGAGTTTTCCTGTCAATTATTTACCCGTTGTCAACAGCAAGCATGAGGTTACCGGTTCGGTCACCTTCTTTAATCTCGTCAAAGGTGAAGTATGATTATCCATTTCGACAAAGATACCGACCAGAAAACCCTCGACAAGATCGGCTGGGAGCTGGACGCGTTTCATATCAAAAAACCCGACTATCATGTGATGGTCACTCCCTCGGCCCTGCAGGAAGTGCCGAAAGAATATCAAGGTATGGTCGTGGAAAGCTTTGCCTTCCCCAACGATATGCAGTTATCCAGCGCGCAATACCTGCCGGAAAAACGCCGTATCGATATTGGCGACATCAGCATTGGCGGCAACAGCCGCAACACCATGATCATCGGCGGTCCCTGCTCGGTGGAATCGGAAGAGCAAATCACCTCTTCGGCCAAACTGATGAAGGAACTGGGCATCTCTACCCTGCGCGCCGGCTGCTACAAGCCGCGCACCTCGCCCTACAGTTTCCAGGGCCTGGGTGATGAAGGACTGCGCCTGCTGGACAAGATGCGTAGTGAATACGGTCTGAACATCATTACCGAAGTCCGTGACTCCACTCATGTCGACGAAGTGATCGAAACCACCGATATTGTTCAAATCGGCGCCAAGGCCATGTATGACCAGGGCATCCTGCGCACCTGTGGCCGCAGCAACAAGCCGATCCTGATCAAGCGCGGCTTTGGCTCCACGCTGCAGGAATTCGTTCAGGCCGCCGAGTTTGTCCTTTCCGGCGGCAACGACAACGTCATTCTCTGTGAACGCGGTATTCGGACCTTTGAAACCAAGACCCGTTTCACCCTGGATCTGTGCGGCGTTGCCTATCTGAAGGAATACACTAATCTTCCGGTCATCGTCGATCCCAGTCACGCCATGGGTTATCGCTACGGGGTACCGGATCTCGCCCGCGCCGCGACGGCCATGGGGGTCGACGGGCTACTGATCGAGGTGCACCCGGATCCGTCCGTCGCCAAATCCGATGCCTCGCAACAGCTGGATCACGACGCCTTCCGGCAACTGATCGGTACCCTGCGTCCCATTGCCGACGCCGTCGGCTATCATATTGTCTGAGCCTGTGACGATTCGCTCGGATATCAGGTTGCTGGCTCTGGACATTGACGGGGTCATGACAGACGGTGGCATGTACTACACCGAGGGGGGTGAAGAGGTCAAACGCTTCGACACCAAAGACGGGCGCGGCATTATTCACCTGCAGCGCGAGGGTGTGCCGGTGGCGGTATTGAGCTCCGGCTTCAAAAGCACGATCATCGCCGGGCGCTGCAAAACACTGGGAATTGAAAAGTTTTATGTCGGTACTGAACCGAAACTGGAGATTCTGCAGCAGTTCTGCGCCGAGCTGGAAATCGACCTCGGCCAGGTGGCCTATATCGGCGACGATATCAACGATCGTGACATTATCCATGCTGTCGGCTTCAGCGCCTGCCCCGCCGATGCGGTCGGTTCAATCAAACAGATCGTCGATGTGGTGCTGGAAAAAAATGGCGGCTATGGCTGCATTCGTGAATTTATCGACGAGCACCTGGGCTATCATTTTTAAACTACAAAAATAACGGTATGCCTCTGCCCTTTACCACACCCCCGGAGAGCCTGTGCATTTTACGGCTTTCCGCTATTGGTGATATCTGCCATACCCTGCCGGTAGTGCGCACCATTCAGCAGGCCTGGCCGCAAACCCGGCTGACCTGGATCATCGGCAAGACCGAGTATGCCCTCTTGCAGGGGATTCCCGATATCGAGTTTATCGTTTTCGACAAGGCTCGCGGGCTGGCAGCCTATCGGGACGTGCACCGACAACTGAAAGGCCGCCGCTTCGACGCCCTGCTGCACATGCAAATCGCCCTGCGTGCCAGCCTGCTGAGCCGTCTGGTCAACGCCCCGATTCGGCTGGGTTTCGACCGGGCCCGGGCCCGGGACCTGCAATGGCTATTTACCAATCAGCGGATCGCGGCCGGAGCGCAGCAGCATGTCATGGACGGCCTGTTCGGTTTTTCTCAGGCCCTGGGCATCGAGGAACAACAGCTGCGCTGGGATATTCCCATCCCGGACGCCGATCGCCACAAAGCCGAGCAACTCGCCGACCCGACCCGGCCTTATCTGGTGATCAGCCCAAGTGCCAGCAGTGCCTATCGAAACTGGCATGTAGCCGGTTATGCACAGCTGGCCAGATATGCTTTCCAACAACATGACTTGCCGGTTTATCTGACCGGCGGCAACAGTGCCGCCGAACAACAACTGGCCGCGGCTATCGAAGAGCGGGTCGGCAATATCAATATCATCAACCTGGTCGGCAAGACTTCGTTAAAACAGTTACTCGCGATACTGGACAATGCCATGGCCCTGATCTCGCCGGATTCGGGACCGGCCCACATGGCCACCACAGTCGACACCCCGGTTATCGGGCTGTATGCCTGCGCCAACCCGGACCGGACCGGTCCCTATTTAAGCCGGCGATGGACTGTCAACCATTATCCTGATGCCGTGCAGGACAAGTTCCACCAACCGGTGTCGGAATTACCCTGGGGTATCCGGGTGCGCGATCCCGGCACCATGGACCGGATCACGGTCGAGGAAGTAGAATCGATACTTGACTTGTTAATCCAGTCTCAAAAAAACAGTATTTCAGGCAAAGATAACAACGCATGAGCTTTCATATCGTCATTCCTGCCCGCTACGCCTCCAGTCGTCTGCCCGGCAAACCGCTACGCCAGATCGCCGGCAGGCCGATGATTGCGCACGTCATCGATAATGCCCTGCAAAGCGATGCCGAGCGCATCATCGTGGCTACCGACGACGAACGCATTCTGGAGGCGACAGCGGACTTTCCTGTGGATCGCTGCCTGACATCGGACAGCCATAATTCCGGCACCGAACGCATTCATGAAGTGATCGAAAAATTCGACCTTGATGATGAAACCATCATCGTCAATATGCAGGGAGACGAGCCGCTGATGCCCGGGGCCTGCCTGAATCAGGTGGGCCATGCACTGGTGCGGGGCTGCAAGGCGGAAATGGCCACGCTCAGTACACCGGCAGAAAGTATCGAGGAACTGTTCGACTGGAATGTGATCAAACTTGTTCGCGACCATGAGGACAATGCGCTTTATTTCAGCCGCGCGCCAATTCCCTGGGATCGTGAGGCGTATCGTGAATCATCACCAACACTGGATGACTTCAGCCACTTTCACCGGCACATTGGTCTGTACGCGTATCGCGCGGGATTCGTCAAACAATATATCGCGTGGGGCAGCTGTGCACTGGAACGGATAGAATCGCTGGAACAACTGAGGGTGCTGTACCACGGCCACCGGATCAAAGTTGTCACAGCCGATCAGGTACCCGGACCGGGCGTTAATACCGAAGAGGAATTACAGCGGGTCGCATCAATACTGTCTGCTAAAAAGACGTTCTGAGCTGAACAAATAAGCGTTCACGACCCAAGTACAGCAAAAAGTTGCCGGCCTGACATTCTGACCGCCCGTTCAGAGCCTACTTTTCTACCATCTCCGGATGATCGATATAATAGCCCTGCACATAATCAATGCCGATTTCGACCATTTTCTCGTAAATCACTTCATCCTCAACAAATTCGGCCACAGTCTTGATGCCCATCGCATGGCCAATATCGTTAATCGCCTTGACCATTGAGGCATTGATCTTGTTGACCACACTGTTGCGGATCAGATCACCATCAATCTTCAGGTAATCTACATGCAGATTTTGCAAATAGGCAAATGAACTGACGCCACTGCCAAAATCATCCATCGCGAAGCGACAACCCACATCATGCATCATGGACATAAATTTTTGTGCATTGGCCAGATTGGTGATCATCGCGGTTTCGGTAATCTCGAAAATCAGACCACGAGGATCAATAGCGTATTCTTCGAGCTTTTGGACGACATAATAGATCATGTCAATATCGCCCAGCGTATCTCCGGAGAGGTTGATTGAAACCTCATGAGTATTCAGACAGCCGGTACTGATAAGGCGAAAAGCCTCATTAACAACCCACTTGTCGACGTTTTTAATCAGATTAAAGCGCTCTGCCGCCGGAATAAAGGCACCCGGGGAACAGTGAGCGCCATCTTCATTCACCATTCTGACCAGCAATTCATAGCGCTCATCACTCTGATCCTGTGTAGAACGAATACTCTGCTTGTACAGACAAAAAAGGTTTTCACTCAGGGCCTGCTGCAGGCGATGGGCCCATTCGATATTCTTGATATGCTGACCCGTTTCATAATCGTCTTGCTGGTAAATATGTATTCGGTCCCGGCCCGTATCCTTGGCGACATAACATGCGCTATCTGCGGCACTCATCAAATCCTTGACCCCGCCGCTATGGCGCGTAATAGGAACCAGACCGATACTCGCGCCGACAGTAAATACGTGGTTTTCCCAGACGAAACGATATTCGGCGATCGCTTTTCGAATATGTTCGGCAATTTCCCTGGCCTTGTCCACGCCACAGCCAGTCAGCAATAGGCCAAATTCATCGCCACCCAGCCGGGCCAGGGTATCCGTGTCGCGGATTTCATCCCGTAGTAACCTGCCCAGCTGGCGCAACAGTTCGTCACCGGCACTGTGACCACATTTATCATTGATAATTTTGAACTGATCCAGGTCGATGTAACACAGCGCATGTTCCCTGTTTTCCCGCAGACTCTGATCGATAAACTGGTTAATCCGGCGATCAAATTCATTGCGGTTAACCAGCCCGGTAAGACCATCATGGGTGGCAAAATATTCCATCTCATCTGCCATATCGCGGATTTCGGTAATATCCCAGGAATAGATCCGCACTACCTGGTTATCCTGAACATACGAAAACTGCTGTTCATAAACCATGGCCCCAACTTCGATACTGCGTAATACAGACCGGTCGCTTTGCCTGACTTTCTCTATCATCTCTTTCAGATTGAACAGGGCAGGATGCTCGACACCCAGTACATCCAGGCGGGCAAAACTGTGGTAGGCAGCCGAATTGGCATAGGTGATTTCGCCCGCCAGGGTGACTTCCATAATCGGCATCGGGCTCAATTCCGGAAAACTGGCCAGCCGGTGCAGTTCACGTTCAGCCTGTTTGCGCTCGCTGACATCCCGAATCACGGCACAGACAGAAACTTTATTGTTCACACTAATCGGCGTCAGATTGATTTCCACTGGCAGTCTCCTGCCGTCCTTGTGTCGGCAGGCCAGTTCACCTCTACCCATAGGTCTGGGACGTGGGGTGTCTAAAAACATCTGTCGCAGACCAACATGCCGATCGCGTAATTCTTCCGGTAACAGAATTTCCACAGACTCGCCAATCAGCTCACTATTTTTGTAACCGAGAACATCGAAACACCGGGCGTTGGCCTGTTCAATAATGCCGTCGCCATTGACAATAATCTGGGGATCGGGAGAGGCATCGAACAGATCACGAAACTGCTTTTGTGTATCAAGATACTTGTTTTCTGCCGCACGGATCAGGCTCAGATCCTGGATGTGCTGAATAATCCCGCTTGGATTGCCCTGTTCATCGCGAACTACCCCAATGCGCACCCGGATCGAATGGTCCGCATGATTGCGCGGATCATCCGCCTCCAGGATAACCACCGTGTCTTTCTGTGCCAGACGCGCCCGGCAAATCGGACAGGGTTCTTCTTCCCCTTCAGGATGAAAAAGACGGGCAATCGGCTGACCGATCACTTCGTCGGGCTGGCGCCCGAGGCGGACAAAGAACGTTTTGTTGGCCTGCACCACACGATCCTCCAGATCCAGCAGGCAGATCGGTTCATTCAGGAAATCGAGCGCTGTTCTCCAGCTGTTCGACAGGGTATCGGGTATCGCCGACCCGGGGACCAAAACCATACATTCCTTCTTACAGTTCCCAATCCCTGGTGTGGAGCGAATGAAATCCTCCCGGATTTCAGCTATGCAGCAGGTTATCGGTCGGCAGTGACGAAACTTTACCCTGCGGTGCCTGTGTTAATAGACGTAATAAGGATAAAAGCTATTCCAGGCAATTGAATTTTATGGAGGTTCCCCGCCCGACGGATGCGGGCGGGGAGAGGAACGAGGTGACAGTCAGCCGGAACGGCGTTTGGCGGCGATACGCAGGCGCAGGGCATTGAGCTTGATAAAGCCCTCGGCATCCTTCTGATCGTAAGCGCCGGCGTCCTCTTCGAAAGTCGCGATTTTCTCATCGAACAGTGAGTCACTGTCGGACTGGCGCCCGGTGACGATCACATTGCCCTTGTAGAGTTTCACCCGCACCTCACCGTTGACGTGTTCCTGGGAGGCGTCGATCATACTCTGCAGCATTTCACGCTCCGGGGACCACCAGTAGCCGTTGTAAATTAACGAGGCGTATTTGGGCATCAGCTCGTCTTTCAGATGAGCTACTTCACGATCCAGGGTCAGAGACTCAATCGCCCGATGGGCCTTGAGCATGACCGTGCCCGCCGGAGTTTCGTAGCAACCGCGGGATTTCATGCCCACATAGCGGTTCTCAACCAGATCGTCGCGACCAATGCCGTTGGCGCCTGCCACCTCGTTAAGGGTATTCATCACCTGGGCCGGAGTCATGGCCTCGCCATTGATAGCCACGATGTCGCCCCGCTCGTAGCGCAAAGTCAGCTCGGCGGGCCTGTCCGGGGCCGCTTCGGGGGAGACACTCCAGCGCCACATGTCTTCCTCGGGCTCGGCCCAGGGGTCCTCGAGAATGTCGCCCTCGTAAGAGATATGCAGCAGATTGGCGTCCATCGAGTAAGGCGATTTCTTGCCCGACTTTTTAAAGTCGACCGGAATATCATGTTGCTCGGCGTAGGCCATCAGCTTCTCACGGGAATTGAGGTCCCACTCGCGCCAGGGGGCGATCACCTTGACATCCGGTTTGAGAGCATAGGCCCCCAGTTCGAAACGGACCTGGTCGTTACCCTTGCCGGTAGCACCGTGGGAAATCGCGTCGGCGCCGGTCTGCCTGGCAATTTCCACCAGCCGTTTGGCAATCAGCGGCCGGGCGATAGATGTACCGAGCAGGTACTCACCCTCATAAATGGTATTGGCGCGAAACATCGGGAATACATAATCGCGGGCGTACTCTTCGCGCAGATCCTCGATGTAGATCTCCTTCACGCCCATGGCCTCGGCCTTGGCCCGGGCCGGCTCGACCTCTTCCCCCTGGCCAATATCGGCGGTAAACGTCACCACCTCACAGCCGTAGGTCAGCTCCAGCCACTTGAGAATGATGGATGTATCCAGGCCACCGGAATAGGCCAGTACTACCTTCTTGATATCGCTCATGAAACTCGGCTCCGTCGCGAAAAAAATTACGCCAGATTGGATAAAACGCCGCGCATTATACCGGAAACGAGAAGAAAAAACGTGGTTGCCAGACGACGACGGCCGCGTCAGCGCTCCCCCGGTCCCGGCAAAAGCCGATTCAGGAGGTTGTTTGAGCTGAAAAAGCCTCAAAAAGCCTCAAAATGGTCTCTGAATCGCGGTATTCGTCACAAACCGGCGGTTTACCCTTTAGCCCATACGAAAAATCATGCTATAAAAGGATAATAGTTCGATAAGCCAACGATAAGCCAACACAGGGACAAGTATGGGACGACTGACTCTGATCATTCTGGTTCTGTTTTCAGCGACCGCCATCTACAGCGAAGCCAGTGCGTCGCCAGGCGCTTCTGCCTCGAACAGCGGCAAGACACTGCACGGGCGCACACAGGGGTTCCGGGCGCAGGAGCCGCACCTCCCCTGAATTTTCAGCGGCTGAGAATAATCTCCACTCGCCGATTCTTGCGCCGGCCTTCCTCGGTCCGGTTATCGAACCTGGCTTCAGTCTCCTCGTAGGCCCGGGTCTTAATCAATCCGGCATCCACTCCCTGCTCCACCAGATAGGCCCGGACGGCATCGACCCGCTGGTTGGCCACCACAAGGTTCACCCGTGACAGGCCCAGACTGTCGGTATATCCTTCGATGCGTATTTGTTCTACCTCTTCATCCTGGCGCAGATAGTGAACCACCCGATCCAGCTGATCGCGCTGCTGCCGCGATGGACGGGTCTGGTTAGTCTGGTACAGCAGCACGGTCTGGCGCACATCCTTAAAGGCGTACGGCAGCAGCCCCTCGACGCAGGCTCGAAACTCGCCCACGACCGCCACAAAGCCCAGCGCAGAAATCCGCACCCGGACAACATCCTGTGGCTCAACCCAGTCCTGGTAAACGAACGTCGGAAACAGTCCCGCTTCCAGCTCGGCCATTACCCGCCGCGCTCCCGATTCTCTCAGGTAAAAGGGTGTCTCGCCCGGTACCACCGGCAGGTCCCCCAGATCCCGGCCCTCGTCATAGTGCTGCCAGCTGGCTGGCAGAGACAGCAGGCGCGCCTCACCGGCGGTGGCCGTGGCGGGTTGCTCGACCCGTACCTGAAACACCAGCTGGCCATCATTCTGCTGGCGAAATTCGGCGACGCCGTAACCGGCAATCTCATGGGTCAGGCGGCAAATCAATGCCGTCCCCTGCGACTGCCAGTCGGCCTCGGACAGCGGAGTCGAATAGAGCCGCAAGCCTGCCCAGCTCGACGAGACGGATAACAAGCCAAAACCCAGCAAGATCATTGAAAAAAAACGCATCATACGCACTGAAATGCAATTACCGGGCCAGCCTGGAAAATTGAACTTGAATCCATCGGGGGACCATGCAGTACCTGTCAGACCGGCATCAAGGCACCGGTCCATGAACAGCGGGGCGGACAGCCGGAGCTGTTGCCCGGATCAGTTCCGAAAACCGGTTTTCTCTGGCGGCACATGATTCACGGCGAGGACAGCAACTCGCCGTCCCAGCGCTCCCTCAGGGTATCAGCATTGTCAAACGGTTCACACGCAACAGACAGCCAGAATCTGTCCCGATTCTGAACCTATGGCAGTAGGATCATGGGCCATCGCGCTGCCGGACCTCTTCTAAGTCAAAAAGAGGTATAAAAGAAGTTATCCGATACAGCGAAATGAAGCATCGCAGAATACTGTACGTTATCCGACTGCCCGTAATAAAAAGGGTATTGCGGTCAGAGGAAAGTCGATGTAAGGCAAACGGCTATGCGCTTGAATTTAATGAGTCCTGCGGGGCCTGGGCGCGATCGTCCAGCGAATAATCGCGTACTATCGCTCCGACGCGAATCCGGTAATGCTCGAACAACGCATGCCGGCCTTTTGCCTGCGCGGCGCGATGTTGCTCCAGGTTTCGCCACCGGGAAATCGCCTCTTCATCCTCCCAGAAGGAGAGCGACAGTATCTTTCTTTCATCACTCAGGCTCTGGAACCGCTCGATGGAGATAAACCCGGGCATCTCTTTTAAATATTCCCTCAGGTCTGCCGCGATGGACAGGTATTCCTGTTTCCCTTCGGACGTGGGAATCACTTCAAATATCACCGCGATCATGGCTCACCTTTATCAATGGCAGACCGGATGAGGCTCCGGTGCAGCGTAATCAGATTCTATAATGGAAAGATGCCGGATTACACATCATTGGCGCGACGCAATCTGGCCTCGACCCGGGCGGCGTTCAACAGGCTGTCATCGATCACTTCGGGATAAAGTGGATAGAAGCGCTCCACTTCAAAAACCTGGTCGCACGCGACCTGCTCCAGCTGCTGGCGGACTGTATGCGGCAGTCCGGGCATCATCAGCAAGCGTGGTGCGAGCCGCTGCAGATAGAGATCACACAAGCGCTGGCATTCCGGATCCGCCCACTCGTCCATGATCAGACAGGGCGGGAAATTCTCCGTCGTCGTCGTGCGTTCGAACCAGGCCGCCCGGGGCTTGCTGCCGGCCCGCTCTTCGATCTGTTTCTGCAAACGATAGTTAACCGGTGGCAGGCAGGTTGCCTGTGCCGGGGCTTGCGGGTCCGGGATCGCCAGTTCCGCAGCGGGCATGGCAAGCCATTCCGGGGATGGAACCGGCAGCTGCATCTCTTGCTCATCAACACAGCTGTGCAGCAGGGCCAAAGGACGCTCGTCAATGCCATCCAGCAGCCAGTATTCGTAACGATCCCCCGCCCTGAATGGTATCCTGACGTCGCACAGCGCGTCGCAAAGCTGCTGGCTATCGAGTTGGACCCGCTCAGGCTCCAGCGAAGGATGTACGGCCCGGGTCTCCAGCCGATCCCCGTCGATATTCACCACCAGGGAAAAATTCACTCTCGGATCGTCCCGGAACGGTCCACTTCGCACCTCCCTGTTGTCGTTCTGTGCATAGCGTAATGCCCAGTTCTTCCCGTCCAGGCTCAGGGCACGTCCCCAACCCAGTTCGGCAACCTGGACCACACCAATGAACGGTAACAGCAGTTTTTTGGAATACAGGCGGCTCATTTTCAAAAAGCGAATAGTCTGGTATCGACATCGCCAACTGTGCCACCCGTTTACGGGTCATGGCCAGTTTTTTTTTGTCCGATAGTCAAGGACACTCATCCGGAGGCTCAGACTATGGGCCGACTCCTGCAGAAAAGATACCGCCTGTTTAACGGCATTGACGAGCAGATCGCTCCCCCAGCGCCAGAAACGTACCGTCGCATGGGAACGACTCGAGCCCGGGGCGCCGGACACACGCCCGCTGTCACGACTTCAGAACAGGGTGCGAATCGCTATTCATGGCGAGGCAGCCTTGTCCGACAGACAAGCCACGTGCACGCACCGGACAGTCCTGCCCTGGTACTACAGAGTGAACATCGCCGACTCAAAACACCGGCTCACCGCAACGGCATACATACACCGTACTTTATGGAATCATTGACCGCATGGGCTGCCGTCAGTGTGAAAATGCGGAGAATTACAGACTCGATCCGTTACCCGATCAGAAACGCCGGGAAAAACAGAACATATTCTTATAAGGAGAAGCCGCGCGACCTTCGAGGTACACGCGGCTGATCGCCTCAGGGCTTCTTGGGGGTGGTGTAAGGTTGTTCTTTCTGGAAGGATTCCCAGATAGTGTCGTAACCCACATAACCCTTTTCATTAGCCTGTTTTTGACGGGTGGTCAGAAAACGCGCATGGCCATCGGGAACCTTGGGTCGGGTTTTTGGTGCTTCGCTCATAATCATCACTCCTCAATGGTTGAAACGGGAGGAATTAAAACAGGGATGTCAGCCCCTCCCACTTAACTGACGTAAATCATACTCTCTAGCGCGTATAATGTCCCTTTTTGGGAATTACGTGCCGAACCCCCCCCTGGGGATTCTCGACATCCCCCTTGTAGCGGGGAATGACATGAATATGGACATGAAAAATACTCTGTCCGGCCGCCGGCCCTACGTTAACACCGATATTGTAGCCGTCAGGATTGAACTCCTCGTCCAGCAAATTGCGCTCATCCGTAATCAACGCCATACAGGCATTGATCTCTTCGGGCGTCAGGTCAAAAAAACTGGCGACATGGCGACGCGGAATAACCAGGGTATGCCCCGGACTCACCGCGTAAGTGTCGCGAGCACTGTAAGCCAGTTCATTTTCCAGTGATACCCCACGTGGATCTGTACAAAACAGGCACGGATTATTGGGGTCTCTTTTTTGTTCTTCTTTTGCTTGTGACGACAAACTACAACTCCCGATTGCCTGACACCCGGTTATTGCACGGGGACTTTGGTAGTCCCTTCAACGTCCGGGACATCGTCGACCTTGCCACCGAACTCAATTTCTTCATCGGTAGCATCACGAACTTCCTTGATCTCCAGTTTGAAAATGACTTCCCTGCCGCATAACGGGTTGTTTCCATCGATAGTAATGGTCTTTTTATCCACTCTTGTGACCAGAAACGACTTGGTCTGACCCTTCTCGTTTTCCATCAGGATCGAGGTGCCGACTTCGCGATATTCCTCAGGTACGTTTTCGATGGCTTCGACAATAACCAGAGAGTCGTCCCTGGGACCATACAACTGGCTGCAGTCAATCGGCACCTCGATAACGTCTCCCGCAAGCTTACCTTCCAGCTCGGCGGTAACGGCAGGCGCCAGGACTTCGCTTATCCCATGAACATAACCCAGGGGATACTCAACCTCGGTCAGTACAGATCCTGACTTTTTATCAATGACCTTGTACATAAGCTCGACGTACTTGTTGTCAGCGATAGCGTCTTCAAGTTGTTGATTCATATTGCTAACTTCAAATCTGTAGTGATTAAGGTTTTAAAAACAGGGCAGGTGATTCAATTTCAGAATATGGAAGCACCAAAGATTCTGACTTCACCATCTTCATAACCCAGCACCATACGGCCAAGCCATTCACCTTCTTTTTTGGAGCTGCGTACACGGTACAGAACCGTAACATGCTCACCACGACGAATCGTCCCGAGAAAATCATAATCTTCGGAAAGACTTCTCGTCAGCTCGCTTTTCGCAAACTGCTTGCCAACTTCGACTTCATTCAGGCCGAACAGCAGATTATAGGAGAATTTTTTGATGAATTTACCGTACTGACCTTTGTTGGAATATTTGATCAACTCTTCCCACATAGGATGTGCAATAGCCAGCAACTCCTCATCGGGTAAATTAATAATATTCTGCTGGTTTTGTGTCTCAATTGGTGCTTCTGTTGTCATAATCACGCTTCTATTGCTACGAATAAATCAGTTTTCCAGATAAGCAAACAAGGCCTGATAAACTTTTCCAACCGGAAAAGAAACACCAGCAACCCCTTTAGAAGCAAGAAGTTGCTGGTGCTTTACGGCCTTCGAGGCATATATTATTCGTTTTCGTCTACCAGGTGATAACAAGGAGCTTTCTCCATTGTGTATTCACCTGTTTTGGGATCACGACGGGAAACAGTCAGTACATGCCAGTTTTCATCATCCAGCTTCAGTGCATCACCACGGTAGTAATAACCCGGCCAACGTGTTTCCTTACGGAACAGGGTGTGATGCATTACAGATTCTGAAGCACGGTGACGATGTTTCAGTTCCCATGCACGCAAAAGCTCATGAAAATCTTTTGCGGCAATTTTCTCCAGATCCTCTTCCAGAATCTTCAACTTCTTCAGACCGATATGCAGAAGCTTCTCGTTGGTCATGTAGTTGACGCTGGCGCCACCACAGTACTCGTCCATCAATTTCTGCAGACGATCCAGACCCTGGCGAGGATTGATGTAGTTGGGGTTAACATCACCGGCAGTGATCTCGTTGCGGTAAACCTTGTAGTGCTCCATCGGCTTGAAGATCTGCGCCTTGCGGTCGTTGATCTGCTTCTCGGAGACTACAATGCCTTCAGCCTTGCCTTCATCAATGTACTTGCAAGCAGCCTTGGCAGCCAGACGACCTTCGGTAAAGGAACCGGAAGAGAAAGCATGCGGCGTACCACCCACGGCGTCACCGGCACCGAACAGACCTTCAACAGTGGTCATACGGTTGTAACCCCAGAAGTATTCATCCGGTGAGATATCCTCGGGACCTGAACACCATGCGCCACACCCAGTGGCATGAGAACCCATTACATAAGGCTCGGAAGTAGTCAGCTCGGGGTTTTCGTTCTTGGGATCCACATCAGTGGCCGCCCACAGTACCGCCTGCCCGACAGTCATGCCCAGGAAGTTATGCCAACCAATCTCTTCAAGATGGGGATCCTGGAAAGCTTCCATGGTAATCATATGAATCGGACCACGACCGGCATTCACCTCTGAGATCAGGGCGTGATTACGCAGACAGGTCGGAATCGGGCGATGAGTGACGTGCGAAGCATCAGGATCCAGATATTCCTTACCGACGATTTCTTGCAGGCCAGGCCACCACTTGGACTCATACTCTTCACCCAGGCAGTTCTGGGTGTAGGTTTTCAGATGCAGGAAGTAGGCACCAACCGGACCATAACCGTCCTTGAAACGGGCCAGTACGATACGGTTTTCCATCTGGGTCATTTTTGCGCCGGCTTCGATTAACAAGCCATACGCTGAGCCGGACGACCACGGTGCGTACCAGACACGACCCGCACCTTCACCCACGGAACGCGGTTTGAAGATATTGGAGGCACCACCGGCACCGACAATAACGGCCTTGGACTTGAATACGTGGTAATTACCAGTACGTACATTAAAACCAACGGCACCGGCAACGCGGTTTTCCTTGGCTTCGTCCATCAACAGGTGAGTAACACAGATCCGGTTGAAGACTTCATCCGCTGATTTCTTGGCGGCTTCGGCTACGATCGGCTTGTAGGATTCACCGTGAATCATAATCTGCCAGCGACCTTCACGCTGATAGGCACCGGTCTTGGGATCGCGCATCAGCGGCAGACCCCATTCCTCGAACTGGTGCACAGCCGAGTCCACGTGACGAGCCATATCGAACAACAGGTCTTCACGGACCATGCCCATCAGGTCGATACGTGCGTAACGCACGTGATCTTCCGGGTTATTTTCACCGAAGCGTGTACCCATGTAGCAGTTAATAGCGTACAGACCCTGTGCAACCGCACCGGAACGATCAATGTTTGCCTTTTCGGCGATAACGATCTTCTTGTCCTGGCCCCAGTACCTGGCTTCGAATGCGGCACCGGTGCCGCCCAGGCCCGCACCACATACGAGGACATCGATATTATCTTCTATTATTGTTTTATAAGCCATTAGTAGTACACCCCTGCTTTCATTTTTAACCCGTTTGATTTCAAGGTGTGTATATCCCCGTCATCAAGACGAATATATTTCGGTTCATTATACAGTAACTGGCTATCACGCATTTCCTTGGTAGGACCCTGCACTGAAGCGAGCTTGGGAATGTGTTTACCCCATGGCTTTGTCGTGATAGGTGCAAGCAGCTCCATATCTTTCTCGCCGTTGCGGAACTTGATGCGCCAGGCAATAACACCTTTTTCCTCATCACGTTTCACACGTACCGAGTGGCCCAGCGGCGCAAAGTCTGCATAACCACGCACGTCAATGGCATTCATCGGGCAGGCTTTAACGCAGGAGTAACACTCCCAGCACATGTTGGGTTCGATGTTATATGCACGACGAGTTACCTTGTCGATGTGCATGATGTCTGACGGACAGATATCGACGCAGTGGCCACAGCCATCACAACGCGTCATATATACAAAAGTTGGCATTTTTATTCTCCTGCTTTCGAATTAGTAATGGCGCGGAGCTTCACGCTTGATACCAAGCCCCATGTAAGAAGGGTTCTTGCCCATATATTCAGGAATATCCGGGAATTTCGCCTGTACTTCAGGATCGGACAGATCATAGTCACCGGGCAGATTTTCTCTGGAACCATCCGCCTTGATAATCCGCTTCTGGAAGGCAGCTGCAGGCTTGAAGAACATGTGGGCAAACTTGGACCACAGCACGGTGCTGAACAGTACAGTCGTGGCGACAATGAACAGAACGAAGAACAGCATCGCCCAGCCGGCAACACCACTGGACTGCAGGATGGACCAGATCAGGCCAAATGTCGCCATGGTGAGCAGAGAAACGATGAAGATATCGGCCTGACGCAGTTGATACCATTTAACCGCTTCTGCAGAAACATCCACGCGAATGAAGAACCAGAACCAGTAACCACCGACAACAAGCATCAGCGCACCAAGATGCCACAGGAAAGGCACAGTCCCGGAGGAAGTGTCCGCGCCGAAAATCATCATCACGGTTGTCACAACGAAGATAATGAAGCCGTACATGGTCAACAGGTGAGAGATTCTGCGACGGATATTGCAGAACTCGGAAGAAGTGATGACTTCACTGGCTACGGTCTTGACCAGCAGTGATGCTTTTTCACCACCACCGACTGTTCTTTTGGCAGCCTTCTGCGACTTTTTCGAATTTTCGAAAAAGTACTTGGCACTTTTCTTGTGCATCATGTCCAGCACTGTACCCAGCACCACCAGGATAATCATTAAAATGATGTAACCCTGCATGATCTCGGGAGATATCAATGCTGTGAGTTCAGAGAAGGGGTTGGTGGTCAGCATATGAGACACTTCCTCTATTTATTGTTTATGATTTGTAACTGTCGTTACACCAGCAATAACGCGCCAAGATTAACATTGCTCTTGCGGTTCGGCCAGACAATCACGATAAACGTTTTTTATCCGACATTCCGAAAGTTGATAATGCCTCAGCCCGGCGGGGTGAGGCCCGGAATTGTAGCGCGGAGTGGCTCCCGGCGCCAGCTGGTTGGACAGTCTGAATGTAATTGGCGGGAATCCGTCAATCATCTTATTTTAGTATTTGCTAATATAGTAATACCTGACCGATAAACCTGGATATTTTGCCCACGCGGGGCAGACCAGATACCAGCCTCTGAACACGATATTTTCCCGAAATTTAAAACCCTTGAGTGAGTTGAACAACGAAAGTTCGAGTAGCCTGATAAATCGCACCGCGTCGGCGAGCGGGTTTCCGTGCCAACCCCCCCTGTGCGTCATTCACTGTACCCGAGTTTATTGGTCAACTTTATATTACCCCGCCAGTCCGCACAGGGCACACCCCGACAGCCGGTGTTCCGCCCGGAGATCTCTTTGAATTCAGTTCAAACATCATGACGGGGGAATAAAACTTATTCAGGATAAGGATCCATCTCCAGCTTTTGCGGGTAATCTCCCAGCATATGGATGTAACCGTGATGGCGACGTTCCCCACTACTGGTAAATTCGAAGCTATATAACCGGTAAAGCGCCAGGGCACCACGCGGTCCGCGCCGCACTCGCAGCCGGTACAGCGCGACGCTATCGTCGAGAAACTGGACCCCGGCTTCACGGCAACCCCGAACACCGGCTCGACGCGCAATCTCCTTGCTGCCCATCCCTTTCCACCACAATACCGCCAGCAGAGCAACGGGAATGAAGACGAGCAATCCTGTCAGCGTCATTTGATCCGGTCCGTCAAAAGAAGCAAAAGCCCCGGAGAACGATTCCTGGTGTCATTTATCATCCTGCAATTTTGCCCATTAATCGCACACAGTGCACACGGATTCGACAATAATGAGCAAATCCGGACTCACACAGTTTGCGCTATCAGTAGTACATCTTGCCCGGCGAACCGGCTATGATTTGAAATCAATGTCCCATTACACCAAACAGGGGAAATGCCATGAATAATACCTGGGTGCTTGTTGCCAGCGCCAGCGAAGCCCGCCTTTTCAACCTGGTCAAGTCCGATCTCGAACGGTTGAAAAGCTTCTCGCACGAACAAAGCCGCATGAAAGGCGAGGATCTGGCCAGCGATCGCCCCGGCGCCTACCAGAGCGACGTCAACCGTGAAGGGCACGGCAGTTACGCGGAACCGACCGAGCCCAAAGAGTATGAAAAGGACCGCTTTGCCCGGGAACTGGCAGAAATGCTTAACCACGCGCGTAGTGAGAATCAGTTCAACAATCTGGTTATCGTCAGCTCGCCCCACTTTCATGGTCTTGTCAATAAACATCTGGATGAGGAGTCAAGCCAGAAGGTCAGCCACCACATTGAAAAGGATTACACCCGGGTGGAGGACAGCGACATGCTGGATACCCTCCTTCCGTATCTGCGTCCTTACCTGAAGGAATAAACATTCGCTGCCTCCCGGTCAGCTCAAACCGGGGGACGGACAACGGGTCATGTATCCGGCCGGCATATGAAACAGGCCGGCATCCGACCCGCTGACTGCACCTGGTTCATGTCTTCAGACATAAACCAGGATAGACACATAATGACTAACGCTGCCGGCCAGAACACACAGATGCCACAGTCCGTGCATCCACGGATAGCGACGGTCCAGAGCAAAAAAGACAATCCCGCCCGTATAGAAAAGCCCCCCGCTCAGCAGCCAGATAAAACCGCTGAAAGCCAAACCGTCCAGCAAGGGCTTGAGTGCAAACAGGATGAGCCAGCCCATCAGAAAATAGATAATGAACGGCACAATACGTATGCCATCACGAAACACACCATCGATCACGATACCCAGCGCCGCCAGTCCCCAGATAGCCCCGAACAACCACCAGCCCGTGCTGCCCTGCAGCGTCACCAGTGTAAAGGGGGTATAGGTGCCGGCAATCAGCAGATAGATCGCCTGGTGATCCAGAACACGAAACACCCGTTTCGCTTGCCCGCGCAGACCGTGATAAAGCGCCGAGACCAAATACAGCAGGAAGAGCATGGCGCCGTACACGCTGAACGAGACAATTTTAAACTCGTCACCGCTGTTTGTCGCCACAACCAGCAGCACCACGATCCCGGCCAGCGCGAGCGTGGCGCCGACGAGATGCGATATCGTATTGAAGCGCTCACCCTTTTTCATACTACTATTATAATTATCAAGGGTTCGAAGTGCTTTATATTTTTGGTTTATGAACGCGGGAGGGCACAAGGCAGGTCCTGCCGACCTCTGCCCGATGAAAATCATTTTTTACTACCACACTTTGCTGATTTTATTTGAAAACATCGTTGAGAAAAACGACATCATGACTTGCCTGTAGTGCGGCTTGTTTCCAATCGCGACTGTCTTCCTCCTCGACTTCAATCGGCAGAGCCTCGACCACCTTACGAAACTTTTCCAGAAGTTCCCGGGTATCTCCGGCACCAATATAGATGTTTGCCAGATCGAAACTGTAGCTGTCCTGCTCTATTAACCTGGACAGCTGTGCGCCTTTTTCAATATTGATATCAATGTCAACTCCGGGCACAGACTCGAGTATGCGATCGATTTCATCGGCACCGGGAACCCGGCTGACGGTACCATCCGCAAAACGTCGCAAGTAAAACTTGGCAGCACTATCAAATCGACCTGCACGGGCCTTGAAATCCGGTTTATTCCCCAGAGCCAGTTCCACCATAATCTGATGATTCGAGGTGCCGTCGACGAACTGAAACATTTCACTATGGGACTGGGAAATTCTGGGGTTAATCTCAAGTAACATGTATTGATCTGTATTCATATCGTAAAAATATTCGATATTAAAGGCGCCGTTATCAAAACCAATATGTGACATGATTTTCCGGGATGTCTCGATCATCGAGTCCTTGACATCCTGAGGAAGTTGCGAAGGATACTCATAGCGCAAAAAAGACGAGCTTCCCGGGTAATTGAACGAGTCGATCACGCCATGGACGATAATCTCGCCATTGTATACATGACCTTCGATAGTGCATTGATGACCGGATATCATCTCCTCAATGATACAGTGATGCCCTTCCACTTCTCTGACGTGCTCAGGCACAGTCGCATGGGCCAGCAGTTCGTTAAAGGGCTTGCCAATGTAATCGATTTCATCCCGGATCTTTGCCAATGCCTCACCCAGTTCCTTGCGACTATTAACACGAAATGCAAGAAATGAATCCGTTGATTTTACCGGTTTTATCCAGAACGGGAAAGCCATCCGGATATCTTCTACCGCGTTTTCATCAAAAGGATCCAGTGACTCAAAAGCCGGCGTATGCTCGGGGATAGCCTTCTTTTGCTCACAACGACTCCAGTACTTGTGATCACATTTGAGCTCGCTCTCAAGCGTAGGCGACACCAGGTTATGCTTCTCACACAGAACAGGCACCATGGAGTTGACCGGAAAATCCCAGTACCCGACGATAGCATCGATGCTACCTTTAAAATGGCCAAGCACGGATTCGGCCTGATCAATGAGACCATCGAAAGAAGGATACCGTTCAACCCCTTTCACCTCATCGAAAGTGAGGAGGCTATGAAATTCATAACCACTATCAGAATGAATATCATCAAGCAGTTTGCAGTTAAAATCATCCGCCCCGACAACGAAAATATTTTTTATCATACCGGAAGCTCCCTCTGATTCAGATCGAAAAATATAATCGGCAAGGGCTGACAGCTTTAATCATTCGACACATCGAGAGCTATTTTTACTGGCGAATAATATAAATACCCTTTTAGCAGGTATTCCGAATATCCGATCACTGTGCTCAAAAGATTGCTCTGCTTCGCTCGCAACGACCGGGATAGAGAGGTCATTGCGAGAAACAACGTGGCGAATAAATCTCTCTGGACTCGTATTCGGAATACTTATTCATCCAAACCGCTTCCGCAAAGTATTTTATCCCCTTAACCGAGACAACCCGGTCATAACGAACTCTCATTGCCCGGTTTAATAGCTATCGCTCTTTACCATGCAAGCCGATTTTGCTCAGTCTTTTGAATTTCCAAATCGACAAACTCACATTCACAAACATTATTCGCAAATAATAAAGCCTGGCGGACTTTTACTCACCAGGCCTTATTGTGGCCTGCCAATCAATATTGGCCGAGTCCCGGGAAATTATTTATTTAATCCCATAATTAATCATACAGAGTGACAACACTGTCTGCGTTAATTAGCCTGGACTCAAAGAGATCATCACTGATATCACCGGTCACCCTGACGATGTCGCCTTTTTCGATTTTCTGGTAGCCCACATCATCCAGCGGATCAGGCACCATGTTTTTCACACTAACCTTGATGGACTTGTACCCGTTATTAACAGTAAACTGTTCGTCACCTACATTGGTAACCACTCCTTCCACCAGGACTTCGCCAGGAACAACTGGCACTGTATACCAGACATTATAAGTGATGTCTTCTTCGTCCGCAGGGCTGGCGTAAAAATACGTATCCAGCTTCTCGACATAAACACTGCCGGCCTCGATCGTTGTCAGCTCATAAAAATCATCGTCAATATAGCCATTGACAGTAACCTTGTCGCCCTCAAGCAACTTGTACGCATCCGCATCGCGGTCACCGTCATCCATCTCAACAGTTATGACACCCTCTCCATAATCGAGAAGGAATGAATCCCTTTCAACTGACTCAACCCGGCCGCTGATGCTTATCCATGTATCATCAGGTTTGGCGTATGGGTTATTGCTGTTCTCGGTATCTGCAGTACAGCTGAGCGTTACACCCGCAAATATCCCTGCAACCATTGTCATTAGCAGCTTGTAATTCGTCATGTTTTCCTCCCTCGGATTTCGTCAAGTTACACCTACTATAGAAACTTGCCATCCGCTAATCATTGAAATTCATCAATCACGAGGAAATCCATACCAACAAAAAAATCAAACCTTCTCAATAACATCAGGCAAACTTTCCCTGCCTGCTTTTATTTGAGGCAGCTCAGTCCCTGCGCTTTAAGGTATCGTCTCAAAGCCCCGGTTTTTCGGGCACAGATGCACGTCTACACTGGTCTCAGGCAATAATCAGATCAGCAGGTAAGACCGCATCATCCATACTTAACCAGATGCAGACGCCGACACCCGGCACAGGTTGTTGAACATCGCAAAAAGGGGACGCGCAAAAAGGGGACGTAGGGATTTATTTTTAACCACTCATCGTTTCCATCATGCCGCATGAATCTCAAACTCCGTCACCTTTGCAATTGGCACAACCCGCTTATCTTTTTTCTTCAGCTCGACAAACCCGTAGTTTTCCAGTGTCTTGAGGGTGCGCGACAGATTGCTCGGTTGCCGATTGGTGGCTTTCGCCAGCTCCTGCATTGATTCCGGTTTCGTGTTTGCAATCACATGCAGCAGATCCCGATTTTTATCACTCAGTACTTCCGCCATCGACTTCATGGATGTAAACCAGATTTTGGGCTCGCCTTTTTTGGGTTTGTACTCACCCTTGGCAATTGCCAGCATTCTCTGACGGATTTTCTCCTGCGGCATAATACCGATCACGATTTTCTTCATCTCGCTACGCCTCTTAATAACCTCTGTGCTTTTTCAATACACTGTCTACTTCGGTAAAGAAGTCTTCCAGTAGTTGATACGCACTGACAAATTCGTAGGGTTCGCCCTTGTCTTTGATGGAGCGGTGTTTGTGATCGTATTCCACTCGCCGGCCTGAATAGCTTTTATTTCCTGCTTGCTGTACTGCATGGGCATTGTCATAACCCAGTATCCGCTGGTTATAGGGATCGTGCAGGGTAAGCGAGTAACTGATGCCGTGCGGGCGCTCACTCGTGGGGTTAGCCAGCCGTTTTGCCTCAATTTTGATCCAGTAGCCCTCGCCCTGGTCCAGGATATAACCATCCATCTCAAGCAAGGTATCCAGGCCCGTGTCCCTGTGCATGCTGTGACATTCCTTATCATCTGGTGATAAGTATAGTCCTCAAGTACAGAAAATCAAATACCAGCGAAACTTATTCACATTAACCGTTATTTTAATGTGTATTTAGAGTATTTTCTTAAGGGGTCAAAGCCCTTTTCGGACGTCCGCGTCGTGTCTGCCCGACCTTGGTCTTCAACTTACGCTCGATCTTTTCCTTGAAATAGGTATTTCCCAGCGGTGTCCCGGTCTGCCAGGCGGCCCGGATATCCTTAAGCGCATCGTCATCAATATGCGCCTGAAATAAAGATTTGTAGGCGGATAGCCGGCTGGCTTCTGTCTTGCCCATTCGTAAATACAAAGAATGGGGCGTAATCAACGGGTCAATCTTGCCTAGGGCATTTACCCGATAGCTGCTCCAGCGGTACTGTCCCGGTGCATTGACCATGTTGGCCCGAACCGGATTCAGCTCGATATAGCGCATGCAGGTCAACAAATATTCCTCGTCATGGACGAGCGAGGCCTTGAATCGGCCTTCCCAGATACTGCCACTGGTGCCGTACGAGTAATTTATATAGGGCACGTAACGCCGTCCGACGTATTGCATCATCCGGCTTACTCCGGACTTGCCCTGAGGCGTAACAAGAATATGCACATGATTGGTCATCAGCACATAGGCATGTACCGCACAACTATATCGTCGGGCTGCCTCGACCAACCAGTGTCGATAAGCTAAATAATCGCCGTCCTCAAAAAAGACCGGCTCACGACTGTGGCCGCGCTGGACGACATGAACGGGAACATCTGGGAGAAAAAAGCGGGGTTTGCGGGGCATCCTTGCCTCCTTGATTTATCATGAATGAAAATTAGCCAGTCCAGGTCGTTCTGTAAAGGGCTTTGATTCCTTTAATTCTCGTTCGCTCACAATCGCTTACCCTACTCGGATAAAAGGGCTCTGACCCCTTTAATTTTTGTGGGCGACCCCTTTTATTGTTATTCACTTCACCCTAACCGATTTGTTTTATCCAGTCTTGAAGGTGCATTTGCAGTCTAACCCCTTCTTCTGCAGGCAACTCATTTGTATGCGCAATAACGTTCCTCGTTCGCTCACAATCGCTTACCCTACTCGGATAAAAGGGCTCTGACCCCTTTAATTTTTTTGATTTAACTATGCCGCCTTTACCAGGGCCTCTTCCGCAGCTTTGGATAATTCAATATCTACAAAATACTCCTCCGGATAGAAGTAATCCTCACCGGACTCGTCAATAATGCGTATTTGATGATGCTTCTCAGCTTCCTGATCGGGAATGGCTTCGTAGATTTTTCTCGTTTCCAGAGAGGCGGGGTA
>NZ_JAWOCR010000005.1:0-173351 GCF_046483665.1 Thiohalophilus sp. | reverse complement strand
TGCGGTATTCTGCTGAACAGGTTGTGTCGCCGATGGTGCCTCCAACGGATAAAAGTGACGAGGGACGAGTGACGAGGTACGAGGAAAAGCAAAATCAGCCTGGAACAGTAGCGGGTAGGGTGCGTGGGACACACCCTATGAAACTGACAAAAGCGCGGGTTTTTCCTCGTCACGCGTCCCTCGTACCCCGGCCCTCGGCGAAGGCCGTAAAACGGCTTCGCCTCTGGGGTGCACCAGCGTGCGGTGATTCGGGGATGAGGATGCGTGGGACGCACCCTGCCGAAGCGACGCGGGAGCGGGTTACTCCTCGTCACTCGTCCCTCGTACCTCGTCCCTCGCCCAAGGCGTTGGAACGGCTTCGCCGTTGGGGGGCACCGATGCTGTTACTGTCCTGGCTGCCGGTGATCGGCGATCCGCTATGTGTTGCAGCTGGCTGGTTGCGGATTCACTGGCTGCTGAGCCTGGTATTGATCGGGATCGGCAAGACAGCCCGGTATGCTGTGGTGGTGTTTGTGTTTATGTAAAGATACCGGCCGGTGTAAGGTAGGCCGGAACAAGCAACGCGGTTCCGGCATTCTATCCGGTGGCACCGCTGCGCTTGTGCCACCCTACGACTGCCAACACAGAACTCAGTGGTAGGCCGGACTGAGCACCCTGCGGGCATAAACTCCGCGGTGTCCGGCATCTCGAAAAATGTCCGATACCGCTTCGCTATATCGGGCCTACCTGCTCAGAACTTAGAACTCAGCACTCAACACTCAGTAGCCGGATCGCCGGACACTACTTCGCTATTTCCGGTTTTAGATTGATGTGGGCTATTATTTTTCAAATGGTTGAAGAGCGTTCTCTACCTGAATTGCCAGTGCTGGCAGGTCGCGTTCAATGGTTTTCCAGACGATGTTCAGGTCAATTTTGAAATAGCCGTGCGCCAACACATTGCGTGTGCTGTATGCCGCATTGAGAGGGAAATCCGGATATTGATGGGCAAAATCCGGGAAATGGCGCTGGATATTACCCGCAGCTTCACCGATTATCTCAAGATTACGAATTACCGCATCCTGCTTCTCCTCGTTACGAAGAAAGGCCGCGTAATCAATCCCTTCCAGGTATCGCTGGATGCGTTCAATGGCTTGCTGAATATGTTCGAGATAATCCTGCAAAGCAAGCCGGTCACGCTTGCTCATACCGCTCGCGCTTCGCTCAGGGCGTCTTCTTTCCATCGATCCGGCAATGATCCCGGCGTCAGTACATCGATTTTCACACCGAGCAGTTCCGTCAGTTCAGCATGAATGGCGCCAATATCAAACAAAGAGGTCTCGTCCGTTGTGTCGACGATAATATCCAGATCGCTATTATCCGTATCATCTCCGTAAAGCACGGAACCGAAGATCCGGGGATTACTGGCGTGGTGCCGTGCCACAATCCTGCGGATAGCCTCCCGATGGGTTTGCAATGCCTCTGAAGGTTTCATAGGTCTTTGAATGTTGGGAAAAAGTTCGATTGTCCTGATATTGTGGGTTGTCGGTTGCGGTTTTGCAAGCCTGAAAAAAGTAAAGAGGGACGAGTGACGAGGAACGAGGAAAATCTTCACCACGAAGACACGAAGTGAAAAGCAGTCCTCCTTCGTGGTTCGTTTTGTCACTCCAGAGTTCGCTACCCCGATTAGGAACTGGATTCCGGTCTGTGTGCCGGAATGACAATCTGCTCAGCACTCAGCACTCAGCACTCAGCACTCAGCACTCAGCACTACCATTCTCCGGGAATCTGCCGGGCGAGATGAAAGACACGCAGTATTTCAATCTGTTGCAGCCGCGGGCGGACCCGGTAGGGGATGAGGTAACGTGTATCGGGAATGAGGAGTTCACGGGTGCCGGGTACCCGACCTACCCGGCCCAGAGCGGGGTTGTCTCCCAGCAGCCCGATGCTGTGTTCGATCCGCTGGACGACGAGTCGGGCAGCCTCGGGATTTTCTCTCGCGATATAGGCGGCTTCCTGTTCAAGATTGATCAATGCCTTCCGTAGCCACTTTACCCGCATGGATTACCTCAACTTGTCGAACACCGCTCTGACATCCTCGTCCTGGGCAAAATCACCTGCATTGGCCTCATGGATAGCCGCTTCGGTTTCACGGATTTGCCATTCGTTCAGTTCGATGAAATCCCGTACCGCTTCAGAGGCGAGGTAGGATTTACTCCGGTGGGTGACTTCGGCGAGCTTGTCCAGGCGCGATTTTAGCCTGGCATCCAGGCGGATAGTCATGGTCGAAGACTGTGGCATAGGGGCACCTCTCTGGACGCGTTCGTATGTACACATTTTAACACATGACCGGGTACTCAGCACTGAGAACTCAGAACTTTCTTGATCCATAACCTCCTGAATTCAAGGGCATTATCCCCGGATTGCCGGTTACCCGCTTGTTGGTCGCATGTTAGAATAGCGTTCTTTCGCGGCCTGTCCGCTCTCTCAAAACTCCTTGAAAATCAACTATATGACTGAACGAATACGCGAGATACCGTACAATTACACTTCTTTTTCCGATAAAGAAATCGTGATCCGGCTGCTGGGCATTGATGCCTGGCAGGTGATGGAGAAGCTGCGCGCGGAGCGGGTGACTGGCCGCTCGGCGCGGATGCTGTTCGAGATCCTCGGGGATATGTGGGTGGTGACACGCAATCCGTTCATTCAGGATGATCTGCTGGCCAATCGCAAGCGCCGCGAGTCGCTGACCCAGGCGCTGTATCATCGTCTGGACGGGATTGCCCAGCGCGCTGCGGGCAATGCCCTGACCCAGGAGCTGATCATCAAGACCAAGGAGGCGATCCGACAGTTCGAGAAGTGGTTCCCCGAACAAAATGCGCTGCGCAAAAAAGCCTGGAAGCGGCTGCGCAAGATCACCCACAAAGACAACATCGCGTTTGACGGCCTGGCGCGGGTCTCGCACGTGACCGACGCCTCCGACTGGCGGGTGGAGTATCCGCTGGTGGTGATCAACCCGGATAACGAGCAGGAAGTACAGCAGGTGGTCGAAACCTGTCTGGAGCTGGGGATCAGCATGATTCCGCGCGGCGGCGGCACCGGCTACACCGGTGGTGCGGTGCCGTTGCAGGAAAATTGCGCGGTGATCAATACCGAAAAGCTCGAGGGGCTGGACGCTGTCAGTCACCAGAAACTGTTCGTCGACGGCGAAGAGGGCGAACAGTCTCTGCCGGTGGTGCGCGCCGAGGCCGGGGTAGTGACCAATCGTGTGTCGCAGCTGGCCGAGGCCAATGGCTTTGTGTTTGCCGTGGATCCGACCTCGCAGGATGCCTCCTGCATCGGCGGCAACATCGCCATGAACGCCGGCGGCAAGAAAGCGGTGATGTGGGGCACCACGCTGGATAACCTGGTCTCCTGGCGCATGGTGACGCCGGATGCCAAATGGATGGAAGTGCAGCGGCTGAACTTCAACCTGGGCAAGATTCACGAGCAGGAGGAGGTGGCCTTTCGCATCAGTCGCCTGGAGAGCGACGGCGAGACGCCCTGTGGCGAGCCGGAGATCCTGCGCATTCCCGGCGCCCACCTGCGCAAGCTGGGCCTGGGCAAGGATGTGACCAACAAGTTTCTAAGCGGCCTGCCGGGCATTCAAAAAGAAGGCTGCGACGGTATTATCACCTCGGCCGTCTTTACCCTGCATCGCATGCCGTCGTTCATTCGCACCGTCTGCCTGGAGTTTTTCGGTAACGACCTGCGCAAGGCTGTGCCGGCGATTGTCGAGACCAAGGATTATCTCGACGGTCTGGACGATGTCGATCTGGCCGGGATGGAGCATCTGGACGAGCGCTATGTGCGCGCGGTCAAGTACACCACCAAGGCGCCGCGCCAGGACCTGCCGAAGATGGTATTGCTGATTGATGTCGCCGGCGATGATGAGGATACCGTGGCCCAGGCCGCGTCACACATCGTCTCGCTGGCCAATGCGCGCGAGGCGGAAGGGTTTGTTGCCGTCAGCGCCGAGGCGCGACGTCGCTTCTGGGCGGATCGGGCGCGCACCGCGGCCATCGCCTCGCACACCAATGCGTTCAAGATTAACGAGGACGTGGTGATCCCGCTGGCCAAACTGGCCGAGTACAATGACGGCATCGAGCGGATCAACATCGAGTTGTCGACGCGTAACAAGATCCGCATGATCGATGCGGTGCTCGACTATCTGGACGGCGAGATGCCCCAGCTGCATCCGATTCGTGCCGGGGAAGTACCCGATGCGGAGGAGAGCGAGGAGAGCGAGGCGATCATCGCGGCCAAGAAGCATGCCGCGCGCGAGCTGCTGCAGGCGGTCAAGGATCGCTGGCAGGCGATATTGACCCATCTGGATCGCCCCGCAGCGAAGCATCGTGAACTGTGGCAGACCCCCAACGACAGGATCGAAACCGAAGAGAAAGAGAGTCTGTTCAACCTGCTGCAACGCCGCCAGGTGCGAATCTCTTATCGCAAGCAGGTGGAGGCGCCGCTCAAGGATATCTTTGCCGGCCATGAACTCAAGGGCGTGCGGGACAAACTCGACGAGATCCATCAGCAAATCCGCTCCAGCCGACTGTTTGTCGCCACCCACATGCATGCCGGCGACGGCAACGTGCATACCAATATCCCGGTCAACTCCAATGATTATGTGATGCTGCGCGAGGCGGACGAAGTGGTCGAGCGGATCATGCAACTGGCCGGCGAGCTGGGCGGTGTCATCTCCGGTGAACACGGCATCGGGATCACCAAGATGCAGTTTCTGGATCGCGACACGATCGAAGCTTTCGCCGGTTACAAGCAGAAAGTCGACCCCGAACAGCTCTTCAATCCCGGCAAGTTGATGGCCGGCTCGGGCCTGTCCAATGCCTATACGCCGTCATTGCGCCTGGTGGAACAGGAAGCGTTGATCCTGGAAGCCAGCGACCTGGGCGATCTCAACCATATGGTCAAGGACTGCCTGCGTTGCGGCAAGTGCAAGCCGGTCTGCAACACCCATATCCCGCGCGCCAACATGCTCTATTCGCCGCGCAACAAGATCCTGGCCTCGGGGCTGATCATTGAAGCCTTTCTGTACGAGGAGCAGACCCGGCGCGGGATCTCGACCCGCCATTTTGCCGAGATGAATGATGTGGCCGATCACTGCACCGTGTGCCATAAATGCCTTAACCCCTGTCCGGTGGACATCGACTTCGGCGATGTGTCGGTGTCGATGCGCAACATTCTGCGCAAGCAGGGCGAGAAGCACTTCAATCCCGGCACCTGGTTCTCGATGATCTTTTTGAACATCACCGATCCCACGGCCATCAAGATCTTCCGCAAGCTGTTTATCCAGTGGGGTTACAGAGCCCAGTCGCTGGCCTCAAAGCTGGCGCGCAGGTTCAGTATCGACAGCAGTAAAAAACGTCCGGCATCGACCACCGGCCAGACCGGCGCCATCGAACAGGTGGTGCACTTTATGAAAAAACCCATGCCAGGCAACCTGCCGGCGCGCACCACCCGCGCGATGCTCGGGATCGAGGACGACAAGGTAGTGCCGATCCTGCGCGATCCGCAAAAAGTCGACGACAACAGCGAGGCGGTGTTCTACTTCCCCGGTTGCGGCTCCGAGCGGCTGTTCAGCCAGGTCGGGCTGGCAACGCTGGCGATGCTTTACGACACCGGCGTGCAGACCGTGCTGCCGCCCGGTTATCTGTGTTGCGGTTATCCGCAGACCTCCGGCGGCGACGAGGTGAAGGGGCACCAGATCTCCGTCGACAACCAGGTGCTGTTTCACCGCGTGGCCAACACGCTCAACTACCTGGATATCAAGACGGTGATCGTCTCCTGCGGCACCTGCATGGATCAGCTGCTCAAGTACCAGTTCGAGAAGATCTTCCCCGGCTGTCGCCTGCTGGATATTCACGAGTTTCTGATGGAACAGGGCGTGAAGCTGGAGAACCTGACCGGCAAGCAGTACATGTACCACGATCCCTGCCACACGCCGATGAAACGCTATAATCCGGTCAAGGTGGCCTCCAACCTGATGGGACAGGACGTCAGCCTGTCTGATCGCTGCTGCGGCGAGGCCGGCACCATGGCCATGGCGCGCCCCGACATCTCTACTCAGGTACGTTATCGCAAGCAGGAAGAGCTGCAAAATGGCCTGGAGCAGCTGATTGGCAAGCGTTACAACGATCAAAGCGAGGTCAAGATGCTCACCTCCTGCCCCGCCTGCCAGCAAGGCCTGTCCCGCTACACCGAGGATACCGGCATCCAGACTGATTATATCGTGGTCGAAATGGCCAACCACCTGCTCGGCGATGGCTGGCAGGACAAGTTCGTCAAGCGCGCCTCGGATCGGGGGATCGAGCGGGTTCTTCTTTAGTGCTGAGTGCTGACTGCCGAGTGGGCAGTTAGCAGTCGGCAGTGAAATAGTGAGGCAGGAGCGGCTTCGCCGCGACAGGCCTTGCCAGTCCGCAGTTCCGTCGCCGATGGAGCCGCCTCCCACAACAAGCAACAATCTGTTTAGTTTCTGTGGGAGGGGCTTTCAGCCGCGACGGCCTATCGGACCGCACGATCTGTCACGCCGAAGCCGCTCCTGCCGCATCATTTCCCGACTCCCGACTCCCGACTCCCGACTCCCGACTCCCGACTTAGTACTCAGAACTCAGAACTCAGAACTCAGCACTCAGCACTCAGCACTCAGCACTCGCCCCTATCGTCTATACTTTACTGATAAACCATCAAAGCAGGAGTCAGGACGTATGTATCTCAAAGATATGAGTAACGGCGATCTGGTAGAGATTACCGATCTGGGAGCCCTGTTTGATCCGTTCGAAGCCAGTGTCACTGGCCGTTACCACGCCGGTGAAGAGATGCAGGATGCGCAGTCCTTTGCCAAGCAGGGATTGCTCTTCCCTTCCGGCGAGGCGCTGCCCCGATGCTGGGTGGATGCCAACTATAAGCAGTGACGAGGGCCGAGTTACGAGGGACGAGGAAAAGCATCTCATCATCTGAAGTTGCAGGAGCGCCTTTGGCGCGACAAAAAAATCAATGGGCAGATAGATAGTAGTCGCAGTTGGCAGCGTTAGACCGCGTACAGCGTCTCCCGGCGTCCTGGGCACGCAGGCCGAGTCACGACGAACGAGAGTGGCGAAGGTTTGCAGGAGGGGCTTTCAGCCGCGATAGACTTGCCAGGTAGACAGGGTTATCGCGGCGCAGCCGCGTTCCTGTGGTCTGTCGGACAAGGTCTTCCTCGTTACTCGGCCCTCGTCACTCGGCCCTGTTTTTTAGATTCTGAGATAAGTCCACCCTTCCCGCTGACGCAACAGGGCTTCCTGCATGGCGGAGGGCACCACGTCGACGTTGGGCAGCAGTTCGAGGCTGATGCCGTTTTCTTCCCGGTACCGATTCAGTGCGATACGACAGGCCATGAAGCGGACGTTCTGGTAGCTGCTGCTCAGGGTCTGAACTTTTCTGGTGTAGGCGGTATTGCCCTGTTGCAGCAGCTTGAGGCCCTGGCCATTGGCCATGATCTCGATACGCAACGGGCGTTGTTTGCTGCGCGAAGTGCGCAGCAGGTATTCGGCTTCTTCCAGCACGGTTTTGAGGCGCGAAGGATCATCGGAGTTGACGTGCAGCATCAGCTTCAGTTCGTCATCCGGTTGCGGTTCGGCGGCCACCTGGGCGGACTGGGCCATTTCAAACAGGGAGGCAGGGCGCTTGAAGGTGTCGTGGCTGAACCAGCCGATACTCAGCCCCAGGCCCAGGATCAGCAGGGCCGAGGCGGCCTGGGCAAAGTAAAGCTGCCAGCGTCGACGACGGGGTTGACCGGTGTTCTGTTCGATGGCCGCATTGTGGTAGGCCAGCTGAACCATGTCCTGAACTTTTTGCAGCTTGCAGACCCGTTCGGCCAGGGCCTGATCACGACGCAGTTCCTCGAGCAGCATGCTCCGTTCCTCGGCATCGAGCTGGTTATCCAGATACGCATTCAGATGCTCATCGGAAAAATTCGAGTTCATACGACTCTCCTGATAGAAGCCACGTTATTGGCGCTTTCGGGCTGGAACTCAAGCAGTTTTCCCGCCAGGCATTTGCGTGCCCGACACAGCCGGCTCATGACGGTGCCAATGGGGATATCGAGGATATCGGCGACCTCGGCGTAGCTGCAGCCTTCCAGGTCGATCAGGGTCAGCACCTGGCGCTGGCCCTCTGGCAGTTCGGAAACCGCGCTGCGAACCTTGTCGACAATGTTTTGTTGTTCGTGATGTTTTTCCGGTGTCTGATTATCGGCCAGCACCTGGTTGTCCACGTCGTCCATGTCGCGGCTGCTGCGATAATGATCGCGCCAGCAGTTGCGTAGAATACCAAAAGACCAGCTTTTCAGTGCTTCGGGTTTCTTCAATTGCGCGACATTTTTCAGGGCCTTGGCCAGAGTCTCCTGGGTCAGGTCGTCGGCCAGCGCCGGGTTGTTGGTCCAGGAATAAGCCAGGCGATAAAGCTGCGGGCGCAGTTCTTCCAGCCGTTCCTTAATATGATGATGACGAGAGAACAAATTCAATGGATTCATAACTGCATAACTTCAGGTTAAGCAAAGTTCGGCGATTCTAGCATGACCGTCAGGAGCGGCAAATCATGTCAGGCAGGTATTCCTCATGCTATTAATAAATTAGAAAAAACTAATATGTTGATGTGAAATTTATATGAAAAATTTTTTCGAGTCGTGGGAATAAAAACGGATAAGGATCGTCTCCTGTATGTGCGTCAACCTGATCAAGTGGAGGAGGACGCCAAATCTCCCATGTGAAGCAGGAAGCACTAAAAACAACATGGATGACAATAAAAATAAATGGCAAGGCAGAGTAACGGGGTAGGCAAGGCCCCGTCACTCGAATTTTGGAGGCAACCACTGACAGCCTGAAGAATCTTCTCCGATTGATCAGGCTGTCAGTGTCCAATTTCCTGTCCCCTTTCCTATCCCCGGCGGTTTCTTCCGGACTAACGTCAAACTTTTTTCTGATATCTCGTGTACGCGCTATGGTTCCAGTGCCGAGTTACGAGGGACGAGTGACGAGGAAAACCTTCTCAAGACCAAAACACGTCGGCCGGACAAAGCGCAGCGGTGTCCGGCACCCCGAAAAATGCCCGATACCGCTTCGCTATATCGGGCCTACCTGATCGGCGTCCTTCGGGCGCAGGGACGAGGTGCCAGGAACGAGTGACGAGGAAAAATATCATTTGATCTGAAGTTGCAGAAGCGCCTTCGGCGCGATAGATCGTGCGGCTAGCCAGGCTGTCGCGGCTGAAAGCCCCTCCCACAGTGACAAAACAGGCCCTTGCTTGTTTGTGGGAGGCGATTTTATCGGCGATAGATCGTGCGGTTGGCAAGATCTATCGCGGCGAAGCCGCTCCTACGCACTATCTGATAACGCAGTTATACTTGCCACTTAGCACTCAGCACTCAGCACTCAGCACTCAGCACTCAGCACTATTTTTTAAAAAACCACAGAATCACACTGATCACGATGCTGATGATGATCGCGCTGGTGATGGGGAAATAGAAGTGGACGTTTTCCTTCTCGACATGAATATCCCCCGGCAACCGGAACAGGCCGAGCTTGCTCAGCCAGGGCCAGAGCAGGCCGGCCAGAATCAGGATAACGCCGAGGGTGATCAGGATTCGTGGCATGTATAGCTACCAGATTCTAGCGGCTAGTCGCTAGCTGCTAGTCACTGACGATGGAATTTATTCCATCGTCTTGACGCCGTCCTTGGTGCCGAGCAGCAGCACGTCGGCGGGACGCATGGCAAACAGGCCGTTGGTGACGACACCGGTGAGGTTGTTGAGAGTCTGCTCCAGTTTGACGGCTTCCATGATCTCGAGGTTGTGGACGTCAAGGATGATATTACCGTTGTCGGTGGTGAAGTCCTGGCGCAGCTCCGGCTCGCCGCCGAGTTTGACGATCTCGCGCGCGACCAGGCTGCGGGCCATGGGGATGACTTCCACCGGCAGCGGAAAGGCGCCGAGTACGCCGACCAGCTTGGATTCGTCGGCGATGCAGACGAATTTCTTGCTCGCGGCGGCGACGATTTTCTCGCGGGTCAGCGCGCCGCCACCGCCTTTGATTAGCTGCAGGTGCTCGTTGGCCTCGTCGGCGCCATCCACATAGACGGAGATTCCGTCCACGGCATTGAGATCGTAAACCGGGATACCATGTTCCTTCAGTCGTTCGGCGCTGGCCACGGAGCTGGCGACGGTGCCGTCGATTTTGCCCTTGATTTTAGCCAGCTCATCGATGAAGAAATTGGCGGTGGAGCCGGTTCCCACGCCGATGATGGTGCCTGGCACCACATGTTCGATGGCGGCCTGGGCAACCAGCTGCTTCAGTTCGTCCTGTGTCATCTCTTTTACTCCTGCCAGGCCGTGTTTTCGGGCCGGTATCATTGTTGATCGGGTCACAGGTCATTATATTAGGCATACCGGTCTGGTATCCACAAGTGACGGCCAGAAAGTCACCATTCCGGCAGGCCCCCATAAGCAGCAGACTATGACTCAGCAATATGTCGACATGATTAACGCCGCCCCGGTTTACGATGTGGCGATCCATTCCCCGCTGGATCCGGCACCGCGTCTGAGCGAGCGGCTGGACAATACTGTCCTGCTCAAGCGCGAGGATTTGCAGCAGGTCTTCTCCTTCAAGCTGCGTGGCGCCTACAATCGGATTATTCATCTCTCCGAAGAGCAACGCCAGCGTGGGGTGATTGCCTCCTCGGCCGGTAATCACGCCCAGGGCGTGGCGCTGGCGGCCAAACGCCTGCAGATCAATGCGACCATTGTGATGCCGCGAACCACTCCCGAGATCAAGCAGTCCGCGGTCAGGGCCCTGGGCGCGAATACCGTATTGCATGGCAATGCCTATGACGATGCTTATCGTCACGCCATGGAACGGGCCGAAGAACAGGATCTGATATTCATTCATCCCTATGATGACCCGCTGGTGATCGCCGGGCAGGGGACTATCGGCAAGGAGCTGCTGACCCAGTGCGAATCGATCGATGCGATCTTCGTGCCGGTTGGTGGCGGTGGCCTGATCGCCGGGATTGCCGCCTATGTGAAAACTCTGCGTCCGGAGATCAGGATCATCGGGGTCGAACCGGAAGAGGCGCCAGGTATGTATACCGCTTTGCGGGAGGGTGAACGGGTTCGCCTCGATCAGGTCGGGATATTTGCCGACGGCGTTGCCGTGCGTCAGGTGGGCGAGGAGCCGTTTCGCCTGGCACAGAAGTATGTGGACGAGGTTATCCTGGTCACCACCGATGAGATCTGTGCCGCTATCAAGGATATCTTTGATGATACCCGTTCGATCACCGAGCCGGCCGGGGCGCTGGCTGTCGCCGGCGTAAAAAAATACGCGACAGAGAAGGGCGTACGGGGCCAGACCCTGATTGCTATCGATAGCGGCGCAAATATGAACTTCGATCGCCTGCGCCACGTGGCCGAGCGGGCCGAACTGGGTGAGCGTCGCGAGTTGCTGTTCGCGGCAACCATTCCCGAACAACCCGGCAGTTTTCGCAAATTCTGCGAAGCCATTGGCTCGCGGGGCATTACCGAATTCAATTACCGCTACGCCGATCCCGCCCAGGCACATATTTTTGTCGGCGTGCAGATGCTCCATGGCGAGCAGGAAAAGCATGAACTGTTTGCTCAGCTGGAGGCGGGCGGCTATCCCTACAGGGACATGACCGACAATGAGATGGCCAAGTTGCATATTCGCTACATGGTCGGCGGTCGGGTCGACGGGGTGAAACACGAGTGCCTGTACCGTTTCGAATTCCCCGAACGTCCGGGTGCCCTGCTGCGTTTTCTCAACCACATGGGCGAACACTGGAACATCAGCCTGTTTCACTACCGCAATCACGGCGCCGACTACGGCCGTGTCCTGGTCGGCATGCAGGTCCCTCCCGACGAAGAGCCTATGCTGCAACGCTTCCTTGATGAAATCGGGTATCGCTACTGGGATGAGACCGACAATCCCGCGAACGCTCTGTTCCTGTCAGGAACGGAGCAGTGACGAGGAAAATCGGCACACAGGCTCGTTGATCGTAGGAGCGGCTACGCCGCGAGAGACTTTGCCGACCGCATGGCCTGTCGCGCCAAAGGCGCTCCTACAACCCCCCGGTCCAGCTGGATTTTGGTTCTCCTCGTCACTCGTCCCTCGTACCTCGGCCCTTTTTTGGCCTGCGGCCAAAAAAAAGGGGCTACCGTCGCCGGTAACCCCAATTTCGCGGGATTTCTCCCGTTTTACAGCCGGTATCGCCTATTTTTTCTTGCGACGGGCTGTTTTCTTCTTGGTTTTCTTTTTGGCTACTTTCTTTTTAGCCTTTTTCTTGGCGACCTTTTTCTTCGCCTTCTTCTTGGCTACTTTCTTTTTGGCCTTTTTCTTGGCGACCTTTTTCTTCGCCTTCTTTTTGGCTACTTTCTTTTTGGCCTTTTTCTTGGCCTTTTTCTTGGCGACTTTTTTCTTCGCCTTCTTCTTGGCTACTTTCTTCTTGGCTTTTTTCTTGGTTTTCTTTTTGGCAGCGGTCTTTTTCTTGGCTACCCGTTTCTTGGCGACTTTTTTCTTCGCTACTTTTTTGCGAGAAGCGGTTTTCTTCTTCGTGACTTTCTTTTTGGCTTTTTTCTTCGTTGCCATGGTTAATAACCCTCCGAGTTGAGCACTGAGTTTAGCAGAGTATAGCCAACTAGAATAAAAATGCTAGTAATGCAAATTAATTTTTTACTGTTAGCGCTTGTATTGTATAAATTTCGGCTTCGATACGCCAGATTTCCGGTTTTATAACGACCCCGGGGAAAAATTTTTTAATTTTTTTGAATTGAAGAAGAAAAATTTTGCCGATGAAGGGAAGTGGAAGCAAATATTCGGGTTTGGTTGCGCCTGATTGGTTCATCGCGGCAATGGTCGGCATGCGTCCCGACTTTTGATGTCTGTTGTATTGCCTTTTGAGTGCCATGATTGGCACTGTTGCGGGCGATTATGACTTCGATGTTGCAAGATCGCCAGAAGAGGACGTTGTAAACGTCTCTGAAAGGCTGTGCGAGATAGATTTTCAAAGAGCAACAGCCTATCGCATCGTTTTAACCACCCGTGAGTGAAGCCGACATGGCTTCTGAACAAGGAAATTGCGCTTCGTGAGTTTATTTTCTCGTTATGGAAAGAAATAGAAGACTCTTTCGCGGTAAACGAAGACAGTTCGCCCTCGTTATTGGCTGCTAATCGTTTCTTATGACATCAAAAGAGGGGGACTACTCGCGATAGGCAACCCGATAACGCATAAAATTATTGCATGATGCAATTTTTATCGCCTTGATCTGGTATATCGACCTGGATCGGTTCGAACACGGCTGATCGGGCCGGTCGCTCACGTTGTTTGGCTGCTCTATAACAAAAAAGCGGCCCGGGGACCGCTTGATTGTCGAATGACCCGGGTGAGGGATCAGCGTTTTTCCATTTTCAGGATATGTTGCCAGTGTTTTTTGTCGACCGGCATGACGGAGAGGCGGTTACCGCGCTGTAACAGTTTCATCCCTTCCAGGGCTTTCTCCTGTTTCATCTCCTGCAGGGTGACGGTACGCTGGAATTTGCGCACGAACTTGATGTTGACCATGTACCAGCGCGGATTTTCCGGGTCGCTCTTGGGGTCGTAGTACTTGGATTTGGGATCCCAGGCGGTGTGATCGGGGTAGCCTTCCTTGACGACCTCCGCGATACCGACGACTCCGGGTTCCTTGCAGTTGGAATGGTAAAAGAAGACCTGATCGCCCTTTTTCATCTCGTCGCGCATCATGTTGCGGGCCTGATAGTTGCGCACGCCGTCCCAGTGGTCGGTCTTGCGTGGCATCGCGGCCAGATCATCGATGCCGAAAACATCGGGTTCGGATTTCATCAGCCAGTAATTCATGCGCATCTCCTCTTGGAACGTGGCCGGGATTATTTCATAAATCTTGTCGCCGGGGTGCCCGCTGCAGTATTTGCCCCGGCAGATCAGTCGCTGTTATCGGACTGAAACCGGAGCAGGCCCTGTTCGGTGACGATGCCGTCCAGTGGCACGTCCCAGATGGCTGATTCGATCTGTGCGACCTGTTGAAATGCGTAAGCGGTTCCCACCAGCCTGGGTCGTTGCCAGTGACGCCGGTAACGGCGAAAACCGAACGTGCGATCGTAAAACCCGCCGCCCATACCGACGCGGTTGCCGTGATGATCGAACGCCACCAGCGGCATCAGGACCAGATCCAGCGACATCGGACTGAACAGCCGATCACGGCGGCTGTGTGCCGGTTCAGGAATACCAAAGCGGTTGGGAATCAGTCGGGTGTCGGGGCGATAGGGCAAAAACCACATGCGCCGGCCATTGCGCGGACCCAGTACCGGCAGATAGCACTGCTTGTTGTGTTGCCAGGCGTATTCCAGCAGCCAGGTGAGATCGATTTCCCCGTCGTTGGGCAGATAAAAGGCGATGCGCTGCGCCAGATGAAACATCCGATGTGCGGCCAGGTGTTCGGACAGTGTCAGTGATGCCGCATGCTGTTCCTCTATCGATAGCGCGCGGCGCCTGTCGCGCATGTTAAAGCGCAGGGATTTTCGGTCGGTCATGATGTGATAGTAATATTTTCAACGATTTATGTCATCCGAGGGTGGGGGGACCCGTGGATTGGGAAATTTAACCACCGAAGATATTGAAAGTTCTGAGTTCTGAGTTCTGAGTTCTGAGTTCTGAGTTCTGAGTTCTGAGTTCTGAGTTCTGAGTGCTGAGTGCTGAGTGCTGAGTGCTGAGTCGGAAGTCATGAAGATGCTTTGGAGCGGATCATTTGGACCGGGTTTTGATCTTCCTCGTCACTCGTACCTCGTAACTGCGTCCGAAGGACGCCGGGAGAGAGTTTGCTGACCGTATGACCTGTCGCGCCGAAGGCGCTCCTACAGATATTCGGATCAGGGTGCTTTTACTCGTCACTCGTCCCTGGTACCTCGTCCCTCGCTCCTGCGTCCTTCGGACGCAGGACGCGGTTTGTTGATAGGGTGGGCGCGCCCCCACCTGTACCGTGGTGATTTTCGTCTTGAACCAGGGGTTCAAGGTGGGAGCGTCTTCCGGTGTATCAGGCTTTCCGGTCGGGCCGGACTTGCACACAACACCGAATTTCGGCTCCCGGGGATGTGTTTATCGGCTCAAGAATATCCCAATCGACTCACGCATACCGCAGGGGGCGCCCATTGACTCGGTTACCGGCGTCAGATTTCCATCTGCCGGGTTTTGAACAGGGCATCCTCGATCTTGTCCTGAATGCCCTTGATGCGGCCACTGACATCACTGTCCATTTTGCTGTCGGGCCCGGACTGTGTCAGTAGCTCATGAGAGATATTCAACGCGGCCATTACGGCAATGCGATCGGTGCCAATGATCTTGCCGCTGTCGCGGATCTCGCGCATCTTCATATCCAGATAATCGGCCGAGCGCATCAGATCGTGCTTTTCCTCTTCGGGACAGGCGATCAGGTACTCCTTGTCCAGAATATGCACCGTTACCGTGTTGGCCGGCTTTTCACTCATTTTCCATTGCCTTGAGTTTTTCGATCATCGTTTCGACCCGGCTGCGCGCCAGCTCGGTTTTCTCCACCAGCTGGTTGCGCTCCGACATCAGGTTTGTCTGGCTGTCGCGCAGGGTTTTATTTTCCTGCTGCAACCGGTCTACAGCCTTGATAAGGTCATCGACGCGGGTTTCAAGCTTTTTCAGGTCCAGTTCGTCCATCAAATATCACTTATAAGTCGTTGTTATCGCTGATTCGGGACGCAAATTCAGTCTAGGACTCAATATAGAGCGGCGGCCGGGCAGGGTCAACGGGCCGTTCAGCCAAAAAGCGTCATTTGGCGCCTGTGACTGTTGCTCATGAAGCAAATGGCTTATCCTCTCAATTTCAGCTGCCATATACCTTATATAGATGACCGAATCCCTTCCCGATTTTGACCTGGTTGCCGATGCACTGCATATCCAGGGTGCCGACACCGAAGCGGCGGAAAGCCACGGCCTGTTGTGCGCCATGTTCTGCACCATCCAGGGACTGGATGTCGACAGCTGGCTGGCCATGGTACTCACCGGCCCGAGCCGGGATGCCCTGGCGCCGACGCCCGAACCGCTGTTGACCCTGTTCGAGGAGACTCGCAAACAGTTCGACAGTGAACAGTTCGAGTTCCATTTACTGTTACCCCACGACGAGGCTGCTCTGCCGGTACGAGTGGAAGCGCTGGGGCACTGGTGCCAGGGCTTTTTGACCGGCCTGGCCGCCGGCGGAATCCAGCAACCGGAAAACCTGCCCGGTGAACTGCCCGAAATCATCCAGGACATGCTGGAAATCTCCCGCGCCGAAGGCTATGAGCTCGAGGAGGACGGCGAGGATGAAGCCGCTTATGCCGAACTGGTCGAATATCTGCGCATGGGTGTTTTGCTGTTTCGCGAAGAGTTCCGTAGCCAGTATGCCAAGGCCGGCGAGGGGCCGATACATTAAAACACAGGGCCGAGGGACGAGGTACGAGTGACGAGGAAGGCGAACCCCAAAGGTTCGCAGGGGCGGCTGTGCCGCGATAGATATTGCTAACCGCACGATCTGTCGCGGCTAAAAGCCCCTCCTACAGCCTCCGACTGAGAAGTTTTTCCTCGTCACTCGTACCTCGGCCCTCGTCACTGAACCTGGATTCTGGTAACTGACAACTTGTAACTATTTTATGAATACACAGGAATTTACCAAACGCCGCAAGCACCTGATGGAGCTGATGGGGCCCGATTCGGTGGCGATTCTGCCGGCGGCGCCGCAGCGTATGCGCAATCGCGATACGGAGTTTCAGTATCGTCAGGACAGTGACTTCTATTATCTGACCGGTTTTCCCGAACCGGAGGCGGTAGTGGTGCTGGTGCCGGGGCGCGAGCACGGCGAGTATATTCTGTTCTGTCGCGAGAACGACCCCGATATGGAGGTCTGGAACGGGCCGCGCGCCGGTCAGGAAGGGGCGGTGGAACGTTACAAGGCGGATGATTCGTTTCCCATCGATGATATCGATGACATTCTGCCCGGGTTGCTGGAGAACAAAGAGCGGGTGTTTTATACCATGGGCGCGAGCCCGGATTTCGATCAGCGGTTGATCGGCTGGGTCAATCGTCTGCGCAAACAGTCCCGCGCCGGGATTCATACACCGGGTGAATTTGTCTCGCTGGAACATCACCTGCACGATATGCGCCTGTACAAGAGCAGCCAGGAGATCAAGGCGATGCGCAAGGCGGCCAGGATCTCCGCGCAGGCCCATATTCGTGCCATGCAAAACTGCAAGCCGGGGTTGTATGAATATCAGATCGAGGCCGAGCTGTTGCATACCTTCATGCAACAGGGGGCCCGGTTTCCGGCTTACCCGTCCATCGTCGGCGGGGGCGCCAACGGTTGTATCCTGCATTACATCGAAAATCAGTCGTCCCTGAATGACGGCGATTTATTGTTGATAGACGCCGGTGCCGAGTACGATTATTACGCTGCGGATATCTCGCGCACTTTTCCCGTTAACGGTAAATACAGCAAGGCGCAACGCACATTGTACGATATTGTCCTTGAGGCCCAGTACGCGGCCATCGAACAGGTCAAACCGGGCAATCACTGGAACGACCCGCATGAAGCGGCGCTCAAAGTGCTTACCCGGGGACTCAAGGATGTGGGAATTTTGAAGGGCAGCCTGAAAAAACTGCTTGAGGAGCAGGCCTACAAACCGTATTACATGCACCGGACCGGCCACTGGCTGGGTATGGATGTGCATGATGTGGGTGACTACAAGGTGGATACCGAATGGCGCGTGCTGGAACCGGGGATGACACTGACCATCGAACCGGGGTTGTATATCTCGGCGCGCCACAGTGAGGTTGCCCGAAAATGGCATAACATTGGCATTCGTATTGAGGATGATGTGCTGGTGACCCGGGAGGGTTGTGAAGTGTTGACCCGTGATGCGCCCAAGGATCCCGACGAGATCGAGGCATTGATGGCTGAATGAGCCCCGTTATTGACTTTGTCCATCAAGCAGGGGCTTGTCGGACCCGGAACACGGGCCCGGGAATATCAGGAGTGAATGTGGATGCGTAATAAAAGTCCGGTGAGGGTTTTCTCGTATTATTTCCCTTCGAAGAGGCAATAACGGGGTGAGCACGCCAAAACCGAATGAATTTGATCTGATCATTGTTGGCGGTGGGCTGGTCGGTGCCAGTCTGGCGTGTGCGCTGGCTGGCAGCAGCGACCTGCGGATTGCCGTGGTCGAGGCACATTCTTTTAATGTCGAACAGCATCCCGGTTTCGATGCGCGCACCGTGGCGCTGGCCGCCGGTTCGCAACAGATCTTCGCCGCTATGGGGTTGTGGGCCGCGATCGAAGCGCAGGGCGTGACCCCGATTCAGGAAATTCATGTATCCGATCGGGGTCATGCCGGCAGTGCACACCTGGATGCCGCCGAACAGGGACTGGCGGCGATGGGCTATGTGGCCGAGATTCGGATCCTGGGTGCGGCACTCTCCCGGCAACTCGAACAGCAGAGTAATGTGACGCTGCTCTGCCCGGCCAGTGTCAAGGCCGTCCAGTTTGCTCCGACGCATGCCAAAGTGGTGTTAAGACAGGACGGCGAGTTGCGCGAGATCACCTCGGCACTGGTGGTGGCCGCCGATGGCGGGGATTCGTTTATTCGTAACGACAGCGGGATTGCCACCTTCATGCTGGATTACCATCAGTCGGCGCTGATCAGCAATGTGGCCGTCGATCGTCCGCATCGTAATATTGCCTATGAACGATTCACCGACAGCGGGCCGATGGCCCTGTTGCCCATGCGCGATGAGCAGGGCAACGACAACGCCTTCGCCCTGGTCTGGACGCTCAAACCGGATCAGGTCGAGACGGTACAGGAGTGGGACGAGACCATCTTTTTGTCGCAACTGCAGGAACGCTTTGGCGAGCGGGCCGGGTATTTTACCCGCGCCAGTCAGCGGCATCTGTATCCGCTCAAGTTTTTGCAAACCCGCGAGCATGTGCGTCCGCGTCTGGCGGTGATCGGTAATGCTGCCCATACCCTGCACCCGGTGGCTGGACAGGGCTTCAACCTGGGCTTGCGTGATGTGGCGGTGTTATCCCAGGTATTGTCCGAGGCGCTGACACAAAACGAAGACATCGGCGAGCTGAATGTACTGCGGCGTTACGCGCAATGGCGCCGACGGGATCATCTGCAGACCTCGCTGGCAACGGATGGTCTGGTGCGTCTGTTTTCCAATAACTTCCTGCCACTGGCAGTGGCGCGCAATCTGGGGCTGACGCTGCTGGATATTCTGCCGCCGCTGAAAAAACAGCTGGTGCGTCATGCCATGGGGTATGTGGGCAAACTGCCGCGCCTGGGCCGGGGATTGAAACTGTGAGCCGCGATTATGATCTGATCATTGTCGGCGGCAGCATGGTCGGCGCCAGCCTGGCCTGTGCCCTGGCCGATACCCCGTTGCGTATCGCGCTGCTCGATGCGCAACGTGTCGAGGCCGACTGGCCGGCCGTGGGATTTGATCTGCGGGTCAGTGCTATCACTCGTGCCAGCGAAGCATTTTTACACCAGCTGAATGCCTGGCCCGGCGATTATGGCGAGCGGGTCAGTCCGTTTCGCGAGATGCATGTCTGGGATGCGACGGGCGACGGCGTGATTCACTTCGACAGCGCCGAACTGGGCGCGGCAACGCTCGGGCACATTGTCGAGAATCGGGTGCTGATCAAAACCCTGCATCGGCAAATCGCCGCAGCGAAGAATATCGACTATCTGGCCCCGCTGAGTCCGACGGCGATTGAGTTTGGGGACAAGCAGGTTCGCCTGCTGCTGGAGGAAGATGAAGCGTTGACGGCGAAACTGCTGGTCGGTGCCGATGGCGGCAATTCGTGGGTTCGTCGCCAGGCCGGAATCAGTGTGCGCGGCTGGGATTATGATCAGGCCGCGCTGGTGACGTATGTAAAGACCGAACAGTTTCATCGCGAAACGGCCTGGCAACGTTTTATGCCCGACGGGCCGCTGGCGTTTTTGCCGCTGAACGACGGTTACAGTTCGATTGTCTGGTCCACTTCACCGGAGCAGGCATTGCAACTGAAAGAGATGGACGAGCCCGCTTTTTGCAAAACCCTGGCGACCAGTTTCGATTATGCCCTCGGAGCCATCGACACCTGTGGTCCGCGCGCCGTGTTCCCCCTGCGCTTTTTTGAAACCGAACACTACATCCGGCCGCGTCTGGCGCTGGTGGGGGACGCAGCCCACACCATTCATCCTCTGGCCGGACAGGGGGTTAACCTCGGTTTTGGCGATGCCGAATCCCTCGCGCAGGTGATCCGGGAGGCACATGAGCAACACCGGGACTTCGGTGCCCGGACGGTACTGCGTCGTTACGAGCGCTGGCGTCGGGCCGATAACCGGGCCATGTTAATTAGTATGGACGGTTTCAATCGCCTGTTCGGCAGTCAGTGGCGGCCATTGCGCTGGTTACGCAATAGCGGACTGAATCTCACCAACCGCCTCGCACCCATCAAAAAGATAATCATGCAGCAGGCGATGGGAGAAAGAAAATTTTGAATTCTGAATGTTGAATGCGGGTTTGTCAGGTTTTAATACGATGATCTGACTTATTCATAATTCAACATTCAAAATTTATCATTGCAGTTATAGTGGCCGCTTATGGATCCCCTTGATATTGCCGCAGTGTTGCTGGTGCTGATGGCCGGATTTGCGTTTTTGAATGAACGCTATCTGCACCTGCCGCTCATGCTGGGACTGGTGCTGATGGCCCTGTTATGGTCATTGATTCTGGCGCTGGGGGTCTGGATTGAACCGGCCGGGCCTGCAGTGCAGGCGCAGGTCTGGTTGCAGGGACAGGCGATGTACGAACCTCTGGTGTCGGGGTTGCTGGGTCTGTTGTTGTTCGCCGGTGCGTTGCGTTTGAACCTGGCCGATCTGACCCGGCAGATTTGGATCGTTCTGGCGCTGGTCATCCCGGGAGTGGGGATAGCGGTATTATTGATCGGATCACTCAGCTGGATCATCCTCGCCGGTCTTGGCATCACTTTACCCTGGATATATGGATTGTTGTTCGGTGCCTTGATCGCGCCGACCGATCCGGTGATGGTGCGCGGCCTGCTGACACGGGCCCGGATTTCCTCTGAATTGCAGCATCGCATGGCGGGCGAGTCGGTGCTTGCAGGTGGCCTGGCGGTTGCGCTGGTTCTGGTGCTTATGACAATGGTGAACGCCCCCGGGGGAATTGCGATAACCGAACAGATAATCTGGCAGGTGGGAGGGAGTCTGTTATTCGGTCTGCTTATCGGGCTGGCCGCTTATCGCCTGTTACGACATGTGGATCATTATCAGGTGGAAGTTCTCATTCTGCTGGCGCTGGTGGTTGGCGCGCTGGTGCTGGCGGGACATGGGGCCTTGTCCGGGCCCCTGACATTGCTGGCAGCCGGGCTGGTGCTGGGTAACCATGGCACTCTACTGGCGATGAGTGAGAAGTCGCGCCGGCATCTGCACGACTTCTGGGAATTGATCGGCGGGCTGGTTAATGCGGTCCTGTTTGTGCTGCTGGCCCTGGAAGTCATGTTGCCCGGTTTTCGCATGGAATATCTGCTGGCCGCGCTAACGATATTGCCGCTGGTGTTGCTGGGCCGTTTTATCGCCATGGGATTGCCGGTGACCGTTTTACGCCGGTTTCGTGCCCAGACGCCGGGTTCGGTTCAGATCATGACCTGGGGCGGATTACGCGGCGGGATCAGTATCGCGCTGGTGTTGTCCCTGCCGGCCGGCGAAGCGCGTGAGGTGCTGGTGCTGGTCACCGCGGTGGTCGTGCTGTTTGCTGTTGTGGTGCAGGGTCTGACCTTTCGCTCCCTGGTTCGTCATATCGGGGACTAAAAGGGGGCCGGCCGCGCATCTCGTTATCGGTGTAAAACACAGGAGTTTTTGCTGTATGGAACGATCATTCTGGGAAACCCGTTATGCCGAAGAGGGTTTGCTTACGGCACGGAACCGAACGCGTTTCTGGTTTCCCGGCAGGCCCGTTTTCAACCGGGACAGACCGTCCTGCTGATCGGGGAGGGAGAAGGGCGTAATGGCGTCTGGCTGGCCCGCCAGGGGTTACAGGTGAGTGCAGGGGATCAGTCTGAAACCGGGCTGGCCAAGGCCCGTGCGATGGCGCGCGAGGCCGGTGTAACCCTGCACACGATTTCTGCCGATCTGACGCAATGGCAATGGCCGGTCGACGAATACGATTTTGTGGTGAGTATCTTTGTCCATTTTAAACCCGGGGGTCGGCGATTTATTCATCGAGCCTGTCTGGCGGCGTTGAAACCCGGTGGCACGATCCTTCTCGAAGGATTTAATCCCGAACAGATCGAGTACCCGTCCGGCGGTCCGCCCTTCCCGGAGATGCTGTTTACCCGGGCGATGTTGCGGGCTGACTTCGCCGGGGCAAAGATCGAGCGGCTCGAGTCGCTCGAAACCCGGCTGGCCGAGGGAAAATACCACCAGGGATCCGCGGCCGTGATACGCCTGATTGCCACCCGGCCCTGAGATAGGCTGGAGCGGAAGGAGAAATTTTTCTCAATTACAGAGTCAATGCCTGTTGCTTTTGCTAATGATAATAATTATCATTCAATAAAACAGGCATTCTATATATATGTAGGTAGGCGACTTATGAAATCACGTATTTTACTTGTATTTTTAGCAGGGCTTTTCTCCCTGCAAGCACTGGCTGCCGATCCGCTGGTGATCTACTCCGGCCGATCGGACAAATTCGTCAAACCGGTTGTCGAGGCGTTTGAGAAAGAGACCGGCATCAAGGTTCTGCTGCATGCCGGAGGTTCCACCGCCTTGCTGAACAAGCTCAATCTGGAAGGCAAGCGAACCGATGCCGATCTGTATATCAGTAATGATGCCGGCAATCTGCACAAAGGGAGCGAGATGGGGCTGTTTCGCCCGGTTTCTGCCGAGATTGCCGGGGTGATTCCGGCCAATTATCGGGCACCGGATAATACCTGGCTGGGGCTCTCGGCCCGGGCCCGCATGCTGGTGGCCAACAGCGAACAGTCGGCAACCGATTTCGTCAAATCGGTATTTGATCTGGCCGATCCGCGCCTGGAAGGCAAACTGGCCATCACCCATAGCGGTAACGAAAGCTTTATTGCCGGGGTGACCGTCTATATGCTGACTGCCGGCGAGACGGCGACCGGTGACTGGCTGCAGGGCATGAAAGAAAATGTAGGCGGCAGCGTGTTTAATAAACACAGCAAGATTGTTAAGGCGGTTGCGGATGGCAAAAAAGCGATTGGACTGGTCAATCACTATTACATCTATCGCCATCTGGAACAGCATCCTGATGCGCCTTTGAAGGTGATTATTCCGGATCAGGGGGAGAACGGCATGGGTGTGGCCTGGAACGTGGCCGGCGTTGCAATCAGTCGCCATAGCCAGAAAGTTGAAGCGGCGGAAAAATTCCTGGCCTTTGCCGTATCCGAACAGGGCCAGAAGCTGTTTGCCGAGGTGAACCGGGAATATCCGACGCGCCCGGGTGTCCCGGCCGCCGATCAAGTGCCGCCGCTCGACTCCTACAAGGTAGCCGATGTACCGATGGTTCGTTTGGGTGACATGCGCGACGCCACGCTGGATCTGATCGAAGAAGTGGGTATGCCGTAACCCCCGTAGCTTATGCCGGTAACGGTGCGCCGTTACCGGTTCAAAAGATTTTACCTGACCGCCCGGGTACCGGGCGGTCACGCGTTTAACCCGCAAGTATGTGTTGAAGATTGCCGATTTGAGTGTCACACAAACCGTTACTCTGCCGCTGTTCAATAGTCGCATGACCCTGCGTGGCGCCCTGTCGCTCCTGGTGGTATTACTGGCGGCGATTCCCCTGGTGTTTGTGATTTACAGCAGCCTGCAACTGGACAGCGAAGGCTGGGCCGGTCTGTGGAGCAGTCGGCTGCCGGGACTCTTATGGAATACCTTGTCCCTGTCAGTACTGGTGGGGCTTGGCAGCATGGTACTCGGCGTGTCCGCCGCCTGGTGGATTACCCGGCGGGAGTTTCCGGGCCGGCGGCTGGCCATCTGGTTGATGGTCTTGCCATTGACCATTCCCACCTATGTGTTTGCGCATATCTATACCACGATGTTCGATGATAGTGGCTGGATCGGCCAGGCCTGGCAATGGTTGTTTGGCCAGGCGCTGGCAATACCGGATCTCTTTAACGTGGTGGGGGTCAGTTTTATTCTGACGCTGGCCGGTTTTTCCTATGTCTTTTTGCTGGTGCAGGATTCCCTGTCCCGTTCCCAGCAAAACCTGGAAGAGGCGGCCCGCATTCAGGGGGCGCGTCCGGCCCAGGTCTTCTGGCGGGTCAATCTGCCGCTGATGCGTCCGGCGATTGCAGCAGGGCTGGCGCTGGTCGTGCTGCATGTCTTGTCGGATTTTGGCGCAGTCAGCATGCTGCGCTACCAGACCTTCACTTTGAGTATTTATTTGCAGATGACCGGTCGCTTTGACTATAACGCGGCGGCCGGGTTATCGCTGGTGCTGGTTTCCCTGAGCCTGACCTTTTTAATTCTGGAGCGCTTTTTTCGGAATCGCCAGCGTTATTACGGTACGGCACAGGCCAAAAGGTATACCGCCCGTCGCGCCACGCGCATGGAGATTGTTGCCATCTGGTTCTGGCTTGGTCTGATTGCCCTGTTTGCCTTTATTCTGCCCATTCTCTGGATGTTGATCTGGAGCTGGGAAGCGTGGATGCAGGATCTCATCAGCGATCGGTTCTGGGGTTACGTGGGGAATTCCCTGCTGGTCAGCGTGCTGGCCGCGAGCCTGACCGTGGTTGTGGCGTTGCCTGTGGCGCTCTACCACGCACGGGAACGTAGCTGGCTGAGCCAGGCCTATCTGCATGTCTCCAGCGTTGGCTTTGTACTGCCCGGACCGGTGATCGCGCTGGGGATTCTGGCCTTTGTGTTAAGCCAGGTGGATATTCTCTATGGCAGTCTGGCAGTGCTGGTGATCGCCATGCTGATCCGCTTCTTACCGCTGGCTATCCAGGCCCAGGAGGCGGCGGCACAACAACTCACGCCCTCGATGGAAGAGGCCGCCCGCAGCCTCGGCGCCAGCACCTGGGAAAACCTGCGCCGCATCATCCTGCCGATGATCCGCGGCGGTATGATCAGTGCCTGGGTGCTGGTATTCATTGACACCCTCAAGGAACTGCCGGCCACCCTGATCCTGCGTCCCACCGGCTTCGATACCCTGCCGGTACGCATCTGGATCGAAGCCAGCGAAGAGATGCTCGAACTGGCTGCCCCCGCCGCCCTGATGCTGGTTATAGGCACCCTGCCGGTCCTCTGGTTCCTCATGCGCCCGGTCAAACATCGCTGACCATTGGAGAAAATTTTTAATGCAGAGGCGCAAAGGCGCAGAGGAGCGCAAAGAAAATAATTTTATCTGTCGAGAACAACGAACACGCCTCTGACTACGACATTCGGGATTGTCCAAATATCTCAACAATGATCAGCATGATGAACAGCAGCACAAACAAATATAACTTTGCGTTCTCTGCGCCTCTGCGTTGGGTTTTAATCTCTGATTTCTGGCAAAGACCCAATAAATATCACCAGTATTTCCCCAGATTCACCTTGGAATCTCTTTCCCAACCCGTTAAGATGATCCTATAAGCCACTACCCTGTGGGAGAGTGCAGGCTTGACCTGCCGCCGAAGGCGCAACCGCCCGGAATCGCTCAGGCACCAGGACCGCAGGGAACAAGGCTGACTCTGGAGAGACCTCGATAATGCGAGGCACCGAAGGGGCTGAAGCTCTCAGGTGAAAGGACAGAGGGGCGAAACAAGGCAGCTAAACTGCTCTGTTTCGCCCTTTTTTATTTTCACCACTTAAAGGTTGACCGGGCACCATGAGCGATAAAGTCATTCCAGTTTTCGATTTCTCCCACGAGCCAAATGCCGGGCGCATGCCCCGGTGGATTCGCCAGCCGCTCGGGAATCACGTCAATTATTCTCACACTGCGCGTAACGTACATAGCAATACGCTGCACACCGTATGCGAGGAAGCCCGTTGTCCCAATCGCGGCGAGTGCTGGAGCCAGGGCACGGCCACCTTTATGCTGCTGGGCGACACCTGTACCCGGGCCTGCGGTTTTTGCGCGGTCAAGACCGGCCGTCCCGGCTGGTTCGATGATCAGGAGCCGGAACGCATTGCCACGGCGGTGCGTGATATGGGACTCGCTTATGTGGTTCTGACCTCGGTCAATCGCGACGACATGGCCGACGGCGGGGCCACCATCTATGCTGAGACCGTCAAGGCCCTGCGCCGCGACAAGCCGGAAATTGGGGTCGAGCTGCTGACTCCCGATTTTCATCGTTGTCAGGCGCAGTCCATCGAGATTATGAACGCCGCGCTGCGCCAGGCAGTGCATCCGACCAGCGAACTGCAGATGGTCTGGGGGCATAATGTGGAGACGGTGCCGTCACTCTATAAACAGGTGCGCAAGGGGTCCAGCTATGAGCGCTCGCTGGAGATGTTACGCCTGGCCGCTCTGCAACCGGGCGTCGAAGCCAAATCTGCCGTCATGCTGGGCCTGGGCGAAAGCCGCGAAGAAGTGCTCCAGGTCTTGCGCGATCTGCGCGAGGTTGGCGTCAGCCGCATCGCTATCGGCCAGTATCTGCGCCCCAGTCGCTATCATTTGGCGGTCAAACGCTATCTGTCACCGGCCGAGTTTGATGATTATGGCAAGCAGGCCAGGGCGCTGGGCTTTGGCTGGGTCAAGTCCGGCCCGATGGTGCGTTCTTCCTATCATGCTGAAGAACAGCAAAACTGATTGTCTGTTCCGTCTTTCCACCTGATTTTAGAGTAACCAGGCTTATGGGTAATCGCACACCACTGTATGAGGAACACCTTCGCGCCAGCGCCAAAATGGTCGATTTTGGCGGCTGGGACATGCCGATCAATTACGGTTCGCAGATCGAGGAACACCATCAGGTGCGCCAGGATGCGGGCATGTTCGATGTCTCGCACATGACCATCGTCGATTTGAGCGGTGAGAAGGTCAAACCGTTTTTGCAATATCTGCTGGCCAACAATGTCGACAAGCTCAAGACTGCCGGCAAGGCCCTGTATACCTGCATGCTCAACGAGCAGGGCGGGGTGATTGATGATCTGATCGTCTATTATCTGGATGATACGTTTTACCGGATGGTGGTTAATGCCGCGACCCGCGACAAGGATCTGGCCTGGATCGAAAAACAGGCCGCTCCCTTCGATGTCGACGTCAAGGTGCGCGACGACATGGCGATGATTGCGGTTCAGGGCCCCAATGCGCGAGACAAGGCGCATCAGGTACTGGGCAGCGGCGCCGCTGACAAACTGGCGGACATGAAACCGTTTTTCATGCGCGAGCTGGGGGAGTTCAAGGTGGCGCGTACCGGTTATACCGGTGAGGACGGTTATGAGATTTTACTGCCGGCGGATGAGGCCGCGGGTTTCTGGCAACAACTGGTCGAGGCCGGTGTCAAACCAACGGGCCTGGGCGCGCGCGATACGCTGCGCCTGGAAGCCGGGATGAATCTGTACGGCCATGACATGGATGAGAACACCACGCCGCTGGAATCCGGCCTGAGCTGGACCGTAGCCTGGGAACCCGAAGATCGGAACTTTATCGGCCGTACCGCCATCGCCAGACAGAAGGCCGACGGCGTCAAACAGAAACTGGTCGGGCTGGTGCTCGAAGATCGCGGCGTATTGCGCGATCATCAGAAGGTGATGGTCGACGGCCAGGAGGCCGGCGAGATCACCAGCGGCAGTTTTTCTCCGACCCTGGGCAAGTCGATTGCCTTTGCCCGGGTTCCGGCCTCGGTCGACACGCATTGCCAGGTGGATGTGCGCGGCAAGCCGTTGACCGCCCGGGTTGTCAAACCGCCGTTTGTGCGCAACGGCAAAGCCTGTATCGACGTTTAAGTATTCAGAACATTTCAGAGGATAAAAATCATGAGCAATATTCCCCAGGAACTGCGGTTCACCAAGTCCCACGAATGGGTCAAACGCGAAGAAGACGGAACGCTGGTCGTCGGTATTACCGATCATGCCCAGCAACTGCTGGGTGATCTGGTGTTTGTCGAAGTTCCCGAAGTCGGCAGTAGCTTTAAAGACAGTGATGACTGCGCGGTGATCGAATCGGTCAAGGCCGCTTCCGATGTTTATTGCCCGATCGCCGGCGAAGTGGTCGAAAGCAACGAATCCCTGGCCGATGCGCCGGAAACCATCAACAACGATCCCTATGGCGACGGCTGGATCTTCAAGCTCAAGCCTGAAGATGAAGGCGCCTATGATGCGCTGATGGATGCCGACGCGTATGCCGAGGTCGTCGCGGAAGACGAACACTGAAACGCCGTCTTCAAACTGAACTTTGACGTAACCAGGTAAACAGAATGCCGTTTATACCCCATACCGAAGAAGATATTGCTGAAATGCTCAAGGCCATCGGGGCCGACAGTATCGACCAGCTGTTTGACGAAATCCCGGATAACCTGCGCAGTGCCGGTCTGCAAGAGGTGCCGACCAGTACCAATGAAATGGAAGTCACCCGGGTGATGCACGAGCGCGCCGATCAGGATGCTCGGACACTGTGTTTTCTGGGCGCCGGTGCCTATGAGCATCATATTCCGGCGGCGGTATGGGAGCTGACCACCCGTGGCGAGTTCTATTCGGCCTATACGCCATATCAGGCGGAAGCCAGCCAGGGAACGTTGCAGTTGCTGTACGAGTATCAGACCATGATGGCCAGTCTGACCGGCATGGATGTCTCCAATGCTTCGCTGTACGACGGTGCCTCATCGCTGGCCGAAGCCGTACTGATGGCCGTTCGCGCCAATCGCAAATCGAAAGCCAAACGCATCCTGATGCCGCGTACTGTGCACCCGTCCTATCGCAAGGTGGCACACACCATCGTACACAATCAGGGCATGGTCCTCGAAGACCTCGACTATGATCGCAACAGCGGTATTATCGACCCCGAGTCACTACCCGGAGATCCCGGCGACTTCACTGCGCTGGTGATTCCTCAGCCTAACTTCTTCGGCAACCTGGAAGAGGTCAACACGTTGACCGACTGGGCACATCAGCACAATGCCCTGGTGATTGCGGTGGTTAACCCGACCTCGCTGGCATTGATCGCACCGCCCGGTGAATGGGGCGAGATCGGCGCTGATATTGCCTGCGGCGATGGCCAGCCGCTGGGCGCGCCGCTCTCTTCCGGCGGCCCCTATTTCGGTTTCATGTGTTGTCGCCAGACCTATGTGCGCCAGATGCCGGGCCGGATTATCGGCCGCACCGTAGATCTGGACGGCAAGGAAGGGTTTGCCCTGACCTTGCAGGCCCGCGAGCAACATATTCGTCGCTCCAAGGCCACTTCCAATATCTGTACCAACCAGGGCCTGCTGGTGACTGCGGCCACCATTTATATGTCATTGCTCGGTCCCCAGGGGTTACAACGGGTCGCCAGCCACAGCCATGTCAACACGGTGACACTGGCGGACAAGCTGGTCGATAAACTCGACGGGGCCGAAAAAGTGTTCGACCGCCCGGTGTTTCATGAGGTCGTCGTACGACTGAAGCAGCCGGTGCAGGAAGTCCTGCACGGCCTGTCAGAAGAGGGCATCGTGGGCGGTTACCCGCTGGCAGAAGAGTATCCCGAACTGGATAACTGTTTGCTGTTGTGTGCGACCGAAACCAAGACCGAGGCTGATCTCGATGCCTTTGTCGAAGCGCTTGAGCGTATCGCCAGCCACCTTTAACCGGGGGACTGGTCGCGAAACCAAAAACGGCACAAGCCAAACCCATCCTGTAAGGAGGAGCGTCATGGCACAGATTACATTACAAGGTGACACTATCAATACCAACGGCGACCTGCCAGCTGTCGGCAGCACTGCCCCGGCGTTTCAACTGACCACTGCTGAGCTGGAAGATGTCGGTCTGGAAAACTACCAGGGCAAGAAAAAGCTGTTAAACATCGTGCCCAGTCTGGATACCCCGGTCTGCGCGACCTCGACCCATAAATTTAACGAAGCCGCCAGGGGGCGGGATGACGTGGTGATGTTAATCATCGCCGCCGATCTGCCGTTTGCCATGGGCCGTTTCTGTACCGGCGAGAAGCTGGATAACGTGATTCCGCTGTCCATGATGCGCGACAAGAACTTTGCCAAGGACTACGGTGTACTGATCCAGGACGGGCCGCTGGCCGGTATCACCGCCCGCGCCGTGGTTGTACTGGATGAAAACGATAAGGTGGTCTATACCGAAATGGTCCCGGAAATTGCCCAGGAGCCGGATTACGACAAGGCCCTGGCGGCACTGTAAAGAAAACCCAACGCAGAGGCGCAAAGGCTTTGATAAATGTTGAGTTTTGAATGTTAAATTTTGAATTACAGCCGTTACCAAAATTCAAAATTCAAAACTTAAAATTCAACATTACATGGCGCCTCTGCGTTGAAACGCTTTTGCTGTATTGATCGTCGATGAGACGTTGTTTGATGAACCTGAGATGAGATTATGTTGATTTTTGAACAATCGAGAAGTGGCCGGACCAATCCGCCGCAGGCCCCGTTGCAGGATGTCGCGATCGATGACATTCCGGATCAGTTTCGACGCCAGTCGAAGCCGAGCCTCCCGGAGGTGTCCGAGATGCAGGCGGTGCGTCATTACACCCGGCTGTCGCAGAAGAACTTCTCCATTGATACGCACTTTTATCCGCTGGGTTCCTGCACTATGAAATATAACCCGCGTGGTTGTAATACCCTGGCGATGTTGCCTGGTTTCCTGCGTCGTCATCCCATGAGCCCGGACAGTATGAGCCAGGGTTTCATGGCCTGCATGTACGAGCTGCAGGAGATGCTCAAGGATGTCACTGGTATGAAAGCTGTCTCGCTGGCGCCGATGGCCGGCGCCCAGGGTGAGTTCACCGGCGTGGCGATGATTCGCAAGTATCATGAATCCCGTAATGACGATGGCCGCACCGAGATACTGGTCCCTGATGCGGCGCACGGGACCAACCCGGCGACCGCAGTGATGTGTAATTACAAGGTGCGCGAGATCCCGACCAATGATGAGGGCGATGTGGATCTGGACGCCTTGAAAGCCGCAGTCGGCCCGCAGACCGCCGGCATCATGCTGACCAATCCATCAACTCTGGGCGTGTTCGAACGCAAGATCAAGGAGATCGCCGACATCGTGCACGAGGCTGGCGGCCTGCTGTATTACGATGGCGCCAACCTTAACGCGATCCTGGGCAAGGTCAAGCCGGGCGATATGGGCTTTGACGTGATTCACATGAATCTGCACAAGACCTTTTCCACCCCGCATGGCGGCGGCGGTCCCGGTGCCGGTCCGGTGGGTGTCAGCCAGCGGCTGGAGCCGTATCTGCCGGTACCGTTACTGAGCAGGGAAGGCGACCAGTATCACTGGCTGACTGATAACGAGCGGCCCGAATCGATCGGCAAGCTGTCCACCTTTATGGGTAATGCCGGGGTACTGTTACGTGCCTATATCTATGCCCGCCTGCTGGGCAAGGAAGGTATGCACCGGGTCAGTGAGTTTGCCACATTGAATGCCAACTATATGCAGGCCCGCTTGCGTGAGGCCGGTTTCGAGCTGGCCTATCCGCAACGTCGCGCCACACATGAATTCATCGTTACCATGCGCAAGCAGGCCAAAGAGCTGGGCGTTAATGCCATGGACTTTGCCAAACGGCTGCTCGATTACGGCTTTCATGCACCGACCACCTATTTTCCGTTGCTGGTGCCCGAGTGTCTGTTAATCGAACCGACGGAAACGGAATCGAAAGAAGAGATCGATGCCTTTATCGAGGCAATGATCGCTATTCAGGATGAGGCGCAGAATTCACCTGAGACGGTGAAGCAGGCGCCACATACCATGCCGGTGCGACGTCTGGATGATGTCAAGGCGGCCAAGGAGCTGGATCTTGCCTGGAAACCCGAATGAATTCGGGTAAACTGGCCGAATGATTAAGGAAATCAAGCGTATCTGGCGAGCCGGTGGTTATAGCTGGTTGGGTTTGCGCGCCGCTGTTACCACGGAGCCGGCAGTGCGTACCGAACTGGTTCTGTTTGTCATTCTGGCGCCCTGTGTATTCTGGCTCGGTCGTAATGCCATCGAATACGCGTTGTTGTTCAGTACCCTGTTTCTGGTACTGCTGGCCGAGCTGCTCAATTCCGCGATTGAAGTTATCGTGGATCGTATCAGCAGCGAATGGCATGAACTTTCCGGTCGTGCCAAGGATATCGGATCGGCGGCGGTGTTTATCGCGCTGATCAATTTTCTGGTTGTCTGGGGCCTGCTGCTCTTTGACCGGATCACTAATTAAATGAAAAATCAGGAGTAATCTATGTCTGCATTGATCTGTGGCTCATTTGCCTACGATACCATCATGGTCTTCCCCGACCAGTTCAAAAATCACATTCTTCCCGACAAGGTTCATATTCTGAACGTTTCTTTTCTGGTGCCCGAAATGCGTCGTGAATTCGGTGGTTGTGCCGGAAATATAGCTTATAACCTGAAACTCCTGGGGGGAGACCCCTTGCCCATGGGGACTGTAGGTAGTGATTTTTCTCCTTACGCCGAGTGGATGGACAAAAACGGCATCAGTCGCAAGCATATCAAGGAAGTTAACAGTTATACCGGTCAGGCTTTTATTACGACCGACAAGGATGATAACCAGATTACCGCTTTTCATCCCGGGGCCATGGGCTTCTCCCATGAAAACCGGGTCCAGGATGCCGATGGCGTCAAAGTGGGACTGGTTGCCCCGGATGGCCGCGACGGCATGATTCAGCATGCCGAGCAGTTTGCCGAGCAGGGGATTCCGTTTATTTTCGATCCCGGTCAGGGCTTGCCGATGTTCGGTGGCGATGAACTGATGGATTTCGCTGAAAAAGCCAGCTATATCGCGCTGAATGACTATGAGGCGCAACTGTTCGAGGAACGTACCGGAAAGTCCCCGCATGAACTGGCGGAAATGGTCGATGCGCTGATCATTACCCGTGGTGGCGAAGGTTCGCACATCTATACCCGGAAGCACCGTCACGAAATTCCGACTGCCAGGGTCCGGGGTATTAATGATCCGACCGGGTGCGGCGATGCATATCGGGCCGGGATTCTGTATGGTCTGCTCAATGATATGGACTGGGAAACCACTGGCCGCGTTGCCTCGTTAATGGGAGCCATCAAAGTCGAATCAACCGGTCCGCAGAATCACAGCTTTACTATGGACGAGTTCAAAAAACGATATAAAGAAAGCTTTGATATGAGTTTCTGAAAGTAAAAAAGCCCGCTCTTGCGGGCTTTTTTATGTGAACATGAGCGGCTATGATTAGCAGACCAAGTTACGGACAAATCAACCTGCCATGAAGACTTCCATTTGCCAATGTGGCAACACTCTGTATTTTGAAAACAGCCAATGCATTGTTTGTGGCCGTAAACTGGGCTTCATTCGCGAGGACATGCAACTCAGCGCGCTGGAACCCGGCGGCGAAGGCGTGTGGCAGTCCCTGGCCAATGGTCGCAACTACCGGTTATGTGCCAACTACGCTCAGTACGATATCTGTAACTGGCTGGTCCCTGAGGACGAGGGGAAAAAATATTGTTCATCCTGCCGCCTGAACCGGATCATTCCCAACCTGTCACAGGATCAGAATCTCAAACTCTGGCACCGGATTGAAGTAGCCAAACGGCGTTTGCTGTATACCCTGTACAGCCTGGGACTACCGGTTGTTGGACGTCAGGGAGACCCGCAACAGGGGCTCGCCTTCAAGTTTATGCAGGACCAGAATCGACGTGACGAGTTCAGCAATACCCTGACCGGGGTGAATCAGGTTATGACCGGTCATCATAAGGGAATCATCACCATTAATATCCGGGAGGCGGAGGATAGCGCCCGTGAGCAGATGCGCGAGCAGATGAACGAAGGTTATCGCACCTTGCTCGGCCATTTTCGTCACGAGATCGGTCATTATTACTGGGAGCGATTGATTCGCAATGGCGGGCGTCTGGAGGCCTTCCGGGAATTGTTCGGCGACGAACGCGAAAATTATCAGTCGGCACTGGACAACTACTATGCCCAGGAACCCACATCAAGCTGGCAGGACGGGTTTATCAGCGGCTATGCCAGTGCGCATCCCTGGGAAGACTGGGCTGAAACCTGGGCACATTATCTGCACATGGTGGATACGCTGGAAACCGCTAACGATATCGGTTTTCGTATCCAGAACGATCCCCGCGCTGCCTGGGATAACTGCGGCGAAAGCGATCTCTCCTCGGTTAAAGGCGCCAACTTCGATGCCCTGATGGATGACTGGACCAGTCTCACCATCGGCCTTAACGCCCTCAACCGCAGCATGGGCCTGCCGGACGCCTACCCCTTCGTCCTGTCAGCCCCGGTACTGAAAAAACTCCGCTTCGTCCATCATCTCATCACGGGAAGAAGCAATTTTGAATTTTAAATTTTGAATTCTAAGCCGTGGGCGATCTGCAGGGTATAGAACTTCTCCCTGATTACCTCAGTCCGCCAATTCAGCCTTCAACATTAAAAATTCAAAATTGTTTTTACTTCTCGTCCTCCCAGTCGAAGCGGGGCAGGCGGTTGAAGGAGCGTTTGAGGCCTTCGTTCCAGCGTTTTTGCAGGGATTTGTAGATCGGGGAGTTGAGGGTCAGGGTAATGTGACGGGGCGCTTCGAGGCTGTTTTTTTCGTAGACTGCCAGTTCCAGCGGCGGACCGACGGAAATGTTGCTGCGCATAGTGGAGTCGAGGGAGACCAGGGCACAGCGGGCAGCATCTTCCAGTGAGGTGGAGGGGCTGATGATACGATCCAGAATAGGTTTGCCGTATTTGTTTTCCCCGATCTGTAAAAACGGGGTTTCCGGGGAAGCGCTGATGTAATTGCCCTGGGGATAGATCAGGTAAATTTCCGGCTCCTTGCCGGTAATTTGCCCGCCGAGGATAAAACTTGCCTCGGCAGTGCTTTTCGAGCTTTCCATGGCAGGGGCGTGCTGTTGTTGCTCGCGTTGACTGAGCTTGCCGACGTAATGGGCCACCTCGTAAAGATGGCCGGTTCTGGCGATGTTCATCCCGGCTTCCGGGTCTTCCAGATCCTTGTGAATATGATTGATGACCGCCTGGGAGGTGGCCAGATTACCGGCGGTGAGGATAACAACGGTCCGCTCACCAGGCCAGCTGAAACGGTGCATCTTGCTGTAGGTGGTGACGTAATCCACCCCTGCATTGGTTCGGGAGTCAGAGGCGAAGATCACGCCCTTGTTGACTCGAATAGCGAGACAATAAGTCATGTTATTTATCGGATACCCGTCGAAAAGAAACGTACAAAGTGATGGTAACTGCCTGACTTATAGTCGTATATTTGCCTGAGTTTGTCCATCACGTTATGCTGGAAGTTACATAATCAGGGGGCTATCAACACCATGGCAATACGCTGGGGCAGTTACAGGGTCAAGGGAATTTATGACGAATTGATACGGGTCAGCGGGCGACCGCGTCCTGCGGCACAGGAGCTGTGTGACTATCTGCGTGCCCTCAAGGACCGGGATATCGATGAATATAAGGCAGCGGCCGAGACCGCTATTCATGTCATGGGTATAACCTTCACGGTCTATACCGAAGAGGAGGGAACCATCGACCGGGCCTGGCCGTTCGATATTATCCCCCGCATTATTGATCGAAGTGAATGGCAGCAAGTGGAGACCGGGCTCAAGCAGCGAGTCAAGGCGCTGAACCTGTTCATTGATGATCTCTATCACAAGCAGCAAATCGTCAAGGACGGAGTCTTCCCCGAGGAGTTGCTGAAAGATTCAAAAAACTTTCGCCCCCAGTGTATCGGTATCGACCCCCCGCATGGCATCTGGGCGCATATCTGCGGCTCGGATCTCGTGCGTGACAGTGATGGGACGATCTATGTTCTGGAAGATAATCTGCGTGTGCCGTCAGGGGTTTCCTATATGCTGGAAAACCGCCAGATTATGAAACGGGTCTTCCCCGAGTTGTTCGAGAATTACAATATCCTGCCGGTGGATGACTATTCCTCGCAGCTTTATGACATGCTGGCTTCACTGGCGCCGCGCGGCGTTGAGCAGCCGGAAATCGTGGTACTCACGCCTGGCATCTATAACTCGGCCTACTTTGAGCATGCCTACCTGGCACAGCAGATGGGCGCAGAACTGGTCGAAGGTACGGATCTGGTCGTCGGTAAGGATAATATGGTTTACATGCGCACCATCGAGGGGTTGTCGCAGGTGGATGTTATCTACCGACGCATCGATGACATGTTCCTGGATCCGGAAGCCTTTGATCCAGAATCGATGTTGGGTGTTCCGGGTTTAATGCGGGCCTGGAAAGCAGGTAATGTAGCGCTGGCGAATGCGCCGGGTGCCGGGGTGGCAGATGACAAGGTTGTCTACTCCTATGTACCCGAGATAATTCAGTATTATCTGGATGAAGATCCCTTGATCGGTAATGTTCCCACCTACCGTTGTTTTAACAAGAGCGAAAGGGATTTCGTTATCGAAAATATCGGTAAACTGGTGGTCAAGCCGGCGAATGAGTCGGGGGGTTATGGAATGCTGATTGGACCTCAGGCTACCCAGGAAGAACGTGACAAGTTCGTTAATCTTATCAGACGTGATCCGCGTAACTATATCGCCCAACCCATGCTGACGCTGTCTACCGCGCCGACATTGGTCGGGAATCGGGTCGAGCCCCGACATATGGATTTACGTCCGTTTATTCTCAGCGGCGAGAAAACCTATGTCACCACCGGTGGTCTGACCCGGGTGGCATTGCGCAAGGGTTCTACAGTGGTGAACTCTTCGCAGGGCGGTGGCAGCAAAGATACCTGGATCGTCGACATGGAGTCAGGGACATGATGCTTTCACGTGTCGCTAACAACATTTACTGGGCTGCCCGTTATATTGAACGAGCTGAAGATATTGCGCGGCTGATCAATGTAAATAGCCACCTTTTACTGGATTTGCCCAAACGGGTGCGTCTCGGCTGGGAACCGATCATCGATATTCTGGGTAATCATGAACTCTTCTATCAGCGCCACGATGCGGCGGATGAGCGCCAGGTAGTCCGCTTTATGGTCAGCGAACAGGCTAACCCCGGTTCGATTATCAATTCCCTGCGTCAGGCGCGTGAAAATGCCAGAACTATCCGCGATATCATCCCTCGCGAAGCCTGGGAACAAATCAACCACAACTATATTCAGGCCCGTGAACTGGCCAGTAGTAGCCTGGGAAGGCGCAAGCGCGATGATTTTCTGCGGCAAATTATACTCGGTGCCCAGACCGTGACCGGCATGCTGGCCGGGACTATGACCCATGATGAAGGTTATGATTTTCTGCGCATGGGCCGCAATCTGGAACGAGCCGACATGACTACGCGTATCGTTGATGTGCGTTCTGCCTCTCTGTTGCCGGAAATGAGCGAGGACCTCAGCCCGTTCGAGAATATTCAGTGGGTGAGCGTACTCAAATCCCTGACCGCCTATCAGATGTACCGGCGTGAAATGCGCATCCGGGTACGTCGGCCGGATGTGTTGCGCTTTTTATTACAGGAACGTCGTTTCCCGCGGGCGTTTTATCATACGCTCTGCGAGGTAGAAAGCTGTCTGCAGCATCTGCCACATAACGACAAGCCACTCAAGACCCTGAACGGCCTGCAGAAAAAAGTCCTTTCCGTCAAGCCTGAAAAGCTGTTACAGCAAGAGTTGCATGGTTTTGTCGATACTCTTCAGCTGGGGCTGGCAAAGCTGCATCAGGACATCAGTGCCAGTTATTTCTAAGTTATCTGATCCGGCTCAATGTCTGACAGAGCTTATTCTGTTATTATAAATTATTATTTATGGTTGTATATATTATGCTGTCGGCTATCCCTGTTGCGAATAACTCTCGATCCGGGCCGGCCTGTTCATCACTATTTTATAAAGGAGAATCCTATGCTGGGTGAAAAACATGATTTAATCCATGAGTTTCCTGAACATAAGGAGCGTATTCACGAACTGAAGATGAATGACCGCCATTTTGCAAAATTGTTCGATGAGTATCATGAAATCGAACATGAGGTCCGTCGGATTGAAGAGGGTAATGAAACGCCGTCCGATGAATATACCGAAGAACTGAAGATGCGTCGTCTCCAGCTTAAAGACGAGCTCTTTAAAATGATCAAGGGCTGAGCCTGGGCTTTTCGCCGGATGTATTGCTGAAAAGCAGGCATTCTGGATACCCGGGAATTTGCTGTTTATCGGTCTTGTCGCCCTTCCGGGGTAGTCGTGAATACGTTATCGGTTCGGTGGAGATGGATGGGGCGGCAACACCTCATGCTTCCCTGAGTGCTTGAAATATTGTTTGCTCAGGCGGCCTATTGTCTGGCATAAACAATCCGCATCGGAATGCCGTAGCGATCTAGCGGTGCTGACTGTGGCAGGTAGCTGTGATCGGTTTCCCTGCAGCTGGCCATTACCGCCAGGACCATCGCATCAAGAATATCATCCGTCTGCAACTGTGTTCGAGGATACTGGTGAACTGCCTGATCGTACAGCCGGGGCGCGTTGCCCATGGCTTGTGTGAGTAATGTCAGGCGTTGCTCCCGCCCTTCGGGAGATTTTTTGCGCGTTTCCAGCGGACGCGCCCTGTTCAGGGCATAAAACGCCACTTCCGGGTGGGATTCATAAACGCGGGACTGTGCTTCAGGGGTTTGGTGCAACCAGCTATCCACCTCGCGGATTTTGGGACAGATATTCCAGGTCTGGCGCGTGATCCTGCGAGCCGTCTGTTGCGCGTTGATCTGGCAGGCCTGGGCGTAATTCCCGGCATAGACTGCCTCGCGAACCGGCGTGGAAAACACGCTGCTATGGCGATAGGGGCTGAGCAGACGCCGGGCCAGCTGGTCGCACTCGCGCGTCTGATCATCGGCCAGGCCGAGGGGAATATCGATGAAAATCCGTTCGGCTTCAGCGTGATCGCCCAGCAGGATGTCGATTGACGGGGCAAGGGTATACGACCAGTGTCCGTCCTGATTGACGATGGCGAACCAGCCGGCGCGGCAGCCATCGATGCCCAGTACCTGTGTCACTATCCTGATTCTTGAAGTGTAACAACGCGCCGCTTGTGGCAGGCCGGCTTCAAAGCAACTTACACGGCCTGTGACGGGTGAATGTGACCATTGACTTTTTTCTGCCACTGGTAAATCCGCGTCGGTGGAATATTGAAGAATTCCATTTCAGCCTGCTCCGAGCCCATGATCGGTCGGCATAATGTCGCCACCCTGTCGCGGGTCTGATACGCCACGAAGCGTCCCCGGGGAGCCAGCACGGACGAGACCGACTCGATAATCCGGGTACCCATATCGCGACTCATAGTGGAAAAGGGAATACCTGAGATGACCGCATCGGGTGCACCAAGATCGTATTCGGCCAGGATGGCATGGATATCACAGGCGCTGCCCAGGTGGGGAATAAGTCGATCATCATTAATCTGGCTGATCACATTGTGAAAGAAGTTATTCAGTTCGATGCTGAGCAGACGGGCATCGGAGGGCATGGCATTCAACAAGGCATGTGTCGTACCCCCGGTGCCGGGCCCCAGTTCAACGATGACCCTGGCCGAATCGGCTCCGGCGGCCTCGATAATGCGGCGCTCCAGAAAACGGGAGCTGGGAATGATGGAACCCACCTGCAGGGGATGCTTGAGAAATTGCTGCAGAAAAATCTGTCGGCCATTGGCCCGGACATGGTTTTTTGTGTTGTTAGCCATATCGCTCCTTCCCATCCATATCATGTCGTTAGTATCACTATCGACTTTATCATTCCGGCAAAATAGAGGGAATCTATTTACCGGAATTTACACACAACAGGAGCAGGCATTTACTGTTCTGGTGGGTTATACCGGCCCGGAAAGCGCCTGTTCTTGCAGTAATGGCGTCAGCTCGTCCAGGCGGGTAACCGGCGACTGGCAACGCATACCGGAGCAGGGGTAGGCGATGACACCGGTCTTCCCGACGGGACGTTCGGCCAGCAGGCCCGGCAGTTCGCGGGCATCGGCGGGGATGGCGTAGCAGAGCCGTGCCGGGCTATAGGTCTGGTTACAGCGTTCAATCCAGGGTTGCATCGATGTGGGATTGCCGCGCAGAACAATCTGCTGCGGCGGGTTGAGATACTCCTCCAGCGCCAGTAGCAGCGCGCAATGGGCATAGGGGATCTGATTGATGCCGGACCAGCTCATCCTGAGTGTGCGTTCAGCCGCCTCGAGATAACGGGGCTCGCCAATCAGGTGCCCCAGACGCTGCAACGCTCTGGCGGCGACACCGTTGCCGGCGGGTGTCGACTCATCCAGGGTCGGCTTGGGTCGGTGGAATAGTGGCTCATGATCGTCGGCGGTGAAATAGAAGCCGCCCTGTTCCCGGTCTTCAAAATGGTCGAGCAGGGTATCGGCCAGCTGGCGGGCGAAGGCCAGATCCTGATCGCGCCAGCTGGCCTGCAGCAGTTCCAGCAAACCATCGATCATAAAGGCATAGTCATCCAGATACGCCATCAGGCGGGCCTTGCCATCCTTGTAGGTCGCCAGCAAGTGCTGATCGCGATACAGCGTGGTATGGATAAAATCGACGGCGCGTTGCGCCGATTCGATAAAGTCCTGACGAGCCAGATGCCGGCCGGCACTGGCCATGCCCTTGATCATCAGGCCGTTCCAGCCACCAAGGATCTTTTTATCGCGAGCGGGTCGCACACGCTGTTCCCGCGCGGCGAACAGTTTGAGGCGGGCTGATTGCAAATGCTGTTGTGCCGCCTCGATGGAAATGGACAAACGTTCGGCGATGGTTTCCAGATCGCTGAATACATGCAGATGCCAGTGGCCTTCGAAATTGGCGCTGCGATCCAGACCATAATGGGGGGCGGCAACCGCGTATTCGTCTTCACTGAGCAAGGCCTGGAGCTGTGCCGGCGTCCAGACATAAAACCTGCCTTCCTGGCCCTCGCTGTCGGCATCCAGGGTTGAATAGTAGCCGCCTTCGGGCGACTGCATTTCACGCATGACCCACTCGCCGGTTTCCAGCGCAATGCGTCGGAAGGCGGAATCGCCCAGCGTCCGCCAGGCCTCGCTATACAGTTGTAGCAACGGGCCGTTGTCATAAAGCATTTTCTCGAAGTGGGGAATCATCCATTTCTCGTCCACCGAATAACGGTAGAAGCCGCCCCCGAGTTGATCGTACAGTCCGCCGCTGCCCATGCCGTGCAGGGTCAGGCGTAACATGTCGCGCGCCGGTTGATCGGGCCTGCCGTTGCACCTGGTGGAGAACCAGTGATGCAGCAGTCGCTCCAGATTGGAGGGGTGCGGAAACTTGGGTGCCTGACCAAAACCGCCACAGATACTGTCGTAGTTTTGCGCCAGCTGATGACGGGCGGCATCCAGCGGAGCGCTGTCGAGTTGCCCGCTGCCGGTGCCGCCACTTGTCTGCAGCTGTTGCATTGCATCCTGCAGGGCCTGGTTTTGCTGGCGGATCTCGGTTTCATGTTCGCGAAAAAACGCTTCGACTTTCTGCAGCACCTCGGTGAACGGTGGCAGACCGTGTCTGGCCTGTTTGGGGAAATAGGTGCCGGCAAAAAAAGGTGTGTGATCGTCGGGTGTCAGCACCACGTTCAATGGCCAGCCGCCGCCGCGCTGATTGAGCAGCTGGAAAGCCATCTGGTAGATCTTGTCCAGGTCCGGGCGTTCCTCGCGATCCACCTTGATGTTCACATACAGCTCATTCATCACCCGGGCGACCTCCGGATCTTCGAACGATTCATGTGCCATGACATGGCACCAGTGACAGGCGGAGTAGCCGATGGACAGCAGGATCGGCTTGTTCTGTTTGCGCGCAATGTCCAGGGCTTCGGGGCCCCACGGATACCATTCAACCGGATTATGGGCATGTTGCTGTAGATAGGGGCTGGTTGCGTCGGCCAGTCGATTGGTGCGACTCATGAAACTCCTCGCGGCGCGGTTAATTCCTGACCACAAAACTCGACTATACCGTAAAGCGATGGCATTGTCGCTCTTGCGCAAAGCACCACATATTCTGTAGGTTAGGCACCTGTTTCCCGAGGATATGAGCCAATCGTGACAGAAGCCACCCCCCGTCAACTTCGCCTGAAAAAACGCGAAGAACGGCGCCTCAAGACCGGTCACCTGTGGGTCTATAGTAACGAAGTCGATGTCAAAACGACCCCGCTGACAGAGCTGGCACCGGGCGAGCAACTGCAGATCGCAGACTATCGCGGTAACGTGCTTGGCTGCGCCTATGTCAATCCCAACAGCCTGATCTGTGCCCGCCTGTTCAGCCATCAGGACGCTGTCGCCCTGGACGCGGAGCTGATTCGGCGTCGACTCGAGCGCGCTCTGAAGTTTCGCCATGAGCTGTTTGCCGCGCCCCATTACCGGCTGGTTTATGGCGAAAGCGATGGACTGCCTGGTCTGGTGGTGGATCGCTTCGATACGATCCTGGTGGTACAGATCACCACGGTCGGAATGGAGGTGCTGCGCGATACGATTCTCGACGTGCTCGACACGTTGCTTGAACCGACGGTGATCTATTTACGCAACGACAGTAGCAGCCGCGAACTGGAAGGCCTGGAACGTTATACTGAAGTGGTCAAGGGCGAGCTGCCGGGCCAGATCGAACTGGTTGAAAACAAGGTTCGCTTTCAGGTGCCGCTGGCACAAAGCCAGAAGACCGGCTGGTACTTTGATCACCGCCTTAACCGGTTACGCTGCCAGGCCTATGCGCCGGGGAAACGGGTACTGGACGTCTTCTCGTATGTGGGAGCCTGGGGTGTACAGGCGCTGCACGCCGGTGCCCGTGAAGTTGTTTGTGTGGACAGCTCCGCAGAGTATCTGCAAGTGGCGCAGGCCAATGGACGTGCCGTCAAGGAGCAGGGACTGACAACCCTGGCCGGCGATGCATTTGAAGTTTTGCGCCAGTTGCATGAAGAGGGTGAACACTTTGATATCGTGGTGCTCGATCCCCCCGCCTTTATCAAGCGACGCAAGGATATGAAAGAAGGTGAGCTGGCTTATCGACGAATCAACCGGCTGGCCATGCGCCTGTTAAATGAAGACGGGCTCTTGATCTCGGCCTCCTGTTCCTATCACCTGAGCCGTCTGAAGTTGCAGGATAATATTCGCCGCGCGGCCCACAAGCTGGAACAGGAAGTCCAGGTGCTCGAGCAGGGCCATCAGGGCCCCGATCATCCGGTCCATGCTGCCATGCCCGAAACTGATTACCTCAAGGCCTATTTTTGTCGATTACTCGCCATGTAATCGCCAGATCCTAGTCACTAGCCGCTAGTCACTAGAAACTGCTTAAAAAGAGATGTCATCAATGCGTGTAGACTTCGATCCGGTTGCTTTCGAACTGTTCGGTTTGACCGTCCACTGGTATGGCCTGATGTATCTGATCGGATTTGTCGGCGCCTGGTGGCTGGGTCGCCTGCGTGCCCGGCAACCGACCTCGAACTGGACCGCGGCACAGGTCGATGATCTGCTGTTCTACGGGGGGCTCGGTGTCATCCTCGGCGGACGGATCGGTTATGTGTTGTTTTATAATTTCGGCGCGTTTGTGGACGATCCGTTGTTGCTGTTTCAGATCCAGGAAGGCGGGATGTCCTTCCACGGCGGCCTGCTGGGCGTGATGCTGGCCCTCTGGCTGTTCTGCCGAAAATATGACAAGGCCTATTTTGCGGTGCTGGATTTTGTCGCCCCCCTGGTGCCGCTGGGGCTGGGAGCCGGGCGGATTGGTAACTTTATTAATGGGGAGCTCTGGGGACGGCCAACCGATTTGCCCTGGGGGATGGTTTTCCCGCTGGCCGGGCCCCAGGCGCGCCATCCCAATCCGCTGTACGAAGCCTTCCTGGAAGGTCTGGTCCTGTTCGTGATCCTGTGGTGGTTCTCCGCCCGATCCCGGCCGCGACGGGCCGTGTCCGGCATGTTCGCCCTGGGCTATGGTGTATTCCGGTTTGCCGTCGAGTTTGTGCGTACCCCCGATGCCCATATTGGCTATCTGGCGTGGGGCTGGCTGACCATGGGACAGTTATTGACCCTGCCACTGATTCTCGCCGGACTGTACCTGCTATGGTGGGCCTATCGACAGCCTTCCCGCACAGCTGCGGAATAAAGGAAAATTTAAGTAAAATCGGGGCTTAGCCGATAACGGATTTTGCCCCTTCAACTGTACCAGGGAGATTGACCATGTCTGCACTTATTCAACGTGCGCTGCTGATCGGGCTGATGCTGAGTCTCAGTCTCACAGCCGGCGCAGCTGCGCTCAAGCCCTTTTCGTTGGCCGGGATCGCCGATAGCGAAATGTCACGTGTGGTGAGTGATGTCCAGAGTCGTCTCGAGCGCGGTGGTTTTGAGATACTCGGTACTTACCGTCCTTACGACGGGGCGCACATTTTTGCCGTGACCAGCGAAAGATTGAAAAATGCGGCCCGCCAGAGCGATTACGGTGGTTTTGGCGCAGTTATCAAAGTGGCGGTCACCGAGGTCGCCAATCAGCAGGGCGGCCGGCAGATTCAGGTCAGTTACAACAATCCCGAGTATATCGCTCTGGCCTACAATATGGGCTCCCGTCTGACGCAGGTGAAGCGCAGTCTCGGCCAGGCGATCGGCTTTGAACGGGACTTTGGCGGTGACGGAATCGATGAAGATAAACTGCCGAGCTATAATTATACCTTTGGTCTGGAAGATTTTTACGGCTTTTTTGAGTTTGTCGATTACGGCAGCCATGCCCGGGCGGTGCGCGAGGTCGAGCGAGGCCTGGCCAACAACGATTTCGGTATTGGCCAGGCCTATAAACTCAAAGTGCCGGGCAAACAGCAGGTTGTATACGGACTTAGTCTGCAGGCCGATGTGGAGAAACAGAAATTCCTCAATGACAAATATGTCATGGAAGTGATCGATCACCAGTCATTACGGCGCACGGCCCATCTGCCATATGAGATTATGGTCAATGGCAGCAAGGTCATTTCCCTGCATCCCCATTTTCGCCTGGCGGTGATGTTCCCCGATCTGAAAATGTTCGGCAAGCACAGTTTTGGACAGCTGATGGATCTGCCCTATGTGTATGAGGAATTCTTCACCCAGGCTGTTGGCGGGCAGTGGCCGCCCGGTGGCGACAGCTGGTAAACTCCGGGCTGATTTATTTAAACTTGCGATTGATTCCCTGGTTTTTCAGGGAGGATCTGCGTGTTTGGTCTTCCGGTGGTGATGCCTGTTTGATCTGACGTGCAGTAGAAGGAAAAAGCTTATCTCTCGCAGAGACGCCGTGGCGCAAAGAAACCTGATATTGTTCATTCTCAGCGTGCTTGGCGTCTCTGCGAGAGTATTATTAGCCGGGCAGAGTACGTCCTACTGTGTGCCCTCTCCCTGACTTGCCTCTTCCTGGGCTTTTATCTCCCTGTTACTGATAATGGGTTTGGGAGTATATGTGTTTTTGTTATCCACGTGGCAATAGAGCCGGACTCGCAGGCGTGTTAAAATCAACATTTGAGCAGCTACCCGTGAATGAGGCGTCGACGTGAAACAGTATCTTGAGCTGATGCGGCATGTCCGGGACAACGGTACACGCAAGGATGATCGGACCGGCACCGGCACTCTCAGTGTGTTTGGCTACCAGATGCGGTTTGACCTGGCGCAGGGTTTCCCGCTGGTGACGACCAAGCGGCTGCATTTGCGCTCTATCATTCATGAGCTGCTGTGGTTTTTGCGCGGTGATACCAGTACAGGTTATCTGCACGATAACAAGGTAACTATCTGGGACGAGTGGGCCGATGAAAATGGCAACCTCGGGCCTATCTACGGCCACCAGTGGCGCTCCTGGCCTACTGCCGATGGGCGACATATCGATCAGATCAGCCAGGTGCTCGAGCAGCTCAGGAACAAGCCTGATTCGCGCCGTATCATCGTTAGTGCCTGGAACGTGGCGGAACTACCCGATGAGTCCATTTCGCCGCAGGAAAATGCCCGTAACAATAAAATGGCCCTGGCGCCCTGTCATGCGTTTTTCCAGTTCTATGTGGCCGATGGCAAGCTTTCCTGTCAGCTGTATCAACGCAGTGCCGATATTTTTCTTGGCGTGCCGTTCAATATTGCTTCCTATGCCTTGTTGACCATGATGGTGGCCCAGGTCTGCGACCTGCAACCGGGTGACTTTGTCCATACCCTGGGCGATGCCCATCTCTATCTCAATCATCTCGAGCAGGCCGACGAGCAGCTGAGCCGTCAGCCCTATCCGTTGCCGAGCATGAAGATCAATCCGGCTATCGACAACCTGTTCGATTTTCGGTTCGATGATTTTGAGCTGGTCGACTACCAGTATCATCCACATATCAAAGCGCCGGTGGCGATTTGAATAAAAGTTGGCAGTTAGCAGTCGGCAGTCATAAATCGTAAGTCGTAGGTCAGGTTGCGCGTAGTGCTACCTGACACCTCGGGATGGGATTGACGGTCGTTAGGAAATGTCACACAGGCTGTCGCCAGTGCGACCTACGTGAAGGGCGGTCAAGGTGAAGGAGGCAGCTTGTCTCTCGCCAAGACGCAAAGACGCAAAGAAAACTATCAATTTCATTCTCAGCGAGCTTTGCGGCTCTGCGAGAGTTAAATATTTTGATTGCTGCGCCGATAGAAAGAACAGGCCCGGGGGCTGAACTATGTCACAGGATACATCACCACGCATTTCGCTGATCGCGGCGTTGACGCCGCAGCGGGTGATCGGGATTGAAAACCGTCTGCCCTGGCGGCTGCCGGCGGATATGCAGTGGTTTCGAAAACATACCCTGGACAAGCCGATTGTGATGGGGCGAAAAACCTTCGAGTCCTTCGGTGGCAAGCCGCTGCCCAAACGTACCAATATCGTGATCAGCCGGGATACAAACTATCAGGCTGAAGGTGCCGTGGTAGTCCATTCGATCGATGAAGCCATCAAGGCGGCCGGCGCCGTGGGCGAGATCATGATCATCGGCGGTGCCTCTTTCTATGAGCAAACCCTGCCACAGGCCGATCGCCTGTACCTGACTTATGTCGATGCCGATATCGAAGGCGATGCCTGGTTTCCGGAACTCGATTCGAACCAATGGCAGGAAACCGAACGCCACCACCATCCCGCCGATGACAAAAACCCCTATCCCCACGACTATGTCATTCTGGAACGTCGTCGGGATTAGCAGGTAAGAGAAGAACGCAAAGGCGCAGAGAGCACAGAGTTATTTTATTGAGGTTTTATTTGACCCGCTTACTGTTGGTCATTCCCATGATTGTTAGGGAGGATTTCAGGGTTGGCATTTGAACTGGTAATGACATTGTTATTACCGTGCGAGAAATATTATTTGATGAACAAAGATCTAAAAACCATTAATTATTCTTTTCTTTGCGTTCTCTGCGCCTTTGCGCTTCTGCGTTAATATCTTTATATTAAAAATCACGGCGTGCCGGGTTGGCAGTTTCGGGGGCAGTGGCAGGTGATATGACGGTTGGCGGGCTGGCCGAGCTGGTAGGCGCTGAGCTGGCCGCCCCAGACGCAGCCGCTGTCGAGTGAGTGGATGTTGCCCTCGATGTGCAGACCCAGGGCGGCCCAGTGGCCGAACAGAATCGTGGTGTCGATTTCGACCCGTTGCGGCAGGTTATACCAGGGAAGGCAACCGGCTGGCGGATCGCCGGGTTTGCCCTTGGCATTCAACTCCAGCGAACCGTCACTATGGCAAAAGCGCATTCGGGTAAAAGCATTGCAGATAAAGCGTAACCGGTCCCAGCTTTCGAGTTGTTCCGACCAGGACGCCGGTTGATCACCGTACATATTGTGAAAAAATGCGGGATAGTTTTCACCACGCAAGACTGTCTCGAGCTCACTTGCATATTGTTGTGCCTGGGCCAGAGTCCAGCCCGGATAGATGCCGGCATGCGTCATGCAGTAATTGAGACCGGCATCGTAGTGCAGTAACGGCCGTTGTCGTAACCAGTCGAGCAGTTCTGAAGCATCCGGTGCATCCAGTATGGCCTGCATGCTGGCATCCCTGGTACTCCCCACGCCTTCGGCCAGGGCCAGCAGATGGAGATCGTGATTGCCGAGGACGGCAGTGACGGCGGGGTCAATCGATTTGACGTAACGCAGGCATTCCAGCGATTTGGGACCGCGATTGACCAGGTCGCCGACCAGCCAGAGTTGGTCGCGTTCGGGTTCGAAGTGGAGTTTGTCGAGCAGGGTACGAAACTCGTCATGGCAACCCTGCAGGTCGCCGATTGCATAGATAGCCATGGATTACTCTGTTTTTCTCAGTTCGATCTGATGAAACCAGCCGCCGGGTGCGAGACGGATTTCCTCGATCAGTTGTAATTGCGGACATTGTGCCAGTAAGGGTTCCAGTACAACATCGGTGCGGGTAGCGATATGGCGGATCACGTTGTTCAATACCCGTCGCACCGGAGCCCGCTCCCCATGGCGCAGAAACTTGTCCAGCACAAGGATGCGCCCGCCGGGACGTACCACCCGGGCGGCTTCGCGCAGGGCGCGTTCCGGCTCGGGAACAACGGCCAGAATCAGGTGCATCAAAATGACATCAAATTGCTCATCGGCATAGGGCAGATACATGACATCGCCGCAGTGCAACTGGATATCATTGCGTTGTCTGAGGCGCCGTTGCGCGCGGCGTAACATCGCCGTGGTCAGATCCACACCGATATAGGCGGGACCGGCAGGCAGATCAGGGATATCCAGGCCAGTACCGATGCCACTGACCAGAATGGTTTGATCCGTTGCTCCGGTGAGACGTCTCAGGCTATTGCGCCGCATGCCGGCAGTCGGGCCATTAACGATTAAATCATAGAGAGGAGCGAGCAGTGTATAACTGTGCTTGAGCGACATGCCATTAATGCAGAGTGCGAGGTATTGCCAGGGTGAAGGGAGGAATCCGGGCGTCGAATTCAAAACCATCGTCCGCAATCATGTGGTAAGTGCCCTGCATACTGCCGACCGGGGTTTCCAGTACCGTACCGCTGGTATAACGAAACCGCTCACCCGGTTCAAGATGAGGTTGTTCTCCCACCACGCCTTCGCCTTCCACTTCCTGCACTTTGCCTTCCGCATCGGTGATAATCCAGTGACGGGTCAGTAATTTGGCGGCGACTGAACCGCCATTATGAATGGTAATGGTATACGAGAAGACGTACCGGTTCTGCTCCGGGTCGGACTGCTCTTCGATATAGGCGGTTTCCACCTCGACCTGCGTATTATATTCGGGACTGGTTTGATCCATTGTGATAATTGCCGTTGGCTGTGATTAATTTATTACGGCTGATGATCATCGCGGTGTTTGTTGACATAGTCAATCGCCTTTTTTACGGCCTTATTGACCTCATGGTCTATCACCTGACGTTCTTCCTGGGTCATAAAAAAGGCCGTATCAACATTGTGGCGAACATACCGTGCCGGCAACTGGTTGAGTGCAACACAGGCAATGTCGGAGAGAAAATCGTCACTTTCAACTTGTAACTCGGTGTTGCGCAGTGTCAGTAGCTGGTCCAGAACCAGTTGCTCGTAATAGTTGTGAATCGATTCAAACGCCATGTCGTCTCCGGTGATAACGAGGGTATGCCTATTGTATCGGTGTGTTGTGCTTTATCTTGACCGGTTTACGCACTCTGGCGCAGCTGGCCGGTGGGTTGTTGTCGGGCGTCAATGAGATTCTGCTGTTCAAGCCACTGACGGACTTCCCCGGCATCGTCCTCAAACCAGCGTCGGGCACTGCCGAGGCGAAAGCTGTAGCCCCAGCTATCCATATCCGCCCACATGCGCTCCCGGCCAACGTGTGGCAGCTGCTCCGCCAGCAGAACCTGGAGATAGCAGACCGCATTTTCCTCGTCATAGCCGCCACCGGCATCGGTGTGCAGTCGGGCCCGGCGTCGGGGATCCATGCAGATATAGTGACAGGCTTCATGCAGGGCGGACTGGAGTGGCGTCTGTGGGCGAATGAACAGTCGATCGCCGATCAGGCCGGCCTCGGGATCGCCCCAGAAACTGCCCGGCAAGGTGGCCTGATCGGCGATCATCACAACCTTCAGGGCGTAGGGCTGCAGTAACTGGCGCAGAGCCGGCAGACCCGCTGCGGCACAGCTCATCACCTGATTGAGTAAAGACGTGGACATGCGGCAATTTTATCACGGTCGCTGGCCACGATAGATAATGATGCGGACCCTGTCGCCGGGGTAGATCAGATCCGGGTTATGAATATCACTGTTTTCGGCCAGTTCGGGATAGCGCCAGGGGTTATCGACATATTTTTTCGCGATGTCCCACAGGGTATCCCCGCGGGCGACTACGTGGACGATGTCTTCCCGGTCGGGCGGGGTGTTTGAGGCGGGGGCGTCGGTCTGTTCGTCAGCGGATTGTTTTAGCGTGGCGCCCTGCGGTCCCGCTTCATCTGCCGGCTCGCCGGGCGGTATGGTTACGGCGGGAATGGCGGGGGCCGGTGCCTCGAAAATCAGGGTAATCCCTTCACTGCTTTGTTCAATGCTGGCCCGATAGGGGGGAGCTGTACGGATCAGACCACCGAGGACGTGCGGGGGGGACTCCGCGATGGCCGGCAGTTGCGGCGCCGCTTTTGTATCCGGTTCCGGAACCGGTTTCGGTTTGGGAGCCGGTTCGGCATAGGGTCGCTCTGTCGGGGGCGCGGGGGCGAACGGCTCACGAGCCGATGATGAGTGGGAGGGGCGCTCACTCATGGGTTCCGGTGCTGATGCCGACAGGACAGGAGGCGAAGCCGAGGGATCGCTGAACGTCTCCGGGATCGGATCCGGGATCGGATCCGGGACCAGATCCGCGACCGGGTCCGGGATATCGCCAGTCGGATACCATAGATAAATACCGACGGCGCCACCGCCCAGCAGAAGTAACAGAACAAGCAGCACCCCCAGTCCCCCGCCGGTGTCCTCTGCAAGGGGGGCGGAAGGGGATTTCGAGATTGAGGGTCCTGGCGGGGGACTGACGGCCTTCGCAACGGGCGGCGTCGGGGAGGCTGGTCGCGGCACCGGTTGCCGGCCTGCAGAGTGAGTCCCCGGCTTCGTGGAAGCTGGCGAGTGGGTTGACGGTTTACCCGCTCCGCCAGCGGCGATCGGCTGTGCCGGGGGGCGCGTGCGGGCTGGCGTCGATGGTTCGGTGACCGGGAAGGTTTGCGGCGACGGCGCGGGGGTATCGGGCTGGCGGGGTTCGCAGGATGTCGCCGTCTGCGGTGGTACCGGGCCGGCGGAGTCGGTATTCGGTCGGGTTTCGGTGGGCTTGTTGGCAGGCGATGGCACGGCGGGGGCCGGGACGGGTTCGGGCTCCGACCTGGTATCGGCGGCGGGCAGTGAGGTTGTCTCAGATGCCGGCCGGACACCGGTCTGTGACCCATGAAGTTGGTGCTCACTGGCAGGCGGAGCCTTTGGATTCGGGTTTTGCGCTGCCGGTTCCAGGTGGGCCAGGTACTGGCGCAAAAAGCCCGCCGGGTGCAGATGGGGCAGTTGCTCGAACTCGGTATACAGGTGAATCTGTTCCCGGTAGAGCAGCGTACGACTGAAAGTGTCGCGTGGCAGGTGGGGCGGCAGCCCGCCCCAGCCCTCGGCGGGATAGCGGATCACATCCACGATCCGATCCACCCAGAAGCCGGTATAGCCCCGCGCCAGTTGCGTGATGACCAGGCGCCCGGGTAGCCAGTTGGCCGGATCGATACCAAAGCGCTGGCGCAGATCGATCACACTGACAAGGTGCTGGCCATGGCGGAAAATCCCCGGCCGCGCGGCGTCACTGCCCGGCGGATGGGTCAGCTCAGGCGGCAGTACAATCTGCTCAATAGGTCCGGTCGGCGCGCAACAGCGCACCGGCCCCACCTCGTAGATCAGCAGGGCATCGGCGTCGTGCAAAGAAGCCATAATCCGTGTCAGCTCGGGATGGTTGTTCTTCTATAGCGGCCCGCCGAGGCGGTTATTAATAGCGTCGTGGGGGAACCGGGAAGGCGGTCACGCTTTTCTTAAAAAAGATTCAACGCAGAGGCGCAAAGGCGCAGAGAACGCAAAGTCCTCTTTTTCAAGATGAGAATGGATTGCAGTAAGCCATTGCTACAGGCTTATTTACAGTGAATAAGAGGGGGAAGACAAATTCACTCTGCGTCCTTTGCGCCTCTGCGTTAATTATCTTGTGACCAGGGCGTTGGCGAGGGTGGCGAAGGCGGCCAGGTCGAGTTGTTCGGGGCGTTCGGTGGGGGCGATACCCAGTTCCTGCAGGCGGGCTTCGCTGAGATAGCCTTTGAGGGAGTGGCGCAGCATCTTGCGGCGCTGGCTGAACAGGCGATTGACCAGCCAGGCGAGCTGCTGGACGTCGTTGACCGCCACCGGCGGTTCGGGATGCGGGATCAGGCGGACGATGGCCGACTCGACTTTAGGCGCCGGGTGGAAAGCGCCCGGTGGGACAATGAACAGTCGTTCGGCCCGGCAGTAATAGTGCAGCATCACGCCGAGCCGGCCATAGGCCTTGGTGCCCGGGACGGCGGTCAGGCGATCCACCACTTCTTTTTGCAGCATGAAGTGCATATCCGCGATACACGCCAGCTGTTCCATCAGGTGGAACAGCAGCGGGGTGGAGATGTTATAGGGCAGGTTGCCGATCAGGCGCAGTTTTGCCTCGCCCGCGCGCAGCTGGCAAAAATCAAAGCGCAGGGCATCGGCGTTATGCACGTTGAGTTTGCTGTCGACATCGAGCTGATGTAGCTGGGGGAGCAGATCCCGATCCAGCTCGACTACCTCCAGATGTTTGACTCGCTCCAGCAGCGGCCGGGTCAGGGCGCCCTGACCGGGGCCGATCTCCACCAGCGGATCGTCCGGTTGCGGGGCAATAGCGTCGAGGATGCGCCGGATGACGCCCGGGTCGTGCAGAAAATTCTGGCCGAAGCGTTTGCGCGGACGGTGCGAGGAGTGAGTCATGGTGCTCAGGTGGTTTCGGTGGCGCGAAGCATTTTGCCGGCCACCTCGATGGCATAGGTGAGGCTGCCCGGATCGGCGCGGCCGCTGCCGGCCAGCTCCAGCGCCGTGCCGTGGTCTACCGAGGTGCGCACGAACGGCAAGCCCAGGGTGATGTTCACCGCCTTTCCGAAGCCCAGATGTTTGAGCACGGGCAGACCCTGGTCGTGATACATCGCCAGCACCGCATCGATCCCTCCCAGTCCGGCCGGGGTGAACAGGGTATCGGCCGGCAGCGGCCCGATCAGATCCAGGCCCTCGCGGCGCAGGGCCGCCAGCGCCGGTTCAATCACTTCAATCTCCTCGTATCCCAGGTGGCCGCCTTCACCGGCATGGGGATTGAGGCCGCACACCTTGATCCGTGGCCTGACGCAGGCAAAGTGGTGACGCAATTCACGTTCCAGGATACGAATGACTGTGGTCAGGTTCTCGCGGGTGATGGCGTCGGGCACCTCGCGCAGGGCCAGGTGGGTGGTGGCCAGCGCAACCCGCAGGCCGGGGGTAGCCAGCATCATCACCACGCGAGGGGTGGCGGTGGCATCGGCCAGGTACTCGGTATGGCCGGTGAAGACGATGCCAGCGTCGTTGATGACGCCCTTGTGAACCGGGCCGGTGACCAGCGCCTCGAAATGGCCCGCCTGGCAATCGGCCACGGCCCCATCCAGGCAGGCCAGAACATAACTGGCGTTGGCCGGATCGAGCTGGCCGGCTGTCACGGGGACGTTGGTCGGGGTAGCCTGGCAGGCCAGTTGCCCGGCGCCGGTGACCGGCGCGTCCCCGGGGTTCCAGGGCTGCAGGCTCAGCGGCAGCTTCAGCTGGCGAGCCCGTTGTTCGAGCAGGTCGGGATCGGCCAGTGCGACCAGATTGATTTCGCGGGGCTGCTGGGCGGTCTGAATGAGTAAATCAGGACCGATGCCGGCCGGTTCGCCAGGGGTGATGGCAAGAGTGGGCGGCCGCGGCGTCACTGGTTCAACCGGATTTCCACATAGGCTTCGGCGCGCAGCTGACGCAGCCATTGTTCGATGGCCTCATCGCTTTTGCGCTTGTGGATGGACTGGCGGGCCTGGATCCGCTGGTACTCTTCGGTGTCGTCGTGCTTGCGCCGCGAGAGGACCTCGACAATGTGCCAGCCGAAACGGCTCTGGAAGGGCTCGCTGATCTGGCCCGGTTCGAGCTGTTTCGCGACTTCTTCGAAGCGGGGCACCATGCTGCCGGGACTGAACCAGCCCAGACTGCCGCCCTCGGCGGCGGAGGCGGTGTCATCCGAGTGAGCGCGGGCCAGATCGGCGAAGCTTTCGCCCCGTTGAATCCGCTCGCGCAGGCGTGCCAGGCGTTGGCGGGCGTCGGCATTGGAAACCAGCTGGTTCGGCCGGATAAGGATGTGCCGGGCCAGGGTCTGTTCAACGATGCGCTGCTGTTCGTCGGAGCGCCGGTCGAGCAACTTGAGAATATGAAAGCCGCTGGCGCTGCGCTGGGGTTCGCTGATGTCGCCCGGTTCCATATCGACAATAATATCCGCCAGTGCGCTGGGCAGTTGCCCCCCCTTGCGCCAGCCCAGATCGCCGCCCTGCAGGGCGTTCTCGCCGCTGGATTCGGCCACGGCGGTCTGATGGAAGTCAGCCCCGAGGCGCAGGCGGTTATAGACCTGCCGGGCTTTGGCTTCCGCCTGCTGGATTTGTTGCGGCGTGGCGCCGTCGGGTACGCCGATCAGGATGTGGCCGAGGCGGAATTCGTCATTCAGTCCCTGACGGTTTTCCATGTTGCTCAGGTAATTGTTCACTTCCTGCTCGGTGACGTTGACGCTGTCCTCGACCCGGCGCTTGCGCAGCTGGTTGACGATGATCTCGTTGCGAATATTGTCGCGAAAGGCCGCGAAGCTCATGCCGTCACGGCGCAGGACCTCCTGAAACCGGGACAGGGTCAGGTTGTTCTCGCGGGCGATGTTGTTAATCACCTGGTTGACTGTCTCGTCATCCACCCGGATGCCGGCTTTTTCGGCCAGTTGCAGCTGTAACTCCTCGACGATCAGGTTTTCCAGCACCTGGCGCTCCAGAGTCTGCTCATCGGGCAGGCGCTGCTGCTGTTGCCGGGCCTGGCTTTTGATGCGCTCCAGTCGTTGATCCAGCTCGATCCGGGTGATGACATCGTCGTTGACGATGGCGACCACCTGATCGAGCTCCTGAATCGGAGCGGCAAAGAGGGGGGCGGTGCCCGGCGCGACAAGGCCGAACAGCAGGCCAAAAATAAGGTGTTTCATGATACGGGACAAGCGGTTAACAACAGGCCGACAAGCATAACACAGGCGGGCCCATCCGATGCCAGGATTCCGCTATCCGGCGTGACGGTTACTCGCCGAAGCTGGCCAGTCCCTTGAGCTCCAGAACGAGCAACAGGGTGTTCTCCTCGGGGCGGTTGCTGCTGATAAAACGCTGGCCGGCCTCGAGGCTCAACCCCCAGCAGCAGCTGTCGTAACGCAGGCCCAGAAGCGATTCGAGTTCCCGCTGGTTTTGCAGGTCATACAGTTGCCGGCCATGAAACCTCCAGCGGGGATTGAGCCGCCAGTTAAAGCCCGCCTCGCGGGTCTCCAGCCGGTCCTGCTGAAAGCGGTAGGCCGCGGCCAGCGACAGGCTGTCCCACGGCGAGTAACGCAGCCGGGCATTACCGACGGTAATCTCGTCATCCTGCGGCGACCAGGTGACATCGCTGTCGAAAGCCCAGCGGTTATTGGGCCGCAGGTCAAATTCACCAATGATATCCGAGCGTTGCCGGGTGTTGGTCACATCGTCGTCCAGCGTGACCTGGCGATCCTCGAAATAGAAAACCTGTGCCAGCCGGGCCATCAGCATTTCCTGTCCCGTTTGCTGATTCAACAGGCGGGTGGTGAGCGCCGCGGTCAGGTGGTTGGTATCGCCGATGCGATCGGCCCCGTCGAAACGGTCGGCGCGAAACGGGTCGTTAATATTGAAACTGCGAAAGGCGCTGTCGAATACCGGAATATCGCTTTGATTCCGATAGGGGATGTAGGCATAAAACAGTTGCGGTTCGAGCGTGTGCAGCAGATCGGTGCCGCCGATGCGGGTATCGCGCTCAAAAAACAGCCCGCTGTTGAGGCTGAAAATCGGCACCGTGCGGGTCAGCTCGGGTTCAGTGCTGATGGTCTGCGGTTCCAGATCGTAGTGGGTGTAATGCAGAGATAACTTCGGTTCGGCGAAACCGTAGACCGTGCGCAGCGGCAGGCTGACCGATGGCTCTACGGCCAGCCGGCTGCCTTCGGGCACCGTCGGTGCATCGCGATGGGCAAACTCGACCCACCGGGCATTGAACTGGTAATTGAGTGTATTGTTCCGTTGCGGCAGGCGGGAGCTCAGCCCCAGTTGCGGCAGGCGTTGATAGGTTTCGTTGCCTTTGATGACCTGATGACTCTGGGCCAGGGAGGTGAACTGCCAGCGGGCGGCGTTGTAGACCAGCTGACCCCGACGTTGCAGGTGGGTGGTGCTGGTGGCATTGAGATCGTCACCAAAATCGAACAGGTGATCGGTGTCGGCAACCGAGTTGTAATCGACCTGCCCGTTCCAGCCGGCATCGGCCCGTCCCTCGTGTTGCCAGCGGATGCGTTCGCGATCCTCTCCGTACAGCTCGTCGTCGGGCAGATAATGCCAGTCCAGCTGGCCTTCGTTGTTCTGCGTCATATAACGGAACTCGGTTTGCAACATGGTCCCGCGGCGACTCATGTGATCGAGCGTGAGTGTCGCATCCATTTGCGGGGCGATGTTCCAGTAATACGGAACAATCACCCGCGTACCGTGTTGATCCGAATCGCCAATCGAGGGATAGAGCAGACCGCTTAACCGTTCGTCGCCAATGGGAAACCGCATGTAGGGCAGATACAGAAACGGGACGTCCTTGAAGCGAACCACCACGTGGCTCGCCGAACCCTGGCGGGTTTCGTTATCGAGCATGATGTGACCGGCGCTTAACAGCCAGTCGGGATCACCGATATCACAGGTAGTATAGGTGGCGTTATCCAGTTCGGTACGGTACTTGTCCAGAATCCGGAGGGTGTCGGCCTGCCCCTGCTTGTTGCCGGCGGTACGATAGGTGGCTTCGCTGATTTCGCCGGTGCCGGCGGCCATATCCATGTCCGCCTCGGCCCCGGTAATCAGCAGATCGTCCTGTAGCAGCCGCACATTGCCTTCGGCGTGGGCGGTATCCCGCTGGCGATCATACTCGACCCGATCCGCCATTAACTGGCGAAGCCCCCGGCGCACCACGACCGCGCCGCGAAACACGCTGACCGATTCGAGACTGATGTCGGCGTTATCGGCTTCGATGTGAGTGCGAGGGTCACCCGGATCGCCTTCCACCCGGGGCAGGGGGGCGTGACTGGCGGGTGGGCAGAGTCCGCCGGTTGTTTCGCTCCCCGTTCCGCCCGTTACCTCAGCCGGGGGCACCACGGTCTGCGCCCCGGCCGACGCACTGGCACAGAGTATGACCGCCAGTAACCCGGGGCGCAGGCGCCGCGGATGACAGAAGCAGGAGTGACAAACGGATTGACGCAAGATGGCCTCGGGATTGCGAGTCGGTTGTAATGCCGCGCCGGGCGGTCGGGTTATGATATGTTGACATTATACATGCTCATCCGTTGAACACCCCAGGCCCGGTTAACGCTAAATGCGCTTGCAGTGCGGCCCGGCTCGTCGACAACCGGTATACTTCGCCCTGGCAGAGGCAAAAGGCAAACTGTTTTGGATACACGCTTGCAGCAACTCGAACAGTGGCTGGCCACGCAGGGCTATCACCACTACCGCCTGGAACCGGCTTCCGCCGACGCCAGTTTCCGGCGCTATTTTCGCATTCAGCATGACGGGCAGAGTTTCATCGTCATGGATGCGCCACCGGAAAAGGAAGACACCGCTCCCTTTATCCGGGTCGCCGGTTTGATGAGCGCGGCGGGACTGCATGTCCCGCGGATAATGGCGCAGGACATCGAACAGGGTTTTTTGCAACTGAGCGATCTGGGTACGCGCCTGTACCTGCCGGCATTGAACGAGAACAACGTCGATGCCCTGTATGGGGCTGCCCTGGAGGCCCTGCTACAGCTGCAACAACATCCGGCCCCTGGCTGGTTGCCCGACTACGATCGGGACCTCTTGTTGCAGGAAATGCAGCTGTTTTCGGACTGGTATTTGCAACGGCATCTGGGATTGGAACTGGACGCGCAACAGCAGGCGATTCTGAAGGAGAGCTTTGAGTATCTGGCCGATGTGGCACTGGAACAGCCCCGGGTGATCGTGCATCGCGATTATCATTCGCGTAATCTTTTGCTGAGTGAGCCCAACCCCGGGGTGATCGATTTCCAGGACACGGTCCACGGTCCGGTCAGCTACGATCTCGTTTCCCTGTTGCGCGATTGTTATATCGCCTGGCCTCGTCCGCGCATCGAACAGTGGGTGCGGGACTATTTGCAGCGTGCGCAACAGATCGGGATTGTTGAATCAGGGGTGAGCCCCGATCAGTTTTTGCGCTGGTTCGATCTGATGGGGCTACAGCGCCATCTCAAAGCCAGCGGCATCTTTGCGCGATTGAACTATCGTGACGCCAAGCCCGGTTATCTGGCCGATATTCCGCGCACGCTCGGCTATGTTCTGCAGATCATGGACGACTATGCCGAGCTGTCCGGGTTTGCCGAACTGTTGCAAAGCCTGGATGTGCCCCGGCGACTGGATCAGATTACGCCGCGGAGTGTGTTGGCATGAAAGCGATGATCCTGGCCGCCGGTCGTGGCGAGCGTATGCGGCCATTGACCGATACCTGTCCCAAACCTTTATTACAGGCCGGTGGCAAGGCGTTGATCGAATATCATATCGAGGCACTGGCCGCCGCGGGAATCGAGGAGATCGTGATCAATCATGCCTGGCTGGGCGCGCAGATCGAGACCACCCTGGGCAAGGGAGAACATTATGGTGTGGCATTGCATTATTCGCACGAAGCCACCGCGCTGGAGACCGCCGGCGGCATCATCCAGGCCCTGCCATGGCTGGACGAGGTGTTTATCGCGCTCAACGCCGATATCTGGACCGACTATCCCATGACACAGTTGCCCGTCGATCCCGAAGGGCTGGCCCATCTGGTGATGGTGGATAATCCGCCCCATCATCCGCAAGGGGATTTTGGTCTGCGGGATCATCATCTGGATGAACAACACGAACCGCGTCTGACCTTCAGCGGCATCGGGGTTTATCGGGCCGGGCTGTTTGCCGATCTGGCGCCGGGGGTGCGACCACTGGGGCCGTTATTGCGCGAGGCCATGCGAGAGGGCAAGGTGAGCGGGGAGTATTATTCAGGGCAATGGCGGGATATCGGTACGCCGCAAAGACTGGCCGAACTGGATGCACAACTGGGTAGTGGATAAGGACAATGGGTGAAGAGATACACAGCAGCCAGTTCGATGCACAGGATTACGCCCGCTTCGAACAACGCCTGCAACAGGAAACCGCTCTGCTCCGAAACTGGTTGCAGGAAGGGAGGCTGGCAACGACCGAAGCGCAGGGCGGCTTCGAGCTCGAAGCCTGGCTGGTGGATGAACAATTGCAGCCGGCGCCGATTAACGAAGCGTTTCTCAAACGCCTGGATACCCCGCTGGCCTCGCCGGAGCTGGCCAGTTTTAATTTCGAGGTCAACAGTACCCCGCGTTATCTGGCCGGTGAAGTCTTCACCGCCATGCATACCGAGTTGACCGAAACCTGGCGCCATTGCTGGGATACTGCTGCGGCACTGGATGCGCGTGCCGTCATGATCGGGATTCTGCCGACGGTGGAGAATGAGTCCCTGACCCTGGCCAATATGTCCCGTATGCAACGTTACCGGGCTCTGAACCGGGAAGTGGTGCGCATGCGCCATGGCAAGCCTCTGGTCCTGGATATCAATGGCGAGGAGCATTTGCGAGTCACGCATCGTGATGTGATGCTCGAATCGGCCGCAACCTCCTTCCAGATACATCTGAAGCTGACACCGCAAAACGCGGTACCGTTATTTAACGCCAGTATCATTCTCGCCGGGCCAATGGTTGCCTTGAGTGCCAACTCGCCGTTCCTGTTCGGTAAAAGCCTGTGGGATGAAAGCCGCATTCCGGTCTTCGAGCAGGCGGTCGCTGTGGGGGGCTATGATGCAGCCCGCTTCGGTCCGATTCGCCGGGTGACCTTCGGCGACGGCTATGTCAAACAATCGCTGATGGAGTGTTTCGAAGATAATCTGGCCCATTATCCGGTCATGCTGCCGGTGGACCTGGGCGAGGCGCCCGAACAACTGGCTCATCTGCGCATGCACAACGGCACGATCTGGCGCTGGAATCGTCCGCTGATCGGTTTTGAGGAAGACGGGACGCCGCACCTGCGGGTGGAGCACCGGGTAGTGCCGGCGGGCCCGACCCTGGTCGATACCATCGCCAATGCCGCTTTTTATTATGGCGCGGTCACCGCGCTGGCGAATATGCCGATTCCTCCGCGCAGGCAACTGGCTTTCGATCGGGCACGGGACAATTTCTATGCCGCGGCCCGCCTCGGTCTGCGTGCCCGCCAACAATGGTTTGAGGACAAACAGCTGTCTGCCAGTGAACTGATTCAAAAAGTATTATTGCCCCTGGCCCGGGAGGGGCTCGCGCAGCTGGGGGTGTCCGAATCGGACAGTCGCCGGTATCTGGATGTTATCGCCCAACGGGTGGCGAGCGGCAAGAACGGCGCCCGCTGGCAACGCGATTATGTCAAACAACATGGCAAGGATATGCGTGCCCTCACCGCCGCCTATCTCGAACGTCAGCAACAGGGAGAACCGGTTCATGAATGGTCCCTCTGAACCCCACCTGACATATCTCGAGGCGATACCGCCGGGCCTGCTGGATTTACCCGCGCGACGACTGCATGAACAGTTAATCGGGCCGACACTGATCAGGTTATCGGGTGAGGATCCCCGCGCATTGTTTGTATCGGTGCTGTTACATGGTAACGAGACCACCAGCTGGGATGCCATGCGCGCCATCCTGAAAAAATATACTCGCCTGCCGCGCAGTGTGTATCTGTTCATTGGGAATGTTTCAGCCGCGGCGCAGGGACAGCGCCATCTCCCGCAACAAGTGGACTATAACCGGATCTGGCAAGCTGACGGCGAGAGCGCCGAGTATGCCATGGCGCGTGAGCTACTGGCCTGGTTACAACAGCAACCCTTGTTTGCCGCTCTCGACATACACAACAACACCGGGACCAACCCGCATTACGCCTGCGTTAATCGTCTGCAGGACGAATATCTGCATCTGGCAACACTGTTCAGTCGTACCGTCGTCTATTTTCTCAAGCCGGATACGGTACTTTCGATGGCAATGTCCTCGCTGTGTCCGGCGGTCACGATCGAATGTGGCAAACCCGATGATGCACGAGGCGTGGCGCATGTGATTGAGTTTGTCGAAGCGGTCCTGCATCTGTCAGCGTTTCCCGATCATGCGATAGCGCCGCAGGATGTGGATCTGTTTCATACGGTGGCAGTGGTCAAAGTACCGGAACAGTGTTCGGTCGCGGTGGGCGATGAGCGGGCTGATATCGATCTCAGTCCGGCTATCGATCACTATAACTTCAGCGAATTGCCGCCGGGCACCTGTTTCGGCCGCTTCCGGACGGATTGCGAGCGGGCCCTGCATGCCCGCGACGAACAGGGCAATGAAGTCAGCAGCCGTTATTTCGAACTGCGCGATGGTGGGATTTATACCCGGGTGCCGGTTATGCCCTCGATGCTGACCCTGGATGCCGAGATTATCCGCCAGGATTGTCTCTGTTATCTGATGGAGCGCCTGCCGTTACCCGGTGCTGACTGAAACCATGCCGCCGCTTTGGCTTGCCGCGGCACAGTAAATTGTTATAATCATTAAAGTTTTTATGCAAGGTTATTGATGACGATGAATTTCAGAGTGGCGACCGGTGCGCTGTTGTGGTTCCTTTCGGCGGGCCTGTCGGCCAGTACGCTGGACGAGGCGCAGTTGCTGTTGCAGACGGGACAGCCCGAACAGGCATTGATCCTGATTGACAAGCAGCTCAAAGACGCTCCCGACAACGGCGACGGGCTGTTTCTTCGGGCCCGCGCGCTGACCGCCCTGGCCCAGAAGGAGCGGGCGGAACGCGCCTACCGGCAATTGATCGAACACCATCCGCAACGCATCGAGGCCTACAACAATCTGGCCGCGTTACTGGTGGAGCAGGAACGCCTGACACAGGCCAGTCAGGTGCTGGAGCAGGCTTTGACTGACATCGATCCGGCCTATGCCGCGGTTTACCGTAATCTGCAGGCAGTGAATGTGGAAATTGCCCGGGCTTCCTATGGCAAGGCGTTGCGGGTGGATGTGCCCGAGCAGAATATTAGCCTGGCCACCCTGAGCCTGTCCGAGGTGCCGCGCCCGGCCCGGGCCCCCGCAGCGCCAGAGGCCGAAGTGGCTGAAACGGCCGCAGTTGTCGAGCCTTCGCCGGCCATCCCGTTGCCACCGAGCGAACCGGCTATCGAGCAGACCGTGCGCGACTGGGCCCGGGCCTGGTCTGCGCAGAACGTGGGGGACTACTTGTCATTTTATGCCAGGGATTTTCGCCCGGACGACGGCCTCACTCGTCAGGGCTGGGAACAACAGCGCCAGGTAAGATTGAGTCGCCCTGAATGGATTCGGGTTGAACTGGACAAACTGCGTATTGCCGAGCAATCCGGGCAACAGGCAGTGGTGAAATTTATCCAGAAATACCGTTCCGATACTTACGGTGACGTTACACATAAACAATTGATCCTCAGCCGGGAGAGTAATGGCTGGCGAATCAGCCGGGAAACTACACTTTGACAATATTTCGCCATGGCTTTTTAACCGGATTACTGCTCGGCGGTAGTCTGCTGCTAGCCGCCGCCGCGCAGGCGGAGCCGACACTGCTGGCGCATCTGGCCATGCGGGAAAACCCGGGCGCCCCTCTGAGCCTGGAGCGGCAGGTGGGCAAGGCCCTGTCTCATCTTGATGAACGACTGGCCGTTCATCCCGCCGATCATGAAGCCAGTCTGTTAAAAGGCTTGATCTATTTCCGCAGCGGTAACCTGGAGGCGGCACTACGGGAGCTTGATGCGTTGCGCCAACGGGCCCCCAATTTCCAGCTGGCGCATATGATCTATGCCGATTTGCGCATGATGAAATGGCATCCGGTCAGCGACATCGGCGATGCCAGTCTGTTTGCCAGTCTCAGCCCTGAGGCCCGTGATGTGCTGCAGGGTCTGCAGCAGGAAGCCGATTATCGCCTGGGCGTGCATCTCGACAAGGAGCGGCACGCCCGCATCCCGCGCCAGATCCTGACTCTGAGTGACAACGTCGGGCATGCCATCGTGGTGGACAAGTCACGCCACCGCTTGTTTCTGTTCGAACAACAGGGGAAAGCACAACCGCCCCGCCTGGTCCGGGATTACTATGTCAGTACCGGGCGCGAGCAGGGGAACAAGGTGGTGCGGGGCGATCTGCGTACCCCCGAAGGGGTTTACTTTGTTACCAACTGGATCCCGGATGAAGAGCTGCCCGAACGTTATGGCATCGGGGCGTTCCCGGTCAACTATCCCAACGAACTGGATCGCAAACAGGGCAAGACCGGTTACGGTATCTGGCTGCACGGCACCGAACGCGAATTCTACAGCCGTCCGCCGCTGGACAGTGAAGGCTGCGTGGTACTCTCCAACTACGATCTGGATGCAATCAAACACGAGATCAAACCCGGCGTCACCCCGGTGATTATTACCTCACGCATCGACTGGATTGACGAGCAGGCCTGGCGGAACGAACGTCGCGAAATTCTGCGGGCGCTGCAACAGTGGGAACAGGACTGGGAAAGCCTGGATACCGAACGTTATCTGTCACACTATGACGACAGTTTCTGGACCCGCTCACACGACATTCAAAGCTGGAAACGCCACAAACGCCAGGTCGCACAGTCCAAGACCTTCCAGGAGGTCAAACTCGATGACGTCTCCCTGTTCAGCTATCCCCGCGTGGAAAACCAGCAGGGCGACCTGGTTGTCGCACGATTGCATCAGACCTACCGCTCCAACAACTTCAACAGCGAAATGCAAAAACGCCTCTACCTCACCCGCCGCGACGGCCAGTGGCGCATCGTCTACGAAGGCCGCTGAAACTTTTCTACAATGGTTTTATATCAAGAAGTTTTTTAACGCAGAGGCGCAAAGGCGCAGAGAACGCAGAGGAAAAGAATTATTGGATGCATCTCTCTCCATTCGTCTCCCTGACCGATGATCGAAATACTGAAGACACCGAACGCGCTGAATCAATAGATTCAGTGAGTTCGGTGTCGTCGGTGGTCTTCTCTAATCAGTTCTTGAAATAACGAAGAGGCGCAGGGGCTGAAGAGACCTCATCATAAAATCTTTGCGTCCTCTGCGCCTCTGCGTTGATCTTTTCCGTATCTAATACCGCACGGTATACCAAAGCCGGCCGAGGAGTTCGTGCAGGGCTTTGCGGCTGTTTTCGAGGGCGCCGGCATCGGGGACGAACTGCAGCAGCAGAGGCCGGGCGCGGGTGCTATAGGCGGTGGGGGCGGGGGTGACGTCGAAGCCCTGTTCCTCGAAGGCGCTGACCGAGCGCGGCATGTGCCAGGCATGAGTAACCAGGGCAATGCGGTTGATGCCGGCGCGTTTGAGGTGAACCTGGCTGTAGCGGGCGTTTTCCCAGGTATTGCTCGAGGCACTTTCGACCCACTTCACCGGCGTATTGAATGCCTGTTCCAGGGTCTGGCGCATCAGTTCGGCTTCGGCGACCGGGCGAGCATAGGGATTGCCGCCGGTAACCAGGAGCGGCAGGTTGCTTTCGCGCTGCAGCCGGGCGCCATAGCGCAAGCGTTCCAGAGTATGTTTTGATACGGTATCCCGACCGTTGAATTCCGGGGCGTCGGCATAACGTCCGCCACCCAGGATCACAATGGCCTGGACACGTTGTTGCTTGAGTTTTGCCATGCTCAGTGGCGGGGTCTGTTCCAGCAGCGCCAGCAGGTTGCTGGAGACAATCGGCAAACTGGCGGCGATCAGAAGAACAAAGCCGCCGACGATCAGTATTTTGCCCGTGACAAACAAGCGCCCGATTACGAAAGAGCCGAGCAGCATCATCAGGATCATCAATCCCGGTGGCATCAGCAGGGATTCAATGAGTCGTATAAGCAGAATTTCCAAAACCGTGCCCCGTCGTTGTTATGTGGATTAGGGGAATACAACCGTTATTCTATTAAATCAGGTAATCGCTTCTCCGGCCGCCTGTTTATCCGCATGGTAGGATGAGCGCACCATGGGGCCACTGGCAACATTACTGAATCCCATTGCATAGCCAATGGATTCCAGTTGCTTGAATTCCTCCGGAGTGACATAGCGACTGACCGGCAAATGATATGGTCCCGGTTGCAGATATTGTCCCAGGGTCAGCATATCGCAGTCATGCTCACGCAGGTCCTGCATCACCTGTTGCACTTCCTCCAGGTCTTCTCCCAGCCCCAGCATCAACCCGGATTTGGTCGGCAGCCCCGGATGTTGCTGTTTGAATTGCTGCAGCAGTTTCAGGGACCAGGCGTAATCAGCACCGGGACGGGCCTGTTTGTACAGGCGGGGCACGGTCTCCAGGTTATGATTGAAAACATCGGGCAGCGCCCTGGCCAGCTCGTGCAGCGCTTTTTCCATGCGACCGCGAAAATCGGGCACCAGGACCTCGATGCGGGTACCAGGACTCTGTTGACGCACTGCGGCAATGCAGCGTGCGAAATGGGCGCTGCCGCCGTCGCGCAGATCGTCGCGATCCACGGAGGTGATCACCACATAGCGTAATTGCATGGCGCCAATGGTGACGGCCAGGTTATGCGGTTCCTGTTCGTCGAGCGGATCGGGACGACCATGGGCGACATCACAAAACGGACAACGCCGGGTACAGACATCGCCCATGATCATGAAGGTTGCCGTTCCGTGGGCAAAACATTCGCCCAGATTGGGGCAGGCCGCCTCTTCGCAAACCGTATACAGGTTGTGTTCGCGCAGCAGTTGTTTCAGTCGACCCACTTCCGGCGAGTTGGGCGAGCGGGCGCGAATCCAGTGCGGCTTGGGTAACGGTTTGTCCGCGGGTACCACCTTGATCGGAATGCGGTCAGTTTTGGATTTACCCTTGAGAGGGTTAGCAGGGCTGGGGGGGGTGTCCTGCGAATTGGTATCGGACGGGTGACTCATGGGGTTATTCCGGCGGCTGTTCCCGGTCATTGTAGCCCAGATTGGCCAGTAAATGGACAACGAATCGAGCGCGGATCGAAGCCAGACTGTCGCTGATACCCAGATCGCGCATCCGGGTCACGGCCATGCCCGCGTATCCGCAGGGGTTGATGCGAGCAAACGGCGAGAGATCCATGTCGATATTCAGGGCCAGACCGTGATACGTACAGCCCTGCTTGACGCGCAGGCCCAGCGCCGCGATCTTGGCGTCTTCGACATACACGCCGGGCGCATCGCGGCGGCCATGTGCCTCGATTTGATATTCGGCAAGCAGATCGATGACGGTCTGTTCCAGTGCGGTAACAAACTCGCGTATTCCCATTTCCAGCCGTTTCAGATCCGCCAGGGTATACACCATCAGCTGACCCGGTCCGTGGTAAGTGACCTGACCGCCCCGATCGATGGGGATGACCCGAATATCACCCGGATCGAGCAGGTGTTCAGGTTTCGCGTTGCGCCCCAGAGTAAAGACCGGCGGGTGTTGCAGCAGCCACAGTTCATCCGGAGTATCAGGCCGGCGCTGCTGCGTGAACGCCTGCATCTCGTGCCAGATCGGCTCATATTCGCACAGGCCCCGCTGGCGAATCCGCAGGCGCTTATTGAATGACGGTTGATTCACGGCTAGAGGGTCATCAGAACCGCATCGCTGGCGTTAAGTTCCAGATATATACGATCCAGTTGCGCCTTGCTGGTGGCGGTTACCGTGACGGTCAGGGAGACATAATTACCCTGACGGCTATCGCGGCGAGTGATGTCCTGCTCGCGCAGTTCCGGCGCATGTTTGCTCACCAGTTCCATAACCAGTGACTGCAGATCCACATCACTTCGCCCCATGACCTTGATGGGGAACTTGCAGGGAAATTCCAGAAACGTTTCTTCCTGACTCATGGTCTTACCCGCTTGCTTGTGTGCGATGACTTCACTAAAAATACTGAAGAGAAGAACGTCCGGTGCATATTCAGTGACTTTTATGTATCCGGTGGTTTAGCCAAACCTCAATATGAAACGCGGTTCGGCGAGATAACAGCAGGATAATTTCAGGCAGACCGGCGCAGTTCATCCTTGTAGTCCTGGTAGATGGTATACAGTGTTTGCCATACCGGGCCGGGCAGGCCGTCGCCGACCGGATGGCCGTCGAGGCGGGTGACCGGCAGAATCTCCCGGGTGGAACTGGTGACCCATATCTCCCCGGCCCGCGACAGTTCTTCACGGCTGATATCCCGTTGCTGGCAGGGGACGCCGTGCTGGTCCGCCAGTTCCACCACCAGATCGCGGGTGATGCCTGGCAGCAGGCATTCGCCCTTGGGCGGGGTCAGCAAGATACCATCAAGCACGATAAATACGTTACTGGCGGCGCCCTCTGTTACCTTGTTGTCCTTGATCAGAATTGCCTCGGCGGCGTCGGCATCCAGGGCTTGCTGGCGCAACAGAATATTGGGAAGCAGGGCAATGCTCTTGATATGGCAGTATTGCCAGCGGATATCTTCCAGGGTGATGGCGGCGACGCCCTCTTCCAGTAGTCTGGTATCCACCGGTTTGAACGGATTACTCATGACAAACACGGTGGGCTCGGTAGTGGCGGGAAAACCGTGATCGCGTTTGGCTACCCCGCGGGTGACCTGCAGGTACAGGGACTGATCGCCGTCACCGTTATGCTCAATGATCTGTTGCAGGATCTGCGTCCAGTTCGCCTCATCGAGGGGATTGGACAGATACACACCGTTGAGGCTGTTATTAAGCCGCTGCAGGTGATGATCCAGGCGAAACGGTTTGCCGGCATAGACGGGGATAACTTCATAAACCCCATCCCCGAAAATGAAACCGCGATCCAGTACCGGAACACAGGCTTTATCCAGGGGCAGATAATTGCCGTTCAGATAACAGATGGATTCTGGCATGCTCATCTGGCGCCCGCTTATTTGAACATCAGCTTGATGTTATCCACCAGCTTGCGCCATAGGCTGCCTTCATTGACATCGCGCAATGCAACCAGTGGTTTGCTCGCCAGTTCTTCCTCACCAAGCATGATATTGACGGTGCCGTATTCCTGCCCCTCTTTCGCCGGCGCCATGATCATAGGGTCCACTTTCATGTGTGCCTTGACATTGCGACGTTGACCTCGCGGAATGGTCACATGCAGAGGAGCTTCCAGCCCAAGCGGAACTACCTCTTGCTCGCCTTTCCAGATACGCATTTCGGTTAACGGTTCATTGGCGTCATGTAACTGGAACGTTTCGTAAAAACGAAAACCGTAGTTGAGCAGTTTGCGACTTGCGTTATCACGCTGACTTTCGCTGTCGGTACCCATCACCACGGCAATCAGGCGCATTTCATCATGGATGGCCGAGGAGACCAGGCAATATCCGGCTGATTCAGTATGACCGGTTTTGATTCCGTCGACGCGGTCGTCCAGCCATAACAACCGGTTGCGGTTTGACTGTTTGATCCCGTTATGCGTAAAACGCCGTTCGGCGAACATGGCATATTCCTTCGGGAAGTCATCTATCATTGCGCGCGAAAGCCTGACCAGATCCCTGGCGGTCGTATAATGATTTTCGTCCGGCCAGCCGGTGCTGTTGGTAAAATGCGTATTGTCCATACCCAGTGCCTGTGCATGGCGGTTCATCAGGGTCACAAAGCTCTCTTCACTGCCAGCGATATGTTCCGCCAGGGCGATACTGGCATCGTTGCCGGACTGCACGATAATCCCGCGCAGCAGGTCTTCCACGCTGACCTGGGAGTTGTATTCGACAAACATGCGTGAACCGTCGGTATGCTTGTAGCGGGCGTTTTTACTGATGCGAACCTTGTCATCCAGGTTAATACTGCTATTGCGCAGGGCGTGAAACGCCACGTAGCTGGTCATGATTTTGGTGATACTGGCTGGCTCAACCCGGGCGTCGGGTTCATGCTCGACCAGCACCCGCCCGCTGTCGTGATCAATCAGCAACCAGGAGGACCCGGGCAATTGCGGCGGCGCGGGAACCAGGTCCGGGGCGGCGTTCAGAGCGGGGCTGAGCAAAGCAGCCAGCAGGGCGATGACGGGGATCACAAAGCGCATGTTGTTCCTCTATGGCAGGGATTGATTCCGGGCCATTTTACCGGCTGGCGCGCGCGAAACCCAGCCATCTGTCGCAAAATGGCCGGTTTATCCGGGCAGGGGGATGGTGTCAGTCGATGATCAGGCGGGGCTCGCCCAGACCGTTGAGAATGATTCGCTCGATTAACCGGTCAGCCTCTTCGCGGCTGGCCAGGGGCCCGATACGCACCCGGTAGAGACGGGTATCATCATGAAAGGCGGCAGCCACATTCAGATTATTGAATTGCCGACCAAGTCGGCTACGCAGTTGCTCGGCGTTATTGCGGCTGGAAAACGCGCCGACCTGGATAAAGATTGCGCTGTTCAGGGACGTGCTGGCTGAGTCGTGCTGGTTTGTGATGGCGGGTTTATCCGGCACCTGGTGCCCCATGCGGGCGGCGATATAACGCGAGGAAGCGCCCTGACGTTTGACCTGCACCGGGCGTGCCGGCTGGCGGGGTTCGAGCGCTTTTACCTGTACCGGGGCAGTGCCCTTGCCGGACATCCCCAGTTTTTTAGCCGCCGCATAGGATAGATCGATGATGCGTCCGGGGTGAAACGGGCCGCGATCATTCACTTTCACAATAATCTTTTTGCCGTTTTCCAGGTTGGTGACCTCGGCGTAGGTCGGCAGCGGCAGGGATTTGTGGGCCGCGGTCATGGCATACATGTCGTAGGTTTCGCCACTGGAGGTGCGATGGCCGTGGAATTTTTTGCCATACCAGGAGGCATGCCCGCGCTCCACATAACCCTGACTGCTGGTCTTGACGTAATAACGTTTGCCGTTGACTACGTAGGAGTCGGGATTGCCGTAACGGCTGCGGGGTTCCGCGCGCGGGACGGCATCAGGTATGCGCGAGGCATCAAAATCATCGTCCGGCGCACTGTCATGCTGCATGGCGTAACGCGAATTGCTGCCACCGGCACAGGCCGCCAGCAGGCCGGCGGTGCAGAGGATGAGAACGGCGTGCTTCACAGACGCTCCCCTGAGTCAGGCTAGTTATTACGGGCGGCGGCGATCAATTCGCTCAGCTGGTACACCGCCATGGAATACAGCGCACTATGATTATAGCGGCTGATCACATAAAAGTTATGCCAGGTGACCCAGTATTCCGGGCCGTTTCCGGTTTCCAGTTCAAGCAGGTTGCCTTTCAGATCGCGCGGAATATCCCGCGGCAGAATTACCCCGTTGTCCAGCAGTTCCTGCTGGGTATAGCGCGCTCGCAAGTCGTTATCCAGCAACTGGCGATATTTTTTGCCATGTACCTTGACCTTGTGGGCCACCGGCTGACCGGGCTTCCAGCGGTGTCTGTGAAAATAATTGGCGACACTGCCGATGACATCGTCGGGGTTGCTCCACAGGTCCCGCTTGCCGTCGCCGTCAAAGTCGATGGCATAGCTGCGGAAGCTGCTGGAGATAAATTGCGGCATGCCCATGGCTCCGGCGTAGGAACCTTTTTGCTTCAGCGGGTCCAGATCTTCCTCGCGCGTCATCAACAGGTATTGTTCAAGCTCCTTGCGAAAGAAGCTGCTACGCGGCGGATAGGCAAAGGCCAGGGTGGCCAGTGCATCAAGCACGAGATAACGTCCGGCATGTTGGCCGTAGCGGGTTTCGACGCCGATGATGGCGGTGATGATTTGCGGCGGGACGCCGAATTTTTCATCTGCCCGTTGCAGAGCTTCATGATGTTCGCGCCAGAAGCGTACCCCGCCGCTGGTGCGATCCCGGGTGACGAATATGGGACGGTAATCATGCCAGGGTTTGCTTTCCGCCGGACGGGAAATGGCATCGAGAATACTTTGATGCAGGCGAGTGCTATCAAACATCCGGCGCAGCCGGTCGGTCTCGAAATTGTGCTTCTGATTCATCTCCTGGATGAATGTCTGCAACTGCTCATTGTTGGAAAACTCCTGCGCGGGAGACGTGACACTCAGGAAAAAGCCCAGTAATAACACGGTAAAACGAACGGTTTTCATTACAGCCTACTGCACTCTGTCAGGTTGATATAAGACGCCGATGCGTCTGGATAGACATAAGAATACCGAAACCGGCCATCAGGGTCACTATTGATGTGCCTCCATAGCTAATTAATGGCAGCGGCACCCCGACAACCGGCATCAGCCCGGAAACCATGCCAATATTGACCAGGACATAAATAAAGAATGTCAGGGTAATACTCCCGGCCAGCAGACGACTGTAGATGTCCTGCGCCTGGGCGGCGATCATAAGGCCGCGGGCAATCAGCACACCATAGAAGAACAGCAGCAGCAGAAAGCCCAGCAGGCCGAATTCCTCGCTGTAGACCGCGAAAATAAAGTCGGTAGAGCGCTCCGGCAGAAAATCCAGGTGCGCCTGCGTGCCATTGAGCCAGCCCTTGCCATGGATGCCACCCGAGCCGATAGCAATGGTGGATTGGATGATATGGTAGCCTGAGCCCAGCGGTTCTAGTTCCGGGTTCAGGAAGGTCAATACCCTTTGACGTTGATAATCGTGCAGCAGGTAATTCCAGATCAGCGGCGTGCTGGCGGTCAGGGCGATCAGGGCGCCGACAATGAAACGCCAGCGCAGACCGGCAAGAAACAGTACAAAAAAACCGGCACTGGCCATCAGCAGGGCTGTGCCCAGATCGGGCTGGCGGGCGACCAACAGCGTGGGCACCATTAATAACAGTATAGCTACCAGCAAACGTTTTGGTGATGGTGGAATTGCCGCAATACACAGATACCAGGCGAGCATCATCGGCACGGCAAGTTTCATGATCTCCGAAGGCTGGAAGCGGAACAGGCCAAAATCCAGCCAGCGCTGGGCACCGCCACCGCTCTGCCCAAAGGCGAGTACAGCCAGCAGCAGTATCAGACCGAGCCCGTATAACCAGGGCGACCAGTGGCGAATAGTATCCGGCTGCAGCTGCGCAATGCCTATCATGATGATGAAGCCGATCAGCAGCCGCAGGGCATGGCGTATCAGCAGATCAGTTCCGCGATCCGAAGCGCTGTAAAGAACAAAGCCACCGATCACCGCCAGGACCAGCAGGGCAAGTAATAACGGCAGGTCCAGATGCAGACGTTGCAATAACTGACGGCCGGCACTGAGCCGGGTTTCGTTGGCGAACTGATGGCTGTCAGTCAGGCTCATGTGGTTGATCCTGGTTGAGTAGATAGTGATCCATAATCCGGCGGGCAATCGGGGCGGCCGAAGAGCTGCCACTGCCACCATTCTCCACGATCACCGCGACCACGATACGCGGGTCTCTCACTGGCGCAAAGCTGATAAACAGTCCATGGTCACGCAGGTGTTTAACGATATCTTCCTCGACATACTCTTCATCCTGGGCGATACCGAAGACCTGAGAGGTACCGGTCTTGCCGGCGGCCTCATATTGCATGCCGTAGCCGATAAGTCGAGCGGTACCGCTGCGCCCGTGGATGACTTCGCGCATGGCCTTGATTACGGTTTGCCAATGATCTTGTTCAATATCCTGGATCGGTTCCCGCGGCTGGCTGTCCTGAACGTTGAATTCATTGGTAGAGGCATCCTGAATTGCGTACAGCATGCGGGGTGTCTGGCGCTGGCCGCGCTGACTCAGGGTAGCGGTAATACTGGCCAGTTGCAGAGGGGTGGTCAGCATAAAACCCTGCCCGATACCGGTAATCAGGGTTTCGCCATGGAACCAGGGCTGATTACGGGTGCGGCGCTTCCATTCCCGGGAAGGCAACAGCCCGGGCATCTCGCCACGAATATCGATTCCGGTTCGTTTACCCAGGCCAAAACGCGCCAGGTACTTGTGGATGTTATCGATGCCCAGTTCAAAAGACAATTCGTAAAAGTAGACATCACAGGATTCGGTAATGGCCTTGGACAGGTCGGTTTTGCCGTGACCTTCTTCTTTCCAATCACGGTAACGCCGTTCATCGTTTTTCAGCTTGTACCAGCCCCGGCAATTCATCTCATGCTCGGGTCTCAGTGCCTCCGTTTCCAGACTGGCCAGACCGAGAAACGGCTTGAGTGTCGAGCCGGGAGGATACTGGCCACGTAACGCGCGGTTGAACAGCGGGCGATCTATGGAGGAAGTCAGGACTCGATAGCTGGCCGAATCGATACCGTTCACAAACAGGTTGGGATCATAGGTGGGCAGGCTGGCGAGGGCCAGTACCGCGCCGTTGTTGGGATCCATCGCAATCAGTGCGCCGTTTTCCTCTTTGAAGCTTTGCTCGGCGATTTCCTGCAAGCGGGCGTCCAGGTTCAGGTAAAGATTCTTGCCTGGTTTGGGCAGGGTACGTTCCAGTACACGCAGAATACGTCCCTGGGCGTTGGTTTCCACGCGCTGATAACCCACCTCGCCATGTAACTGCTCTTCATAAAAACGCTCTACACCTACTTTGCCAATGTGCGTGGTGGCGCTGTAATTGGCTGTATTGATATCGTCCAGCTCATTGATACGTCCGACGTAACCAATGGCGTGTGAGGCCAGCTTGCCCAGCGGGTAATGGCGTGCCAGCTCGGCCTTGATCTCGATCCCAGGCAGACGATACTGATCGACCGAGATGCGCGCGACCTCTTCATCCGTCAGGCGAAAACGTAACGGGATTCCCTCGAAACGACGTTTTTGCCGTCGGTAACGATGAAAGCGCTCGATGTCGGCATCGGTTAACTGAATCAGGTTCTGCAAGCGCGCCAGGGTCGCATCCAGATCGGGAATATGTTCCGGTACCAGCGTCAGAGTGAAGCTGGGCTGGTTCTGGGCCAGCACGATCCCGTTGCGATCGTAGATCAGACCCCGCGTCGGGGGAATGGGCAGCAGATTGACCCGGTTGTTTTCCGAGAGTGTGGAAAAATGAATCTGGTTGATGACCTGAAGGTGAAACATCCGACTAATCAGAATCACCGTTAATATCACGACTGCGACACTGGCAACCAGCAAGCGCCGATTAAACAGAGTAGTTTCAGTCAGGTTATCCTTCAGAGCGGGACGGGCGTTACGCGGCATCGGTTCGTTCAGCTGATTTGATAATGGCGTCGAATCTGTCGCATAAGCAGAAAGACCGGCGGCCAGAAGATCCCGGTGCTGATGGCAGGCAACAGCATTTTCCAGAATGAGGGAAGCTCGCCGGTCAGTCCCTTGATCCAGAACACCAGAATATATTGCAGAATAACCAGCATACTGATTACCAGGGCCTGCTGCCATACCGGGAAGACCCGCAGACGTTGATGCATGTAGATGACGATAAAGGCGATCAGCGCCAGGGTAATAGCGTACTGGCCCAGCAGTGCGTCACGCACGACGTCGAGCAACAGACCCATGATCCAGGCAATACCGACGCCGATGCGTTCGGGCAGAGCCATAACCCAGTACACCACCACCAGAATCACCCACTCCGGCCGGGCCAGTTCCAGGGTGTCAGGCAATGGCATAATCGTTAGCGCCAGGGCTGCGATAAAGCTGACCAGGATCATACCGCCACCACCCTGTCTGTCCCGTCTCATTGTTCATCTCTCCGTTTATGGACTTCGCAGGGGTTTTCCATTGGTGGCAGGTTAGCCAGCGCCGGCCAGACCAGCAATACCTCGCGACTGCGTTGCAGGCGGGCAACCGGTTCAGCAACGATTTCGGCAAACGGCAGGCGGGGGTTAGTTGTCACTTCAGTGACTGTGGCAACCGGGTAACCGGCCGGATAGACACAACCCAGACCGGAACTGACCAGTAGATCGCCCTCTTGTATATCGGCGTTGTTGGGCAGGTGTAACAATTCCACGGTTCCTTCACCACTGCCGACGGCCACGGCACGCAGCCCGTTGCGATTGACCTGCACCGGCACCGCGTGGTTGGGGTCGGTGATCAGCAATGCGGTACTGGAGAAGGGGGTCACATGTGTCAGTTTCCCCATCACCCCGTGGGCATCGACGACCGGCTGGCCAATATACAGTTCGTCGTGAGTACTGCCCTTGTTGATGACCACCTGTTTTCTATAGGGATCGAGATCCACCGCCAGCAGTTCGGCAATGAGGATACGTTCACCGGCACGTTTGGAGGATTGCAACAGTTCGCGCAGATGGACATTCTCCGACTCGATAAAGGTGAGTTTCTGCAATTGGGACTTGAGCAGCCGATTCTGGGTGCGCAGCTCTTCGTTTTCCGTAAGCAGGGTATTGCGGGTGACAAAAGTTTGTGATGCCCAGTCCACAAAATCGGCGGGCAGATTAACCGCGTATTGCAAGGGATAGACCACCACGGACAGCCCGGAGCGCAAGGTGTTAATATAACTGGTGCGATGATCCACCGTCATCAGGGTCACTGAGATCAGGATCAGCAATAGCAACCGGATCGTGGTTGACGGACCTTGTACGAATAAAAGTTTAACGGTCAGGCTCCCCGACGGACTACAGGATACAGGAACAGGTTACCGGATTTTGCCCGGCAGAATGAATCGACCGGGCGGCCTGACCGGGAATGACCGGTCGCAGGCCGGAATAGTTATTCGACAGTAAACAGATCGCCACCGTGCTCGTCGATCATCTCCAGTGCCCGGCCACCACCGCGTGCTACGCAGGTCAGCGGATCCTCGGCAATGATTACCGGCAGGCCGGTTTCTTCCATCAGCAGTCGATCCAGATCGTTCAGCAGGGCGCCGCCACCGGTAAGCACCATACCGCGTTCGGCGATGTCCGAGGCCAGTTCCGGTGGCGTCTGCTCCAGTGCGGTCTTGACCGCACTGACAATTCCCGACAGGGGTTCCTGCAGGGATTCGAGAATTTCATTACTGTTGAGCGTAAAGCTGCGCGGGACCCCTTCGGCCAGGTTGCGGCCGCGTACTTCCAGTTCCCGGACTTCGTGGCCGGGATAAGCCGTGCCGATATCCTGTTTGATGCGCTCAGCAGTGGACTCACCGATCAGACTGCCGTAGTTGCGGCGTACGTAGTTAATGATCGCCTCGTCGAAACGATCGCCACCGATGCGGACCGACGCGGAATAGACGATCCCGCTCAGGGAAATCACGGCCACTTCAGTGGTGCCGCCGCCGATATCCACGACCATCGAGCCGCTGGCATCGGAGATGGGCATACCGGCCCCGATGGCAGCGGCCATCGGTTCTTCAATCAGATAGACATCGCGGGCGCCGGCACCGGCAGCCGATTCGCGAATCGCCCGGCGTTCCACCTGGGTGGAACCGCAGGGCACACAGATCAGCACTCGTGGACTGGGGCGGAAAAAGCGCGCCTCGTGCACCTTGCGGATAAAATGCTGGAGCATTTTCTCGGTGACGGTAAAATCGGCGATGACGCCGTCTTTCATCGGACGTACCGCAACGATATTGCCCGGCGTTCGGCCCAGCATCCGCTTGGCTTCGGTCCCGACAGCGGCAATCGACTTGGGGCCGCCCGGTCCACGCTCCTGACGAATCGCCACAACCGAGGGCTCATTGAGTACAATACCCTGACCGCGGACATAAATAAGGGTGTTGGCAGTACCCAGATCGATGGAAATATCGTTGGAGAAAAGTCCCCGTAAACTGTCAAACATGTTTGTAATCTTTATAGGTGATGAGATACGTCAGTATAAACGGGTAATGTAATCAAATAGAAGGGCTTTGGGCAAGGAATCATCTGTGGTAACGTTGCCAATTTGCCTAGCCCATCACAACCGGCCCCGGTGCCGGGATAGTCTTGTATTTTCTGGACAATTGCTGGATTACCGAGGAAACCATGTCACTGGATAAATCTGATGTCGAGAAGATTGCGCATCTGGCCCGGCTGGCCATCGACGAGGCCGATAGTCCCGGCTACGCTGACAACCTCTCAAACATTCTGGAGATGGTCGAACAGATGAATGCGGCGGACACCGCCGGGGTTACGCCTATGGCGCATCCCCTGGATGCCGTCCAGCCCCTGCGCGAGGATCGGGTGACTGAAGCAGATCAGCGGGAACGGTTTCAATCCCAGGCACCCGGGGTTGAGGATGGCCTGTACCTGGTCCCCCGGGTGGTCGAGTAACCGGTCTCCCTGCGGCCTATTCCTGAACTATCAAAGACTGACTCACACGAGAAGACAGCATGCACGACAAAACGCTTGCGCAACAGGTCCGCGATCTGGAACAGGGTACCTGTTCGAGTGAAGAACTGACCCGCCACTATCTGGATCGCATCAGCGCGCTGGATCCGCAACTCAACAGTTACATTACTGTTGCGGCGGATTCGGCACTGGCCCGGGCCCGCGCAGCGGATGCGCTGCGCGCTGCCGGCGAGGCCGGTCCATTGACCGGTATCCCACTGGCGCATAAGGATATTTTCTGCACGGACGGCATCAAAACCAGCTGCGGTTCGAAAATGCTGGATAACTTTATCGCCCCTTACGATGCCACTGTGGTGACCCGCCTGAACGAGGCGGGGATGATCACTCTGGGCAAGACCAATATGGATGAATTCGCCATGGGGTCGTCCAACGAAACCAGTTTTTACGGACCGGTCAAAAACCCCTGGGATATCGCTACTGTGCCCGGTGGCTCATCCGGCGGATCGGCGGCAGCCGTGGCGGCCCGCCTGGCCCCGGCGGCCACCGGCACCGATACCGGCGGCTCGATTCGCCAGCCGGCGGCGCTATGCGGGATCACCGGGCTCAAACCCACCTACGGGCGGGTTTCCCGTTACGGCATGATTGCCTTCGCCTCCAGTCTGGATCAGGCCGGGCCGCTGACCCAAACGGCCGAGGATGCCGCGCTGTTGCTCAATGCGATGGCGGGGCATGATCCGCGCGACTCCACCAGCCTGGAGCGGCCGGTGCCCGACTACCGTGCAGAACTGAACGCGGATCTGAAGGGACTGAAAATTGGCCTGATCAGGGAACATTTCGATCCCGGCCTGGATGCGGGCATCGCCGACGCGGTAGACGCGGCGCTGGCAGAATACAAAAAACTGGGCGCCGAGGTGGTGGAGATCAGCCTGCCCAACACCCACCTGTCGGTACCGGCCTATTACGTGGTGGCCCCGGCCGAATGTTCCTCCAACCTGTCGCGTTTCGACGGGGTACGTTTCGGCTATCGCTGTGAGAATCCGAAGGATCTGGAAGATCACTACAAGCGCAGCCGCGGCGAGGCCTTCGGCCCCGAGGTCAAGCGGCGCATCATGGTCGGCACCTACGCCCTCTCGGCCGGCTACTACGACGCTTATTATATTAAGGCGCAGCAGGCGCGGCGGCTGATCCGCGATGATTTTGTGCGGGCCTTCGAATCGGTGGATGTGATCATGGGTCCCACTGCCCCGGGTCCGGCCTTCAAACTGGGCGAGAAAGCCGGTGATCCGATCACTATGTACCTGTCGGACATCTATACCATCGCTGCTAACCTGGCCGGCCTGCCCGCCATGTCGGTGCCGGCCGGATTTGTTAACAATCTGCCGGTTGGATTGCAGATCATCGGCAACTACTTCGACGAAGCGCGCCTGCTCAACGTCGCGCACCGTTACCAGCAGGTTACCGACTGGCACCAGCGAATCCCGGAGGGATTCGAGTGACGAGTTACGAGGGACGAGTGACGAGGGTTGGTCCCGTTCCCGGACTCGTGAATTCGTTATTAGTGATGATTATGTTGAAATATGTGGACAGTGACAGGTATGGCTTTATTTCCTCGTCCCTCGTCCCTCGTACCTCGGAACTGACATGATGGAATGGGAAACAGTCATCGGGCTTGAGATTCATACCCAGCTGGCGACGCAGAGCAAGATATTCTCCGGCGCCCCGACCGCCTATGGCGCGCCGCCCAACAGCCAGGCCTGCGCGGTGGATCTGGGGCTGCCTGGTGTGTTGCCGGTATTGAATAAAGAAGTGGTCAACATGGCCATCAAGTTCGGCCTGGCTGTCGAGGCCCGGATTGCGTCACGCTCGGTGTTCGAGCGCAAGAACTACTTCTATCCGGATCTGCCCAAGGGTTATCAGATCAGTCAGAACCAACTGCCGATTGTCGGGCAAGGCAAACTCACGATTCGTCTGGAGGATGGCAGTGAAAAGATCATTGGTGTCACCCGCGCGCATCTGGAAGAAGATGCCGGCAAGTCCCTGCATGAGGACTACCACGGCATGACCGGGATTGATCTTAATCGCGCCGGGACCCCGTTGCTGGAGATCGTCTCCGAGCCGGATATGCGCTCCGCCGAAGAAGCGGTCGCCTACATGAAGAAGATCCATGCCCTGGTGCGCTACCTGGGCATCAGTGACGGTAACATGCAGGAAGGCTCCTTCCGCTGCGATGCCAATGTCTCCGTGCGACCCCGGGGCCAGGAAGAGTTCGGTACCCGCACGGAACTGAAGAACATCAACTCATTCCGGTTTGTGGAGCGCGCGATCAAATTTGAAGTCGAACGGCAGATCGATGTGCTGGAAGCCGGCGGGGTGATCGTCCAGGAAACCCGCCTGTACGATGCCGATAAAGACGAAACCCGGTCCATGCGCTCCAAGGAAGAGGCGATGGACTATCGTTATTTCCCTGATCCCGATCTGCTGCCGGTGGAAATTACCCGGGAACACATCGAGACGATTCGCGCCGATATGCCGGAACTGCCTGAGGCGAAAAAGAATCGCTTTATCAGCGACTATGGTCTCAAGATCGACGATGCGGTGATCCTGACTGCAAGCCGTGAGTTGGCCGATTTTTATGAAAGCGTAGTCAGCGCCTGTGGTGAAGCCAAATTGTCCGCCAACTGGGTAATCGGTGAGCTGTCCGGCTATCTGAATAGGGAAGATATGAGCATCACCGACAGCCCGATCAGTGCCGGGATGTTGGCCGGGATGATCAAACGCATCAAGGACAACACCATCTCGGGCAAGCTCGCCAAGGATGTGTTTGACGCCATGTGGAACGGCGAGGGCGACGCCGATTCCATTATCGATAAGAAAGGTCTCAAACAGATCACCGACACGGGCGAACTGGAGGCGATTGTTGAGAAAGTGATCGCCGACAATCCCGGGCAGGTGGAACAGTACCGTGCCGGTAAGGAAAAAGTGCTGGGCTTCTTCGTCGGCCAATGCATGAAGGCGACCGGTGGCAAGGGTAATCCGGCGCAGTTGAACCAGATGTTGAAAGACAAGCTCAGTCAATGAGCAGTCTTAATCTGTCACCGGTCAAGATAACGGCCGGAGTCTGATCATGAGCGATATTCTGCAACGTTTCCTGTTCGAAAATCTGGCGATTCGCGGCGATCTGGTGCAGCTGGACGCCACCTGGAAAGCGCTGCAGGAAAAACATACCTATCCCGATCCGGTACTGCATCTTCTGGGCGAAGTAATGACCGCGTCAGTGTTACTTTCCGCTACGCTCAAACATGAAAGTCGTCTGACCATGCAGATCCAGGGCAATGGACCGGTTCCTTTCATGGTGGTGGAATGTACGCACGATCGTAATGTGCGCGGCATGGCCCATTATGCCGGGGATATCCAGCCTGGTTCTTTGCCGGAACTGGTCGGCGATGGCCGTCTGGCCATTACCCTCGAGCCGGCCAATAGCGCGGAACGCTATCAGAGTATCGTGGAACTTACGGGCAACAACCTGGCCGAGGCGATCGATGACTATCTGTCCCGCTCCGAGCAACTCGATACTCGTATCTGGCTTGCGGTCAGTAATCAACGTACCGCCGGCCTGTTGATCCAGAAGCTACCAGCCAACCGGACTAGCGCAGAGCAGGAAGGGTGGAACCGCGTCGAACATCTCTCCGCGACTATTACCGATAAGGAACTGCTGGCTCTTACGGCGCCGCAGATTATTCATCGCCTCTATCACGAGGAAGATATACGGGTATTTGAATCAGAGCCGATCTGTTTCCGCTGTCCCTGCAGCAAGGATCGGGTGGCCAATATGTTGCGTCAGCTGGGACTCAATGAAGTCAGGGCGATACTCGATGAAGAGGAACACATTGATGTGACTTGCGAGTTTTGCAATCAGCAATACTATTTCGATGCCGTAGATGCTGAACACCTGTTCGCGACCGAAGTGACTTACCGGACACCCGATACCCGCCACTGAACCGGCGAAGCGGCTATTGCGCTGCGTTACGAAAAGAAAGTAAGGCGGGATTTCTCTTTAAACGGTTGCGCCGCACACCGGGCATTCGCTGTCCTGTTTCAGGGTGAGGGTGCGCCACTCCATATGCAGGGCATCCAGCAATAACAGCTTGCCATCCAGTGTAGAGCCGATGTTAAGCAGGATCTTGATGACCTCAAGCGCCTGCACACTGCCGATAATCCCGACCACCGGTGCAAGAACCCCGTTTTCACTGCAGGAGGTATCCGGCTCACCTTCGTCACGATACAAACAGCGATAACAGGGACTGCCGGGTTTGTTCAAAAAGACACTCACCTGGCCTTCCATGCGAATTGCCGCGCCGGAAACCAGGGGCGTACCGGTCTCGACACAGATCCGGTTGAGCGCAAAGCGAATCTCGAAATTATCTGTCGCATCCACGACAATATCCATGTTGCGGGCGGTTTCGCGCAGTTCATGATCAGAGAGTTTGTGATCCAGTGTGGTAATTTGCAGTTGCGGATTAAGCTGCATCAGGGTTTCGGCTGCCGAGGCAATCTTGGGGCGGCCGATATCTTTGTGGCGATGTAGAATCTGACGCTGCAGATTGGAGAGATCCACCCGGTCGTGGTCCACCAGCACCAGCTGTCCGATACCGGCAGCGGCCAGATACATCGCTACCGGCGAACCCAGCCCGCCCAGGCCAATAATCAAGACTCTCGAAGACAGCAGTTTTTCCTGCCCGGCGACATCGACCTGGGGCAGCATGATCTGGCGGCTGTAACGCAGCAGTTGTTCGTCGTTCATAATCGGTCAGGTCTATGCGTTGTCGAATAGCGAAAGAATACGCCAAACAATCATAGTTGAACAGGCAAATGAAAGTTGGCAGTCGGCAGTCAGAAATCGGGAGTTTGAAGTTTTTCTAGCCCCCGGTAACTAAATAAGTGTTCCGAATTCCAGATCATTTTGTTCAAAAGATTGCTTCGCTTAGCTCGCAATGACCAAAAATAGAGAGGTCATTGCGAGGAACAACGTGACGAAGCAATCTCTCTGTACTGGTATTCGGAACACCTATTTAGCAGCTAGCCCCTAGATCTTATAGATAGTTACGCCAGTGCGAAGGGCGCGGATCGCGACAGCCATGCGTGCGATTGCGATAGTGCTTGATGAATATCTCGCGAGTGGTTTTATCCTGACAGATCGGGCAGCCCAGATTGGCCCGCTCGGTCTCTTCGGTATAGTAATGCAGTGCCCGTTTGAGTTTGATCAGCAAGGCGTTGTCCAGATGAAAACCGGTCAGGGAGAGTGTGGTCTCGATTTCTGCCAGGGTAATCTGGCGCAGGTCGTAACGGACCCTCAGACGGTTATCGGTCGGGGCCTCGACATGCTGGATACCATCCACGTCATTGAGCAACAGGGCCGCCGAACGCGCCGGATTGGGCTCGGGGTGCAGAGAATGAAAAATAATATCGCGTTGCTTGATCACAGCAGGCCTGCTGGTCTGTTCACACGTCTTTTATCCTAAACCGATTGCAGGAGGGGTCAATAGCTTCCGTGCAGATAAGCATTTACTGATTTAGCCGGTGGTTCGGTGGCCGACAGCCACTCGCGGATTCCCGCCGTAGTCAATGAAATCAGTCACTTCGTCATAACCGGCTTCCCGTAACAGGCGTTGCACTGCTTGACCCTGATCATAGCCGTGTTCCAGTATTAACCAGCCGCCCGGTATCAGACGGGTACTTGCCTGATGGATTATCTGACGAATGGCCTCCAGGCCATCAGTACCGGCGGTCAGGGCACTGCGCGGCTCAAAGCGGACATCACCCCGTGACAGGTGAGGATTGGCCTGGCAGATGTAGGGCGGGTTGGAGACGATCATTTCGAAGCGTTGCGAGGACGCAATAGCGCTTAGCCAGTCGGACTGAGCAAACTGTACATTGTTCAACTGGTGACGTGCCGCATTGGCCCGGGCCACCTCGAGGGCTTCGGTAGATTGTTCCGTCGCAATCACCTGGCAATCGGGACGTTCGGCAGCCAGTGCCAGGGCAATGGCACCGCTGCCGGTGCCCAGATCGGCAATCCACCAGGCGGCATCCACTGGGATGCGTTCCAGTGCCAGTTCCACCAGTCGCTCGGTATCGGGCCGGGGAATTAATGTTGCAGGCGATACCGTTAGTCGCAATGACCAGAAGTCCTGTTCCCCCAGAATATGCGCGATAGGTTCACCGGCAAGCCGGCGTTGCAACAGGGTTTCAAAGGTTTGTTGTTGTGTTGCCTCGACCGTTTTCTCCGGCCAGGTATGCAACCAGGTACGGGACTGTTGCAGCACATGGCCCAGCAACAGCTCGCTGTCCAGACGCGCCGAATCAGACACTGCCCGCAGGCGTCGTCGGGCTGTACCCAGCAGTTCGCTGACGCTTACCGGCATGATGGGAAAGTCAGTTGATACATGAACGGGATTATACCTGAATCGGATTTGTGGATATTCATGAACCACGGGGTCTTGTCTTTTGCTTACTGAAAGGCAAAAGGCAAGGCCCTGATTTCCGAGCAGTTTGGCAACATCCGGTTGATGGAACGCATCGATGACGACTATCACCGATGTTCGTCGCAAAGATCCCGGGTACCGGCCTGCTCACTGGTATCCAGTGCCTGTTGCAAACAGGCCTGGCAAACCCGTTCGGCAAGTACCGTTTGGTCATCCCTGGTTCTGAATCACGCTGATGAGTTCGGTTAATTGTTCGATACTGGCCGTGGGCCGGCTCTCCCAGGGATCGAATGCTATGTGGGGGTCGCGTCGCACCCAGACGGTCGGCATGTTGATAGCCGTGGCACCGAGAATATCAAACGGGTTGGCCGAGACCAGCCAGCAATTTTCGGCACATGTTCCCACGCGGGACAGGCAATGTTGATAGACCGCCGGGTCCGGCTTGTAGCTGTGGATTTCATCCACGCTGATTATATCGGTAAAAAAATCCCGAATGCCGGCCTGCTGCAGTAAGCCATCTACATCCCTGGTTATTCCGTTGGAAAAGGCGACCATTTGTATGTCATTCCTGCGCAGTGACTTGAGTCCGGGCTCGACATCGGCAAAGGCTGGCAAGCGGGCATAGTGTTGTAGCAGATGCTGTTTGTCCGCCTCACTCAGTTGTGTGCCAAACAGGGTGTCGCAGTAATCCAGCGCCTGTCGGGTACAGACTGAAAAATCGACATACTGACGCATCAATCCGCGGCGAAAGGTGTATTCCAGTTGTTTGTCACGCCAGCGACGGGAAAATTCGCTGGCCTGTTCGCCGATCAGCTTTTCCAGCTCCAGCGCGATGCCGTGGGGGGCGATCAGGGTACCGTAAATATCAAAGGCGAGTACGTGGCTCATGGTATTGGTATCGATCAAAATGAACTACAAGCATAGCACCCGCAAAACGACTCCTCACGCATCAGCGTTGCTGAAGATCTCATCCCGCACACGGTGGATGGCGTTGATATGATAATCGACAATCCGCTGCCGGCCTTCCTCGCTCATCAGGATGTTGCGACATTCATCCTCATTATCCATAAAAAAGTTTTCCGTCAGTACCGCCGGCATACGCGTACGGGTCAGTACGTAAAAGCGTCGCTCCTTGTCCAGATCGCCATCGCGGTAATCGGTGCGCAGAGGGCGCTCGGGAAAGACTTGCTGATATTCCTCGCCCACGATTGTTGCGATGGGATCACTGAGCGTGTCCCCGGGGGAGGTGAAGACTTCGAAACCGCGACCGCCACCCGCGTTGGCGTGGATACTCAGAAAAAAACAGGGTTCGTCGCCGAAATAACGATTGGCGCGTTTGACCCGGGTTTCCAGCGTGACATCCCGGTATTCCGGCGTGATGACGACATAGGGAATCGTCTCCCGGGTCAGTTGTTGCACGATGCCGCTGACAATCGCCCGGTTGAACTCGCCCTCGAACAGTTGCGAGCCATCTTCCCAGACAGGCGAGCGTTTGCCCGGTGTCTGGTACTCACCGGCAATCAGCCCGCCGTGGCCGTTATCCAGTAAAACGATCATGGGTCATCCCTGTGGTTGGGCAGGTTTTTATCAGGGTTATACATAGCAGAGACGAATGCCGATTGTCATCTCCGTTGCCGGTGTTCGCGGCCGCTTATTTTGCTAGACTGACAGACAGCAAGCTGTTTTGCTGGCCAACCCGTTTCAAAGCGAAACCATGATCTGTTACCCGTACATTAATACCGGTAATTACGCCGACAACACGTCACACAGGAGCGATTTCTGATGACCGGCCAGCTCACCCTTAATCGGCTGTTCTCGTTGTTGTTACGGGTGGGACTGTTCGGCGTGCTGTGGTGGCTGTTCACCGAGGGTCAGCCCGGCGCCTGGTGGGTGGGGATACCGGCGGTGTTGCTGGCGACGCTGGTCAGCCTGTTCATGGTCCCGCATATGGCGATCCGAATTTCGGCATTGCTGCGCTTTATTCCTTTTTTTCTGCGTTATTCGTTTGCCGGGGGGCTGGATGTCGCCTGCCGGGCCCTGCATCCCCGGCTGCCGATCACGCCCGAGCTGGTGGATTATTCCCTCAAACTGTCCCGGGGTTTGCCCCGGGTGTTAATGATGAATATGGTCTCCTTGTTGCCCGGTACTCTGAGTGCGCAAATCGATAACGATGTTTTGCGGGTGCATGTGTTGGATGGCAACAGTGACATCACGCACAGTCTGGAAACCCTCGAACACCGGGTGATGGAACTGTTTTCACTTGCACTGACTCCAATAAGCAGTGAACACGGATAAGTGTCAGTAAAGACGGTAGCTCGGAACGTGATGACTCAATAACAAAGAGACAGGTTTGTGGCGCTGTTTTACGGGTTCTTGTTGATATTTCTGTTACTCAATCTGCTTGCCGGACTGTGGCGTATCATGCGTGGTCCCACCGGGGCCGATCGCATGCTTGCGGCGCAACTGTTTGGTACCACCACGGTCGCCATGCTGGTGGTGATGGCGCAATTACAGGAACAGGCAAGTTTGCGCAATGTCGCGCTGGTCATTGCCCTGCTGGCTGCGGTGACAGCGGTGGCCTTTGTGCGCCGTGCCTGGCCGGAGAAGGAAACTTCCGCTGATGCTGACTGATTATCTGGCGTTGTTGTTATTGATTGTCGGCGGATTCTTCTTTTTGGCCGGAACGGTCGGATTGTTGCGCTTTCCTGATGTTTATACCCGGCTGCATGCCCTGACCAAGGCCGATAACCTGGGACTGGGGTTCATCATGGCCGGGCTGGCAATCCAGTCCGGCTCCTGGCTGGTGGCGGGCAAGCTGCTCGTGATCTGGTTACTGGTCATGCTGGCCGGGGCCAGTGTGGCCCATCTGATCGCCCGCCGGGCCCTGCAACGGGACATCACACCATGGCAACGCTGATGCCGGTGTTGTTCGATGGCCTGCTCGGGCTGGGTCTCATCTGGTTTGCCTGGCAGGCGTTGTCCAGCGACAACCTGTTCCGGGCCATTGTGTTGTTCGTGGCGTTTGGTCTGATGCTGGCCCTGGTCTGGGTGCGACTGGCGGCACCGGATATCGCCCTGGCCGAAGCGGCGATCGGTGCCGGGGTGACCGGTGCCCTGTTGCTGGCGGCGATGGCCCGGCTGGATGTGGTGATTCATGAACAGGCCACGGGTAACAGTGAACCATCGCGACCTCCGCGGCGTCGTCCCGCCTCGGGGCTGATGATCCTGTTGGCCGCGGGACTGTTCATGGCGCTGGCCTATACCCTGTATCACCTGCCTGTCGATACACCGGGTTTGCGTCAGGCAGTCAACACGCAACTGGCTAACAGCGGCGTCAGCCATCCGGTGACGGCAGTGCTGCTCAATTTTCGCGGTTACGATACGTTGCTGGAGCTACTGGTTTTGCTGCTGGCCCTGCTCGGGGTCTGGTCGCTGGGCCGGTGCCATAGTCATGCCGAAGCGGCCACCGGGGCGGTGCTGGATGTGCTGTCTCGCCTGCTGGCCCCGGTGCTGGTGCTGGTGGCTGCGTACCTGTTATGGCTGGGCGCGAGCGCGCCCGGCGGGGCGTTCCAGGCCGGCGCGGTGCTGGCAGCGGGCGGGATTCTTTTGTTGTTGTCGGGCTGGCGCCTGCCGGTCCGGTTTACCCGCTGGCCGTTGCGGCTGTTACTGGTTGTGGGGCCGCTGTTGTTTCTTTGTCTTGCGCTAATCACTTTGTTACTGGAAGGTCGACTGTTGCAATACCCGCTGGCACAGGCCGGGGGATGGATTTTGCTGATCGAGGCGACCGCCACCCTGTCGATCGGCGCGATACTCGTTGCCCTGTTTATGGGCAGGAACCCCGAACCGGGGCAGCCTGATGAATAGCTTTTTCATCTATTCCCTCACCGGCGCGGGCCTGTTTGTCCTCGGACTGTATGCGCTGATCGTGCATGCCCATCTGCTGCGCAAGATCCTGGCCATCAATGTGATGAGCAGTGGCGTGTTTTTGCTGCTGGTTGCCCTCGCTCGCCACAGCGGCGAACCTGCAGCGGCGGACCCGGTTCTGCAGGCGATGGTCATCACCGGTATTGTGGTCGCGGTCTCCGCCACGGCGCTGGCACTGGTTCTGATGCTCAAACTCCACAGTGCGACAGGCCAGACGCAGTTGTACGATGATAGCGGGGAGAATAGGGGCATCGCATGGAGGCGGCGCTGAACAGCAACTGGATCCTTTTGCCGGTGATCGTGCCGTTGTTCGGGGCCCTGCTCGGGTTTCTCGTCCCCGGTTGGGTCCGTTTCATCGGCCTGATCAGTGTCGTTATTTCCGCTGCTGCGGTTTTGCTGCTGGGGAATCAGCTGTTGGGCGAGGCGTCCGTGCAACATGCCGTGGGCGGCTGGGGCGCGCCACTGGGTATCGTATTGCAGGCAGATGGCCTGAGCCTGTTAATGCTGGGAGTCACCGCGGCGGTGTTTGTGGCTGTCAGTGTACATGCGAGCGACTATTTCGCTTTGCCGCAGGTACGTCATTTCTGGCCTTTATGGCTGATGCTGCTTGGCGCCCTGAATGCGCTGTTTGTATCGGGCGATATTTTCAATCTGTATGTCACGCTGGAGTTGATGACCCTGGCGGCCGTGGCACTGACCGCCCTGGGGGATGAGCCCGACGCGCTGGCCGGTGCCATGCGCTATCTGCTGGCCAGTCTGCTCGGATCGGTGGTCTACCTGCTTGGCGTGGCGTTTCTTTATCACCAGTTTGGTACGCTGGATATCACGCTGCTGGGTGAGCGGGCAGAACCTGTCCCGGCCCTGTGGCTTGCCGCTGGTCTGATGTTCGCCGGACTGATGCTCAAAACCGCGTTGTTCCCGCTGCATTTCTGGTTGCCATCGGCGCATGCCAGCGCGCCGGCACCGGTCAGCGCGATTCTCTCGGCGCTGGTGATCAAGGCGACCTTTTATATGTTGTTGCGTTTGTGGTTTGAGATCTTCGCACCGTTTACTGATGGCGCGTTGGTGGCGATCGCCGGCGCGCTGGGGGCGCTGGCTATCCTGTGGGGGTCGGTCCAGGCCCTGCGACAACAACGTCTGAAACTGTTGATCGCCTATTCAACCGTGGCGCAGGTCGGTTATCTGTTTGTCGGGTTTGCGCTGGCGGTAGTCAGCAATTCAACGGTAGTGTGGGGCGCGGTGTTGATGCTGGTGTTATCCCATGCACTGGCCAAAGCCGCTATGTTCCTCGCCGCCGGTAACCTGCTGTACTTTGCTCGCCACGATCGCATTGCCGATCTGGATTGTCTGGCACAACGCCTGCCGCTGTCGGTGGCGGCCTTCGGCCTGGCGGGGGTTAGCATTATGGGTCTGCCACCCAGTGGCGGGTTTACGGCCAAGTGGTTGTTACTGCAGGCGGCCTTCGAGCAGGGCCGCTGGGAGATGCTCGCGGTGCTGATTATCGGCGGTTTGCTGGCGGCGGTCTATATCTTTCGAGTGCTCGGACATGCCTTTACGCCCGGCAGCGAACTGTCCCATACGCCACCGATCATCGCCCTGCGCCGGGGCTGGCCGGCATTGCTGCTGGCCCTTGCTGCCGTGTTGCTCGGCTTGCTGACGACAGTTGTTCTGGACGTGCTGGCGATTGGTAATCCCGTGCAACTTGTCGGAGGTCCGGGATGAACCTGCCGGCCGTCCTGCCTGTACTGATTGTTGCCACCTCGATGCTGGTGGGGTTGATCATTTTTGCCCTGCCCGAACAGCGGACGGGGCTGCGCAGCACGCTCAATCTGACCGGCGCCGTGGTCAAACTGGTACTGGTAATTGTCATGTTGCTGGGCGTGTTACGGGGGCAGCATTATCAGAGCGACCTGCCGCTGGTCCCCGGTATCGATCTGGTATTGCGGGTCGACCCGATATCATTGTTGTTCGTTACCCTGTCGAGCGTATTGTGGTTACTGACAACGATCTACGCCATCGGTTACCTGGAAGGCTCGCCCCATCGCAGTCGCTTTTTCGGCTTTTTCAGTCTCTGCGTGGCGGCGACGGCCGGCGTGGCGTTATCCGGTAACCTGCTGACCTTTTTGCTGTTTTATGAACTGTTAACACTCGCTACCTATCCGCTGGTGGTCCATCGGGGGAGCGAAACCGCGCGCCGGGCCGGTCAGGTTTATCTGGCCTATACCCTCGGTGGCGGCGTCTTGCTGTTGATCGGGACCGTCTGGCTCTACAGTCTGACCGGCGATGTGACTTTCACCCTCGGCGGGCTGGGCGATAGCCTGCAGGGGCAGTCGAGTCCGGCCCTGATCATGATATTTGTGTTATTGATTGCCGGGCTGGGGGTCAAGGCCGCCCTGGTACCGTTTCACAGCTGGTTACCGCAGGCGATGGTGGCCCCGGCGCCGGTCAGTGCCCTGCTGCATGCCGTCGCCGTGGTCAAGGCCGGCGCGTTTGGTATCGTGCTGGTGCTGTATGAAATCTTCGGTATTGAGTTCGCCGCCGAGCTGGGTGTCACTACACCGCTGATGGTGCTGGCGGCGATCACCATACTCTATGGGTCCCTGCGTGCCCTGTCACAGGATGATCTGAAACGTCGGCTGGCGTTCTCCACGGTCAGCCAGGTCTCCTATATCGCGCTGGGGGTCACGATTCTCGGGCCACTGGCAATCGTCGGCGGGCTGGTGCACCTGGTCCATCAGGGGTTGATGAAAGTCACGCTGTTCTTTTGCGCCGGCAACCTGGCCGAGACACTGGGGATCCACAAGATCAGCGATATGGACGGGGTCGGGCGGCGCATGCCCTGGACCATGAGCGCCTTTACCCTGAGCGCGCTGGGAATGATCGGGGTACCACCGCTGGCCGGCTTTATCACTAAATGGTATCTGGGACTCGGCGCACTGCAGGCGGAGCAGGGCTGGGTGTTACTGGTGTTGATTGGCAGTAGCCTGCTCAATGCGGCGTATTTTCTGCCGGTGCTGCAGCGTGCCTGGTTTCGTGAGCCTGTGGGCGATTGGCCGCGGGAACGGCATTTCGGTCGTAAGGAGACCGCCTGGTTGTTGCTGTTACCGCCGCTGGTGACGACGGCGATGGCTGTCGGAGCCGGCCTGTTTGCCGCCATGCCGATCAGTCCCCTGCAATGGGTGCAGTTCATCGTCCAGGGGCGGGGCTTTATACCGTGACACAACTCCTGTTATTGATGAGCGTGCTGGTGCCGTTCCTGCTGGGCCTGGGGCTTTTGTTCTGGCGCGGCGGCTTCAGGTTGCTGCCGTTGGGGGCGCTGCCGGCCTTGTTCGCCGCGGTGCTCTTGCCGGTGGACAGCGCGATGGAACTGCCGTTGCTCTTGCTGGGCAGTGTCTGGGGACTGGATGGCCCCGGGCGGATCTTTTTACTGCTCAGCGGACTGTTGTGGCTGGGCAGCGCACTGTATGCACTCGGTTATCTGCACAAGCGGCGGCGTCGCTTTGGAGTGTTCTTTTTACTGGCGATGAGCGGCAACTTCGGATTGATTATTGCCCAGGAGCTGTTGAGTTTTTATCTTTTCTTCGCGTTGATGAGTCTCGCCTCTTATGGACTGGTCGTGCACGAACGCAGTCAGGCCGCGCTGCGGGCCGGGCGGATTTACATTATTCTGGTGTTGCTCGGCGAAGTGTTGCTGTTTACGGCCCTGGTGATGCTGGTTAATGCCAGTGCCGGTAAACTTGATTTTGCCTCGGTGCGTTCGGCGGCGGCGCAACTGGCGCACGCGGACTTGCTTTACCTGTTGCTGCTGGGCGGGCTGGGGATCAAGGCGGGATTGATCGGTTTGCATGTCTGGTTACCGCTGGCCCATCCGGTTGCCCCGATCCCGGCCAGTGCGGTGTTATCCGGGGCGATGATCAAGGCCGGCCTGCTTGGCTGGTTACGCCTGTTACCGATGGGCGAGGTGACCCTGGCCGGCTGGGGCGAGACGATCATGTTACTGGGGATGCTGACTGCTTTTTATGCCGCGCTCATCGGTGTACTGCAACGGGATCCCAAGGTGGTCCTGGCCTATTCGAGTATCAGCCAGATGGGCGTGATGATCCTGGGCGTGGGAGCGGGTTTATTGTCGCCGGCGGCCTGGCCCCTGTTATTCATGGCGGTCACGTTGTATGCGCTGCATCATGGCCTGGTGAAGGGGGCACTGTTCCTTGGCGTGGGTATGAGTGTCGCCGCCAGTCATCGTCAACGCTATTGGGTCGGCGCCGGCCTGTTGTTGGCGGCGCTGGCCATGGCCGGCGCGCCGTGGAGTGGCGGTATGCTGGTCAAGGATCTGCTCAAGAGCGGATTGCAATCGATAGAGAGTGCCGGGGTCTATACCGATCTGTTGCCATGGAGTGCCCTGGCCACCAGCCTGTTAATGTTACGCTTCCTGTACCTGGTCTGGTCTCGTCAACCGAATACGGGCGCGAGCGGGATCAATGATGCCATGCTGACAGGCTGGTTGCTGGTGCTGATGGGCGCGCTTTTCCTGTCCTGGGGAATCTGGCTGACAGGCGCCGATCTCGTCGGTGAGTTCAAATTTGCTCCGCTGGCCAGTCTGTGGCCACTGGGTGGGGCATTGCTGATCGGCGGGGTGTTCTGGCGCTGGCGAGGAAACTGGCCTGCGGTACCGGCCGGCGACATCGTCGTACCGTTGGAAAAACTGGTGATTCGTCTGCTGGCCGTTATCAGCATCGTATCGAATGCACTGAACCGATGGTCGGGACCGCCACGCTGGGTACGTTCCTATCGGTTGACGGCATTGGGATCGGCCGAGGTGTGGTTAACCCGCTGGAAAAGCGCAACCGGCCTGTTCGTGTTGCTGGTAATCCTGTTGATCGTCGCCGGCAGTGTTACAGGCGGATAGTATCGATCATCGCAAGAATAATCATTGCCCAGAGCGCCAGGGAAGCGACTGAGTAGGAATAGAAACGGTGCAATACCCGGTTATAGGTACAGTGAATTACGCTGTGCAATAGTCTGAATACAAAAAAGGCATAACCCAGAACCAGATAAGGTCGGATCAACCTGTCCGGTGACATACAGACAGAGACAAACTGCATAAAACAGGACCGGCAGTTCGAAAAGATTGGTGAGATTCTCGGAAGGCAGATTGATCCGGGTCGGGAGAATCGCGAGCAACTTCTAGCGGGTGGAAGCCTGCTGCGGATGCACCCCGGCACGGGTGAGGTAGCTCAGGCGCAGATAACATATATACAACCACACCAGCATAGTCAGCAACAGTATGCCCGAAAACGGAATAAAAAATGTCGCCTGATTCATTACCTGTCACCCGTCCCGTTAAAGATCCTCTGATATACGCTCTTTCAGGGGTTAAACCGGATTGAGTCCAACACCGCATCAACCCTGGCATGGCTTTCTTCATCCATGTGGGTCTGGATAAAGGATATGGCATATCCGTCGATTATCATGGCGTGATAGCGCTGAGTGACATCAAGCGTGCCAAATTTCAATAAAGCATTTTGATAGCTGGCCTGTTTGCCGCCGATCATGGTGGACTGACATTTTCCGTTAAATTCATAGTTTAACTGCCTCTGCTGGAGGATTTGTTTGACTGCCTCAACGTAATCACAGGGCTCCTTGATGTCGGGGTACATCTTGATGTTCTCGGCCACCGACAGAACATTCGGGTTCATCTTGCCGGGCGTGCCGGGAGGGTATTCGAAAAATCCGAACAGCGGCAGCGAGCTTTCCATCGCCGCATCAATCATCTTCTGCATATTCTTATCTTCGGCGGCGATCACCTTGTTGCCCTGCTATTGCAGCATGATGGTTTCCTCGGCGCTCTGCGCGTACCAGTCGACAGGCTTTTCCACCTGCAGGCCAAAGAAGCCGTTAACATAGGTATTGCCGCTGGTGTTCTCCGTCACCGGCGAGTCTGAACCTGACTCGGTACAGGAAGCCGACAGCAGCGCGGCGAAAAAATGACAAAAACAGGTTTTTTCAATATCACGTCCTCTGGACAGGGTTAACAGACAGGTCGAAAATGGGGCAGTCGACCCTGGATTTTTACCGCAAGTGTTCAGGCTTTTTAAACAAATTCGGATTTCAATTGTATGGCGCCGATACGGTCGATCCGACAATCAATATTATGCTGAACCTCGTCCAGGCGAATATTTATTACCCGGGTCCCCACCTGCAGTACAGTCGAAGTGCCCTTGATCTTCATTCCTGTTGTGTCTTTAATAAAGAGTAATCGGGTTTTTTTTTATCAGAATGACCGAGATCTTTATCTGGCGCCACGCGATCGCGCACCAACTGTTTCAGTTCCTTGATCTCGGGAAATCGTCCGGCCTCCTGCCGCGACCAGGCAAGCTCATCGTTGATCCAGATTTGAAAAATCCCACCCTTGCCCGGTTTGAGGGTTAGATCGGTGATTTCTTTGTCAAAGGTGGTCAAAAGCTCCTGCGCCATCCAGGCGGAACGAAGTAACCAGCGGCACTGGGTGCAGTAGAGGATGGTGATGTGATTTTCCATAGTGAACGGGGTACAGGGTAATCTTGCTCGTAAATCAGTATTAGCTCAATGAATTGATATGTTCAATGACCTTATCCTGAACCTGAATGAGCTGGTCAATCATTTGATTCTCTTCACGCAGATCGCCGACAGTCTCAATCAAGCCGGCCTGTATGGTCTGAAACAGTTTGATAACATCCGGTTTTTCTATCTCACCGTCACCCAGCTTGCACATCCAGATGTCGGCGCCGGTGGCAGAGATTTCCATCATGCGTTCCAGGCTTAAACTTTCATCCTGAAAATATTTTCTGATTAACCGATCACCGCCCTGGAGCATGAACGCCACTGTCTCAAGTGCGGCATTGATCTCACCTTGAGTTTCCCCGGCTGCCGAGGCATAGGTCAGGCCAATGGACTCCAGCAAGTCAGACCATTCGCTCTTTGGCTTGCCGCTCACCATGATAGCCGCCATGGGGGTTGTTACTAGCAGCTTGTAGCTGGGCGCGCTCATCATTTCCGAGTTTATCGGGCTGTGTTGTTCTTCCATCTTATCCTTCTTCTATCAGCTGACGCTTGTAACAGGGTACAAAAAGGGGCGTTTTCATCTGTTAGTACCGGGTTGAATTGGCGTGTATAGTAGCAGGATGGGGTGGAGATGAAAATGTTCGCCCTGCGGGCGGCTAACTATTGAAAGCGGGCTCTTGCGCCCGCGCACATCGTCATTCCGGCGTAGGCCGGAATCCAGTATTTATAAAAGGGTCGCCCTCCGAGCGCTCAGTATCTTGAAAGCGGCTCTCGTGGGAGGCGACTCCGTCGGCGACTCTTGCCGGATTCACCTGACTTATCAAAATGATCGCCCTTCGGGCGCCCTGAATATTGAAAGCGGGATCTTGCGACATTAGTACATATATGGACCCACTCCGTTTGCAAGACATTTGATCACTGATGTAAGAGAAAATCATTGCTCTCATATATCCGGCCTGTTTGTGGAAGATTTTTGCTTCCTGGCCCCGATGGTTATCTGCGCTCATCCTCCTCATCATCCCTACGGCCTTCGCGGTGGCCAGTGCACTAAAAAGGTTTTGAATGAGCCGGTCTGACCTATCTCACCATCTGATCAACTTGTCTTTTGCAACTGAAGTAAAGGGTCTTTCTCTTGATCAATAGGCGGACGCTAAAGTGCGCTTATGCCCGGTGTGCCTTTCACGCTCAGGCCACCGTGGCCGGGCGATAGCACTCACCCTTGGCCATCACTACCCAGTCGATCCGAGCCATCTTGTTGGCGACGGGACACAAGCTCGATTGTGCCCCCGGCGTGCCAGAACCGCTTGAGCCCATCGGCTGAAGCGGGCCTCTTTCTGCGCTGAATGCCGTAAGACCGCTCGGGCGCCATGAATAAACAGCGTTCCCAGGTAGGCATTGCCGCGTTTACTAATGCCGAGCAATACCGGTTTGCCGACACTTGAATGCTGCCCTGGCACCAACCCCAGCCAGGCTGAGAAGTGACGACCATTCACGAAATCCTTGCCATTTCCCGCTGCCGCATAGGTGGCGCTGGCGGTGATGGCGCCAATCCCCAGGATCTCATCCAGGCGTTGACACACCTCATTGTCCCGATTAACCGCCTGTATACGCTGTTCACAGCGCTTAAAGCGCTCATCCAGTGCCCGCAGCTCTTCAAGGAGTTCGGCAAACAGCTCTCTCGATAGCGGTGTCAGGCCATTCTCCGCGTCTTCCAGTATACCCGGTAACGCGGTCCGTACCGCCGGAACGCCTTTGTTGATCACGAGCCCATATTCCGCTAAAAGCCCCCGAATCTGGTTTACCAGGGCGGTACGCTCCCCTTTAAGACGCTCGCGCTGACGGTGGAAGTTCTGTATATCCTGCTGCTCCACCCCCTTAATGGGCACGAACCGCATGTTGGGCCGCTGGGCGGCTTCGGCGATCGCCTCGGCATCGTTGTAGTCATTCTTATTGCCTTTGAGGTAAGGCTTCACATATTGCGGGGCAATTAACTTGACCTGATGCCCCTGCGCGATAAATTCTCTTGCCCAGTAGTTGGCGACCTCACAGGCCTCCATAACGATGGTGCACGCCTCAAGCCTTGCCGTATGCGCCAGAACCGCCTTCCGCTTTAGTTGCTTCTTTTTGATAAACCGCTCGTGTGGTTCACGGCGACAAGATGAAAAACAGCTTTTGCGATATCCAGGCCAATTGTTGTAATCTTCATGTCGATCCACTCCGCTTCTGTTAAATGGTTGGTAGAAATTCCATTTTGGCCCGCTTGAGGCCGGTTTGGAAGTGGAGTGGGTCCATACCATTATCCCTGTACGTCATCCCTGTGCCGACTGGCGGCATCCCTGCCGCCGCCCATCGGGCTAATCCTCCCTCCACTGTGATGCTCGGTGGCGTCTAACGGGATTAAAAATAGACTAAAGTAGGTGTTACGAATACCAGTACAGAGAGATTGCTTCGTCACGTTGTTCCTCGCAATGACCTCTCTATTTTTGGTCATTGCGAGCTAAGTGAAGCAATCTTTTGAACAAAATGATCTGGAATTCGGAACACTTATTTAGCGAGTGAAAGGATTATTAAAGAGTTTTAATCCGCATTAATGCGGGCCCTCTTTCTTAGTGCTCCCTTTAATACGCTATGGCGGCTACTTTTCCTCATCACGAGTCAACCTCTGATATACACCAAGACCGACGACTACCAGAATAGCTGCGATTAACAAGAAAGTGGGATAGACCAGCATAGTCATATCTTTTGTCCCGGCATCAAAAATGAACACCAGGGCTTCCAGACTTACGGCAATGGCAATGATGACGAGAAATTTTAATAAAGTCTCCCTCTGTTTTGCGGGAGACTTCGTGCTACTGCTGCTGAAAACTTCTTCCTCCAACAGGAATTTAGAGACATCAAAGACAGCCATACCAATCACGATCAAGCCGATGGCATTAAGAAGCGCTTTGACCAGCAAGGTTTTTTCATGTACCGAGAGCCATATATCCCACAAGGCAACACCCATCATTGCGAGGCTGATAACAACCAGGCTCAAACTGATTAGTCCATAAATAGCGCGCCTTATCCAGTTAGAAATATTTTTTGTCTTATTCACTATTTATCCTATGTGTCAGTTGATATTACGGTTCATATATTATTCCCTCCCCTGGAAGGGGGCTGGATCTATTTCGTTTTCCCGACCTTCGTCGCCTCCGATACTTCCTTCAACTTGCCGCTTTTCACATCATAAATATACCCGTAGATCGGAATATCCCCCGGCACCAGCGGATGGTGGCGGATGCGCTGGACGTCTTCAACGACGCTCTGTTCGTTGTCAGCGATGGTCAGCCAGTCGATGTAGTTGCCTTCGGTGGAGCCGGGGCCTTCGCCGGAGTCGTGCCAGCCGGATTTATCGATAGTGGCGGCTTTCAGGCTGCTGGCGAGCAGGCCGCGCATGATGTCGTCGGTGAAGGTTTCCATGCCGCAGTCGGTGTGGTGGATGACGAACCATTCGCGAGTGCCGAGCAGTTTGTAGGAGATCACCAGCGAGCGGATGGCGTCGTCGCTGGCGCGGCCACCGGCGTTGCGGATGACGTGAGCGTCGCCTTCGGCCAGGCCGGCGTATTTGGCCGGGTCCAGGCGGGCGTCCATGCAGGTGAGGATGGCGAAGTGCCGTCCGGGCGGCATGGGCAGGTTGGCCTTGTCACCGAAATCGGCGGCGTATTGTTCGTTGGCGGCGAGAACTTCATCGTGGATTTGTGACATGGCGGCATCCTCCGGGTGTTTTGTTTTTTCGGGGAAGGGACTAATAAAATTAGCAGGTCAGGCGGTTTTTGCGAGCAACGCGCCGCGCCCGCGCGGCGCGAGGGTCGAGGGACGAGTTACGAGGGACGAGGAAAAGCGGTTATTGACCGGCTGTAACAGGGAGCAGAAACAATGGCGGATGGATGACGAATCTGTCGCGGCGGAGCCGCTCTGGGGGGGCTGGCATTACGGGTTTTGATCTTCCTCGTTACTCGTCCCTCGGCCCTTTATCTATCGCTGATTGATATCAACCTTTCCTTATTCTCCCACTGCCAGGTAGAGGAACAGGCGGTGGATTATTCTTCCGCCATGGCCGCCAGCAGGTCAGCCTGGTGTTCGTCGCTGAGAGGATTGATGACTTCATCCAGGTTGCCCTGCATGACTTCGTCGAGTTTGTAGAGGGTGAGGTTGATGCGGTGGTCGGTGATGCGGCCCTGGGGATAGTTGTAGGTACGGATGCGCTCGGATCGATCGCCGCTGCCGACCAGGGATTTGCGGGTCCGGGCCTGTTCGGTTTGTTGTTTGTCGACTTCGACCTGTTGCAGTTTGGCCTGCAGCAGCGACATGGCTTTGGCACGGTTTTTATGTTGCGAGCGTTCTTCCTGACATTCGACCACGATGCCGCTGGGCAGGTGGGTGAGGCGAATCGCCGAGTCGGTCTTGTTGACGTGCTGGCCACCGGCGCCGGAGGCGCGGAAGGTGTCGACCTTGAGATCGGCCGGGTTAATGTCGACCTCTTCGATGTCATCGGCTTCGGGCATGACTGCGACGGTACAGGCCGAGGTATGGATGCGGCCCTGGGATTCGGTTTCGGGGACGCGTTGTACGCGATGCACGCCGGATTCGAACTTTAATCGCGAATAGGCGCCATTGCCGGCGATGCGTGCGATGATCTCCTTGTAGCCGCCGTGTTCGCCTTCGCTTTCGTTCAGGATCTCCAGCTTCCAGCCCTGTCGTTCGGCGTAGCGTGAATACATGCGAAACAGATCGCCGGCGAAGATCGCCGCTTCGTCACCGCCGGTGCCGGCACGGACTTCCAGAAAAATGTTCTTGTCGTCGTTGGGGTCACGCGGCAACATCAGGCGCTGCAGTTCGTCTTCCAGTTCGGCCTGCTGTTGTTTGGCACGCTGCAGCTCTTCCTCGGCCATTTCACGCATGTCGCCGTCGGCGTCTTCGAGCAGGGCGCGGGCTTCGTCGATCTCGGTAAGGATGTCCTGGTATTGCCTGAAGGTGGCGACCACCGGGTTGATCTGGGCGTATTCGCGCGACAGGTTGCGGAACTGGTTCTGATCGCCAATGACCCCGGGGTCGGCCAGCAGCGCGTTGATTTCGTCGAGGCGATCAACCAGGGTTTCCAGCTTGGCCTGGATGGAGGTTTTCATCGGACTACAGACTCAGGCTTCGTCGTCTTTGATGCCAAGCAAATGGCGCGCGGTATCGAGCAGATCCTTGCGGCCTTCGAAAGCGGCCTGGTTCATCTGGACTGAGGGGTTATGGATCAGTTTGTTAGTCAGGGTGCGGGCCAGTTCCTGCATCACTTCCTGCGGATCCTTGCCGGCGGCCAGCTGGCGTTCGGCATTTTGCATGGCTTCATCGCGAATCGTATCGGCCTTGTTGCGAAAGGCGCGGATAGTATCGACCGCTTCGAGCGAGCGCAGCCAGCCCATAAAGTGTTCGACCTGGTTATCGATGATGTCCTCGGCCTGGCGGGCGGCTTCTTCGCGGGACTGGCGGCCTTCCTCGATCACATCGTGCAGATCGTCCACGGTATATAAATAGACATCAGCCAGTTCGCCCACTTCCGGTTCGATGTCGCGCGGCACGGCGATGTCGACCATGAACATGGGCCGGTGCTTGCGTTTTTTCAGAGCCCGTTCCACCGCGCCCTTGCCCAGGATCGGTAACTGGCTGGCGGTGGAGGAGATGATGATATCGGCCTCGATCAATCGGGCCGGCATGTCGGAGAGAGTGATTGCCTCGCCGTCGAAGCCTTCGGCCAGCGATTGGGCGCGTTCCACGGTGCGATTGGCTACAATGATCTTGCTGATACCCTGTTCCTTGAGATGCCGGGCCACCAGTTCGATGGTGTCGCCGGCACCGACCAGCATGGCGGTGTGCTTGCCCAGTTCGGAGAAGATCCGCTTGCCCAGGTTGACCGCGGCAAAGGCGACCGAGACCGGGCTGGCGCCGATGGCGGTGTCGGTGCGTACCTGCTTGGCGACCGAGAAGGTGTGCTGGAACAGGCGGTTGAGCTGGCGGCCAATAGCCCCGGCATGGCTGGCGGTATTGTAGGCGTCCTTGATCTGGCCCAGGATCTGCGGCTCGCCCAGCACCAGCGAATCAAGTCCACTGGCCACCCGCAGCAGATGTTGCACGGCCAGGTTGTCCAGATGGGTGTAGAGATAGGGCTCGACCTCGTCGGTGTCGAGATGATGGTATTCGCGGAACCAGTGCAGGATGTTCTCGACGTTGCTCTGGCTCTCGTCGAATCCGCAATACAATTCGGTGCGGTTGCAGGTGGAGACGATAGCGCATTCATTCACCGCGCCACGGGCTTGCAGATCGCGCAGCGCCGCCTCGAGCTTTTCGGGGGCGAACGAGACCTTCTCCCGGATGCCCACCGGGGCGGTCTTGTGGTTAATGCCAAATGCCAGTAATGCCACGTTATCTGCCTGACTGCCTCTCGAATGTTCGCATTCGGGTTGTTATGCCGGTTATGCTGCCCAATATTCTATATTATATCAGCGTCAAACCGGTGAAAGTTGGTTATAGTTGCTGCTCGGCTTACTCTACAATGATTGGAATCAAGTCCTGTTTGTCACGGTAATTTGATGAAAAATTCTATATTTGTCATATGTTTGGCGCTGCTTTTGCCAGCCTGCCAGTCCTCTCCTTCCCCTGTCGCGCCGGATAATACGCCCGAATCGGCCCCGTTGACCAGTGAATCGGCAACGCCGGGTGAGACACCGGCGCCGGTAGCCGAGTTGCCTGACACGCTTTCCGGTGAAGTCCTCTATTATCTGCTGGCCGCGGAAATTGCCCTGCAGCGTAACCGCATGGATGTGGCGGTAGAAGGCTATAGCAAGGCCGCCGAAGCCACCAATGATGTGCGGGTCGCCGAACGGGCGGCCCGTATTGCCGTGTATGCCCGGGATAATGAACGAGCCCTGCAGTCAGCGCAAAAATGGGTTCAGCTGGCACCTGATAACGCGGAAGCGCGCCAGGTGCTGGCGGCACTGCTGGTGCGTACCGGTAACGGCGAGGCCGCCTTGCCGCATTTCGAAGCTCTGTTGAATCTGGGGAACAGTGATAAGGAGCGTCAGCGTTACATGCTGATCACCTCGTTGCTCGGCAAGGAGAAAGATAAACAGGCCGCGCTGGAAGTGATGCAGGAGCTGGTGGACGGGCGCCAGGATAATCCTGATGCCCAGTATGCCCTGGCCCATCTGGCCCTGGTGGTAGACAATCTGGATGTGGCCGAGCAGGCCATCGAACGGGCCCTGACTCTGAGCCCGGACTGGTCCGATGCGCATCTGCTGCGGGCCAATGTCCTGCACCGTCAGGGTGAGACCGGCCGATTATTCACATTGCTGCGCGAGCGACTGGATGCTGCGCCGGACGACGTGCCGTTGCGCCTGTTTCTGGCGCGCAAGCTGGTGGACGAACAGCAGTTCGAGGCCGCGAGAGAACAATTTGATGAAGTGCTCAAACGCGAGCCCGGGCATACCGATGCGCTCTACGCCCGCGGGCTGCTGGCTCTGCAGATGGGCGATTATGCCCAGGCGGAAGCCAGTCTCAAGCAGCTGATCGCACAAAAGCGACGGGTGAACGAGGCCCGTTACTATCTGGGACAGGCCGCCGAGCTGCAGGACAAGTTCGATCTGGCGCTCGATTATTACGCCATGATCGAACGCGGCGAGCACTATGTGGATGCGCGAATTCGCGCTGCCGGCATCCTGGCCAAACAGGACAGCCTGGCCGCCGCACGGGAACATTTGCAAAACACCCGGGCCGATAATCTGGATACCGAACTGCGCCTCTATCTGGCCGAGGGTGAGCTGTTGCTCAACGCCCGGGAGTACGAGGAGGCCTACCGGCTCTACAACGTGGCCCTGGAGCAGATGCCCGATAACAGCAAGCTGCTCTATGCCCGCGCGCTGGTTGCTGAAAAACTCGATCGGCTGGACGAAACCCTCGCCGATCTGCAGCGTATCGTGGAAAACGAACCCAACAACGTCGAGGCCCTCAACGCCCTGGGTTATACCCTGGTGGATGCCACCGATCGGATCGATGAAGGTTTTGATTACATTCGCCGCGCCTACAAGCTCCAGCCCGATGAGCCGGCCATTATCGACAGCATGGGCTGGGCCTATTACCGCAAGGGCGAACACGACAAGGCGCTGGAATATCTGCAGCGCGCCTTCGACAAACTCCAGGACGGCGAGATCGCCGCGCATCTGGGCGAGGTGTTATGGATAACCGGTCGCCGCGATGCCGCCCGCGAGGTCTGGGACGAGGCGCTGCGCGAAGCGCCGGAACATCGCCTGTTACAGGATGTCATCGAGCGGTTCACCCGATGATGAGATGGTGGCCTGTCTTGATCGCCGGGGCCTGGCTGGCCGGCTGCGCCGCACCGCCGGAATCCGGGACCGTTCCCGCCCAGAGCCGTGAACAACGCCAGCAGGCCCTGGAACAGATCGACACCTGGCGGCTGAAAGGGCGCGTGGCCATTATCAATGGCTCCGAGGCCTGGCATCTGAACGTGGAATGGCAACAGCGGCAGGAGGATTACCGCATTGAGCTGTGGGGCCCGTTTGGCAGCGGCCGGGTGCAACTCGAGGGTGACGGGCAGGGCGTGCGCCTGATCGATTCGGACCAGGGAGTCTATTACGCCGACGATCCCGAAAGCCTGTTATATGCCCATACCGGCGTCAACATGCCGGTCAGCGGTTTACGTTACTGGATTCTGGGCACGACCGATCCCCGCTATGCCAGCCAGCAGTCGCGCCGCGATCAGGCTGGCCGGCTGACGGCCGTGCAGCAGGCCGACTGGCAGGTCGCCTTCAGCCGTTATACCCGGGTCGATGGCCTGGACCTGCCGGATCGGTTGTCGGTCGAGCGACAGGATCTGCGGGTCAAGATGGTCGTGGATTACTGGCAGGTCAGTGCTTCCGGTTCATGAACAGTTCCGCGCGTCGGCTTTATCTCTCGTTGGCGGTGAAGCTGCTGTTTCTGATCGCCCTGGCCGCCCTGGCAACGGTGCTGCTGGCCAGTCTCAGCAGCGGGGACGGGCAACCGGAGGGACAGGAGACGACCGATCCCTGGCGACTGGAAGCAGACTGGTCGCAAATCCCGACAGGGGAGCTGCGCCAGTTGCAGTGGCCCGACGGGCGGGCGATCTGGATCTACCGACGCCCGGCCGGCGAAGCGCAGCGGCTAAAGTTGCGCCCGGCGGCCGAGCTGCAGGATCCCGACTCGCGCGAGAGTCACCAGCCCGAGGGAATGTCCGCCGTCTGGCGCTCGCGCCACCCGGAAATATTTGTATTCCATCCCTATGAAACCCGACGCGGTTGCCGGGTTCGGCTGGCGGCGGACAAACCTGAATTCGTCGATGTCTGTCATGGTGGCCGGTTCGATACCGCCGGGCGACTGCTCAAGGGCAGCGGAGTGGCACAACAACAGAACCTGAGCGTGCCCGACTATATGTTGATCGGCGAGCAACGATTGCGGCTGCAGCCGCCGGGGAATTGAACATGGCACGGGATAAGCCCCCTCTTCGCTGGTGGCCGGCCCCGGCCAAACTGAATCTGTTCCTGCATATCACCGGTCGCCGTGAGGATGGTTACCATCTGTTGCAGACGGTTTTCCAGTTGCTCGATTACGGCGACCGGCTGGCTTTTTCCCTGCGCGATGACGGCGCCGTTCATCGGGTGACGGATCTCGCCGGCGTGCCGGCTGACCAGGATCTGGTAGTGCGCGCGGCGCGCCTGTTGCAGGAGGCCTCGGGTCTCAAAGGCGGGGTGGATATCCACGTCGAAAAACGCCTGCCGATGGGCGGCGGCCTGGGGGGCGGTAGCTCCAACGCTGCCACCACCCTGGTGGCACTCGATCACCTCTGGGGAACCCGTCTGGGCGTCGAGGCGCTGGCGGAACTCGGCACGCAGCTGGGTGCTGATGTGCCGGTCTTTGTGCGCGGCCACAGTGCCTGGGCGGAGGGTACAGGCGAGCAATTGCAGCCCCTGGAGCTACCCCATCACTGGTATCTGGTGCTGATCCCCCCGGTAACTGTCTCAACTGCGGTGATTTTCTCCGATTCGCATTTGCGGCGGGATTGCCCACCCATTACAATACGCGACTTTCTGGCCGCGCCCGAAAGTCCGCAGTGGGGCAATGTTTGTGAAGCGCCGGTCCGCGCCCGCTACCCCGAGGTAGCCGCGGCCCTGGACGCACTCGATGCCCTGGCTTCGGCCCGCCTGACCGGCACCGGCGCCTGCGTCTTCGCGGCGTTCGACACCGAGTCAGCCGCCAACGCGGCCTGGCAGCAACTGGCCGAAAACTGGCAGGGATTCGTCGCCCGGGGCGTCAACGAATCACCTTTAAATACAGTACTTAGTACTTAGTACTTAGTACTCAGAACTATTTTTTGGGGTGTCGCCAAGCGGTAAGGCACTGGATTTTGATTCCAGCATACGCAGGTTCGAATCCTGCCACCCCAGCCATAAATGAAAGCAAGGCTGATCGACAGCGTCCGGTTTTGAATTACGGCGCTGCGTTGAGGCAGGATGAGAACCGTAAAAGGTTCGACAAATTTGTCCGGATGACGTACAGGGACGTACTAATGTCGCGGGAGACAGGATGTCGGGAGTGACGCAAATTTGAACCGGGGAGCGTAGCGACACGGGCCCCGAAGGGGTGAGGCGCAGGGATGCGCCGAGTAATCCTGCCACCCCAGCCATAAATTGACCGGCGGAGCCATCCAGCTGATCCAAAGAGAATGATGCTAACCAATCGACCAGAACTGGATCTTCCCGGGAATCGGGCCACCGATCGCAGCATGATGATCTTTGCGGGCAATGCCAACCCGCAACTGGCGCAGGATATCACCGCGCGCCTGAATATGCCGTTGGGCAAGGCCCTGGTTGGCAAGTTCAGCGATGACGAGGTCATGGTTGAGATCATGGAAAATGTTCGCGGCAAGGACATTTTTATTGTGCAGCCGACCTGCCGCCCATCGAATGATAATCTCATGGAGCTATGCGTCATGGTCGACGCCCTGCGCCGTTCCTCGGCCGCGCGCATTACCGCGGTGATTCCGTACTTTGGTTACGCACGCCAGGATCGCCGGCCGCGTTCGGCGCGGGTGCCGATCACCGCCAAAGTCGTGGCCGACATGATCAGCGCGGCCGGGACCGACCGGGTGCTGACCGTGGATTTACATGCCGATCAGATCCAGGGATTTTTCAACATTCCGGTAGACAACGTCTATGCCTCCCCGATTTTGCTGGGTGATATATGGCGACAGAAGTATCCTAACCTGATGGTGGTCTCGCCCGATGTGGGCGGCGTGGTTCGAGCCCGGGCACTGGCCAAGCGACTGGATGATGCGGATCTGGCGATCATTGATAAGCGCCGGCCGCGCGCCAACGAGGCGCGGGTGATGAATATTATTGGCGATGTTCAGGATCGCACCTGCATTATCGTCGACGATCTGGTCGATACCGCCGGCACCCTGTGCAAGGCGGCCAACGCGCTCAAGGAACACGGAGCGCGCAAGGTGGTAGCGTATTGTACTCATCCGGTATTGTCCGGGCCGGCGGTGGATAACATTACCCACTCGTCGCTGGATGAGCTGGTAGTGACCGACACCGTTCCGTTGTCACCCGCTGCCAGCGAGTGTGCGAATATCCGGCAGTTGAGTATCGCCGAGTTGCTGGCGGAGACCATCCGTCGCATCAGCAGTGAAGAATCAGTCAGCAGTCTGTTTGTCGACTGACTACTGACGATCCCGTCTTTGTACAGGCGGGCAACGCCGTCCCTGGTCGCGGGGATGGCATCGCGCATTTTGCGCACCATGTAACAGGAGATTCACCATGAGTGATTTTGTATTGCAAGCAGAACCCCGCAGCGATCAGGGCAAAGGTGCGAGCCGCCGCCTGCGTCGCACGGGCAGAGTACCGGCCGTGATGTACGGCGCGGGCAAGGATCCGGTCATGTTGACACTGGATCACGACGATCTGGTTAACCAGCTGAAAAGCGAAGCGTTCTTCTCCTCAATCCTGACTGTTAAAATGGATCAGGGCGAAGATCAGGCGATCATCAAGGATCTGCAACGTCATCCCGGCAAGCCCTACATCCTGCATATGGATCTGCTGCGAGTGAGTGCTACCGAGGCAATCCGTGTGAATGTTCCGCTGCACTTTATGAATGAAGAGAAGTGCCCGGGCGTCAAGGAAGGTGGTGTTATAACCCATAACCTGACAGAAGTCGAAGTATCCTGTCTGCCTAAAAACCTGCCCGAATACATCGAACTGGATCTTGGTGACCTGGCGCTCGACCAGACGGTACACATGAGCGAGTTGAAGCTGCCGGCCGGTGTCGAACTGGTGGAACTGACGCATGGCGAAGAACATGATCAACCGGTTGTCGCTATCCATCTGCCGCGCGGTGCCAAGGAAGAAGAAACGGAAGAAGAGGAAGGCGGCGAGTCGGCCGAAGCGGCCGGTGAAGGAAGCTAATCGGCTTCTTACCGTTTTTACGGCCTCAGGTAACCGGCGTTGTCTGCACGTGTGAAACTGATTGCGGGTCTGGGAAATCCCGGTCCTGAATATGAAGGCACACCGCACAACGCCGGTTTCTGGTTTGTGGATGAGGTCGCTCGCCAGTATCACGCTGTATTCAAGTCCGAGAAAAAATTTCACGGTGAGGTCGCCAAATTCAGTGTTGGCGGTCAGGATGTCTGGTTGCTCAAACCAGATACTTATATGAATCTCAGTGGTCAGGCCGTGCAGGCCCTGGCCAACTTTTTCAAGATTGGTATGCAAAATATCCTGGTCGCGCATGATGACCTGGATTTGCCGCCTGGTACGGCCCGCCTGAAAGACGGTGGCGGGCATGGCGGACACAATGGCCTGCGTGACATCATCAGCAAGATGGGTGGCAATGGCTTTCAGCGTCTGCGTCTTGGTATCGGCCATCCGGGTGACAAAAACCGGGTCACCAGCCATGTACTGAAAAAAGCGGCTAAAGAGGATCGCATCGCCATCGATAACGCTATCGATGCAGCCCTCAAAGTCTTGCCGGAAGTTATCGAAGGCGAACTGTCGAAAGCCATGAACGAACTTCATACAAAAAGCAACTAGCTGCTAGCCGCTAGTAACCAGGAACTGATTATCATGGGATTCAAGTGCGGTATTGTCGGTCTGCCCAATGTTGGCAAGTCGACGTTGTTCAATGCGCTGACCAAGGCGGGCATTCAGGCGGAGAATTATCCGTTTTGCACCATTGAGCCCAACGTGGGTGTAGTACCGGTGCCGGATCCGCGCCTTTACAGGCTGGCAGAGATCGTCAAGCCGCAAAAAGTCCTGCCGGCGACCATGGAGTTTGTTGATATCGCCGGTCTGGTGGAAGGCGCGTCCAGGGGTGAGGGACTGGGCAACCAGTTTCTGGCCAATATTCGCGAAACCGAGGCCATTGCCCATGTGGTGCGTTGCTTCGAGAACGACGATGTGGTGCATGTGGCCGGCAAGGTGGATCCGATCAGCGATATCGAGATCATCAACACTGAACTGGCGCTGGCCGACATGGACTCGGTGGAAAAGGCCATGAACCGGCTGGCCAAGGTCGCCAAGTCCGGCGACAAGGAAGCCAAAGCCAAGATGACTGTGCTCGAGAAGGTCAAGGCCGCCCTGGATGAAGGCCAGCCGGTGCGGGCGCTGGATCTGGATGTCGAGGAAAAGAAACTGATTCGCGATCTGTTCCTGCTGACCATCAAGCCGGCCATGTATATCGCCAACGTCAACGACGACGGTTTCGAAAACAACCCGCTGCTGGATGAGCTGAAAGAATATGCCAGTGCCGAAGGCGCCCCGGTGGTCCCGGTCTGTGCCGCTATCGAGGCGGAGATCGCCGAACTGGATGAGGCGGAGATGGCGGATTTTCTCGGCGAGATGGGCCTCGAGGAGCCTGGCCTGAATCGCGTCATCCGCGCCGGTTTTGACCTGCTGGGGTTACAGACCTATTTCACGGCGGGCGAGAAGGAAGTGCGCGCCTGGACCGTCCCGATCGGTGCCACCGCTCCGCAGGCCGCCGGCGTGATCCATACCGATTTCCAGAAAGGCTTCATCCGTGCCGAGGTCACCAGCTACGAGGACTTCGTCAAATACAACGGCGAAGCCGGCGCCAAGGAGGCAGGGCGCCTGCGCCTGGAAGGTAAGGAATATATCGTCCAGGACGGGGACGTGATGCATTTCCGTTTCAATGTCTAGATAACCGGAATCCGCAAATAAACGCTAATCAACGCGAATATGAATTTTGTATTTGCGTGCATTGGCGTTCATTTGCGGACGGTGTTGAAACAGAGAGTACAGACGCCTTCCAGGTTAATTAAGCCGTTGATTTGTTTAGGGAGATAGAATTTTCTGGAAATTAACAGGGGCGTATCTGGCTTGACAACCCGGCCCGAAATGCCGACAATGCGCGGCTCCTGTGGGGCCCGTCCGGGCCAGCAAGATATATGGCTACGTAGCTCAGCTGGTTAGAGCACATCACTCATAATGATGGGGTCCCCTGTTCGAATCAGGGCGTAGCCACCACTTACTCAGGTGCTAGGAGCTAGGTTCTAGTGACTAGGAACTTCCTGGCTCGCCCAATCTGCAATCACCTGCAACATTATAATCTGTATACGTTCCGGATCCCCGTCCAATATTAACGTGTCTCCAGGGTACGGTACGCAACAACAGATCCAGGTATTACGGGTTCCTGGTCCCTCTACTTAAGAACTAAGAACTTAGAACTCAGAACTCAGAACTAAGCACTCACAGCAGTGGAGCGCCCCACAAGCGCGATTCTGTCAGAGAGCCAGGTCTTGGTCGTAGTCCGCTCCCACAGGGAGAATGCCGCACCCGGCATTTTTTGGTGAGAGTTTGTCCGTGTTCGATTTGTTTTATTCTGAAATGTTAGATTCACCGTAGTAAACGGTCTGCCCGACTTGTGCCGTGCAGGGGATTACGGTAACAATATACCTGCGCTGTAAAGTTTGAAGAATTATTTGAATGAGTCTAAAAAACAATAGTGTTTTTTTCACGCAGATAAGCGCATATACCGTTCTCAATATCTGCCAACCGATTTGATATAAAAAAGTTTGATAATCCGGGTTTGTCCATACGAATAGTAATCTAATAACTTATCTCATTATCCTTGCTTTCAGAGGGTAATATTAAAATGTGGGGTTATGGTGTTGAAGTACATAACGATGTCCCTCGTGGTGGTTGGTGTGGTATTGCTGCTCTTTTCATTACGTCCGGTTAGAAAAATTTGTCAGGAAAAAGAAGGTGCCGACCTGACATGGAATCTCATTTTTATCCTGTTGCTGTTGTTTATTGCCGGTTATATAGTCCAGCTGGCAATGCTAAGCCGGCAGGCCGCCCCTGGCATCGCGGAGATTCTGATGGCGATAATGTTTCTGGGTAGCAGCCTGTTTGTACTTTTAACTACCCGCAGCAGTCTTTCCAGTATTGAATATATCCGGCGTATTTCCGCGCTTGAACTGCATTACGCCTATCATGATCATTTGACCGGTTTGCCCAATCGCAACTTCCTGTATGAGAAGGTGGAAGAGCTGATCAAGGAAGATACTTCGTCTCACTTCGAGTTTGTGGTGCTGATGATGGATCTGAACCAGTTCAAGGAGGTGAACGATTCAATGGGTCATCAGGCCGGGGACCGGTTGATCCAGAATGTGGCGACCCGGATAAAAAAAGTATTGCGAGTAACGGATACTTTTGTGCGCCTCGGTGGAGATGAGTTCGCGGTGTTATTGCCGGATGCAAACCAGAAGACAGCTGAGGTCGTGGCGCAAAATATCGTCCGCTTTATGCAAGAGCCATTTCGGATAGACCATCGCCAGATACCGATTGGTATCAGCATTGGTTTGGCCTGTTATCCCGAGGACGGTCCTACCGCGGATATACTGATCCAGCATGCCGACGTGGCTATGTACATGGCCAAGGAAGCCGGTGCCGGTTATGTCTTCTACGATGCGAACGAGGATCAGTACACCATACAGCGTTTGAGTATGCTGTGTAATCTGCGTGATGCCATGGATAAACGGCAGATTACATTGCATTATCAGCCGATTGTCGACATGCAGCACGGCAAGGTCTCGGGGGTGGAAGCATTGGCTCGCTGGTATCATCCGGAGCTGGGGCTGGTGATGCCGGATGAATTTATTCCTCTGGCGGTACAGTCGAACCTGATGCGCCCGTTATCCCGATACATTTTACAGGCAGCACTTCAGCAAATGGCGGAATGGAAGAAACAAGGACTGGATTTGCGAATGAGCGTAAATCTTTCAATTCATGATATCCAGGATGCCCAGCTGCCTGAAAAAATACGCGAACTGATCGAGTGCTACCGGATTAATCCGGCGCGGTTGACGCTGGAGATTACCGAAAACAGTGTAATGACCGATTCACATGGTGTACGCGCAGTGATCGAACAATTACATGAAATGGGCGTCAGTCTGGCGATCGATGATTTTGGTACCGGCTATTCGTCACTGGCCTATCTCAAGCAGATTCCGGCCGATGTGATCAAAATCGATAAATCCTTTGTCCGGGATATGAGCCGGGATGATAATGATGCCGTGATCGTCCGTACCACGATCGAGCTGGCGCATAACATGGGGCGTCGGGTGATTGCTGAAGGCGTCGAGGCACAGGACGCTTATGACCTGCTCGAGATATTGCGTTGTGATATGGCCCAGGGATATCACATTTGCCGACCTGTCAGCGAAGTGGAATTTCGACGCTGGCTGGCGCAAGAGCCGGTTACTGGCCTGCTGGCGGCGCGTGCCGACAGTCCGGCCTGAGCGGGACGGTACTCACTAACACAGGCGTTGCTCCCCGGTGTTCACCGCTGGAATAAAGAATGACAGGGCGGTTTTGGCTTCCCTGCGGCTGTCGTTGTAATCCTTGTCCAGCTCTTCCCGTTCCTGGTGATGGCTACCGTTTTTAATCTGTAGACCGCCAACGGCGGGCTCGTCAACTTCACTCGAAAACCTTCCGATCTTTGGATGCCGGCTCAGCCGGCGATTAACAGACGTACGGCATCCAGCGTGGGTTCAATCTGCAGAATGTGTCGGGATAAGGCATCACGCTGTTCCTGAAGTTGCCGGATTTCTTCTTCACGAACATTGGGATTGATGGTGGCCAGATGTTGCAGGCGAGTGATATCGGTCTCCAGCAAAGTCAGCATGTGGTGGTTGGCCTGCTCGAGGATATTGCGGGCCGGAGCCTGCACGAGGACTTCGCTTCGTTCAAACATGTCGCGCAATGTGTCCTGGCGGGCACGGAGAATCTGGTTGCGCGTGGTTTTATCCAGCTCGACGGGGAGGATGCGCAGTTTGTCGACCGGGAACCTATCGGTAAGATCCCGTCCATCAGAATCAACTAACCGTCGAACCGGAGTCGGGGGTAAGAAGCGCGGCAATTGCAGTCGTCTGGGCGCCGTGCCTGAGAGAATAAAATGACACTCCAGCAGCAGGCTACCCGCAGGCAGACCACTGCCACGCAGAATCGCCAGGGCGGCGTTACCCTGACGCTCTTCCAGGACCTGATCCATGATGCCGCGAATCATCGGATGTTCCCAACTCATGAATTCCCAGTCTTCGCGGGCCAGAGCGGCAGAGCGAGAGAAGGTCAGTGTCAGACCGTCATCCGGCAGGCCAGGGAAGTGATCTACCAGCATGTGCGTCCCGGGATGCATGACATGACTGTCACTGCCATGCACTTCCATATCGACCCCGAACTGGGCGCAGGCCGCTTCCAGAAATTCTGGCAGCCGCGGATCGTTATCCAGGTGACGAATTTTCTCCTGCAGATAATCGGCTTCGTCCGATCGATAGGAGTTGAGTTCCAGCAGCCGGTCGCGGCCGGCCTCCAGTTGCTGTGCAAGTTGCTGGTGATGGTCAGCAATTTCGTCCAGCAGCGTCTCAAACGGTGTTGGCATTTTTGCTGGCTGATGCAGCGCGACGTCGATAGATTTCCGAAACCGGGTAAATACCGCATCGCCAGTGGCACAGGGATGTAAAAAGGCATCAAGCGCGTTGTGATACAGACGATAGAGAACGCTCTGCGGACTGTCTGCCAGATAACCGACATGGATTTGCACGGTTTGTGTCTGACCGATACGATCCAGACGGCCAATGCGTTGTTCCAGCAGATCCGGATGCGCGGGCAGATCGAACATCAGCAGGTGATGGGCAAACTGGAAATTACGCCCCTCGCTGCCGATTTCCGAGCAGATCAGCAGTCGGGCGCCGTCTTCCGGACCGGCAAAATAGGCGGCGGCCCGATCCCGTTCGATAATTGTCATCTCTTCATGAAAAACGGCACAACGCAGACCGACCCGATCAGCCAGGTATTGATGCAGTGTGCGGGCGGTTTCGGCATGCGCACAGATGACAAGAAACTTTTCGCCCCGGTACTGGCGTACAGTGTCGATTAACCATGGCACCCGCGGATCAAAGTCGCGCCAGTCGGCCGCGGCATCATTGTGATGCGACCACAGTTGTTCCGGCGTTAACTGCAAGGATGCCGGTTCGTCGCGCAGATTGGCAAATGCCTGCGCATAGGCTTCGGGGAGGGGCAGAGCGGTGGCATGCAGCTGGCGTTGCGGGAACCCGCTGATTGCCGCGCGGGTATTGCGAAACAGCACCCGGCCAGTGCCATGCCGATCCACCAGCAGATGAATCAATTGTTGACGGGCGTTACGACGTTCCGAGTGATGCCATTCGTCGGTTGCCGCATGATTGGCGAGCGACATCAGGCGCTCGAAAGCAGGGTGTTCCCTCAGCGCCAGCTGCAGTGCTTTTCGGGAGTCCTCTCCCAACGGCTGGTCATCGAGTAATTCATTCACCGCCAGCAGAATCGGCTGATACAGGGCTTCTTCTTCCAGAAATTCCTCGAGATCAAAAAAGCGTTGCGGATCCAGCAATCGCAGTCGGGCAAAATGGCCGGCGATTCCCAGCTGTTCGGGAGTGGCGGTCAGTAACAGTACGGCCGGGATGCAAGTTGCCAGCTGTTCGACGAAACGGTATTCAGGACTGACCTGATCGGGCTGCCATTCAAGATGGTGGGCTTCATCGACGACCAGCAGATCCCAGGGTGCCGCCAGCGCCTGTTCCTGGCGCAAACTGTCGCGCATGAACATTTCCAGCGGACACAGCACCAGCTGTTCGGTCTCAAAGGGGTTGTCGTCCTGTTCGCTCAGCGCCTGGCAGCGTGGCTCATCCAGCAGGCTGAAGCGCAGATTAAAACGGCGCAACATTTCCACCAGCCATTGATGCAGGAGATTTTCCGGCACCAGAATCAGCACCCGGGCAATGCGCTCATCCAGCAATTGCTTGTGCATGATCAGGCCCGCCTCGATGGTCTTGCCCAGCCCCACCTCGTCGGCCAGAAGGACCCGTGGTGCGGCGCGATTGGCGACCTCATGGGCGATATACAGTTGATGAGGCACCAGGTCGACGCGACAGCCGCACAGACCATGAACCGGCGCGGGTAATAACTCGTGCTGCCGCTCGCGGGTCACCTGGCGCAAGTGATACAGGCGGGCAGGGTCGATATGTCCACCGAGTAACCGATCCTGTGGCCGGCTCAGTTGCAGCCGGGGAGCGAGTGCGGTTTCAACGATTTCGCCGCCATGCCCCTGCTCATCGTGACCATAATAGGTGAGCAGACCCTCATGGTCTTCCACATGCGTGATATGCCACTTTGTGCCCTGATCATCATTGACGGTGTCATGGGGCAGAAAACGCATACGCGTCAGCGGGGTATTATCGATTCGATAGATCCGATCTTCGTCGATGGCCGGAAAGTACAGCTGAACCTGTCGTGGCTCGACAGTCCGCACAATACCCAGACCGAGTTCCGGTTCATTATCGCTGTACCAGCGCTGACCTGAGGTGAAACTTTCCATGGCGAAATTGTGTCAAATAACAAAACCCACAGACAGTCTTGTCCTTGCACGTAAATTGTGCAAGTGCTAATGGTGCGCACAAAAAGGCGGCAGGAAAACAGACCAATGTCATATCTGTCAAATTGCGATCATCCTGGAAGTGTATAAGTAATTACCCGAATGGTTATGGCGCAATGTTTGCTTTAACATTTCTGATGAGTATTTCGAATGTTGATCTGGAGAGATTGCTTCGTCATATTATTCCTCTCAATGACATTATTATTCTCCGTCATTGTGAGTGAGGCGAAGTCATCTTCCTGAATAATGTAAGCGGCGTTCGGAATTCTGTTGAGTGAAAAATATGTTGTTTATGAAGGAGAGGGCAATGTCCGCTCATCTGTTTACTTATGGCACCCTCGAATTAGCCGAGGTGTTCTCGGCCGTGACCGGTCAGAGCGTGGTCGGTATACCGGGCACATTGAATGGCTATGCCCGTTATCGCCTGGAGGGTGAAGTCTATCCCGGCATTATCGCGACGCCGGGGGATGGCGTACAGGGAACGCTCTACTGTGATCTTGACCCCGCGACCCATAGAAAGATCGACCATTACGAGGACACCTGTTATGAAAAACGCCAGGTCAGAGTGACGACAAAAGACGGGCGAGAGTTATTCGCTATGGCCTACGTGATCCCCGATGAAAAAAGCCGGCTGCTCTCTACCCGGCGCTGGGACCAGCGGCAGTTTGTCGAACAGCATCTGGAAAATTTCCTGCGTTATATTCGCTAGGGAAAGTTGGCAAAAAAGCGAAGTTGACAGACGTCAGATGGCAGTTGACAGAAAAATGCCCTGAATCAGAGCTTTGCCAACTGCCAACTGCCAACTGCCAACTGCCAACTGCCAACTGCCAACTGCCAACTGCCAACGGCGCTCTATGCCTGCTTGCCGTACAGCCGCTGGTAGAGGCCGCCCGCATCAATTAATTCTTCATGCGAACCGTGTTCGATAATGTGTCCGTCCTCGAACACATACACCCGATTGGCCTGACGCACAGCGCTGAGCCGGTGGGCAATGATCAATGTGGTACGTTCCTGCAAGAAATCATGCAGGGCGCGGTGTAATCGCGCTTCGGTGTCGGTATCCAGTGCCGAGGTGGCTTCATCCAGAATAACGATTTTCGGGTTGGCCAGAATCATGCGGGCAATGGCCAGGCGTTGTTGCTGGCCGCCGGAGAGGCGCACGCCCTGGCGGCCGATCAGCGTGTCCAGCTGGTGCGGCATCTGTAAGACAATCTCTTCAAGCTGGGCAATGCGCAGGGCCTGCCAGAGTTGTGCGTCATCCTGTTCATCCCCCAGGGTCAGGTTGTGGCGGACCGTGTCGTTGAACATGGCCGGCTGCTGCAACACGGTCACGACGTGCTCGCGCACCACATCCAGACCAATCCGGGTAATCGGCACATCATCAAAATAGAGCATGCCGCTGTCAAAAGGATAGATACCGAGCAGTACCTGCACCAGCGTGGATTTGCCCCCGCCGCTGGCCCCGACCAGCGCGACCTTTTCCCCTGGTTTGACGTTGAGTGAGACATGACGCAACACTGGTTCGTTATTGCCATAGGCAAAACTGATATCATCCAGTCGAATGCCGGTGGTGACTTTATCGGAAAACGGATTTTCATGATGGGGATAGCGGGGTTCCAGGCGCAGATCGAGCATGGTATTGATTCGCTGCAGTGCCGCCTTGGCCGAGTAAAACGCATACTGCAGGTTCAACAGTTCCTGTACCGGCGTCATCATGAACCACAGATAACCGAAGACTGCCATCATCTGACCGATAGTCAGATCCGAAAACACCACCATTAACATACCGATGGCGCGAAAGCTGTCAAAGCCAAGCAGGAATACGCCGAACGAGAGTCGACTGGCGGCATCGGATTTCCAGGAATAGTCGGCCGAGTGGCTTTTCACCCGCCGCGCGGCGTCGATCACCCGGCCCAGGTAATGGCGTTCGCGATTACTGGCGCGAATCTGGCGCACCGCGTCGAGGGTTTCCACCAGGGATTGCTGAAACAGCTCAAAGGCCTTGTTCTCCCGTTTTTTGAGTGTCTTGACCTTCTTGCCCAGGGTGACGGTGAAATAGATCACCAGCGGATTGAGAAACAGAATAAACAACGCCAGTTGCCAGTGCAGCCAGAGCAGGACGGCCGTGACCCCGACGAGAGACAAACCGGCAATCAGGGTCTTGCTCACCGACTGGCCGATAAACTCGTCGATGGCATTGAGATCGGTGACAAAGTAGGAAGCGACCGTGCCGCTACCGAGGGTTTCATACTCGGCCATGGAAATGCGTTGCAGGCGATTTAACAGCGCACGGCGAATGCGATACACCACATCCTTGGCCACCAGGGTGAACTGGCGGGTCTGCCAGACCGTGAACATGATCGAACTCAGGCGCAGCAACACAGTTACCAGCAAAATGAACAGAATATACAGCACCGGCCCGTGCCAGCCCGCGGGAAACAATTCCTGCATAAACCCGACCAGCGGCCCCGGTTGCTCCAGTAACACCTCGTCCACCAGCAGCGGCATCATCAGCGGGATGGGAACGCTGGCAACCACTGCAATCACGGCAATGATGTTGGCCTTGATCAACTCACGCTTGTGGCGCAGCGTCTCATTCAGAATGTAGGACCAGCCGTAACCGTGCGCCGGCGCGGACCCGGTGTGGTCGTCAACCGGAACCGGTTGGAGTTGGGCGGAGGTGGTCATATAACAAAATCGTGGGGATTACTACTGGGGCGATATCTGGTTGAGCTCATCGAGAATGTTCAGCACCAGTTGCTCACCGCTCGGGCCCATGCCCTTGCATAACACCTCGGGATCCCGCTCACCCTGTAACAGACGATTGATAATGCCGCCCAGCTGGCGCATGTCGCCGGGAACCTGAATCATGTATTCGGCCATGTTGCCCAGCGCCTGTAACGCCTCGCTGTTACCGTGGTTGGCGGCGTGGATCATCTGCGCCAGACCGGGGGCGGCGATGGTCGGATCGGCCTGCACCTCGGGATCGGGCAGGGTCTCGGGGTTTTGCAGGCCCTGCAGAATGGACTGGACAATCACCCGATCCTCCTCATCCAGGTTGAGCAGCAGCGATTCGTCACGTTGACCCTTCAAAATGGATTCGATGCGGTCAACCAGCGCATGCCAGTTCTGTTCCCGGGCCATTTGTAACATCGGCTCCAGCCGGTCTCGCTCCTCGGCGTTGAGGCAGGCCTTGACCACCTGCTGAATGAGCGGGGCGTGGGTTTGTCGAATCTGTTGATCGCGTTCTGATATACTCATTACTCATACTCCGGAAATGCGAACCGCTATTGTTTCCAATATCCGGTTCAGGATCAAATCGTCTGCCGGGCAGGGCGGAAACAATAATTAAAAAGGGGCTTCAATGGCGAGCAGGGAAATTACCTGGGTCGGGATCGGCTGGCGCTTTCTCGCGGCACTGGTGCTGGTCTTCTGTACCTACAACCCGGAAGGCTATTCCTTCGTCCACTGGGCAGCGAACACCGCGCAGGGGCCGCTGGCGCTGAAGATCTTTGTCGGCATTTTACTGGTCATCGGCTGGACGATATTTATTCGCGCCACGCTCGGCTCGCTGGGCGGCTTCGGCATGTTGCTGGTGGTGGCGCTGTTTGCCGCCCTGCTGTGGCTACTGAGGGAATGGGGCGTAATACCCCGTGGCTCGTTTGATACAGTCGCCTATATGATTCTGTTTGTGATCAGCGCCTTGCTGGCCGTGGGCATGACCTGGTCGCATATCCGCCGGCGCCTGAGCGGCCAGTTCGATATCGATGATGTCGAAGACTGAACCATTGCGCCAGAACAGGGGCCGATAAGATGGCGAAAAAACCGGAAATTTATGTCAGCGTGGATATCGAGGCCGATGGCCCGATTCCCGGCCCCCATTCGATGCTCAGTATCGGCGCGGTCGCCTATGACGAGACCGGCGAAGAGATAGCGCACTACAGTGCCAATCTCGATACCCTGGAAGGCGCCACCGCCCACCCGCGTATGGAAGCCTGGTGGCAACACTTCCCCGAGGCCTGGGCCGCCTGCCGGGAAAACACTCGTCCGCCGCAGGAGGTCATGCACGAATTCGCTGACTGGCTCGAGGAGCTGCCGGGCAACCCCATCTTCACCGCCTGGCCCGCCACCTGGGACTTCATGTGGATCTACTGGTACCTGTTGCGCTTTACCGACCGCCGTGCCTTCGGCGAACACGGGATCGACATGCGCTCCTATGCCATGGGCATGCGCAAGCGGCCGTTTCGCGAATGCGGTAAACCCTATCTGCCCAATCGCTGGTTCTCCGAGCAGGAACACAATCATATCGCCCTGGACGACGCCCGCGAGCAGGGGGAACTGTTTATTAATATGATGCGGGAAAACCTCAACGGCAAACCCTCCGCTGATGGCAACGACAAACAATAATCCAATGACACATACGATTCATATCGGTATCAGCAGCTGCCTGCTGGGCCAGGAAGTACGGTACGACGGCGGGCACAAGCGCAATGTGTTTGTATTAAACAACCTGAGCGAATATTTTGAATTTGTCCCCTACTGTCCCGAGGTGGCGATCGGCATGGGCACCCCGCGCCCGCCGATTCGCCTGGTGCGCCGCGACGACGGCGTGCACGCGGTGGGCATCCAGGACCCCTCCATGGACAAGACGGACGCCCTGCGCGACTACGCCTTCGAAGTCTCAGGTCAGCTTTCGGAAATATCCGGCTATATATTAAAGAAAGACTCGCCCAGCTGCGGCATGGAGCGGGTGCGGGTCTTCGATCACAACAACGTCCCGGCTAAAACCGGCAGCGGCATCTATGCCGCCACCCTGATGGAGTGTCTGCCCAACCTGCCATTCGAGGAAGAAGGGCGATTGATGGACCCCGTGTTGCGCGAGAACTTCATCGAACGGGTGTTTGTCTATTACCGCTGGCAGCAGATGATCAAAGACGGCCTGAGCCCTTCCGCACTGGTGGACTTCCATTCCCGACATAAATTCAACGTGTTGGCCCACGATGAGCCGGCCTACCGGCGCCTGGGCCGCCTGGTCGCTGACGCCGGCAAGGAACACCTGCATGCGCTGGCCAGCAGCTACATCGACATCCTGATGCAGGCGCTGAAAATCCCCGCCACGCGCAAACGCCACACCAACGTACTGATGCATGTCATGGGCTACCTGAAAGACTCCCTCGACGGCGACGACAAACAGGAACTGCTCGAAGTTTTGGACAAATATCGCCTCGGCCAGGTCCCCCTGATCGTGCCCATCACCCTGCTCAAACACCACCTGCGCAAATACCCCCAGCCCTACATCGACCAGCAGTACTACATGAATCCCTATCCCGAAGAGCTCATGTTGCGCAACAGCCTTTAAGCGATTAACCACGAAGGCACGAAGGCACGAAGGCACGAAGGCACGAAGACACGAAGACACGAAGGCACGAAGACACGAAGACACGAAGACACGAAGACACGAAGACACGAAGACACGAAGGCACCAGGAGAAATAAACTTACAAGTCTTTACTTTACGGTACTGTATGCAACACTCTCTGAATAAATCCTTTTCGTCACCCCGGCGCAGGCCGGGGTCCAGTATGCCTGCCAGGTACAGCAATGCGTGTCCGGCAATGTCCTGAAACAGACGTATGGCGACAAATAACCGGTTTTGACAGAATAAATATTAACTTGGTGTCTTGGTGGTGAGATTTTGCTGTACGGCAAGGAGAAAAAGCACTGATGTACTACTTCGCCTACGGCTCCAACATGTCATCCCGGCGTATCCAGGCACGCGCCCCCACGGCTGCAAAGATGAACACGGCGGTACTGGCGGGCCACCGGCTGGCATTTCACAAGATCAGCGACAACGACGGCACGGCAAAATGCGATGCCTGCCAAACCGGCGACGCAACCGATTGCGTCCACGGCGTCGTATTTACCCTCGCGGAACAGGACAAACCCGCCCTGGATCGGGCCGAGGGACTGGGCCGGGGCTATGCCGAGAAAGTCGTGCAGGTGAGATTAACAGACGGAGAATTCGTCGAGGCCATCACCTACTACGCTATCCGTACCGACCCGACATTGAAGCCCCTGGACTGGTACAAATCACACGTGCTTCGCGGGGCCCGGGAACACGGACTGCCGGCGACGTATATCCATGCGATCGAGAGCGTCGAGCATATCGAGGATGCCGATAATGAGCGGCGGGAGTGGGAGTTGGCGATTTACAGCTGATCTGTACCAGGGTGGCGAAATATGCTTGAAGAACTAAAATATTAGAAATTGTGTGGTGGTTAAGAAGTGGCTGCTTTCGATTGAACCCACAACCCGAAACGGACACCCGAAAAATGGAGCGGGATAAATACCAATGCGAATGTTGTCGTTTGTCACCGCCCCCATTTGCTTTGCACGCATATTGTCTGTGGTCACATCTGGCGATAACAGCGATTATATGGAGAAAACCGGTGGCAGTATCTGAGGTGGGCTACCCCCGATACCATAGACAAGACGTAACCTCATTTTGAGGCATTTTCTAAGAAAATCTGGATCAGAGCATAGTTGTTTCTAATATTAGAGAATATCTGTGCTCTGCCCCCGGTTTGAAAGGCCGATCCAGCATAGACGACGACTATTTCGGCAGGCGATGGTTAAGGGGGTACATGTATCCGGGTAAGGGGTTTCCCTTATAAAGTAGTGACTTCAGGCATGATTGTCGGTAATGATAACTATAAATACTTAAAATATCAGCTAAATTTAAAATCTGAAAAAAACTGCCGATATGAATCCTGAGACTTAAAACGTATAAAAATAACTATATGCAAATGATCGCAAGATTTTAGTTACCAGAGGCCGTCGTTGTTTTAGAGGCAGTATTACCTTCTGTTATATGACGGTCTAATTTATAAAAAATAATCGTCAGAAAATATAAAGGCTATGTGTCGGTGAATTTGCTTCAGCCCCCTGTGTCAGGATATCGAAAAGAGGCGCGATAATGAATGTCGACGACATGATCAATGCGGGGGTGTGCAAGGCTGCTGATATCCCGCGGCGAGACAGTCAGTACCTGGAAGGCGAATTTCAAGGTTTATCAATTCACAGTGCCTATCAGCCAATTTACAGTTTTGCTCATCAGCTGCCTGTAGGCTATGAAGCGCTAATGCGAGCTACGGATCGAGATGGTTCGTCGATATCTCCTCTTGAGATATTTTCAAATATCAAAGAACAAGAAGCACTGATGCATCTTGAGGAGCTAACGCGTACATTGCATGCAATCAATTACTTTAGAAATGATACAACTGGTGCCTGGCTGTTCCTCAATGTTAATCCTGCTATGGTGAATAATTGTGGCGATTGCATGTATAACTTCTTCAGCACTCTTGATGAAAATGGTATACCACCCTCGCGTATAGTCATTGAGTTTGTCGAAGCATCTGTTAAGGAGTTTGGTAACCTGGTCAAAGTTACAAGGAAATTGAAGCAAAATGGTTGTCGAGTAGCAATTGATGATTTTGGTGCAGGCTTCTCCAACTTCAACAGAATCTGGGACCTGGAGCCAGATATTGTTAAGCTTGACAAATCCATGCTGGACAGGCTCAGAACCGATCCTGGTAAATTTCGCCCCTTTATAAGTCTGGTTGAATTGTTGCATGAAAGTGGATCATTGGTCGTCATGGAAGGAATTGAAAGTGAGGCTGATGCCGGGTTTGCGCATGATCTGGATATTGATTTACATCAAGGCTATTATTTTGGCCGACCTGAAAGAGAGTTGCAGGCCGTCTGGTCAAGGCTTAATCCATACTTGCAAATCAAACACGGGGCGCATGACGATAAATCCACTTTATTAATAACTGAGGATCTTCCCTCGGGTGTCGAGATGCTATTTCGTGAATCCACAAGTGGTGCACATCCGGATATGCAGATCGAAAGGACATGTGAGCCCTTGCTGAATCATCCCAGAGTCATGAGTTGTTATCTTCTGGATAATGATGGATACCAGCTAGGTAGCAATATATATGGAGAACATGCGAAAAGAAATGTAAGTACACCTTTCGAACAGCTGGGTGACGATGAGGCTGCAAATTGGGGGCGGCGCAAGTACTTTCGTCGTGCCATGGAAAACCCAAGGGAAATGCAGATCACAAAACCATATCGTTCGCTTACTGGGCTGGGTATGTGCAAGACGATATCCGTTGCATTGAATGATGGGGAAAAGTCATTCGTGCTGTGTTGTGATATTGGCATATAATTGATATTACGATATTTAGCGATATTTAGGATATTTAGGGTCAGAGTAAAAACTTAATGTCAGTCAGTCGCTATTTTTACTCCGATATTTAGGGTCAGAGTAAAAACTTAATGTCAGTCAGTCGCTATTTTTACTCTGACCCTAAATATCCAGAAGTGGCTGGGTGAACTGGTGCTTGAACTCAGAGAGGGAGTCTATCAACCGGCTCCGATACGACGGGTGTTTATTCCCAAACCCAATGGCAAGTCCAGACCCCTGGGCATCTCAACCCTGCGAGATCGAGTCTGCATGAAAGCAGCGATGCTGGTTTTGGAGCCGATCTTTGAAGCCGATCTTCCACCGGAGCTTTATGCATATCGCCCAAGGCGCAATGCACAACAGGCCGTTGTCGAGGTGGAAGAACTACTGTTTCACGGTCATCCGGACGTTGTCGATGCCGACCTGTCGGACTACTTCGGCAGCATTCCCCATAAAGAACTGCTTCAGTCGCTGGCGCGTCGTATCGTTGATCGACGTATGCTGCATCTACTGAAGCAATGGCTGGAATGTGCCGTCGAGGAAAGCGACAAGACAGGCCGGAAACGACGCACCACGGAGGCCAAGAACAACAGGTGCGGCATTCCACAGGGCTCGCCCATCTCACCACTGCTGGCTAACCTCTATATGCGCCGGTTTGTGTTGGCATGGAAGAGGCTCAACCTGGATCAACGCCTTGGGAGTCAGATCGTGACCTACGCGGATGATCTGGTTATTTTGTGCAAGCGCGGCAAAGCGGATGAAGCGAGCCAGCACATGCGCAGGATAATGAATCAGCTGAAGCTCACGGTCAACGAGGAAAAGACACATATCTGCCGTATACCGGAAGATAAATTCGACTTTCTGGGTTACACGTTTGGACGCATGTATTCAACGAGATCGGGTAAAGCGTACCTCGGCATGCGTCCTTCAAAGAAGAGCATCAAGCGCATGGTTGATAAAATTCATACCATGACGGCTCATTCTTATACGTGGGTAGATACCACAGAGATGGTGGAGCGGTTGAATCGTTCGTTGCGGGGTTGGGCCAACTACTTTCAAGTTGGCACCTACAACCGCGCTTATCGTGCGTTAGACAGCTACGCCGCGATGCGGTTGCGCCGGTGGTTACGTAACAAGTATAAAGTCAGGCGTCGCAGGGGCGGGGCTTTTCCCCCCTCGCACATCTACGGACACTTTGGTCTCGTTCGCTTGACGCAACTTGGACGTGGCGAGCCGTGGGTGAAGGCGTGACGTCTTGTCCGAGAGCCGGATGCGGGAAATCTGCATGTCCGGTTCGATGAGGAGGATGTGGAAACGGAGTGATGGTTTAGCTATTGAGGCACCGTCAGACGAAAGGGACGGAAAACAGATAGGCTGAACCTTAGGCCACCGCGCCACATCTTTACTCTACCGTAAGCAGCCACTAATATGTCGATTATATGACAGTATCTTCCCTCTCCGTGAAGCAGAGAAACTATAACCACCATAATCTTTTTCTTGTAAACTCTCGCGCCTCTTACCCTCACACTGGCGCTCACCGTCAACTATCCGCACGTCGGGTTGATCAGCGGTTTTTTCGCTCTAATTGCGTACAAAACCGACTCTGAAGAGTAAACTGTTGTCTCCATTCAAGGGAGACCAGGTATGATCCAATCCGTAAAAGGCAATGGCCACGGGCCGGCGGGCCCGCCCGACCTGTTTGAGATAATGAAAAAATTCAGCGGCGGCGGCTCGCCGCGCGGGCGGATCGGCGGCGTCATCGGCGTCGTGGTGCTTATCCTGCTGGTCTGGGGGGCACTGACCTCTTTCTACACTGTTCAGCCCGAGGAACGGGCCGTGGTGAAACGCTTCGGTTCCGTCACGGGAATTACCGACCCCGGCCTGCACTTCAAGCTTCCCTTTGGCATTGACCAGGTTCAGCTGGTAGCCACCGAGCGGGTGCTCAAGCAGGAATTCGGCTTCCGCACCCAGGGCACCCGCCAGGGGGGGCGCTCGACCTACAGCGCCGCTCAATTCGAAGACGAGTCGTTGATGCTCACCGGCGATCTCAACATGATCGACGTGGAGTGGGTGGTCCAGTACCGCATCGAGGATCCCATCAAGTTTCTGTACCGGATGCGTGAGCCCACCCGGACCCTGCGCGACATTGCCGAGTCGGTCATGCGCCGTATCGTCGGCAACATGCTGGGCTCCGAGGTGCTGACCATCGGCCGGGTGGAGATTCAGAAAAAGGCCGGCGAAGAAATTCAGGAAATACTCACCCAGTACGATGCCGGCATTCGCATCAGCACTGTGGAGATGCAGGACGTGGTCCCGCCCCCGGCCGTGCAACCGGCGTTCAACGAAGTCAACGAAGCGCGTCAGGAGCGGGAACGGATGATCAACGAAGCGCAAAAACGCGTTAACCAGGAGATTCCCAACGCCGAGGGTGCCGCCCTGCGTACCGTCGCCGAAGCCGAAGGTTACGCCACGGAACGGGTGAACCGGGCCGACGGCGAGAGCATACGCTTCAGTGCCGTTCTGCGCGAATACCAGCAGGCCCCCGGGGTCACGCGCTCACGCCTGTATCTGGAAACCCTGAACGAAATCCTGCCCAATATCGGACAGATACTGGTTGTACAGGACGGGCAGGTGGGGCCGCTGCCGTTGCTCGATGTCAACCGTCAAGCCGCGCGTGTCGCCGGAGGTGAACGATGAAAACCACACTGCTTGCCATCGTGGCTGCGATTGCCGTCGTCATCGGCTACGTTACCCTCTATACCGTGGATGAAGCCGAACAGGCCATCGTGGTCCAGTTCGGTGAACCGATTGGCGATGTCATTGACGAGCCCGGCCTGAAGTTCAAGCTGCCCTGGCAGAATGTGCGCTATTTCGACAAACGCCTGCTGGTCTGGGATGGGGACGTGACCCAGATTCCCACGCTGGGTCGTGAGTTCATTCTGGTGGACACCACGGCGCGCTGGCGCATCACCGATCCATTGCTGTTTTTGACCAGCGTCCGGGATGAAGCCGGCGCCCGTACCCGACTCGACGACATCATCGACTCGGTGGTGCGCGATATGGTCTCGTCCACCGAGCTGGAAGAAATCGTTCGCTCCAAGGATTGGGAAGTGAATGTCGAGGAACTGGATGATCCCGCGCTGGCCGAACGCAGTGACGTCAACCTGGAGAAACAGCCCAAACTGGGGCGTGAACTGCTGGAAGCCGGCATTCTGGAACGGGCGCGGGATTCCATGCCCGCGCTGGGAATCGAGCTGGACGATGTGCGCATCAAGCGGGTCAACTACATTCAATCCGTGCGCAAACAGGTGGAAAGCCGCATGATCGCCGAACGCCAGTCCATCGCCGAGCGCTTCCGCTCCGAAGGCCGGGGCCGCAGCCAGGAAATCCTCGGGAACATGGAACGCGATCTTCGGCGCATCCGTTCCGAGGCCGCGCGTGACGCCGAGAAGATCCGGGGCGAGGCCGATGCCGAAGCGACCCGAATCTACGGCAAGGCCTTCGGTGCCGACGCGGAGTTCTATTCCTTCTTCCGCACGCTGGAAAGTTACCGGGCCCTGGGCGAGAACAGCACGCTCATGCTCGGCGCTGACTCCGACTTCTTCCGCTACCTGGAAGAGGCTCAAGTCCAGTAACCCCCTGTCTGCCAGGGTGCCGCGCCCCATCGGGTGCGGTACTCTGACGACGGGCCTGGAGCCGGCGCCCGTTAATTCAAGAGATTCCATTAACAGAATTCAAGGGACAGTATACTCATTAACTATTTAATCCTGGGTTCCAGTGAAAGGTATCCGTGAACAGACGCAAATAAACGCCAAGTCTTTATTTGCCTGCATTTGCGAAATATTGACCGGGATTACATATAACTTTTGTATTCCTCACCCGGATTCGGTAGCCCTGCAAGCCGCCAGGCTTCGCGGTATTGGTTGTTGAACAGGTTTTCCAGACAGTATTTGTCGAGCTGTTGTAGCAGACAGACATGCCGTTCCTGTGGGGCATAGCCATGAGTGAAGTAGAAATTCCGCAGGCTCTCGATTAACTTCCAGTGGGTGTCGGTCAGTTCACTGATGCCGTCGATCCGGGCGAGATATTCGGCGACACCCGGCGACCACATGGCCGGGTTGATGAGAAAGCCGTCTTCGTCCAGTTCAAGGTGACCGGTGGGTATTGTGTTCTGGATCGGAGCCACGGCCTGATCCTCCTTATCCCAAGGGGATATTTTCCAGTCAAGAAAATTGATCTTTCATTCCGTATATAGGCGTATCAATGCACTCTTGCAAGATCTGACACTGGCAGTGAGATATCCCGGTAACGGTGCAGGAGAGAACCCGATTATTGGTCTATCGAGTAACTGGCTGTTAAATAAACGGTTTCACGATTTCCCGGTAATCCGTTGTTTATACGCTGCCAGGGCGGCTTCCCGGCTCGCCTTTAATTCCAGGATCGGTTCAGGATAATTTTTGCCGATAATACATCCTGCCTCTTTTTGAACTTCTTCCGGCGCTTTCCAGGGCTCGTGGATGTGTTTGTTCGGCAGGCTGGCCAGTTCCGGGACCCACTGGCGAATATATAACCCCTGCTTGTCGAAGCGCTGGCTCTGAGTGACCGGGTTGAAGATGCGAAACCAGGGTGCGGCGTCGACCCCGCAGCCGGCGACCCATTGCCAGTTCATGCTGTTGGCGGCGAGATCGGCGTCCACCAGGGTGTCCCAGAACCATTCGGCGCCCTGTTTCCAGTGTTGCATTCCGTTCTTGGTCAAAAACGAGGCGACGATCATGCGTACCCGGTTGTGCATGTAACCGGTGTGCCACAGTTCGCGCATGCCGGCGTCGATGATGGGATAGCCGGTGCGGCCCTGTTGCCAGGCCTGTAACAGCTTTTTCGATTGTTTCCATTTGAAGTTATTGAAGCGTTCATCAAACGGTTTGTCGGTGGTGTGCGGAAAGTGGAACAGCACGGAATGGGCGAAGTCGCGCCAGATCAGCTCGCGAATGAAACCTTCGCCCTGGCGACGCAGACCCTGGCGATCCAGCTCGGCCAGGATCGCCCGTACGCTGATCTCGCCGAAGTGCAGATGCGGCGACAGGCGAGACGTGCCTTGTAGGGAAGGAATATCCCGTGCCTGGTGATAATCGGCCAGATCGTTGCGCAGAAAACGACGCAGTTGCTTCCAGGCCCCGGCCTCGCCGGGTTGCCAGTGGTTGTAAAGTCCGCTGTCCCATTCAATGGTGGGCAGCAGCGCCAGATCCGCAATTTTTTCGGATTTGATCCGGGTGGTGACGCCGGGCAGTTGTCTGGGACTGTTGTATGTCAGGTTGTCCCACCCTTCGCGCAGGTAGCATTTATAAAACGGGGTGAAGACCCTGTAGGGTTGTCCGGATTGATTACGAACCGTATCCGGTTCGCGTAACAGGTTGCCCTGGTAAATGCTGAAAGTGATGTCGTGATCTTTTAACTGCCGGTGCAGTTGTTTATCCCGCTTCAGCTGGGCCGGTTCATAGATTCGGTTGCAATACACGGCATTGGCACCGGTCTCATCAATGATCTGTTGCAGTACCTGTGTGCTGTCGCCAGAACGAATAATCAAACGGCTACCGAGCTGTTTGAGTTTCTCCGCCAGCGCAGTGAGGCTGTGATGCAGCCACCAGCGGCTGGCGGCACCGGGTGCCCAGGCGGGACTGTCATCGTGTATATATATAGGAATGATCCGGTCGGCATCGGCCAGGGCCGCCTGCAGGGCGGGATTGTCATGCAGGCGCAGATCCTGTCGAAACCAGAGGATCAGGGTAAGGGACATACGAGCAGGCTGGGCTCAGCGCTTGTGCGCCAGTGTCAGGCCGTCGCCAATGGGCAGCAGGCTGATATCGACCCGGGAATCACTGTGCAGGGCGTCATTCAGATCCCGGATCGCCTGTGTGTCCGCGTCGTTAACAGCTGGGTCGGCGACATCGCCATTCCAGAGCGTATTGTCGATGGCAATCAAACCGCCGCGGCGAATCAGTTTGAGGCACTGTTCGTAATAGGTCAGATAATGGCTCTTGTCGGCATCGATGAAGGCAAAATCGAAACTGTTGGCATTGCCGGTGTCGATCAGCTTTTGCAGGGTTTTGTCCGCCGGTGCCAGCAGCAATTCGATTTGTTTGTGTACCCCGGCCTCATGCCAGTAGCGTCGCGCCATATCGGTCCATTCCTGGTTGATATCGCAGGCAACCAGGCGCCCGTCGGCGGGCAGGGCTTCTGCCATGCACAGGGCGCTGTAGCCGGTAAAGACGCCGATCTCGATGACCTGTCTGGCACCGAGCAATTTAACCAGCAAATTAAGCAGCTGACCCTGTTCCGGGGAGATCTGCATGCGGGCCATCTCCAGGGTGGCGGTCTCTTCGCGCAACTGTTTCAGCAGCGGACTCTCGCGCAGGGAATGGGCCAGCAGATACTCGTAAACAGTGTCATTCAGATTCAGGGTACGGTTTGACATGCGCTGCCTCGTGATTAGCCGGGAAGTCGCCGGCGCAAGCCGGCGGAATGTCTCGTTATGGTAAACTAGCCGCCGGCAAATGCAATTCATCCGGTAAAGGCGGCATACCGCAGTTATGGCCATTCTCTGGGAAAAGACCTGGCAAGGCGCGCATTATCAGGTGCGTACTGCGGGCCGGACCCGCCGCTTGTATACCGATGGGGTGTTTCACAGCCAGTATCATCCGCAACGTACCCTGGCGGGCGGCATCTGGGACCTGTTGTGGCTGCCGGCATTCTTTCGCCAGCCGCCCCGGTTTCGACGGGTATTGATGCTGGGCGTCGGGGGCGGCACGGTGTTTCATCAGTTACAGCGTTATGCCGATGTCGCCGAGATGGTGGGGGTGGAACTCAATCCGATCCATGTGCAGGTGGCACAGGATTATTTTGAGATAGGGCGCTGCGGCGCCGAGCTGCACCAGGCGGAGGCGGGACAATGGTTGCAGGATTACCAGGGACCGAAATTCGACCTGATTATCGAGGATCTGTTTACCGAAGAGCGGGGTGAACCGGTCAGGGCGATTAAAGCGGATCAAAAATGGTTCGAGCTGCTCAATCGTAACCTCTCCCGTGACGGCATACTGGTGATGAATTTTGTCTCGCGCAAAAGCCTGCGCGATTGTGCCTGGTATCAGCAGTCGAAACTGCGCAAGGCTTTACCGCAGGGGTACCAGTTTACCCTCCCGGCTTTTGAAAATTATATTGCCTGTTTTTTACGTCAGCCGTCATCCAGCCAGCTGTTGCGCGAACAACTGAACGGGATACCGGCATTGGCACAGGAGATCAGCCGGGGAAATTTCAATTTCACTGTACGGCGTTTACTGGCTGGCCGATAATGCGGCGGGCGAACAATTTCTGAGAAATCTCCGGGCTATGGCAGCGAAAAAGAAAGTCAGCAAAAAGAAGACTACGGCGAAAAAGAAGACCAAAAAGAAAGCCGTACGCAAGAAAAAAACCGGCAAGCTGGCGCCGCGCAAGGAACAGCGCGGCCTGAAGGCCGAGCAGGTCGTCCTGCCGCTGGATGACAAGGCTGTGGCACCGCTGATCGCCGAGATTCAGGCCGTCGGCGGGGCTGCCATCGGTGCCTATCGAGAACCGCTGTCCGGACGGCAGGTGGTTATGGCGGTGTTGCCTTTCAAGGCGGTACAGCCGACGCCGTTTCAGCGCGATCTTTCCCCGACGCACGTCAAGCGCCTGGCCGAGAAGATCGAGGAGAGTGGCTCGTTTCTGGATCCGCTGATCGTGGTACGCGGGGACGACGGCAGCCTGTGGACGCCCAATGGTCGCCATCGCCTGGCGGCGGCCAAAATGCTTGGCCTGCGCCAGATCACCGCGCTGGTCTCGCCCGACGAGGAGCTGGCTTTTCGGATACTGGCCCTGAATACCGAGAAGGCCCATAACCTCAAGGATCGCAGTCTGGAAGTGATCCGTATGGCGCGTGCGCTGGCCGAGAGCAAGCCGCGCGCCAAGGAAGTGGATTACAGCGCCGAGTTCGAGGCACCGGAGTTGCTGACCCTGGGGATGATCTACTCGCAGAACAAACGCTTTGCCGGCGGCGCCTACAGCCCGATGCTGAAAAAACTGGACCGTTTCAGCGAACGCACCCTGCGCGTCAGTCTGCGCGAACGGGAAGCGCAGGCGGCCCGCTTGCAGGAGATCGATGTGCAGGTAAAAAAGATCATCGAGAAGTTAAAAGCGCGCGGCTTCAAGTCGCCCTATCTACGCAATTACGTGGTCGCCCGGATCAACCCGGTACGCTTTCATCGCGTCAAAAAAGGCGATACCTCGCCACCAATGAGTGTCCCGGCGGCCCTGACGCGCATGGCGTCGGCAGCGAAGAAGTTCAATCTTGATTCGGTCAAGCCGGGCGAACTGGCCCTGGTGGCCGCCATGTCGGGTGGAGAAGGGTAGTGACAAATATCGCTCAGCTGCAACAAACCGACCGTATGGCGTGCCGCGCCGGTTGTGGCGCCTGTTGTATTGCGCCGTCTATCTCCTCACCGATTCCCGGCATGCCACAGGGCAAACCGGCCGGCGTGCGTTGCATCCAGCTGGATGAGAATCATCTGTGTCGCCTGTTCGGGCAACCTGAACGGCCCGCGGTTTGCGAGCAGTTCAGCGCGACGGCCTCGATCTGCGGCGAGACGTATGAGGATGCCGTGTATCAGCTGCAATGGCTTGAGCAACAGACCGGGTGAGGCATTAAATGGCAAGCTGGTTGTTATATTGCCGGGCCGGGTTTGAGAACGAATGTGCCGCCGAAATCCAGGGCGAGGCTTTGCAGCGGGGCATCAGCGGGTACTGCAAGGCCCGGGCAGACAGCGGCTATGTCACTTTCACCAGCCATGATCCCGGTGCCGATCTGTTTGATGTGCTGGCATTGGAGGATCTGATCTTTACCCGCCAATGGTTTGCTATCTATGAACTGCTCAATGATCTACCGCTGGCTGATCGGCTGACGCCTATTCTGAGGTTATTGCAGCAAGAGCCTCAGCGTTATGCCGGATTTTTTATCGAAACCCCGGATACCAATACCGGCAAGGAGCTGCAGAAACTCTGCCGGGCCCTGGCCCGCCCGCTGGAGTCACAACTGGACGCAGGCGGGCTTTACCAGGGAAAGGCCGATTACCGGTTGCATCTGTGTTTTCTCTCCACCCATGCCGCCTATGTCGGTTATGCGCCATTGAATAACAGTTCGATCTGGCTGATGGGGATTCCCCGTCTGCGCGCGCCGCGCCAGGCACCGAGCCGTTCGGCCCTGAAGCTAGAAGAAGGCATGTTGCGACTGCTGTTCGATGACGAACGCGAGCGCTTTCTTCGGTCAGGCATGAAAGCGGTGGATCTGGGCGCGGCCCCTGGGGGCTGGAGCTGGCAACTGATACAGCGGCATCTGTTTGTCATGGCGGTGGACAATGGTCCCATGCAGGAGGATTTGCTGGAATCGGGACAACTTGAACATATCCGCGAAGACGGTTTTCGTTATCAACCATCAAAGCAGGTTGACTGGATGGTGTGTGACATCGTCGACAAGCCGAAGAAAGTCACCGCCCTGATGGCACGCTGGCTGGTCAATGGCTGGTGCCGATATACGATCTTCAACCTCAAACTCCCGATGAAAAAACGCTATCAGGAAGTGCAGCAGTGCCTGACGTTCCTGCACGACGAACTGCTTCACGCAGGCATGGAGGCCACCATCCGCTGCAAGCAGCTCTATCACGACCGGGAGGAAGTCACCGTCTGTGTTCTTACCGCAGACGCTTCTGGAAAATAACGCAGAGGGCGTAAAGTCGCAAAGGGTGCAAAGATTTATTAAATACAGTAGATATTATGATGTATTAATCCTGGCCCTGGACTCATTGCTTGACTATGTGGTTTAAAACCAATTTTTCTTTGCGCTCTCCACGTCTTTGCGTTCATTCCACAGATATAGCCATAGGGGATAGTTATTCAGATCCATCGCTATCGTCGGAGGGGATCGGCAGGGGTTTCTGGCCGGGGTAGGCGAAGTATTGACGTGGCGCCGTGTCGGATTTCTGACCGGTGTTGATCTTGAACTTTTTGCGTTTGGGTTTCATCAGGATGATGTCACTTTTGCGGGTGATGTCGATATCGTGATCGAGCAATACCCGGCGATGGCGCTCGCACACTTCCTCGGATTCGCGTCTCAGCAGCACCTGAACATCACGCCCCCGCAGCCAGTTATAGGCGGTGCGCCGATAGGGGTAGGGGATTTCCATAATCCGGTTAATCAGCGCCTCGACTTCGGTCGGCATATCGTTTGGTTTTTTACTGCTACAGAACTGGATGATGTATTGATACTGGCCACGCTCGTCCAGGGTTTCAATATGCGAGGCGGCAAGCTCGGCGGTATCAAACCGCCGGGCATCCAGAGCGGGTACCAGCTGATCGTTCTCGCCAAGAAAAATATCCCGTTTGGACCGCCGGATATGTTCCGTGCTGAGCTGGCGTTCTACCCGGACGACAAAGTACTCATCCAGTCGGTTATTGCCCGGTATTTGATTCATGCCCCCAGAATAGCATGGAACGGCTGGAATCTGTCCGTGGACGGGCTTGCCGAAACCCTCACTATCACATACAGTTAGCGGTGATAATCACAGCCTGTGGCAATACCGTTGTTGAACCAGAAACCTCGATACATGTTGCCCGAACGGCTGGTCTGGCCAGGTTCCCTCAAGTATGCATTTGCCAGCCTGCTATTCGGGGTGGTCTATTTCCTGCTGGGACAAGCCGGTTTGTCGATCAATACCGGCTATTCCGGGATCACCCCCTTCTGGCCGGCCTCTGGTCTGGCGGTGGTTGTTTTTGTCCTGTACGGACCACGTATGTGGCCCGGCATCTTTATCGGTATTTCCCTGCTCGCCTACTTTAATGCACTCCCGTTAACCGCTGCTTTTCTGGCAGCCTGCGGTCATACTCTGGAGGCATCGGCGGCCTGGTATTTCCTGAATCGCTGTCGTTTAAAGTTGAACTTTCGCCGTGTTCGGGAAGTACTGCAGTTTGCCGCGATTGCCTTTGCTGCACCGATTGTTTCCAGTCTGGTTGGAGGTCTTGCAATGGCGGTCTCTAACGTTGTCAGCTGGTCTGATTTTACTTTTGTTGCGGGTATGTGGTGGCTCGGAGATGCTATAGGAATTCTTCTGGTTGCACCATTTATTCTGATCTGGCGAAACCTTTTTTTCTACTGCACGGATGGAGCGCAAAGCAGCCGGCTTGACACCGATGTCAGTGAAGATTGCCAATATCTGCTCAGAACGAATCGTCTGGGGCAACTTTCCCTGTACGTGCTGTTAATGATTTTCGTGGCGGTATACAGCTTTTCCGGACTGAACGAACAGTCGACAGCCAGTCTTGGTCTGTTCTACCTTATACTTCCTTTGACGGTATTTGTTGCCATCAGCTTCGAGCAGTTTGGCGCCACAATGGCCTCGATGCTGATTGGTATTGTGCTACTGTTTTCTTACCATCCGGAGTGGGGACCTTACGATGCATCGGATACGCTACTGAATCTGATGATGATCGTATTGTTTATCTGTATAACCACAATCACGGCGATGGTAGTGGCGGCGCTGTTCACAGAACGACGTGAGTCAGAAAAGGAATTGCGCGCCTCCCACCGGCGCCTGCAGGAAAGTGAGTTACGATTACGTCAGTTATCGGAGAATATCAACGAGGTCTTCTGGCTTGTTGATGTTAACGAGGAACGTATGGTTTATGTGAGTCCTTCCTGTCTTGATGTCTGGGGGCGTGAACCGGATGTTTTTTATGCCGAGCCGCATTTATGGCATGAATCGATCTACACTGAAGACCAATCGAAGGTGTTCAGTGAGTACGAGAACTTTAAGCGGGGTGGGAAATTTGAAATCCAGTACCGTATTGTCAGGCCAGACAATACATTTCGCTGGATTCAGGACAAAGGGTTTCCGGTTTATGACGAGTTTGGAAAAATATATCGGCTTGCCGGTATTGCCGAAGATATTACCGAGAAGAAGCAGGCAGATGAAGATAAGAATCAGCAGGAGGAGGAACGGGCTCGCCTGTCCCGGTATATTTCGGTAGGGGAGCTGGGCAACAGTCTGGCGCACGAGATCAATCAGCCATTGACGTCCATTATGTGTTATGCGAAGGGCGGACTGAACCGGGCAAGAGAAGGTCGGTTGACTGATAAGGATGTACAGGAGGTATTTGGCCGGCTGAGTGATGAAGCGGAGCGCGCTGGAAAAATTATCAACAAGTTGCGTGATTTCGTTAATCGCAAGGATATCAAGTTCTCTTCAGTGGATATTAATGAACTGGCGCAGGATTCGCTGCGTCTTGTGGAAAACAAGATTAAAAGCAGCCAGATACAGGTAGTATATGTGCTGGGGAAATCCCTGCCCCTTATCCTGGTTGACTCGATATTGACCCAGCAGGTAATTCTGAACCTGGTGATTAATGCTATCGAGTCAATGGAAGAGCTCGAATCAGAGCGAGTACTGACGATAATGACAGAACAAGAGGGGGAGTTTGTCAAAGTTTCATTCCGTGACACCGGGCCCGGTGTGCCAGAAGAAATGCGGGAAAACATCTTTACTCCGCTTGTGAGCACCAAACAGCAGGGCATCGGGCTGGGCTTGCCGATCGCCAACAGTATTATCGAAAGTATGGGCGGCGAATTGCGCGCCTATCCGGGCAACGGGCCCGGTTATGTCTTCGAGTTCAGTTTGCCAATAAAACAGCGTCACGACAGGAGTAACCATGCGGTATCGTATTGGAACTGATCCGGAGCAGGCCCGACAAGAAGTCGATGGTATGATTGTCGGATCAGCCGTGTTCGGTTTATTCACCGGAATTGTTTTCGTAGTTGCCGGACTGCGCGTCCGTGAATTCAGGCTGGCTTTCTGGGGGTACGGGCTGATTCTGGCCAGCAGCGCCTATCTGCTGTATACGTTTTTCAAGTAAAATCCATGCCACGCGATGTTGTTGTTTTGATCCACGGCATCTGGATGACCAGTCTGGAGCTGCGGTTGCTGGGTCGGCGTTTGCAAAAGTGTGGCTTCGATAGTCGTTATTTTCGATACCCCAGTTTACGTCGCACACCACAGCAAAATGCCGCCAGGTTACGGGACTATCTGCAATCAATCGAGGCCGGGCAGGTGCATCTGGTGGCACACAGCCTGGGCGGTATCGTACTGACACATTTATATACGCAGGGCGCACCACCGCATCCCGGTCGGGTCGTCATGTTGGGCACACCCTTGCAGGGTAGCGTGGTCGCTCGCCATCTTGCCGGACAGCGTTTTACTCGCTGGATTCTGGGACGCTCGACACAGTACGGGCTGTTGGGTGATGCACCGTCCTGGCAGGGCACCCAGGAGTCAGGCATGATTGCCGGCAGCCGTCCGAGGGGGATTGGTATGTTACTCGCTCCGGGAAAGCTGATCCGGCCACACGATGGCACGGTGGCTGTGAATGAGACCCGATCGGACGGACTGGCTCAGCATCTGAACCTCCCGCATACGCATCTGAGCATGCTGTTCGCCCGCGATGTTGCGACACAGGTCTGTGCTTTTTTACAACAGGGTCGCTTTTCCAACTGAAAAATCATTTCGAATGCCAGTCCTGTGATATTGCTTCGTTATGTTGTTTCTCGCAATCACATCACAATTTTCGGTCATGGCGAGCGAAGCGAAGCAATCTTTTGAACAAAGTAACCGGATATTGGAAACGCTTATTCAGGTACCCAGGGTGTTCGTGCCCGCCCGACGCTTGATATACTGTTTGTCGTTATGCCGTTGCGCACAATTTCTGCGATGTTTGGCGGAATGAATGTCACAAAATTAATCAGGACTCACGGATTATGTCATTACCGAAACTTAAATTAATAAGCTTTGCTCTGTGCCCCTATGTCCAGCGCTCTGTCATTACATTGCTGGAGAAAGAGGTTCCCTATGAGATCGAATATATCGATCTGGATAATCCGCCTGCCTGGTTTTATGACGTCTCGCCACTGGAAAAAGTACCGGTGTTGATGGTCGATGACGAATCGCTGTTTGAGTCGATGCCGATCTGTGAATATCTGGACGAAATCACGCCTGGCACTCTGTATCCCGAGGATCCGTTTGCACGGGCCAAAAACCGCGCCTGGGTCGAGTTCGGTAATGAGCTGCTGGGCGCGGCCTATACCTACTCGACGACCGGTGAAGAGATCGGTTACAAGCAGAACCTGATGACGGTCAAGGACCGGCTGGAAACCCTGGATGAATTTTTCGAAGGTGGCCCCTATTTCAATGGTGAGGCGTTTTCGCTGGTCGATGCTGTCTATGCACCGATCTTCCGCATGCTGGGTTGCCTGGAAGGAATGCAGGGGCAGGACATCTATGAAGACGCGCCACAGATTGCGCGCTGGTCAGAGACCCTGTTGCAGAGGTCTTCTGTCATCAAAGCCGTGCAGGCGAGTTTTAATGATGATTTCTGTGACTACATCAAACGCAGCGGCTCGATCTTTGCGCAAAAAGCCGGTGTTTAGTCCCGGTTTATGTCAGCATCGCGAATAGCACCGCTGGAAATCGCTCTGAACTGGGAGAGCCCGCATGCCCGCCATCGCGATCGCGGTTACTTTGAGCAGGTCGATCTGGCGCGGGATAGTTTTCTGCCCGGGCTCGGCGCGCGGCTGCAGGAACTCCCTGCTGGCGGGAACGTGCAGGGTGAGTTGCTGTTCGATGACTGGCAGCACAAATATCAGCCCGATCTGATCAAAACCCTGCCCCGGGAACAGTTCCGGCGCCGCAGCAAGCATCCACTGCCGCCGGTACTCCCCCGCACCGGACGGTTCTATCCACGGCGCTTTGTCAGCGAGGCGATCGAGATGGATCGCGATGCAAACTGGCCAGTGCGTTGCCTGCAGGCGGGCGAGCAGGAACTGCTTATCGATCTCAATCATCCGCTGGCCGGTCGACATCTACAATTAAAGGCCAGTTTGTTGGCTGAACCCCGGCCCGGCAGTGATCAGAACGAGCCGCCCCGGGATATTCTGGAGGCCTGTACGGCGAACGGCCCGGGGATGCAGGCAAGCTTGCCGGATGTCGATACCGATTTTTTCAGCGAAGATGCTTTTCGCCGCATCGATGAGGCCGGGGACGATGAATTCTATGCCAGCCCCCGTCTGGTACAGCATCTGGATGCCACCTGTCGCCGGCATATCCGCGATATCTATGCCCGTTTTCTGCAACCGGGTATGCGGGTGCTGGATCTGATGTCGAGCTGGGTCTCCCACTTGCCGGCCCGGACCGAGGATCAGATGGTCCACGGGCTGGGCATGAACGCCGGGGAAATGCAGGCCAATCCATACCTCCGGGACTATACCGTGCAAGACCTGAACCGGGACCCTCGCCTGCCATTTGAGGAGGCAATGTTCGATGCAGTGATCTGTACCGCCTCTATCGAATACCTGACTTCTCCCCTGACTGTGATTGGCGAGGTCGCGCGGGTATTAAAACCCGGTGCCCGACTGGTAATAACCTTTTCCGATCGCTGGTTCCCGACCAAGGCGATTCAATTATGGACCGAACTGCATGACTTCGAACGCATGCAACTGATTAGTGATTACCTGCGCCTCAGCGGCCAGTTCAAAGAACTGGAGACCGAATCCCTGCGCGGCTATCCCCGGCCGGCCGAGGATCCCTATATCGGCCAACTGGCTTATTCAGATCCTGTATTTGCTGTCTGGGGACAAAAAAAGTCCTGAGTGCTGAGTGCAGAAGGGAAAGTTGGCAGTCATCAGATAGCAGTTGACAGCAAAAAAACCGGTTTAGAATTTCTGCCAACTGCCAACTGCCAACTGCCAACTGCCAACTGCCAACTGCCAACTGCCAACTGCCAACTGCCAACTGCCAACTGCCAACTGCCAACTGCCAACTGCCAACTGCCAACTGCCAACTGTCTTTATTCTGTCATCGGGGTTTCGCTGTTTTGTCATACTGATTGTCTAGGCTTGGTAAAAACCAGCAGAGGCCAGGATGATGAATCCAGTTCACCCGCTCCGTCCACCCCGGTACCGCAGTGTCTGGTTGTCCGATATCCATCTGGGTTATCGTGGCTGCAAGGCCGAGTACCTGATCGATTTTCTCGACACCGTCCAGTGCGAGTATCTGTTTCTGGTTGGTGACATTTTCGACCTGTGGTACATGCGTCGCAAAGGACTCTATTGGCCGCAAAGCCATAATGATGTCATTCGCAAAATACTGGGTAAGGCCAAGCACGGTACCAGGGTAGTCTATATCCCCGGCAATCACGATGAGGATTTTCGGGAGCTGGATGGAATGGTGTTTGGCAATATTTCCATTCATAACCGTTATATCCATAAAACCGCTGACAATAAACGCCTTCTGATGTTGCACGGTGATGAATTCGACAATGCCATCCGCTGCAGCAAGCTGGTCGCATACCTGGGCGAACGGGCCTATGATGTCCTGCTGTATACCAATCGCTGGCTGAATGCGCTTCGCCGTCGGCTGGGCTTCCCTTACTGGTCCATTTCCACATTTCTTAAAAGCAAGGTCAAAAATGCCGTGAACGTGATTCATGACTTCGAGCAGGCCGTCGCCCACGAGGCCCGGCGCGCCGGTGTGGACGGCCTGGTCTGCGGTCACATTCATCATGCCGAGATTCGCCAGATTGGGGACGTGTTGTACTGCAATGACGGCGACTGGGTGGAGAACTGTACGGCAATGGTCGAGCATCGGGACGGCATGTTGGAGATATTGCACTGGTCCGACGTAGTCAAACCCCTCAAACAACATCCTGTCACGGATGCTGATAAGAAGATCGCATGAGAATAGCCATCGCGACTGATGCCTGGGCGCCACAAACCAACGGTGTGGTAAGAACACTCAATACGACCCGAAGTATACTGGAACAATCGGGTCATGACGTGTATATGGTTACCCCTGAACCTTTCAGGACCGTTCCTTTACCGACCTACCCGGATATACGACTGGCGCTGTTTCCCTATTGTCGGATCGCCGCTGATCTGGATGCATTTTCCCCCGAAGCGATTCATATTGCGACCGAAGGGCCGGTCGGTATGGCGGTGCGGCGTTATTGCCGTCGACATAAGCTCAAATTCACCACTTCTTATCATACGCAGTTTCCCGAGTATTTGCGTCTTCGGATGCCGATTCCCTTGCGGCTCAGTTATGCCTTTTTCAAGTGGTTTCATGGTCCGGCCGAGCGCACTCTGGTGCCGACTCCCTCCATGCAAGAGCGCTTGCTGGAGCGCGGCTTCGGAAATGTTGAGGTGTGGGGACGTGGGGTGGACGTTAACCTGTTTCGACCCTATGGCAAGGATTACCTGTCCGGTACGCGGCCGATTTTTGTTTATGTCGGCCGGGTGGCGGTGGAAAAGAATATTGAGGCGTTTCTCTCACTGGATCTGCCGGGCACGCAATACGTCGTAGGCGATGGGCCCGACCGTGCCATGCTGGAGAAAAAACATCCGCAGGTCATTTTCACCGGCTTTCGTTATGGCGAGGACCTGGCGCAAACCATTGCCGCAAGTGATGTGTTTGTGTTCCCCAGTCTGACCGACACGTTTGGTCTGGTAATGCTCGAAGCGATGGCTTGCGGCGTACCGGTGGCGGCCTACCCCGTGACCGGACCCAGGGATGTGGTGATAGACGGGGTTACCGGATGTCTGGATGAGGATCTGGGTCGGGCCGCCCGCCGGGCCCTGGACATCAATCCGCAAAACCCCCGCGATTACAGTTTGTCCCATTCCTGGCATCAGGCAACGGAACAGTTTTATGCCAACCTGGTGCCTAATACCAACATGGAGCCAGCGGCGGAAAAGGTGACTTCCGGCCTGGAGTGAACATTGAATACCTTTCAGACTCAGGAGGTTGAACGTTCGACAGGCGAATAATCTGCCGCTGATGTGGCAAAGGTGTCTGTCGTATGCTGGTATAGATCTGCCAGGAAAAGAGCCAGGGTACTATGGGACCACTCGTGCACGTAGTCCTGACCTTCGCGACTCAGGCGTCGTTGCAGCTCGGGCAACTCCAGTACCTGTTGAACTGTGCTGGCAAATTGATCCACATCTTCGTCGACGACCAGAGCACCGCGCTGCGGCAGGAGAATATCCCGGGTGCCCAGTTCGGCAGTCGATACCACAGGCACGCCACAGGCCATCGCCTCGAGCAATACCAGTCCCTGGGTTTCGGTGCGCGAGGAGAATACAAATACATTGCCGGCTCGATAACAGTCAAGCAGGGTGGTATTGCGATCCAGATAGCCGACAAAGCGAATGTTGTCCCGGGTACCCAGTTTGTCGCTCAATTGCTTCAGATGTTCAAGCGAGGGTCCTTCACCGGCAATCACAAACAGGGTCTGTGGTAACTGTTGCAATATCTGGTGATGTACCTGCAGTAGAAAATCGATGTTTTTCTCGTGGCCGATGCGCCCGATATGCACCATTACTGGCCGCTCCGGTTCGATATGATGCCGCTTGCGAAAGGCAGCTCCATCGCCCCGAGAGAAACGTTCGGGATCGATCCCCGTGGGCAGGATCCGGGTTGGCAGTTGTATGTGATAGTCACGAATGACCTTGAGCATGGCACTGGAGGGCACGATCAATCCCTGCAGATTACGGCACTGCCGGCGGGTGATCAAACGGATCAAGGGACGAAATACCCGGCGAGGAATAAACGGGACATAGTTATGCATGTATTCCTCGAAGTGGGTGTGATAGGTCTCGATACAGGGGATACACAGACGGCGGGCCATGCGTTTTCCGCTGCGATGGGCGGCAAACGGCGTCTGGATGTGGATCAAGTCAATCGGTTTTTCCTGGTGAAGCCGGGCAATTTCCCGATCCACGGCGGCGACGGACATCAGACGGTCTTCTGGATCAAATGGAACAGGGCGCGCCTTGATACGCGAAATTCCTTCTTGTTCCGGATCATCCACGTTATAACGTGGCGCAATCAGCAGGATATCGTGTCCCAGTGCCTGCAGGCTGTCACGAAAAGTCTGTATTGATGTTGAGACGCCATTGATGCGGGGAAAATACACATCGGAAACCATTACTATCCGCATACAAGCGCCCGATTAGCCACTGATGGTGAATGATAGCAGGGCAATACCCCCGCCGAGCAGGGCGCCGCACAACACATCGGTCGGATAGTGCAGGGCAAGTACCACCCGGGACAGGGCGACCAGCGCGGTAAACGGCAGCAGAATGACAGCCAGCTCGGGGTAATAATGCAGCGCCACCAGAGTAAAGGAGACTGCATGCATGGTATGTCCGGACGGGAAACTGTATTGATCCAGGGGTGCAGTGCCCAGCAACAGATCCTGTTTCACCACGCAGGGCCGGGGCCGTTCGGTGACGGACTTGATAGCCTTGTACAGGCCCAGCGCCAGTGCGCCGACGATGGCCATGTGCAGCGAAGCCCCCAGTGCCTCGCTGCCATAGATTAACGGCAATAGCGCTATCAGCGTGTACCAGAAAATCCCGTCACCGAGTCGGCTGATAAAGGCAAACAGTGATTTAATGAAGCGGATATGGCTGGCGCGGTTGAACAGGCCACACAGGGCGAGTTCAAATGCCACCATGCGTTTGATAAACAGACTCTGGCGTATGGCATTCATGGTCAGGACACTCTTTATATGATCCTGCCAGCAAGGATGGGCCCCGTAGATGACAAATCCCTGACAGTCTGATGAACGTTTTATGACCATTGTTAGCCGACAGAAACCTGTGTGAGTAGAGGGATTGGCCGAATCGGATGTTTGTTAGTTCTGAAAGGGAAGTTGGCAGTCGTAGTTTGCAGTCGTAAGCCAGCTGCCAACTGTGGGAGCCGGCTTCGACCGCGACGGTGCTAGATTCGGCAGTCGCGCCCGTGGGGCACTCCCACAGGCTCGCTATTGAGGGACGAAGATATTTGACTCTCGCAGAGACGCAGAATCCGCTGAGGATTAAACAGATGATATTTCTCGCTGTCCTGTTGCCTCTGCGAGAGATAACAGATACGCCGCCACCGGCATGTGGAATGCCAGGTAGCGCTGCGCACAACCTGGCCTACACTATTGCTGCCAACTGCCAACTGCCAACTGCCAACTGCCAACTGCCATTTGCTAACCGTGGGAGCGGGCTTCGACCGCGACGATGCCGGATTCGGCAGTCCCGCCCGTGGGGCGCGCCCACAGGCTCACTATTTAGCGATTCCTGCCAACAGTCACATACAGTGTTAGAATAATCCGATATATAAGAATCTGATCAATGAATCCGATTACCAAAGGCGGAGAGTACAATATGCGTATCGATCTTGATCCCGACAGCGATGTGGTACAGGAACAGTTTGCCGTGGTCTATTGTCCGAGACGCAAGCGGGATCGTTTCCCGGAAGGGAGTGTTGAGGTGGTAGCAAGTGCCGAGGCGGCGCTGGCCGGGGCCAATCCGGATAAAAACCTGTATTCGGCCATGGTGGTCGGGCCGTCCCGTTCTTCGGAAGGGGCTCGGCTGTACTATCTGGTTCAATGGCTGGAGACGGATAAGTCATGAGTCAGAGTGAGGATCGTAACTTCGATCCCCTGCATCAGCGATTCAAAAAAAATATCTATGCCTCGCTGAAGGGGCGCCTGCGGCTGGAGGTGCTGTGGCGGGATGTCCAGCAACATATCCCGCAACTTGGCGAGGATCGCAGCTGGCGGATTCTGGATGCCGGTTGTGGTATGGGCCATTTCAGCCAGCGACTGGCCAGGCAAGGACATGAATTATTGCTGTGCGACATTTCGCAACAGCAACTGGCCGCTGCCGAAGTAACGCTCAACCAGGCCGGGGCCATGGCGCGCTACATTTTCCGGCATATGCCGTTTCAGCAGCTGGCCGAAGGCGAGACGGAACCTTTTGATATGGTGCTGTGTCACGCCGTGCTGGAATGGTTGGCCGATCCCCGCCAGGGAGTGACGGCGTTGCAAAAACTGGTGCGCCCCGGTGGCTGGCTCTCGCTATTGTTTTTCAATCGCCATGCGTTGGAGTACCGGCACTTGCTGAACGGCAATTTCAAAAAATTACGCATCGGCGATCTGGCCGGGGAGGGGAAATACCTGACGCCGGATAATCCCCTGCAGCCTTCAGAAGTCATGAGTTGGCTGGAGTCGGCGGGTATGCAAGTTGTCGCCAGCAGCGGGGTGCGGACCTTCGTCGATTTCATGCACCGCCCCACGCGGGATAAAATGGCCTTTGAAGAACTGCTGGAGATGGAACTGTGTTACTCCACGCGGGAGCCGTACCGTTCCCTGGCTCGCTACATTCACATCATCGCCCGGCGCGAACCGACAGATTGAACTTCCTATGCAGACAATTCACATTCGCGGATTACGCCACTCCGCCTTTTACAGTCCCCTGCTGGCCACCATGACTGCCGGCTTTTTAAAAGCCGAAGGCCTCGAAGCCGAGTACAGCGTGGTCGACGCCGAACACCCGCTGGAAGGTGGTCTGCGTGACGGGACGGTGCATGTCGCCCAGGCTGCCCCGGCGGCCAGTTTTGCCTATCTGGAAAGAGGCGAATCACCACCTTATATTCATTTCGCCCGGATTAACGATCGCGATGGTTTCTTTCTGGCCGCCCGACAGCCTGAACCCGATTTTAACTGGTCACAGCTGTCGGGCAAGCGCGTGCTGGTGGATCATCTGTTCCAGCCCATTGCCATGTTCCGTTATGTGCTGCGCCGGGAAGGTATCGATCCGGCCAGTGTCGATATTGTCGATGCCGGCGATGTCACGGCTATGGACCAGGCATTTCGTAACGGCGAAGGGGATTATATTCACCAGCAGGGTCCGGCCCCGCAACAACTGGAACACGAGGGCATTGGCCATGTGGTTGCCTCGGTGGGCGAGCGAATCGGGCCGGTGGCCTTCAGCAGTCTGTGCGCGACGCCTGACTGGTTGCAAACGGATATGGCCCGCGCGTTCATGCGCGCCTATCGCCGCGCCCAGCAATATGTGATCGAGACGCCGGCCGAACAACTGGCCCGCGAAGAACAATCCTTTTTCCCCGCTATCGATCCCGAAGTACTGTCCCGCACCATCGCTGCTTATCAGGCCCTGGGTTGCTGGCAGAGTTCGCCCGACATTCCCCGTGCCAGCTACGAGACCCTGCTGGATGTGTTCGAAGCCGACGGGCAGATCAGCCGGCGTTATCCCTACGAGGATGTCATCACCGCACCGCCTGCGTAATGCCGGATTTAAAAAAGCTTCACCACGAAGACACGAAGGCTCGAAGATAAAATTCATGAGTTCTTAGTTCTTAGTTCTTAGTTCTTAGTTCTTAGTTCTTAGTTCTTAGTTCTTAGTTCTTAGTTCTTAGTTCTTAGTTCTTAGTCCTGAGTGGCGTAGCTCACGCTGGCGACAGCCTGCGTGACACCCGGTCGATAGGGGGTGAGTTTTATAAAATTTCACTACGAAGACACGAAGAGAAAATGAATACACTTCGAGACTTCGTGTCTTCGTGGTAAGAAAACTGCCAACTCAAAACTCAAAACTCAGAACTCAAAACTCAAAACTCAAAACTCAAAACTCAGAACTCAGAACTCAGAACTCAGAACTCAGAACTCAGAACTCAAGACTCAGCACTCAGCACTCAGCACTCAGCACTGATCTCCTTCCAGGCAGGATGCCGTTTGATTTCCTGCAGGGCCTTGTTGAGCAGGCTGATGCCCGGCTCGGTGCGGTGCCAGGTAGAAGCGCCGGAGGGGTGGGGCAGGGGGATGATATCCCGTACTTTGCCTTCCACTTCAATCCGGTGACGCTGGCCGATCACGTCGTTCAATTTGTTGACCGGCATGAATTGAGCGATCGCCAGTTTGCCGACCGGGAGCAACAGTTGTGGTTGCAACAGCTCGATTTCCTGCTGCCACCAGCTGCGGCAATTGGCGATTTCTTCTCTGGTCGGGACTCGATCACCGCCCTTATCGAGTTTGCCGGGAAAGCAACGACAGACCGCAGCCATGTAAACCTGTTGTCGAAAGTGATCTTCTTCCAGCCCGATGCGGGCAAACCAGCCAAACAATGTTTTGCCGGCAGTCCAGGCAAAAGGGCGATGCAGCTCGATCTCGCGATTGCCGGGAGCCTGGCCAATTAACATCACCGGCGAGACAACCGACTGGCCGGTAACCGGGGGGCCCTGCATGTCGGGGCAGCGCTGGCAGCGACGCAGGCGGCATTGATGTTGCTCTATTGTCTTGATATCGGTCATGAAGTTCACATCAGAGTGTCACAGGCCGGACATATTGCCGGATTACATTTTGCCTGTGATTGAAAAACACCGGCAAGGAGAAGGCTATGTCCAGGTATAAACTGGTTTCGATCGAAAAAAGCGCCCCACCGCAAGGGCAAAGTGGCGACAACTGGTACTGTTATGTGATTGCCAGTGCGACCAGCAACATCGTCAGTTACCGTCGCGGTACGCTGGCCGAGACGCGGGCCGTGGCGCGTGAATGCGTCATGCATCTCAACAGTCAGCTCGTTGGCGTACCTTCCCGTGAGTTTGTGCGCCGCGCCTATCCGGTAGCGGACGTGGATCCGTTGCCGGCGGCCTGAACAGGGCTGCTCAGACTCCGGGCTGCAATACAATTTTGCCGCGGGTGTGGCCCGCTTCGATAAGCTGATGGGCCTGCACCGCCTCGGCCAGCGGCAGGGTCTGGCTGACATGCAGTTTTAACTGCCCGCTATGCAGGTAACCCGCACAACGATCCAGAATATCACCCTGATGAGCGCGTGCCTGAGGGAGATTCTCCAGCATCGGGGTGAGCATTAATTCAAAGCTGATGCCGAGGTTACGCTGACGGGCAATCCCCCGGTCGACTCCCTCGCCCGGATCGAGCAGGGTCACCAGCTGGCCATAATGGGCAACCGCCGACAGGCTCTGGTTAAAGACGGCCGGGCCAACCGTATCCAAAGCCACGTCGACACCCCGGCCTTCGGTCAGATCCATAACGGCCTCGACGGGATCCGTTTCCCGGTAGTTAATCACCTCGTCGGCCCCCAGTTGACGCACAAAGGCGGCTTTGTCCTCGTCGCTGATAGTGGTGAGTACCCGTGCGCCAGCCAGCCTGGCCAGCTGAATGGCGACATGACCCACGCCGCCAGCACCGGCATGCACCAGGACACTCTGGCCGTTTCGCAAACGGGCGCGATCATACAGCGCTTCCCAGGCAGTTATAAGGACCAGTGGTCCGGCCGCTGCGGCCGTAAAATCAATTTCGTCCGGTAACGGCCGGGCGATGGTTTCAGGGACCACGTTATATTCAGCATAGTTACCCGGCTCACGGCCCAGGCCGCCATGACAGAACCAGACACGATCACCAACCTGATGGCGCCGTACCTGGTCGCCGGTTTCAACCACCACACCGGCTCCATCACAGCCAGGAATCGCCGGCAAGGCATCCTCGAAAAACACGCCACGCTGACGCAGTTTGGTGTCGATGGGATTAACGCCCGCCCCGTGCAATCGGACCTTGATATCGGTGGGCTGTTGCAGTTGGGGTTCGTCCTGCTCCACGACCTGTAATACGGAGGGATCGCCCGCTCCGGTCATAATGACAGCTTGCATGGTTGTGACTTCCTGTTCGTCGATATTGATGGTGATTTTCGGGATAAATTGGATAGTACTCTGGTCGGGCAAATAGTCGCAGTTGCCGTTGTGATGATCAAGTGAAGACGGCCATAATACCCCCTGCCACAGATTAGCATTGTCAAAGCTCACAATTAAGGGTAGCTGACAGCCGTCCAGGGGAAGTAGCCCCGACGATCGAACCCCGTGCCGGTCGCGACGAGCCAGAATCCCGGCACAAAGCTTGGCCCGGGCTGACATAGTGCTAGAATCCGGATAACCGGTAAGATAACCGGTCCGCCAATAAGAACAGGAGTCCTGTAATGAACCTCGAAAAGGTGATCTTTGCATTTTTTATTGTTCTTGCCCTGACAATTAATTTCGGCTTTTTCATCGGCGATATCGACAACCCTGTACACCACAATGTTTACGAGCTGTACGCGGCACTGGTAATCAGTCTGATTGCCACTGTATTGAAATTTGGCGACCGGACTCATATTGGCGCAGTCTTGCTGGCAACCAGTCTGGTCGCGGATGTTCAACTGATCATTGCCGCGGTGATCTGGGGAGTAGTCGAACATGTCACTCACACCGGTATGACCCCGCATGTAATGGCGGCCATCGTCTCCCTCTCCGGTGGCGCTTTGCTGGCGAATATTACTTCGGTCGTCCTGTTCGTGATTGAAACGGCGATGATGCGCCGCTGACGGTCCGGTCTGATGCAGAACATCCTGTTTGTTTTCCTGCGGCGTCTGCATGTTCCGCTGATCGTTCTGATCAGCGTTTATGCGGTTTCGATCCTGGGGTTCGTGTTAATCCCGGGAGTAGACAATGAAGGTAATCCCTGGCGCATGGATTTTTTCCATGCCTTTTACTTTGTCAGCTACATGGGGACCACCATTGGTTTTGGTGAAATCCCCTATGAATTCACCGGTGCACAACGCCTGTGGACGACTTTCAGTATCTATGCCACGGTCATCAGCTGGTTGTATGCCATCGGTTATCTGCTGACCATTATTCAGGATCCGGCCTTTCGCAGTTTGCTGACAGAAAGCGCTTTCCGTCGCAACGTGCGTCGGATCAGCGAACCGTTTTATCTGATCTGCGGTTACGGTGATACCGGTAACTTTCTGGTCCGTGCTTTGAGCGAGGCAGGTATTCGTGCCGTGGTGGTGGAGATCGATCAAAACCGCGTTAATCAACTGGAACTGGCCGGCTATCGGACCTTCGTTCCCGGTTTGTGCGTTGACGCATCGATTCCCGAGAGCCTGGTCAAGGCCGGTCTGCAGCATCCGAACTGTGCCGGTGTGGTGGCCCTGACCAATGAGGACGCAGTAAACCTTAAAATTGCAATTACCAGTAAACTGCTTAACCCGGCATTACGAACCATCGCCCGGGCGGAAACCCACGATGTCGAGAAAAACATTGCCTCGTTTGGCACGGATCATATTATCAACCCGTTTGACACCTTTGCCGGCCGACTGGCCCTGGCCCTGCATTCACCGGGCATGTATCTTTTATATGAATGGATGACCAGCGTGCCTCACGAATCCCTGCGTGAGCCGGTTTTCCCCCCGGACGGGCGCTGGATTCTTTGTGGTTATGGCCGTTTCGGCAAGGCTGTGCATGAACGGCTCAAGTCCGAAGGGGTCGCCACCACGGTAATCGAGGCGATGCCGGACAAAACCGGCACGCCAAGTGACGGGGTGGTGGTGGGCCGTGGAACTGAGGCCGAGACCTTGCACGAAGCCGATATACAACATGCTGTCGGACTGGTTGCGGGTACCGATGATGATGCCAATAACCTGTCGATTGTGATGACGGCCAGAAGTCTGAATCCTGATCTGTTCACGGTGCTTCGTCAGAACAGCCGGGCCAATGATATGATCTTCAGTGCTGTGCAAAGCGATCTGATCATGCAACGCGGTAGCATCATCGCACACAAGATATTTGCTGTTATCACCACTCCCTTGCTGGCGGATTTTCTGCGTCTGGCCCGCCGCCATGATGATGACTGGGCGAATGAGCTGATCAGTCGGATCGGGGGTATCACCGGGGATGAGGCGCCACATGTCTGGATGCTGAGCCTGGATAAGGAGATGGCCCCGGCGGTTCATTCCATGCTCGAAGCGGGGGGATCGCTCCATGTTCAGAACCTGACGACTGATCCCCATGATTGTAGCAAGCAGCTGCCGCTGATCGTCATGTTGATTAAACGTGACGGTGATGAAGCCGAGCAGGATATCCTGTTGCCCTCCGCCCAGGAACCGCTGCAGGCTGGTGATCGACTCCTGTTGTGTGGTCGCTACGGGACCCAGGCCCACGTCGAGTGGCTTGTGGCCAATCTGAATGCGCTGGAATACGTGTTGACCGGGGAGGACCGGCCTGCCGGGCTTATCTGGCGGTACTGGAGCCGCCGGCAGCGTGAACAGGCGGATGAAGCCTGATTCCGGCCACCGAATGGGCTTTTCCATCGGCCTAAAGTATTTCCGCCGCGATCCGACAAATTCACAGGGATTGTAGAATTTCACCGGAATCAGGCAACAGAGGAGAGCCATGGATAGCGGTGCGCCATATGAGCAGCTAGCGGACGAACAGGGGACGGGAATGAAACTGGTAGATCGCATGCGTCGTTTGCGCGATTTGCCTCCCTTGCCGGAGACAATCATCAGAATTCTGACTCTGCGCCAGCATGAAGAGGTCAATGCCAGGGAACTGATCGAGATTGTCGAACAAGATCCGATGCTGGCCGCCCAGCTGGTCAGTTACGCCAACTCGGCTTTTTTTACCCACCATTCTGCTGTGATCTCTATTGAGGATGCGATTCTTCGGGTTGTCGGGGTATGTCCGGCGTTGGATCTGGCGCTGGGGCTGTCGGTTGGTCGCGTGTTATCGATTCCTGCCGAAGGCATACTGGGTGCGCGGCGCCTGTGGCGGCATGCCACCTACAGCGCCGCGCTGATGCAACAACTGGCTATCCGGATGCCGGAGAAAGGACGTCCGGACCCCGGCACCGCCTATTTGTGCGGACTGTTGCACGATATCGGCCTGTTTGTACTCGGGTTTCTGTTTCCGCAGGAACATCACACCCTGAGCCAGCTTGTCCAGCAGCATCCGGAGGTGGCGCTCAATCGTTTTGAGTATAACCTGATGGGCGTTGGTCACGGCGAGCTTGGCCAGATGGCCATGCGCTACTGGGACATGCCGGAGGTACTGGCCACTGTCGCTCGCCATCATCACAATACGGACTACCATGGCGAGCATGAAACTCTGATCGGGTTGCTGAATCTGGCGGAATCATTGTTGTCATCCCAGGGCCTGACCGATACTCCTGTACTGGAACTGGATGAATCCCTGCTGGAGAGACTCGGGCTCGAAGAAGAGAATGTGATACTTGTCGCCGATGAGGTAATTCAGGCTGGTGACAGTCTGGATCAGATGGCCAGACAGCTATGTGCGTAACCTGCCTGGCCGGGGAGCCGGAACGCAATTTCAGTAACGTTTGAGCGAGTCGATAAACAGCCGGTTTTGTGGTAGCCGGTGCTCGATAAAAGTCTCTGTCAGGCTCCGGTACTTCTCCGCGGGGCCGTTCATATACACATCATATTCTTCCAGAGAGGGATAGTCGGTCACGATCCGTGTTCCCAGTTGTCGAAGTGCCTGTTCGAGATCGTCCGCCGACTCATTGACTTCATCCATGAAGATCGGGGTATAGAGGAAGCCATCCAGGGCGTCCTGCAGCGAGCGAATATAATTGGACAAGTAGTGCTCGCTTCGGCTTTCCAGCAGCCAGTAAAGATGCATGGGCTGATTGCTTTCCAGGGCAATGCAGTGCTCGATAAGACTTTTAATGGGGGCGATGCCGGTGTCATTGGCGACAAAAACCAGGGGCCGATTCGAACTTTCATCCAGAGTGAACTCTCCGTGCGGGCCGCTGATTCTCATACTCGAACGGGTTGACAGCCCTTCGAATACATAGCGGGAAAACGGATCATTTTCGGCATAACGAATATGAAACTGCAGATACATACCATTGCAGGGACAGCTGGCGACAGATTTGTTGCGCGGCGCCAGACCATCAATATGCAAGGTGACATACTGACCAGCCAGAAAGCGCATTGTCTGGCTGCGTGGTGTTCGTAGTTGTAACACCCGTACGTTATCCGCCACGTTATCGATTTTATAGACCTTCGCCTCGATTTCCTGGTGGGGGACATCGGCGGCACTACCGATAGTGCGGCTTTCAATCGCCATATCCGCGCCGGGGGTAGCCGAACACATCAAAAACAGTCCCTGATCCTTTTCATGCTGGCGAAAGCTGTAATCGTGGGGCAGATAACTGCCAATCTCACCCTGGATCAGACGAGCCGCGCACTGCCCGCAGCTGCCGTTGTTACAGTTATAGGGAACATTCAATCCGGCCCGCAGCGCGGCCTCCAGGACGGTTTCGCCACTGGCCGCTTCAAATTCCCGGCCGGATGGTTCGATGCGGATTCTGGCCATGATAGAACCTACTCTGCCACAGGAAAACGACTGACAGGATACTATTTTCAGCTTCTCGACTAAATGGTTAATCGAAAAGGCTTTTGAGCTGATAACCCTGAGGTTTACAGGCTTGCGTTGTCTGTCTACCGGTAGCAGAATTGATGCATCCAGGGGAGAAGACCATGTTTAGCGCGATGAAAAAAACCGCCATGCCCGGCCCCGACGAGGCTTTGCCGGGACGCCAGGAAGCTATGCCGGTCCCTGAGGCGCACTATGTCAACGGCCATCCATTAGTACCGCCTTATCCTGAAGGCATGCAGCTGGCGATGTTCGGCATGGGTTGCTTCTGGGGGGCGGAACGCGGTTTCTGGCAATTACCCGGGGTCTATTCAACGGCGGTCGGGTATGCCGGGGGCTATACGCCCAACCCGACCTACCGGGAAGTCTGCAGCGGCATGACCGGCCACAATGAAGTGGTCCGTGTCGTATTTGATCCGCAGCAAATCAGTTACGCACAATTACTGCAACATTTTTGGGAAAGTCACGATCCAACCGGGGGGATGCGTCAGGGCAATGATATCGGCACCCAGTATCGCTCCGGCATCTATACTTACGGCCCGGAACAACGCGAGCTGGCCGGGCAGAGTGGAGAGCTTTATCAGCAAGTTCTGCAGGGGGCCGGCTACGGACTAATCACTACCGAAATTCGAGAAGCGCCGGAATTTTACTTTGCCGAGGATGACCATCAGCAATATCTGGCAAAAAATCCCGGCGGTTATTGTGGGCTGGGAGGCACCGGTGTGCGCTGCCCCGAACTGTCACTCGCCTGAACCACCTGTGGGTGCCGTGCGGATTAAAAACCGGTGGCGCGCCTCATATGACGGCAGTTTTCAATATGTTCGGACAGAGCCAGTTCGGCCATATGACGTGTGCTGTAAGGACCCCGATCTATTCCTTCCCGGCAGGTGAAATACCATTGACTGCCGATATTGAAAAAGCGACCACTACGAAAAGGGACCGGACCGGCTTCCCCGTCACGTGGAATGCGGGTTTCGCTCATACCTGTCCTCCAGTCGGTGCTTACCTTCTATACCTATAGACAAGCGCGGGTGAAAAATCAATCTGGCCGGACAGACGGTAGCGGTGTAACGATAGAACAATAAAAGCCACGCTTTTGTTATCAGTTAACTGCCTGTGAGGGAGAGATTAACCCTGCACGGTCACGGTCACCTGACGTTGATGGGCGGCCGTGCGATGCTCCCACAGATAGATCCCCTGCCAGGTGCCCAGAGTACAACGTCCCTGGCTGACCGGGAGGGTAAGATCGGTCTGGGTCAGAATCGTGCGCACGTGGGCCGGCATGTCGTCGGGTCCCTCGTCATCATGCTCGAACATCGGATCACCGTCCGGGACCACCTGTGCCATAAAGGTTTCCAGATCCCGGCGCACTGCCGGGTCTGCGTTTTCGCACAGAATCAGCGAGGCGCTGGTGTGATGCACAAACAGATGGCACAGGCCGGTGTCGATGGCGGCCCGCTCGATCACCTCGCGCACGTTCTGGCTGATGTCATAGGTTCCCCGTCCGCGGGTGGAGACTGAGATCTGTTCCTGTACCAGCATTGTGTCGGCCTGTCATGCATAATGGATCGTTATTATAAGTGAGTGGAGAAGCTGATTGAACCGCTCATCAAATACCGGCCTGGTTACATTGTGCAAGATCATGGCCGTTTTTCGTCACCTCTGTCTTGTCGTTCGGACTCCGGTCGTCCATACCTTGACGTAACCTGTTTATTCATGGTTGAGGGAGTGAGGTGTGCAATCCAGATTCGTTCTCAATGACAGACTCGATACCCGGCGTTTGGATCAGGGGCGCAGGCCACTGAGGTCGCTGGCGCGTGTCTGCAATGTGAAGCTGAAGGCCGGCAATGAGCATGACATGGGGGGTTGAATTTGAAGCACGGCATAATATGCCTGTGAACGTCATGGATGTGCTGCATTATCAGGATCGGCATACGGGCATTGCCGCCTGTTGAATTTTCCCACATTCCTTGTCACGTAACGCGCCGCACGGCACGTTTTTATAGACGTCAGGGACAGACAGTTTTACTCAACCGGATTTCGTGCTAAAAAATAACACAGGTTCAATGCATTCAATTCCCCTCAGAGCAGTCATTTGCCTATGTCCAGGAACGTTATTGTCTATCATGGTGAACAACTGGCCCGTTACCACTTCGGCGCCGGGCACCCGTTCGGACCGAAGCGTCATGACGCTTTCGTGGGACGTCTGCGGCAATCCGGCCTGGACCGAAGAGTTGCTCGCGGCGCGCCGGTCACGGCCAGTCGGGAGGCGATCGAACGTTTTCATACCCGCGAGTACGTGGATGAGGTCGAGTCGGCTTCGAAAACCGGGCGCGGCATGCTCGACCCGGATACCCCTGCCGTGCCCGGCATTTATGCGGCGGCGGCCACTGTGGTCGGCACCGGTCTGGCGGCGCTCGAGCAATTGATGGAAGAGAATTATCAACGTGCCTTCGTTCCTATCGCGGGCCTGCATCATGCCTACCGGGATCGCGCGGCCGGCTTTTGTGTTTTCAACGACTGCGGCGTGATTATCGAAACCCTGCGTGAGGTATACGGCATTAGCCGGGTCGCCTACGTTGATATCGACGCGCATCATGGCGATGGCGTATTCTACAGTTTCGAATACGATCCGCAGCTGTTTATCGTCGACGTACACGAGGACGGCCGTTATCTTTATCCCGGCAGTGGTGCATCGCAGGAGACCGGTAAGGGTGAGGCGATGGGCACCAAGCTGAATATCCCTCTGCCTGTGCAAGCCGACGATGAACAGTTTATCGATATCTGGCCCGAGGCGGAAAACTTCCTGGCACAGAAAAAACCGGAAGTGATCCTGCTGCAATGTGGCGCTGACAGCCTCAGGGGCGATCCCATCACCCATTTGCACTACAGCGAGGCCACCCACGCCCACGTGACACGGCGCCTGTGCACTCTGGCTGACCGTCACAGCCAGGGTCGCCTGCTGGCCCTGGGGGGAGGCGGGTATAATCTGGATAACCTGGCCACAGCCTGGTCGGCGGTGGTCGAAGCGATGGTCAATTCTTCAGAGGTGTAACGTGCCACAGTTGCAACACTGGAACGAAGCTGAAGACGGCCCCCTTGATGAGGCGGCTTTGATCAATAAACTCGAAGTACAGGGTTATAGTGTCAATCGCTATGTCTACCCACCCGGCACCATGTTCCCGCCTCACACGCATGAGGTGGACAAGATCGATGCCGTGTTGAGCGGCCATTTCCTGCTGGAAATGGAAGGCGAGGGCGTCATCCTCGAACCCGGCGACAGCCTGGCTGTCCCTCGCGGCGTCATACACAGCGCCGAAGTTGTCGGTGACGAACCGGTCGTCAGTCTCGATGCCGTGCGAGAATAAAACCCAACGCAGAGGCGCAGAGGACGCAAAGAAATTATTTTTTACAAGCAGTAGATTAGATCGATAAAAATATTTCATTATTCAGTGCATGGAAGCGGGAAGAACCAATGTTTTTACCAGTTACTAGCCCCTGGTATCTAGCACCTTGTACTTATAACCTGCGTCCGGAGGGTGCGCATGGTATAATTCAAAACCCGGCATTCACAATTCAACATTGCACTAATAGTTATGGCTGATCTGTTTAGTATTACCGCACCGCTGATAATTGCCACGCCTGAAGGCGAGCAAAAGGTCATTGCTCATCATTTTCCACATCCCAAAGGATTACTTTATTTCGATCTCTACTGGCACGAGGGACAGCCCTGGAAACAGACTCATCTCGTTGAAGGTGAGATCAAAGGCGAAGGCCCATGGAAAATCGGTGAGCATGTCATCAATCTGCTGGGTTGCCAGGGCGCCAATCCCGAGCTGGCCATGCAATTCGAGCAGTGGCAGGCTTATAAACAACGTGCCGATGTGGACTACCCTCCCGAACCCCTGGTCGCTGCGATAGCCAGAAAAATGGGCGCCAGCATCGAATAGTTTCCTGTTGTCAGGCCGGTGCGCACCGGCATCCAGACATTACCGATGCAGTATAACGCCAGAATTGTGAAAGATAGAACCAGCTCATAGCAAAAGACAGATTCAGACAGTCTATCGGACCGCCGATAAATTCCCCGGCCAGGTTAGTCAGAGCTTGCTTAAAAGGTTTCTCCATCCCCGGGTCTCGTTTTCGGGGGTGAACAACGGTTGTTTGGCGATGCAGGTCTGCTCGAGTTCTTTATAGAAGAGCTGGTCGGTCTCCGCCTTTAGCATACAATCTGCCAGCGCCAGCTCGTTTTCTACCGGGTAATAGCCAGGATAGTCTTCTCCCAGTAGTCCGATAGTTCCTTCGATGTCCGAGGCAATTACCGGAACGCCGGCCACAACGGCCTCGGAAATAACATTGGCGCCACCTTCCATGCGCGAGGGTAATACCAGCAGGTTGGTTCGCCGGTACACCTGTCTGATTTGATGGTGGGGAATCTCGTCGTGCCAGGTGTAGCGGGGATTGGTTTGCATTTGCGTGAGTGCCTGCCTGGCCCAGTCGTCACTGTGCGCTTTGCCGTATTGATGTATCTTGATGCGGCTGCTGGCGGGCAGGTGTTGAGTCGCGAGTGCCGGCCTCAGCGGGTCTTTTTCCTCACGCAAATGTCCCATTACCGAAATGTGGAAATAACGCTTGTACGGCTGGCGTTTTGCAATGGGCGTTGCAGACTGGTAAATGACGTGCATCTTATCCCGCGCATCCGGCGGCAGTATATTGCCGATGAGATCGTGCAGCCCGACCATATGGCTGGCCAACCGGATTGATTGCAGGGTGGTATCGGGGTGGGTGTGTATAAAACGGTAGGCATCGGTGCCGGTGATGGCAACAATAAGGGGACGCCGGGGGAATGCCTCGGCGAATTGCTGAATGGGTGTGGCGCTGCGCCAGGCATGTAGCGCGATCATGATATCAGCGTTCTGTCCGTTGAAGTCGGTGGTAATCTCCACCCGATGGCCGAGCGAGGTCAGGATCGCGGCCCAGCGGGCGGCTGTCGCCCGGTTGCCGGCCCGTGATTTCGGTGGTGCAGGTGTGACCAGAATGATGCGCATGAACGATTAACTTAATCCGGTAAAATTATTTTTTCAGATTCTTATGTTGTCTCTTAAAGCGGCGTTGCGGGCCCGGCTTCACGACTTTATACTGATTTACTGTATAAAAGTCTTGTTTTTCACAGATTTTCTTGCCGGGAAGAATACGATAATCCGAGTAACTCAAGCATGTATAAACTTAATCCTGAACTAATCGCAAAGCAAATCGATGATGCTCACCAGCGTAGTATGGCGCTTGTTGACGATCTGTCCCCGGAACAATTAATAGGCCCCAGACTGGCCACCGTTAACCCGTTACGCTGGGAGATCGGCCATGCGGCATATTTTTACGAGTACTGGGTGTTACGGCAGCATTTGAAAAGATCCCCGAACCGTGAAGATGCCGATCAGCTATACGACTCGATTTCTATCGCACATGACGAACGCTGGGATCTCCCGTTACCTGCTTTGCAGGAGACACTGGAGTATATCCAGACAATTAAAGAACAGGTAAAAGCCTGTCTGGCAAATGGCGAGGATACCCAAAGGGATTACCTCGCGCAATACGCGGTCTTTCATCACGACATGCACAATGAGGCCTACACCTATACCCGCCAGACACTGGACTATCCCACCCCCGACATTGGCAAGCCGGGATACAGCATACCGAACACCGGTGTCCTTGAAGGTGATGTAAAGATTCCCGGCGGCGAGTTTATGCTGGGGGCAAGGCCAACGGATGGTTTTGTCTTTGATAATGAAAAATGGGCGCATCCTGTCAAAATCGAACCGTTTGAAATTGCCAGAGCGGCTGTGAGTAACGGTGATTTTCTGCGTTTTGTCGAAGCCGACGGCTACAACAAGCGTGAGTACTGGGATGAGACCGGCTGGGAATGGCGTAACAAGACCCGGCTCGAACATCCCGTATACTGGCGTCTTGATGCTGATGGCTGGAAGATAAAGCGATTCGATCAGTGGCAGCCGATGCCTGTGAATGCCGCGTTGGTCCACGTATGCTGGCATGAGGCGCAGGCTTATTGCCGCTGGGCCGGAAGACGCCTGCCGACGGAAGCCGAGTGGGAAGCTGCAGCTGCTGCCGAGCCTTCTGCAGATGGCTGTACCTTATCATCGGTCAAGCGCCGTTTTCCCTGGGGTGATACTCCGCCGCGCCCGGATCAGGCCAATCTGGATGGGTACGCGCTGGGCACGGTCGATGTCGGGGCGTATGCTGCGGGTGACAGTGCATTTGGTTGCCGACAAATGATCGGCAACGTCTGGGAGTGGACCCGGGATACATTTTTGCCCTTCCCGGGTTTTGAGCCTGATATGTACCGGGATTACTCCCAGCCATTGTTCGGAATAACCCGGGTCCTACGCGGCGGTGCCTGGCCAACCCGCGGGAGAATGATTCGCAATACCTGGCGGACCTACTATGGTCCTGATCGTAACGATGTTTTCGCCGGTTTTCGTACCTGCGCCGAACGTTGACAGACCTGTTGAGTTGTTATGCATAAGATGGACGCCCCTGTTGTCAAAGATCTGGTTCTCCTCGGCGGAGGACATTCCCATGTTTCGGTTTTAAGGCGGCTTGGTATGCGGCCGGTTCCGGGGTTGCGGGTTACCCTGGTGACCCGGGATGTTCATACTCCTTATTCCGGTATGCTGCCCGGTTTCATCGCCGGTCATTATGACTACGACGAGTGTCATATCGACCTTGGTCCGCTGGCCCGGTTTGCGGAGGCCCGCCTTTATCACGCTGAAGTCGAGTCCGTGGATCTGGATAATAGAATAGTGCACGCCGCCGATCGCCCACCAATCGCGTATGATGTTTTGTCTATCAACACAGGCTCACGTCCTTCCAGCATCGACATACCGGGTGTGGATGAATTTGCATTGCCTGTTAAACCCATTGATGTTTTTCTGGATAAATGGCAACAGTTAATCGAGCAGGTTCGTGTCAGCAAGGGGCCGTTTCGAATTGTGGTTGTCGGTGGCGGGGCCGGTGGCGTGGAGCTGGCGTTATCCACGCAATTGCGGTTGCAAACCTTATTGAAAGAGACAGGCAAGGAACCTGAAAACGTAATCTACACAATTATCAGCGCCAGTGATGAAATTATGCACATGCATAACCCCGGCGTGCAGAAACGTTTCAGGCGAATTCTGACGCAACGTAATATCGCGATCAAAATTGCAACGCAGGTTACTGAAGTCAAAGCAGGCAAGGTGCTTACCGCAGATGGTAAAGCTTATGATGCGGATGCCATACTCTGGGTGACCACGGCATCTGCGCCAGCCTGGCCGGCCGAAGCTGGCCTGGCAGTGGATGAAGCGGGGTTTATCAAGGTAGATGAGCACCTACAATCCCTGTCTCACAAGCAGGTGTTTGCAGCAGGGGATGTTGCCTCCTTAACGGATTCCCGTCCCAAATCCGGTGTATTTGCTGTTCGTCAGGGACCGGTACTTGCACATAACCTGCCGGCCGCCGCCACAGGCCGGCGTTTACGTCGTTATCGACCGCAAAAGAATTTCCTCGGGCTAATTAGCACCGGCGATAAGTATGCGGTGGCATCGCGCGGAAGCTGGTCTTATGAGTCAGCCTGGTTGTGGATGGTCAAGGACTGGATCGATCATCGCTTCATGAACAGGTATAACGAGCTACCTGAAATGGATGAGGAAGACAGTCCCGATCTGGCCGACGGTATTGCTGATGCAGCGGCGATAAAGGAATTGTCCACTATTGCCATGCGTTGTGGCGGTTGTGGTGCCAAGGTGGGTGCCACAGTGCTCTCCCGGGTTATGCAACGCCTGCCCAATACTCAACGTGACGATGTGTTGATTGGCCGCGACTCTCCTGATGACTGCGCCATGCTGACCATGCCGAAAGACAAGGTCATGGTGCAGAGTGTTGATTATTTTCGTGCCTTTATTGACGATAGCTATATATTTGGCGCCATTGCCGCGAACCACGCCCTGGGAGATGTTTTTGCCATGGGGGCTGAACCGCAATCGGCTCTGGCGATTGCCACTGTCCCTTATGGTCGCGAACGCATTGTGGAAGAGACCCTGTATGATGTTTTGGCCGGTGCTCTACACATTCTTGAACCTTCCGGCGCCGTGCTGGCAGGCGGACACTCCAGTGAAGGCGCAGAACTGGCCTTTGGGCTAACTGTCAACGGTCTGATTGATCCGGATAAAGCCATGCGCAAGCAGGGTTTACAACCGGGTGATGCTCTTGTGTTGACCAAGCCTATTGGTACAGGAACGCTGTTGGCCGCAGAGATGCGTGCCAGGGCCAGAGGGCGCTGGATTGATGCCGCCATTCAGTCCATGCTGGTCTCCAGCCAACAGGCGGCAGACTCTTTACAGCGATACGGGGCAACTTCATGCACCGACCTTACCGGTTTCGGTCTTGTCGGCCATTTGATTGAGATGACCAGAGCTTCGGAAGTTGATGCAACCCTGTACATAGATGCGTTACCTGTCCTGGAGGGTGCCTTGCAAACTGTTGAAGCAGGCATACTATCTTCACTTCAGCCGCAAAACCTGCGGTTGCGACGTGCCATTGAGGATGTAGAACAGGTTTCACGGCATCCGGCATATCCTCTGTTATACGATCCGCAAACTGCCGGAGGCCTGCTCGCCGGAGTCCCTCAGGAGCAGGTGCGTGAATGTATTGCGGAGTTACATCAGCTCGGCTATTCATCTGCAGTGATTATCGGTAAAGTTGAAGCCCGTTCGGACAGAGAGGCTTCCATTCGTATCCAGTAACATATGGATCCTACAAATTCAAAGAAAAATGAGGCTTGAGGATTAAATTTTGAGAGCTGCAGTGGTAAACGGAAAACGTGAGAACCCGTTTAATATCAGTCCCTGCGTTACCTTCGGCCGGAATTATTGATGAAGTTCGTATGTTACACGGACTGGTCTCAGCTACCCGAAAGTGCCAAGGAACTCTTCGCTCAGGGTGAGAAACACAGCGTTTTTCTTTCGCGGGTCTGGTTCGAGAATCTGACAGCTTTCGGGCTAGATGAAAAACCGTCTCTGTCGCTGGCCTGCGTGGAGACAGAGGACAAGATGCTGGCAATTTTGCCTCTTGTAAAGAGTCCTGCAAATACCTGTCACGCCTTGAAACACCGCTATACACCTTTTTATAGTTTGCTACTTGCGAATGATGAACAATCCGAGATTCTCGATTGTCTGGTTGAGGGCCTGAGCCAGATGCCGGTTCATGCCCTGCTACTGGAGCCTGTCTCAAACAAAGACAGAAGAGTGGAAAGGTTGCAGCGGAGAATGCAAGCGGCTGGTTTTCGTTGTGATCACAATTTCCGGCTGTATAACTGGATTTATCGCATCCAGGGGCAATCCTATGCGGAGTACATGTTTTCCCGCCCGAGCAGGCTGCGCAATACACTAGACCGCAAGAAGCGCAAACTCGACCGAGAACACGGTTACGAAATTCGTCTTTTCACCGGGCAGGAGGTGCCAGAGGCTATGTCTGATTATTATGCGCCCTACAATGCCAGCTGGAAGGCGAACGAGCAATATGTCGACTTTCTGAATGGCATTGTGGCTGGGTTTTCCCAATTTGGCTGGACAAGGCTCGCGGTGCTTTATGTGCAGGGACAACCCGTTGCCGCACAGCTGTGGTTTGTCGCACACGGCAAGGCGAATATTTTCAGGCTCGCATATGATGAGGTCTGGAAACCCTATTCCCCCGGGTCGATACTGACCAGTTTCCTGATGGAATATGTGATCGATGTCGACGGGGTGGAAGAGATCGATTTTCTGACAGGAAACGATGCCTACAAGCAAGACTGGATGTCCGAACGTCGGGAGCGTTTCGCATTGAGTTGTGTCAGGAATTTAAAGAATCGAGGCCGGCGAGAACAGTTTTTAATATCACTAAAAAGTCTGTTCAAAGGAGCCCTGGGTCAGTGACAAACGAGAACAATTTACATTATCATCATTCATCGTCCTTTTCTTTGAGTAATTATTCTTCCATGACCATGAAACTTGTACAAAAGCACTTCCTTAAAGGAACCAGAGAATTTGAAATAGTTAATGATGTTATTCATGTGCGGATGAAGACACCATTCAGGGAAGAAAAAATTACGCTGGGATTGGCTGTGCTGGATCCTGAACCCGTTATCAATAAACTTTGCGTTGATTTTTATAGTCGTGCGGACCCCGAGCCATTGCTATCAATTTTCCTGGACAAACCCGACGCAGACCAATTTAATGCTTTTATCGTGTCTCTACAGCAGCGAATACTGGCGGCGTCTGGTGGTTTTTCTGCTTCTGATGCGGATCCTTACCCTGCGGGAATCGCCGCGAATGTTTTTGACGAGCCGCCGGAATTCGATGAGTCCGACAAGAAACGAATCGAAAACATCGCTCAATCGATTAACCCCGCCAAGCTTGAAAATGCAATCCAGATGCTGGGGCAGTACGTCGATGACGAGGATATTGAACCGTTGCTTTCTGCCCTGAAAGCCCTGAGAGACGAGCCGAAGAACGAGATATATATGGAGCAAGTTGTCCATGCGTTTAATGAACTGGGGATTGTGCAGGGGGCGGTATTAACGTACGCGCCCTATATCAGTATATTGCTGATGGATGACCCCTATGGCGACCATTAAAAGATTTTGATCTGAAAAATACAGGTCGGGCAGAAGTCTCCTGCTGACACGAACCCCGCCGTGCCTGATAAGCATGCTGCCCGATATCACTTCTCTCTATCGACCTGCGCGAGTTGCTTTTACTCCTCATCGCTGACCCGAAGTGCCGCCAGGTACCGGGTACGCTGATTGATAAATATCAACAGCTACATTATTTTTATCGCCATTGTTTGGGCTCCAGGGTTGTAACCAGGCGTTCTCATCCTCACAGCATCTTCTATAGTCAAACTGACAAGCTGCTGGCATATAACCATATCAACTGTAAGGTCATGATTGTTTGGCTGTAGTATTAAAAGTGGTACTACAACGTTCAACGTATCCACTGGTTAGCGAGATAAAACTTGAAAAGGAGAGGCTCATGTTTCTGGAAAAAATAAAATCCCCTGGCCTGGCTCATTTGTCTTACATCATCGGCGCCAATGGTCTGGCTGCGGTAATTGACCCACGCAGGGATGTTGAGATCTATGAAGAGATAGCGGCAGCGAATAATGTCCGTATTAACTGTGTGTTCGAAACCCATCGCAACGAGGATCTCGTCTCCGGTGCCAGTCTGCTGGCTGACCGCACCGGGGCGAATGTTTATCACGGTCCAAACGCCGCCGGCGAAGTGCGCTATGCTGAAACTGTGCGCGATGGTCAGGAGATGCAACTGGGAGATTTGCGCCTGAAGGTCATGGAGACGCCCGGCCATACCGACGACAGTATTTCCATTGCAGTGTATGACGATGCCAGTGGCAAGGATGCGGTCGCTGTCTTCACCGGTGATGCCTTATTCATCGGCGATGTCGGGCGGACCGACTTTTACCCGGAGCGGGCCGAAGAGGTAGCCGGTTTGCTGTACGACAGCCTGCAGTACATGCTTGGACTGGGTGATCAAACGATCCTGCTGCCAGCCCACGGCGCCGGCTCGGTGTGCGGCAGTGGCATGGCGGACCGCGAATTCTCCACACTGGGTCACGAGCGACAGAACAACCCCCGTCTGCAGATCGCTGATCGTGACGGATTCATCAAAGCCAAGGTGGCGGAACATCACTATCAGCCACCGTACTTCCGGCTCATGGAACAACTGAACCTGAGCGGCACTGAACCCATGCATCCGGAACCGGTTGCGCTGAATGTCGAGGATATCAAGAGTCTGGGCGATCAGATAGCCCGGGTCGACGTACGCAGCGCCGAAGCTTATGCCGCGGCACACCTGCCGGACTCCCTGTGTGTGCCGGAAGATATGATTCCGGCGTTTGCGGGCTGGCTGATCGAGCCGGAACAGCGACTGGTTCTTATTGCCGAGAATGCCGATCAGGCCTGGCAGGCCGCCCGTCATCTCGGCCGTATCGGTTTTGACAATATCGAAGGCTACCTGGTGGGGATTATGGACTGGGTGACCGCCGGAGAGCCGTTTGGCTCCGTCGACTTTTTAGATACAGCAAGTGTCGAACAGCGGCTGAAACAGCAGTCCATAGACTGGCAGTTACTGGATGTACGCGGTCTTGAGGAAGTCGAGGCGCAGCCCATGCAGCACGCGCTACATATCTATGTCGGCGAACTGCCTGCCAAGCTCAAAGAGCTGGACATCGACAAGGCTTACACCGTCATGTGCGGCAGTGGCCAGCGTGCCGCCATTGCTGCCAGTATATTGGAGCGCAGCGGATACAAAAACGTGAATGTTTACCTGGGCTCTATGGCAGCCTGGGAGCAGCAGAAAAGCGTGGCATGAACTCCTGTTGCGCTGACCATTGATTACGCTGTGTTTATCTTGTGGGTGTCAGCCTGAAGAGGGAATATGCAAAAAATTCACGCGGAGATGATTTTATTTTGTCAGAAGTTAATTTTATAAATTAAGATTTATTATTGACAAGTATGTTTAATAGTGATGAAACTAAGTATCCCATACATATAAAAGGCGATTAAATGACAAAGAAAATTTATGCTTTTATTATTGGTGCCATTGTTGGGGCGATAGCACTTGCTATTGCCGCTTATCAGTTGCTGCCCGGCATGATGATTATAGAAGACAAAAGTCAGTACGGTTTTGAGAAGACTGTAGAAGAGATTCAGCGCAGCGCTAAAGAAAATAACTGGAAAATACCAACTGTCCATCATCTGCATGAAGCTGTTGCCGGTGCGGGTTACAATGTTTTGCCCGCGGCTGTACTCGAGCTTTGTCAACCCGGGCATGCCGGGAAGATTCTGTCGAACCCGGACAATCGCGTCGTGACTTCATTAATGCCCTGCCGTATTGCTGTATATGAAATGCCAAACGGGGATGTAATCATTTCCAGGATGAACAGTGGATTAGTGGCGAGTGTCTTTGGGGGCGAGATTGCGGAAGTCATGAAAATAGCCAGTCAGGAAACCGAAGACTTGCTGGCTGACAGCTTGCTATAACCTCCCTGTCGGGCAAGCCTCAGTGACTGATTTTCACTGTGGCGAAGCTCCGGGGGGTATCCTCGATAAGCTTCGTTATGCAGGCTCTATGTCCCTGGAAAGACAACACTATGCCATAGGTTGAAGGCACGACGGTGATGCGATAGGTATGAGCCGGTAAAATCTTTCGAGGTGAAGTTGTTACTGCAACGTTGTGACGGGTCAGGCTGGCCGGTCGTCGCAAAACTATGTTCGAAAGCTCGTCAGACTTTGATTGGGAGTAGCTATATCGGACTGCAAGATATTGGAGAGGCATTACTTGTTTCTGCTCGTTTTTGATGCCATCTCCTGAATCATCCGATCTGCATCCAGAAACTGAAACAGCTCGTGCTTTTTGTTCATGGTATCCTGATAACCGAGGTCGATCAGTCTGCGGGTATAGGCGCGTTCGAACAGAAGGTAGCTGACCAGATCCGAACCGTCCGAGCGATAGGCGCCGATCCCGCGCAGCAGCAGGCGCATGCTGCGCGGAAGTTGATCGATATATTCCTCGGCCAGATCGCCGATATCCTGGCTGGGAGAGATTACCAGGGTGTCGATATGGCGCAGAGGAAAACCGTGCTTGACGCGTTGTTTTTGCGGGATCAAGTCCACCGTGTCGTTAATTCGTTCCAGCCGTTCGATATCGGCATCCAGTGAATCCAGAAAGATACTGTCCAGGACATGACCGGCGATCTGGCCGATAGTAGGTGCGCGGCTCTCACGGGTACGTTGCGGTTCCTGATTCTCCATATGGTTGCCGATAATCATAACTTTGTCAGCCCCCAGGTGCAGGGCCGGACTGATCGGCGCCATCTGGCGCATGGAACCATCACCGAAGTATTCCCGGTTGATTTTCTGTGGCGGGAACACAAACGGGATAGCCGAGGAGGCCATCAGGTGGTCTACGTTAATCTCGGTGCGTACGCCGATACGGCGGAAGCGGTTCCAGAATTCGAGTTCGGGTTGACCATGGAAGAAGGAGACCGACTGGTGTGAGGTATAGCCGGACGCGGTGACACTCAGTGCGTGCAGGTATCCTTTGTCGATAGAGTGCTGAATATCTTCCGTGCGTATGTATTGTTTCAGAAGGTGTTGCAGGGGCGTACGATCCAGCAGGGAGAGAGCACGACTATGGTGACTCATTCCCAGCGACATTATCGCCATGAACCAGTTGAAACCGGTGCGCAAGATGCCCAGAGTGTCGGTGCGAAAGACTTGCTCGGCATGAAAGTTGGACCAGATGATGGCAATACGCTGCACCGACTTGCGAAAGTTGTAGGCATGGGTAGCCAGTGCGCAGGCATTGATGGCGCCGGCCGAGGTGCCGCAAAGAATCTGGAACGGACTGCTGGCGTGGCGGGGCAGAATATCGGCGACAGCCTTCAGTACCCCGACCTGGTAGGCGGCACGGGCGCCGCCGCCGGTCATAATCAAACCGATTTTCGGTTTATCGGACTGCATGATGGCTGCCTGTCGAGTTATTGCTGTTAGACAATCGGGTTCTCCTGCTCACGCTTGATAGAATAGTCAGAGATTCGCATGCAGCCAACCGTCTCGTTTGTTATTTTCTCAACTATTATTCCGGGAGCGGTCTTCACACTGGCGGGTTATGAATAGTATGTTGTATCGTCAAAGCCTGATGCTGGGCAGTTTGTTTATTATTCTGTCTGAAATCATGTTCGCCTCAATGGGAGCGGCAGTCAAGGCGGTCTCGACCGATATGCCTAACGAGATGATCGTCTTCATGCGCAACCTGGTCGGTGCGCTGGTGCTGCTTCCGTTACTGTGGCGTTACGGCTGGCGTCATTTACAAACTCGCATCTGGTATTTGCATGTCATGCGAGCGGGATTTGGCGTGGCCGCCATGTATTGTTTTTACTATGCCCTGGCCAATATGCCTCTGGCCAGCGGTATGCTGCTGAAAATGACCTCGCCGTTGTTTATCCCGCTGGTGGCGCTTGTCTGGCTGGGCGAGGGAATTACCCGCCGCGCCTTGCTGGCTGTGATGATTGGCTTTATCGGTGTCATTCTGGTCCTGAAACCGCAGAGCGGGTTCCAGGCGGTGGCATTGGTCGGCCTACTGGGCGGCGCTCTGGCGTCAGTGGCCAAGGTGACCGTGCGGCGTCTGGGGCGCAGTGAACCCACCACCCGTATCGTCTTTTACTTTGCTCTGGTTGCCACCCTGGTTTCGGGCGTGCCGTTGAGCTGGAGCTGGCAAACGCCGGACACCGACAGCTGGTTATTACTGCTGTTGATTGGCATAGTGGGCACATTGGGGCAGCTGCTGCTGACCCGGGGTTACAGTGTCGCCCGGCCGTCACAAGTGGGCGCTTTTACCTATACCTCAGTGGTGTTCGCGGCGCTGTTCGGCTACCTGTTCTGGGATGAAATGGTCGATTACCTGTTTGTGATCGGGGCGTTGATCATCGCCGGGGCCGGCATGCTGGTCTTGCAGGAGCGCCAGAATGTGAGCCTCAACAGAGCTCGTTTTGATAACGAGCCCCTGTAGGTCGGGCTGTCGGATAATTCGCAGGAGAAACGTTATGACAGATAGACAACTCTGGTTGTTGCGCCATGCCAGGGCCGAGGCAGGTGATAGTATGATGGAGGATGCTGATCGTCCCCTGAGTCACGCGGGTCGGAATCAGGCGGATCGGCTGGGCGAATGGATGTACGAACAGGGTCTTCGGCCCGGCCTGATCGTCAGTTCCCCGGCCGTACGGGCGAGACAGACGACCGAGCTGGCTTGTGAGCGGCTGGAGTTCGATTTTAATCACATTCATTATGATCCGGGGCTGTATCTGGCGTCCCGGGATGAACTGCTGCGCATTATTGGAAATATGAGAGTGCCCCACGGGCCACTCATGCTGGTCGGGCACAATCCTGGGCTGGAGCAACTGCTGATCTGGTTATGCGGTGAACCGCTGCCCCGCACGGACAAAGACAAACTGATGACTACGGCCAACCTGGCCCGGATTGAGATTGAAGGTGGCGGCGCCCTCAGTGAGGATGGCGGCAAATTGATCGATCTGACCCGGGCCGATGAATTGAGGTGAGATGGCTCAGTCAGAATCGGTCTGCGAGTTGTGTGGGCGGCGGGAGACTGCGTTGACCAAACATCATCTGATCCCCCGTACTCGCCATCGCAATAAACGGGTGAAAAAGTTGTTTAGCCGCGATGAAATGCACGGACGGGTGTTATGGTTGTGTCGGCCCTGCCACCATCATATTCACCGGGTGCTGGATGAAAAACAGCTGGCCCTGGAATACAACAGCCGCGACAGGTTGCTCACCCATCCCGAAATCAAACAGTTCGTCGACTGGCTGGCCGATAAACCGGCCGGCTTCAAACCCCGCTCATCCCGTTAGCTCCAGTTACGCAGCAGAAGATATCATTGCCATGAACACTGCGATGGCCAGCAGTACCACTGAACATACTGAATTTGGCCGAAGCCACTCAAATTGAGCCTTTCTCCTGTCTTTTCGGTGTTGTTCGCTGTTTTCAGTGTTTCGATTGTTACCATCTACCCGGCATCACCTTACAAATGGTTTAAAAGTCGTGTTTGAGCTGGGGATATGGTGCTGGCATTTTGGCCCTCACCTGCTAAAACTAAATCAGGATATGTCGTTACAGCCAGGTAAGAGGCAATCGCGCCGGGATACCCGCAGGATATGCGGGGAAGAAATGATAAGCGGTCGAGCGTGGCGGTCCACGAAGGGGATGAGTGATGAATTCAACCGAGTTGATGTGCGGGCCTTGCCTGGAACCGGCCGAGCCGTTGTACACCCGGGTGCCGATCCGGGATGAAAACGGCCAATATCTCAGTGACTTTATGATGATCATCCCAGGTTTGCGAAAACGCGCGATCAATATACGTCAGGAGATCATCAGCCGTATCGATCATGTGTTGCAGCTCTATCGACGTACGGTTGTATTTGCCGATTTGAACATGAAAACCAACGTGCTGTGGGTGTCGGTTAAACCGGTGCCAGGGATTTGCATGGAATTGCCTGCTGTGATCAAGTTCCATGTTCCTGAAGCCCTGTTAGTCAGCCATCGTGTACCCGGCTGACAGGTTAAAAATCTGTTGAATGAGTAACCCTCCATTTGTCACAGTGGGGCGGTTGCATTCATAATAGCTGCCAAACTGTTAAACAATGGAGAAGGTAATGGCAGAAGCCCTGAATGCTGAAGCGCTTGACACGCTGTTTCGCAAGGCCCGTAGCCACAATGGCTGGCAGGATCGGCCGGTCAGTGATCAGCTGTTACAGCAGTTATACGATCTGATGAAATGGGGACCGACCGGCGCCAATTCCTGTCCCGGCCGGTTTGTGTTCGTCAAATCCGACGATGCGAAAGCCCGGATGAAACCCGCGCTGGCCGAAGGTAATGTAGAAAAATCGATGACCGCACCGGTAGTGGCTATTATCGGTATGGATCTGGAGTTTTACGAGAAACTGCCCAAGCTATTTCCGCATACCGATGCCAAATCCTGGTTCGAAGGCAAACCTGAAAAGATACAGGACAGTGCGCATCGTGATGCCTCGCTACAGGGTGCTTATCTGATGTTGGCCGCCCGTAGCCTGGGACTCGATTGCGGGCCGATGTCCGGTTTCGATAATGCCCGGATGGACGAGGCGTTCTTTCCCGATGGCAAGGTCAAATCGGTCTTTATCTGTGCCATCGGCTATGGCGACGAATCGAAACTCTACCCTCGCGGCCCGCGGCTTGATTTTGAAGAGGCCTGTCGTATCGAATAAGGCACGGTTTAATTCGGCATAATTAAAAATGGCCACTACGAGGGTGGCCGTTTTCTTGGTTGTTAAAAAGATTCAAGGCGACGGCCGGGACTCCAGTTTGCAGTGGACGATGTCGCTGCGACGCGGATAGCGTTTCAGTGCCTGTTCTGCTTCACGGAAGGTCTCGTACGGCTAAAAGATGATGCATTCGTGTGCCTGAAAGGATTATTGCGGGCTGTTGAAATAAAAGCGTCGGCAGCGCGCTGAATCAGCCCGTCTTTCTCAATGCGACGCGGACCATTGTAATCCGGTTGTGGCTTTGTAATGTGGCTATCAGCTTCACCAGGTTGCATCTTCGTTATCCTGATACTGCGGTATGAGGTTTTCCGCCACCAGCGGATTAGCCAGCCGCCAGTGCATCTCCACTTTGACCCATAATATGACAATAGCGATCAATGATGATTCGATCAGGCTGGCCGGACCGCGGTGTGCCCTCCCCGGAGTCCTGATAAATCCCATTTGTCCTCCTCTTTTCTGTTCCACAGTCGCGATTGCGGACAGGCAGAGCGAGCTCCGCTATTTGTCAGATCAGACTGTAATTCATTCAAATCTGAGAGGGAAAATAACTACAGGGAAAGCCTGACAAATTGTCGGGGATGACTGTGGGAGTGGGCATGACTGTCCGCGGCGGGAGCGGCTGCGTCCCGTTGACTATTTGCCCTGGATATAGCGTGCGTCGTCGAAAGTCTCAATCCATTCCGGGCGCATGGCCACCAGAATGCTGGTGAACATGCCGGTGATAAAGGCCTCGGGAAACATCATCAATGGCAGATAGGGGAAGTAATCATAGGCCAGCCGATCGGGGCTGTAGGCGCCGGCGATCAGTAGCAGTGCGGCGGCCAGGCTGGCGGCGCCGGCCATGGCCAGAGCCGCTCCGAAAAAGCCGTTGATGAAAATATAGATGAAGACATGGTGGGGCAGCCTGGATTCGGCCAGACGTAAAATAGCGGTGCTGATCAAAATCGGGGTCAGGCCCATCACCAGTACATTGAGCGGATAGGTTTGCCAGTCGCTGCTGCCATTATAAATGAGCCCCAACAATACCAGGCTGATCACGATCAGGGCCCGTTGCCAGCCGAACATCAGGGTCATCAGGCTAGCGCCAAGAAAATGATACTCCAGGCCTGGCAGTCGGGTGGTGGTAATCTGCCACATCAGGATGAGGGCCACGCTGCTGCCAAGAAAAACATGGGCTTTGTGTGGCTGCTCCAGATATTCCCGCCAGCGGACCTGGCGAATGGCGACCAGCAGGATCAGGGCATAGAGGATCCCGGCGGGCCATAACCAGCTTTGCGCTACCATGTCGGCGGGGTAATTCACCAGTCAAACTCCACGATCTGACCGTTGTCAAAATGCAGCTGGAGCATTGTCCGATCATCCAGCTTGTCCAGCAAGGCACTGAGAGCGCGAAGGGTCTCCTCATGCACCACCAGCAGAATGATTTTTTCGGGTTGTTCTCGCAGCCAGTCAAGAAACCGGCCGATGCGTTGTTTGTGATCGACAAGCGACTCCCCGCCGGGTGGCCGGGTATTCAACGGATCGCTGCTGATGGCGGCAAAATAGTCGACTACCGGATGGCCGTCAAAGCCCGAGCGAATATCGTTGAGATCGGGGTGGGCGCTGATCGGGATCTGATGTAGACGGTTGATGATTTCAGCGCTCTGACGGGTGCGGGGCAGCTCCGAGGTAATGATATGCTGCAGAGGCATGTCACGCAGTTTCTCGGCGGCAGCCTCGATCTGGGCGACTCCGGTATCGGTCAGATGCACATCGCGGCCCGGGTCATCATTACACAGACCGAGATCATTGAAATTAGTGCGACCATGGCGCATGGCGTACAGAGGCATGGGATTTACCGTGGCAACGATATTAGCGCATATAATAATATAGCCGTTCCGGCTCGCGGCAGCGAGCGGAAACCGGGAAGTCAACGAGGAGGTCTCTTGAGTAAACCCCATACCCTGATTATTCGACCTGACGGACCCTTGCAGTTTGAAGGTCAGATGACGCTCGAGGACGACAAAGGAAATCTTCTACAGTGTGACGATAAGGTCTGGCTGTGCCGTTGCGGCCAGTCGCAGGATCAGCCTTTTTGCGACGGTGCGCACAAGCGTTGTGGGTTTACTGACGCCGCGCGGTTTGACGATGAACGCCATGAAGCGCTGGCGGCTGACCACGTCCCATTGCAGTTGACCTTCAGAAGCGGCGCAATGCTGATAGTGCGGGGGCCGTTGGCTATTCGCAGCCTGGATGGGACATCCCGTACGACCCGCATGCGGGCTGCACTGTGCCGTTGTGGCCAGTCACAGAATAAACCATTCTGCGACGCCAGCCACAAACAGTCCGGCTTTTGCGACTGAAGGAAGCGCAGGGTAGAATGTGAAAATCTTGACAGAACATTCTGGCAAAACCGGAATCCGATAGTTTGCTGTGGAACGCGTCTTTTGCAGGGGGTACGCCGGAATATTTTGCTCAACGCTAACTCAAGCTTTAAGCCAACTCAAAAAAATCTTCATAGTGACTTCGACAATACTGGTGATGTCGAGTGAATCGGGTTCAATGAGGTAACCGGACACTCGCCGATGAGAGATGAGTTTCCGATATCTGTTCGGCCAGCGGAAATTACGCTTTGGTGGCGGTTATCCGGGTGGGGGTAAGATAACAAACTCCTGTCACAGCAGGTAATGCTCAGGATAGTACAGATTACGCCGATTCAGCATGTCGAAATTATATTTGCCTTCCCGGCCTTTTCCCGGCGCGATCTCGAAGCCCTATTCGCTATCGTCTCCCGAGTCCGGCCAGGGACGGGCATGCATTCCCCGAATAGCCGGCAGAACGTCGGGCAGATGCTGGAAGGCATGATCCCCCCTCTCAAACAGCCGGATGTCGGCACAGTTGTCATAGCGTTGGGCGGCCAGCCGATAATCGAGCAGTTCATCGCCCTTGTCCAGCAGCAACAAAGTGGGCGGTGAGGCGATGCAGGGGTGGGGTATATCCAGCGCCCGCAGTGCGTCCAGATGGCCGGTGGTCAGCATATAACGTTTGCCCGTATAGTAATTGACGTTTTCTCCCAGATAATTATCCAGCGTTTCCAGGGGCATCAATGCCGGATTGATTAACACCCGCTTTAGGGCGTAACGTTGTCCGAGGTACTGGGTATAATACCCACCCAGAGAAGCGCCGGCCAGCAACAGATTCCTGTCCAGCCGCAAGGATTCCTCGATCAGATGTTGCAACATGACGATAGCTCGCGCAGGATCATAATGATAAGTTGGTGTCAGTACCGGTATATCATCCAGTTTCTCACGCAGATATTGCCCTTTGGCCGAGGCCCCGCTGCTGTTGAAACCATGCAGATAAATAATCATGAGTTAGCGTGATTTTGATATATTCGAATGTTGAGTCAAGTTTCGCCTGAATATTACGATACATTAAAT
>NZ_JAWOCR010000022.1:0-56004 GCF_046483665.1 Thiohalophilus sp. | reverse complement strand
GTTCCAGGGCCTCGAGTTTGCTGCGGGTGCGCAGCAGCACCTCGCGCTGGATGTCGAACTCTTCGCGGGTGACGAGGTCCATTTGAGACAGGGTGCGTTGCAGGGCAGCGCGCAGTTGCTGATCGGCTTCCTGCTTCATTTCCTTAACGCCGTCGGGCAGAGCCGCCATGACGCGTTCAACCAGTTGTTCGATATCGGGGCTTGCCATGGATGCGTGGCCTGCAGGTGGAGATGAGTGAAACTATCATTATAATGTTTCTGCCCGGCGGGACAATCCCGCCAGGGGAATAACAACCATCACGGGAGAAAAACCATGAAACAGATTGCAACCGCCATCTTGCTGGGCGCCGGCCTGAGCGGGCTGGCCCAGGCACAGGGCGAACTGAGCGGAAACCTGGGCGTGACCTCCAATTACATCTGGCGCGGGGTGACCCAGACTGATGACCAGGCCGCCGTGCAGGGCGGGGTCGATTACACCCATGATGCAAATCTGTATGCCGGAGTGTGGACCTCCAATTACGGTAACGGCAACGGTTACGAGCTGGATCTGTATGGCGGCTACCGGGGTCGGGTCGGTGATATCCCCTTCGATGCCGGGCTCATCATGTACCGGTTCCCGGTCGACAATACCGGTACCGATGCCACGGAGTTGTATGGCAAGTTCGATTTTGATCTGTTCTCCATCATGGGCGCCTACACTTTGTCCAAAGACGGTACGAGCCAGGATAACGACATCTATCTGAGTATTGGCACCGATGCCGAGCTGGGTAACGAGCTCTATGCCACATTACTGTTCGGCATGTATGAGTTCGATGACTCGGGCGAAGAGGACTACAATCATATCCATGTCGGGCTGAAAAAGGATGAATTCACCCTCGCCCTGGACAAGAACGACAAGGACCGGCCGGTCGGAGACGATCCGGGTGCAATGCGCATTTCCATCTCCTGGACACGTGAATTCGATCTCAGATAAAGACCTGCCCGTGGTTGTGCCGAAGTGAACATAACCACCGGAACACCGTAAACACTGAATACATCGAGGCAGTAATACGCTGATCTTTTCAGTGATTTCGGTGTGTTCTATGTTGCGATGTTTAACTTACCGTTATTGGTTCGTTCCCAGACAAAAACGGAGGGTGCGGGCATTGCGTTAGCGATGTCCGTCAAACCGGCTATTGCCTGATACCCCCAACGCAATATCGGGCCTGCCTGGTGCATCATAATAAAATTAACTCTCGCAGAGACGCAAAGCCGCGAAGAATTAAACAGTGAAGGTTTCCTGGCGCCGTTGCGTCTCTGTGAGAGTGAATAGATTTTTTGCTGACGCACTGTACCCTATGCAGGGCCACGCTGGCGCCTGTTTGCATGACCTGTGTCAGGAAAGTAAATGTGACTTTCTCTGCGACTTTGCGCCTCCGTGTTCTCTGCGTTATTTAATCACTCTTTGCATAAATGCCCCGCCTTTCGCACCGCAATAGTGCGATCCCCCGCCCCATGATCGTTATCCGTGCACAAATAGGGTGCGCCCGCCATTGGTTGTGTCTTCAAGTCATTGTTTTTAATGACAAATAAAAGTTGGCACGCACTTCGCAATAGTCCGTACAGCAACCGTTTTCTTTTAACACTCTCACAATATGGGGAAGAGACAAATGAAAAAAGCCAATGCATTACTCGTCGGCACCATCCTGGCTGCCTCTACCGTTGCCAGCAGCGTGGCTGTAGCCGAGCTGAGCGGCAATATCGGATTTACTTCTAACTACTTGTGGCGTGGTGTTGACCAGTCCGGTGGTGATTCTGCTATTTCTGGTGGACTCGACTATGCTCATGATTCCGGTATTTACGCCGGTACCTGGGTTTCCTCGATTGGTAGCGAAGACGGCCAGTACGAGCAGGACTGGTATGCCGGTTACGGCTTTGATGCCGGTCCGGTTGGCATGGATGTCGGCTACATCATGTATACGTACCCGGTTGGTGATGCCACGCTTGACTTCGACGAAGCGTATGTCAGCGCCAGCTATGAGATGGTGACTTTCGGTGCCGCACTGACCATGGACAAGGAAGCAACTACCCAGTATGAGGATGATCTGTATATCTATGCCAGTGCCGACTTCGAAATCAAGGAAGGCCTGGGTCTGGGCGTTACCATAGGCGACTATGATTTGGATGACCCGGCTTCTACTGATTACACTCACTACCAGGTCAGTCTCAGCAAGGATGATTTCACTTTCGCTTATGACGCGACTGATCTGGATGGTGCCGATGGGGATGCCCGTTTCACCGTTTCCTACAGCAAGAGCTTTGATCTGTAAAAGATTTGCTAGAGTAAGCTCGAAACCGTTCGCCCACCTTCGGGTGGGCACTTTTTAAGGAGGCAAGACCATGAAAATGGTTATGGCAATCATCAAGCCCTTCAAGCTGGATGATGTGCGCGAAGCGCTTTCCGATATTGGTGTGCAGGGCATTACCGTAACGGAAGTAAAAGGCTTCGGCCGTCAGAAAGGGCATACCGAGTTGTATCGCGGGGCAGAATACGTCGTAGACTTTCTGCCCAAGGTGAAGATCGAAGCTGTTGTTGACGATGGCCTGGTAGATCAGGTTATCGAGGGCATCAGCAAAGCCGCCAATTCCGGCAAGATCGGTGACGGCAAGATCTTTGTGTCCAACATTGAACAGACAGTTCGTATCCGTACCGGTGAAACCGGCGCAGATGCGCTGTAAGACTAGAGGAGAGGCTTAAGATGGAAGATCAAATTTTCCAATTGCAGTATGCCATCGATACCTTCTACTTCCTGGTCTGTGGTGCGCTGGTTATGTGGATGGCCGCCGGATTCTCGATGCTCGAGGCCGGTCTGGTACGTTCCAAGAACACCACGGAAATTCTGACCAAGAATGTATCGTTATTTGCAATTTCATGCACCATGTACATGATAAGTGGTTACGCCATCATGTATGGCGGTGGCTGGTTCCTGTCGGGAATCGCCGGTGGTGAATCGCTGGTTGCCGATGCCCTGGGCGCTTCCGCCGAAAACGGGTTTGGTGGTGATTCAGTCTATGCGGCACCGTCGGACTTCTTCTTCCAGGTGGTCTTCGTGGCAACCGCCATGTCGATTGTTTCCGGTGCGGTGGCCGAGCGTATGAAGCTGTGGGCGTTCATGCTGTTTGCCGTGGTTATGACCGGTTTCATCTATCCGATGGAAGGTCTGTGGACCTGGGGCGGTGGCGACGTGTTCGGCATGTACAACCTGGGTGACCTCGGATTCGCTGACTTTGCCGGTTCCGGGATTGTGCATATGGCGGGTGCCGCAGCGGCGTTGGCCGGCGTACTGGTACTCGGTCCGCGTAAAGGCAAATACACCAAAGATGGCAAGATCAACGCTATCCCCGGTGCCAATCTGCCGCTGGCGACCCTGGGTACCTTCATCCTGTGGATGGGGTGGTTCGGTTTCAACGGCGGTTCCGTGCTCAAGCTGGGTGATATGGCCAGTGCCAATGATGTGGCCATGGTATTCCTGAATACCAATGCCGCGGCAGCCGGTGGTGTCATCGCCGCGCTGATTATCGCTCGCATGCTGTTCGGCAAGGCCGATTTGACCATGGCCCTCAACGGTGCCCTGGCCGGTCTGGTAGCGATTACCGCCGGTCCGGATACCCCGAGTGCGCTGGGTGCTACCCTGATCGGTGCTGTCGGTGGTGTTATTGTGGTCTTCTCTATCGTGACCATGGACAAGCTGAAGGTCGACGATCCGGTCGGTGCTATTTCGGTCCACGGTGTCGTCGGCATCTGGGGTCTGCTTGCGGTACCCCTGACCAACGCCGATGCCACCTTCGGCGGGCAGTTGGCGGGTCTGCTGACGATCCTGGTCTGGGTCTTTGTCGCGAGCCTGATCGTCTGGCTGGTCATCAAGGCTATAATGGGCGTACGCGTCAGCGAGGAGCAGGAATACGAAGGCCTGGATCTTGCCGAATGTGGTATGGAAGCCTATCCCGAGTTCACCGGCACACGCGGTTCCGGTATGTAACAACAACGGCAGGAAGCCAAAACCAAAAGGGCGCCCTCGGGCGCCCTTTTTCTTTTCAGGGACGAGTGACGAGGTACGAGGGACGAGGAACTAAATAGTTATGATGAAGGAAATTGTTCTTGTTTTACCTCGTCACTCGTACCTCGTCACTCGTACCTATAATTTGTTATGCGTCCCGTCGCAGTAGGGCTTGTTGGCGGTGTGTTTACAGCCGCACAGGTAGACGGTCTTTTTTTCGTCGATGGTGAATTTGACCGGTTCGAAGTCGGTATCCTTGTGCGAGCCGTCGCAAAAGGGCTGGTTGGCGGATTTGCCGCAGGCGCACCAGAAATAATCTCCCGCTTCCAGTTCGACGGCGTAGGGGGCTTTTTGAGCAATAACCGGGTCGGACATAGGTTTCTCCTTCTCATTATAATCGCTATGCATCATAACAATGCTACGGCAAAATAAAACAGCCAATGAGTCAGGCTTTAACCGTGCCTGGCGAGGGGATACGGGATTGAGTGAACTGGGGATCGAGGCGCTGCAGGTGCAGCAGGTGAGACTGGATGTAACTGTCAATGACGCGGAAATTGTTTGTCTGAGCGGTCCTTCCGGCAGCGGCAAGAGCCTGTTGCTGCGGGCCATTGCCGATCTGATACCCCATGAGGGCCGGGTACGCCTGGATGATATCTGGTGCGACACACTGCCCGCCCATCAGTGGCGGCATCGGGTCGGCCTGTTACCGGCGGAGTCACAGTGGTGGCACGATCAGGTGGGCGAACATTTTACCGATCCCGAGCCAGCCTGGTTTGAGCAGCTGGGTTTTTCGATGGAGGTGCTGAGCTGGGAAGTGGCCCGTTGCTCGACCGGGGAAAAGCAGCGCCTGGCGATCCTGCGCCTGTTGTGTCAACGGCCCAGAGCGTTGTTGCTCGATGAACCTACCGCCAGTCTGGATCCCGGCAGTGTCAGCCAGGCGGAGACGTTGTTACACAATTACGTGCGTGAGGCTGGCGCACCGACAATCTGGGTGACCCACGATCCGCAACAGCAACAGCGTCTCGCCCGGCGTCGGCTGGTGATTCGGAATGACCGGCTGGTAGAGGAGATGCTGTGAATATTATCAGTTTGACCCCGCTGGATCTGGGACTGGCCGCACTGCTGGTGGTGGCGCTGGCCGGGATATCGCTGTGGCTGAAACTGGGGGTGACGCAACGGTTGCTGATCGCGGCCCTGCGCACGACCCTGCAGCTGTTGCTGGTCGGTCTGATTCTCAAGGTGTTATTCGAGAATGTCACCCTGCTGTGGGTGATACTGATTGCCTCGGTGATGGTGCTGATCGCCGGCCGTGAGGTGATGGCCCGCCAGCACCGACCGTTCCGGGGGCGCTGGGGTTATGCCCTGGGCACCCTGTCGATGTTTGTCTCGGCCTTTGCCACCACGTTGTTTGCCTTGCTGATTATTATCAATAACGATCCCTGGTATCAGCCCCAGTACGCCATTCCCCTGCTCGGTATGATGCTGGGTAACACCATGACCGGGGTGGCGCTGTCGCTGGATCGGCTGACCAATAACGCCTGGCAGCAGCGGGCGGTGATCGAAACACGCCTTGCCCTGGGACAGCGCTGGCAGGATGCACTGCGCGAGACGGTCCGCGAGAGCGTCCGCGTCGGGCTGATTCCGATCATCAATGCCATGGCGGCGGCGGGGATCGTCAGCCTGCCGGGAATGATGACCGGCCAGATTCTCTCGGGCACGGCGCCGGTGGAAGCGGTCAAATACCAGATTCTGATCATGTTTATGATCGCAGCCGGCACCGGGTTTGCTATCTTGCTGGCCAGCTGGCTGGGCGCCCGACGGTTGTTCGACGAGCGGCAACGTTTACGACTGGATCGCCTTAGGGAGGCAAAATAATGAAATGGAATATTCAACAGCTGGTTAGCGGCCTGTTACTCACGGCCCTGGTAAGCGTATCCACCGGAGCCGGCGTCTATAAATGGACCGACGAACAGGGGCAGGTGCATTATGGCGATAAACCGCCGGAGAAAGGAGCCCGTTCCATGGATGTGGACCCCGGCCCTTCCCGCGGCAGCCCGCAATCCGGTGATGCCGAACGGCGTGAAAAAACCCGTCGCCTGTTACGCGCCTATGAAGAAGAGCGGCGCATCAAACAACAGCGGGAGCAACGCAAGGAAGCCGAAGCCGCCGAACGACACAAACGTTGCGCCCGGGCGCGGGATCGTTTGCGAAGCTATCAGCAGGCAGGCCGGTTATATGATATTGATGAGCAGGGTGATCGAAAAATTCTCACTGACAGCCAGCGCCAGCAGGCCGAGGCCCGCGCCGCGCAGGATGTCAGCCGGTGGTGTGATTAAGTTGAGGTTACAAGTTAAAAACCCGTCCGTCGGGACCAGGATACGAGGTTTTTTTAAACGCTGTTTGTTTGATTTTTACTTTATCCCCGCGGAGCGATGAATTATTTGTCCAGCTGCTGGTGCAGGAAGCCGGGCAGGGCAAACGCCGCGCGGTGAATCTCGGGGTTGTAATAAAGGGTTTCGAACGGCCGCTGCGCGGCATCCTGTTCACGGAAGCGGGTCAGATCCGACACCTTCCCACTCACGGTGCAGCTCCACCATCCGCTGGGGTAGACCGGCTGTGGAAAGCCGAGCGTATTGACGGCGGCAAAACCGGCATCGGCCATGGCAGTATGCATCTCTTTTAACAGGCGTTGATGAATCAGCGGGGATTCGCTTTGCTGTACCAGCAGACCGTCTGCCCCCAGCGCGCGGTGGCAATCGCGATAGAACTGCTCGGTAAACAGGCCTTCGGCCGGACCGACAGGATCGGTACTGTCGACGATAATCACATCATAATGACCGGCCCCGGCATCCTTGACCCACTGAATACCGTCGACAAAATGGAACGCGGCGCGGGGGTCGTCGTTGGCAGTGCACAAATCCGGGAAGTATTGTTCTGACAAGCGGGTGACCTGCTCGTCGATCTCTACCTGCTCGCAGCTTGTTACCCCGGGATGCTGCAGGACTTCGCGCAGGGTGCCGCAGTCACCGCCGCCGATCACCAGCACCCGTTTCGGAGCGGGGTGGGTGAACAGTACCGGGTGGGCCATCATCTCGTGATACAGAAAGTTGTCCCGATCGGTGAGCATAATAAAGCCGTCGATGACCATCAATCGGCCCCATTTCTCGGTGTCGAAGATCTCGATTTTCTGAAACCCGGTCTGCACCTCGGCCAGCTTTTCCTTTATTTTGAAAGAAAAGGCCGAGCCCGATTCAGCGCAGATCTCGGTAAACCATTCTGTATCGGATAACATAACAGCACTCCGGAAAATGCTTGGCGTGAGCAGGGAAACTGCCATTATACTTGAAACCCCGGCCCCGAATAAAACAACATCAGGTGATCATGTCAGACTGGAACAGACAACAGGCGCTTGCCACCTATAGCGTGGTCTACTGGGGCGAAGGTTACTTTGGCATCAACGAGCAGGGTCACATGCTGGCCCATCCTGATCGCCAGGCGCACAATCGAGGGATCGATCTCTATCAACTGGCGACCCGGGCGGTACGCGAACATAGTGTGACCCTGCCGATCGTGGTCCGTTTTACCGATATCCTGAACAATCGTCTGGATACTCTCTGTCAGAGCTTTCACCAGGCCATGGCCAGTGATGCCTATCAGGGCAAGTACACCGCAGTGTATCCCGTCAAGGTCAATCAGCAGGCCAGCGTGATCCGGCAGCTGGTTGAGCATGGTCAGGAGCGGGTCGGGCTGGAGGCGGGCAGTAAACCGGAGTTGATGGCGGTGCTGGGGTTGTCCCATCCGGGTGGAGTGATCGTCTGTAACGGTTACAAGGACCGGGAATATATCCGCCTGGCCCTGATCGGCCGCAAGCTCGGGCATCAGGTTTATATTGTAATTGAAAAGCACTCCGAACTGGAGCTGGTGATTAGCGAGTCCCGGGCCCTGGGTATTACACCGCTGCTGGGTGTACGGGTGAGGCTTGCCTCTATCGGCGAGGGCAAGTGGCAGAACACTGGCGGCGAAAAAGCCAAGTTTGGTCTCTCCGCCGCGCAGGTGATCTGGGTTATCGAGCGGCTGCGCGAGGCCGGCATGAGCGATAGCCTGCAAATGCTGCATTTCCATCTCGGCTCGCAGATCGCCAATATCCGCGATATCCAGCGCGGCATGCTCGAATGCGCACGCTATTTTGTCGAACTGCATCGCATGGGAATCAACATCCGTTGTGTGGATGTCGGTGGTGGCCTGGGGGTTGATTATGAAGGTTCACGTTCGCGCAGTTTCTGTTCCATGAACTACAGCGTACAGTCCTACACCAATAACATTGTGCATGTATTGTGGGAGGCGTGCGAGGAACATGGATTGGCGCACCCGGATATCTTTACCGAATCAGGCCGGGCTATGACCGCCCATCACGCGGTGTTGATTACCAATATTATTGACACCGAGCAGGTCCCCGATGCCAGCGCCATGCTGGAGCCGCAGAGTGATGACCCGCTGGTACTGCAGGATATGTGGCAATGCTACGAAGCGGTCCAGAATGAAACCTCCAGCCGCGCGGCAATGGAGATTTATCACGACATCAAACACTGGCTAAGCGAAGTGCAAAGTATGTATACCCATGGCGTGCTGACACTCGACCAACGTGCCTATGCCGAGGAGCTGTATTACGTTATCTGTCAGCGGGTGCACGAATTGTTATCCGCAAGCAACCGGGTGCATCGTGAAGTACTGGACGAGTTGCATGACAAGCTGGCGGACAAATATTTTGCCAATTTCTCGTTGTTCCAGTCGATTCCCGATGTCTGGGCCATTGATCAGATCTTTCCGGTAGTACCGTTACATCGGCTGGATGAAAAGCCGACGCGCCGGGGCGTGATCGAAGACATTACCTGTGATTCGGACGGTCGTATCGACTACTACGTCGATGGTGAAGGCGTCGAGAGCAGCCTGCCGCTGCACCCTCTGAAATCCGGTGAACCTTACCTGATCGGGATATTCATGGTCGGCGCGTATCAGGAGATACTGGGCGATATGCACAACCTGTTCGGCGATACCGACTCGATCAATGTCGTGCTCGATAATGATGGCAATCATCAGATAGAGCAGGTCCTGTACGGGGATACGGTCGATTCAGTTCTTGATTATGTGCATATCCGCGCTGACTTGCTGCTCGACAGCTATCAGAAAAAACTGGCCCAGGCCGATCTGGATGAAAGCGAATCCCGGGAATACCTGAGTCAGCTTGAATCCGGGCTCAAGGGCTATACCTACCTGGAAGACGAATAATCGCAACGCCGATCAGGCGCTGTAAAAACTCCACAAAGCAATGTGATGTAAAGGTGATAACCATGCAGATTCTGGTAGAACGTAATCCCTCACCGGCCAAACTCGATGTGATCGGTGTATATGACTGGCCCATCTGGGAAAAAGAGGTATCGACCTTTCCCTGGCAATATGACCGCCAGGAAACCTGCTATTTGCTCGAAGGCGATGTCATCGTTACACCCGATGACGGTGAACCGGTACAGATTCAACGCGGTGATCTGGTGACCTTTCCGGCCGGCATGAGTTGTACCTGGGAAATACGCAAGCCGGTCACAAAGCATTACGATTTTCAGTAGCTGCCAGCAATGAATTACTGGCTGCCAGTTAGCTTTACTAAAAACGATACTGGATACCGGCCGAGAGGTGGGATATATCGGATTCGATGAGGGTATATTCGGCGATCAGATCCATCTGCTGGTTGAGGTTATAGGTGACACCGAAGCCAACACTGAGATCCAGCCCGTCATCGGAACCGCGCCGGCCGTCGCCCGAAACGTCGGTATCGTAATAAACCAGTCCGGCCCGGCCACGCAGGCTGGCGTACTGGTTGAGCGGATGAGTGTAGACCCCGTAGGCACCCAGGCTAAAATAAGAAATCTCGGCACCATTGGTATCCGGGTCGGCAATAGTCGTGGTGAACTCACCTTCCACGGAAAAGTTTTCATGCACGTTCGGTACCGGCCGGCCAAAAGTGGCAATAGCGGCAAGGCCTTCATCGAATCCATCCACGTCACTGATACCCAATTGCAGGTTCATGTAGTCACCGGATTCGGCGTAACTGGCGCCTGTTATTGCCAATAGGCTGACGGCAGTTAATGTTTTCAGGGTTTTCATAGCGCACCTCGGAAATAGAGTCAGGGGGGTATTTATCTTGTGGCGGCTATAGTAGAGAGTCGCAAAGCGATAAACAGTGAACAACATCACATGGTATATTGATACAGCTGCCAGAAACCAGCGATTATTCAGATTAACCTGACGCTAGTTTTAGCGTCGCAGGATGGCGATCCAGCGCCCCAGGCTGAGCAGGCTCGACAAAGAGGCCGCAACATAAGTGAGGGCGGCAGCGCGCAGAATGCGTTTGATTTTGGGCAGGTCTTTGGGCTGGACATAGCCTTCTTTGAGGATGGGTAACGCCTTGCCGAAGCTGGCGTCGAATTCCACGGGCAGGGTTACCAGGTGCACGATAGTGGCGAGCAACATGGTGCCCAGCCCGAGGATAATCTGGAGTGCCATGGCTGAAGGCGCTCGTGATAACAGTGCCACGACGGGAGCAAAGAGGATTACGACGGCGCCGATCTTCTGTGCGCTATTGGCAGTTTGTGCCAGGCGGGTGCGCAGTTTGAGTTTATGCTCACCGCGATGGTGCTGGATGGCGTGGCCGACTTCATGTGCTGCCACGGCCACGGCCGTCAGTGATGTGCCGTCATAGTTGTCCTGGCTGAGGCGCACCGTCTCGCTGGTGGGGTCAAAGTGATCGCCCTCGGTGCCGGCTACCTCGACCTGAAAACTTTGCATGCCAAAACGATCCAGCAGATGCCGGGCCAGTTCGCCGCCGGTGCCAGGGATATCCTTGCGCGGTGTGCTGTAACGTTTGAAGGTATAGCGGGCCCACAGGCCGGGACCGAAGAACAGCCCCAGTAGCAACAACAGTATCAGTACATAGGGCATGGCGGCACGGGACGCTCAGCTTTTTTCCTTGACCACGATGGTGGCGATGCCGTTGTCCTGAAGGCGCTTTCGGGTCCGGTTGACGGTGGAGAGATTGTTGATGGGGCCGACCCGGACCCGGTGCCAGGTATCGTTGTCATTGATCTTCACGGTCTGTACCGACGCTTCGATACCGTGCAGCGCCAGTTGCGCCCTGAGGCGGTCGGCCTGTTCCGGATTGCGAAACGAGCCGGCCTGGATGATATAGCGGGTATCATCCTCCGTCTGCGGGACGGGCTGATCGGATCCGTCCGGTTTTTGTTCGCTCTTATCCGATTTTTCACCGAACAGATTGTATTCGGGTATGACCACTTCCAGTTCCGGTAAAATAGTATAAAAATCGAATCGGGGTTTGTCTTTGTCCTGTTTCTGTTCGTCCGGCGAAGGGGGGGGCTGCGTGTTATCACGACGCACATCGCGGGTATCCTGGCGACCATCCTTGAATTTGCCGATCAACTCGTTGACCGAGCTGCCGATGTCCTTATCCGGATCGGAACCGGCGTTATTGGTCAAATAAACCAGTAGCGCAATAAACAGGCCGATAAATAACCCGCCCAGCATCCATATCCAGCCAGGCAGGGAGTGGGGATGTTTGGGTTTGGGGGTTTTGGCGTAATCGCGTGGCATGAGACAAGCCTATCACCGAACGTGTGAGTGTTACAGCGTCGGGGCTGTTAGTATTACATGGACTGCGGCGCCGAAACGCCCAGCAGACCCAGACCGTTGGCAATCACCTGGCGAGTCGCCTGACTCAATGCCAGGCGGGCATTACGCAGTGGCGCCTCGTCCACCAGTATCTTGTGCTCGTTATAATAGGTATGAAAGTCATTGGCCAGCTCGCGCAAATAATGGCACACCTGATGTGGCTCATGGGCCAGGGCCGCCGCTTCGATCACTTCCGGATAGCGGGACAGGCTGGTTAACAGCGACAATTCGTGATTGGTACTCAGCAGGGCCAGCTGCTGCAGGCCCAGTTCCTGATCATATTGCCAGCCTTTTTCTTCCAGCTTGCGTAGCGCGCTGCAGACCCGGGCATGGGCATACTGGATGTAATAGATCGGATTATCTTTCGACTCGGACTTGGCCAGATCCAGATCGAAGTCCATGTGCTGTTCGCATTTGCGCATGACATAAAAGAAACGCGCCGCATCGCTGCCGACTTCCTTGCGCAGCTGGCGCAGGGTGACGAACTCGCCGGAGCGAGTCGACATCTGCAGCTTCTTGCCGCCCCGGTAAAGAATGGCGAACTGTACCAGCAGCACATCAAGTTTTTCCGGATTGTCTCCCAGTGCCTTGAGGGCCGCCCGTACCCGTGGTACATAGCCATGATGATCGGCGCCCCACACGTCAATGACCCGATCGAAGCCCCGTTCCAGCTTGTCCATATGGTAGGCGATATCCGAGGCGAAGTAGGTAGTCTGGCCGTTATCGCGTACCAGTACCCGGTCTTTCTCGTCGCCAAACTCCGAGGAACGAAACCACAACGCACCGTCTTGCTCATAAGTGTGTCCGCTGTCGCGCAGCCGCTGCAGAGCTTTGCTCACCGCACCGGTTTCGGTCAGGGATCGTTCGGAAAACCACTCTTCGTAGGTAATACCGAACTGGGCAAGATCGTCGCGAATATCCGCGAGGATATAATTGAGTCCGGTATCGAACACGAAGCGGTAATCGTCCTCGCCCAGATACTGTTTGGCCTGGCCAATCACCGCATCGATGTATTCCTCTTTGTCGCCGCCTTCGGGCTCGTCGGCCGGCAGGGTCTGGCGGATTACCTTCCAGGCATGCCGAAAGCGATCGCCGTGCTTCCGGTGCAAGGTGGCGGCGATATCCCAGACATAATCGCCCTTGTAGGCGTTGGCCGGGAATTCCAGATCTTCGCCGGCCAGCTCCAGATAGCGTAACCAGACACTGGCCGCGAGGATGTCCATCTGTCGTCCGGCGTCGTTCACATAATATTCGCGATGCACGGTAAAACCGGCGGCGGCCAGCAGATCGGCGACTGCAGCGCCATAGGCGGCCCCCCGACCGTGGCCTACATGCAGGGGGCCGGTCGGATTGGCCGAAACAAACTCTACCTGCACCCGTTGGTCGTTGCCGATGGTGGAGTGGCCGTAAGTCTCACCGGTTTCGAGGATTTGCGGAATCACCGCGTGAAAAGCGTCGTCGCTTAAAAAGAAATTGATAAACCCGGGCCCGGCGATCTCCACGCGGATGACACTGGCATCGTCCGGCAGGGCGGCGATGATCTTCTCGGCCAGATCTCGCGGTCTGGCTTTGGCCGGTTTGGCCAGCAGCATGGCGACATTACAGGCCAGATCCCCGTGAGACGGATCGCGGGTACGCTCGATCTGGATGGCGGGATTGGCATCGGCGGGTAAAGTACCGTCGGCTCGCAGGACCTCGACGGCCTGTGCGATCAGGGCCTGAAGCTGGTTTTTCATGAAAAATTCAAGTCGCTTGCGTAAGTCGTTACTGGGGTGCCGATTGTAAACCACCCGCCCGCCTGCGCCTAGCGCAGGCGCTACGCGCAGGGGCGAGGTACGAGTGACGAGGGACGAGGTTTATTTATATCCCCTCCCCCTAGCCCCCTCCCTGAGGGAGGGGGAATGGCTCTTTGCTACTCGCAAAATCATCCCCTCCCCTTCCAGGGGAGGGTTAGGGAGGGGTGATCTAAAACCAGTCCCAGGCAAAACCTCGTTACTCGTCCCTCGGCCCTCGTCACTGTTAGGTCAGAACATCTCCAGCGGGTCGATGTCGATCGACCAGCGCACCCGGCGGCTGTCGGGCAGCTGTTCTACGCGCGGCAGCCAGTGTTGCAAAAAGCGCTGCAGGGTCTGGCGGTCGCTGGCCTGCAATAGCAGCTGGGCGCGATAACGCCCGGCGCGGCGTTCCATTGGCGAGGGAACGGGGCCGAGCAGTAACGGCTGATCGGCCCCGGTGGGGCCGGCGCTGTCGCGGGCGGCCTGCAGAAAGTCGAGTGCGGCACGCGCATCGACAGCTTCGGCCCGCAGCAGGGCCAGACTGGCATAGGGCGGCAGTTCGGCCTGGGCCCGTTCCTGTAGCAATGTCTCGGCGAAAGCGGGATAGTCGTGGGCGGCCAGCTGCGTCAGCAGGGGATTGTCAGGATGGTGGGTCTGGATCATCACCTCGCCGGGGCGCTCGGCGCGGCCGGCGCGTCCGGCAACCTGCAAAATCAGCTGGCCCATGCGTTCGCTGGCGCGAAAGTCGGCACTATAGAGACCGTAGTCGGCATCCAGCAGCCCGACCAGAGTCACGTCGGGAAAGTGATGCCCCTTGGCCAGCATCTGGGTGCCGATCAGGATATCGACTTCGCCGGCATGAACCTGGCGCAGTAACTCCTGCAAGGCGCCTTTGCGCCGGGTAGTATCGCGATCGATGCGTACGATGCGCGCCTCGGGGAAGTGTTCCTGCAGGGCGCTTTCCACCCGTTCGGTGCCCAGCCCCATATGCAGCAGTTCCCCGGTCTGGCATTCGGGACAGGTCTCGGGCAGGGTCTGTTCGCTGCCGCAATGGTGGCAGCGCAATTTGTGCTGGCGCCGGTGCACGGTCAGATGCGCATCGCAGCGGGCGCACCGGGCATGCCAGCCGCATTCATGGCACATCAACACCGGCGCAAAGCCGCGGCGGTTGAGAAACAACAGCACCTGGCTGTGCTGATTCAGATGCTGTTGCATGCGTGCCAGTAACTGGGCACAAAGGCCGTGTTCGAGTTTCTGGCCGCGCACATCCTGGATCAAAAAGCGGGGAAAAACCGCCGCACCGGCCCGTTCCGGCAGGCGCAAATGCTGGTAACGACCCTGGCGCACGTTGTGCAAGGACTCCAGCGACGGCGTGGCCGAACCGAGCAGGATGGGAATGTCCAGTTTCTGCGCGCGCAGGATCGCCAGATCCCGCGCCGAATAGCGAAAGCCATCCTGTTGCTTGAAAGAGAGATCGTGCTCTTCGTCGATGATGATCACTCCCGGGCTGGGCAGGGGCGAGAACAGCGCCGAACGGGTCCCGATGATGACTCCTGCCTCGCCCTCGCGCGCCGCCAGCCAGGCGTTATAGCGTTCCTGATCGTTGAGTGCCGAATGCAGTACCGCCACCGGTGTATTCAGACGGGCCCGGAAGCGCTCAACCAGCTGGGGGGTCAGGCCGATTTCCGGTACCAGTACCAGGGCCTGGCGCTTGTCGGCGAGGACCCGTTCGATCAATTGCAGATAGACTTCCGTTTTGCCACTGCCGGTAACCCCGTCGAGCAGGGTGCAGTGGAAACTGTCGCGCTGCTGCAGCAATTGCTCCACGGCGGTGTGTTGCGCACCGGTCAGGGTCGGGGCCGACTGGCGCTGTTCGCTCGGCGGCGGCAGGGTGGCGCGCAGGCTCATTTCGACCCGGCCTTTTTCGATCAGTTTTTTCAGTATCGGTCGCCAGTTGACGTGCTCGCTGTCCAGTTCGGCGGCATTGGCACCTTCCGGGCGCGCCTGCAGGCTGGCCAGTAATGCCGCCTGTTTCGGGGCTCGCTTCTGCGTCTGTTCCATGGCGGCGAGGCCGGCCGGGGTCAGCTGCCAGTGTTCACTGCCGCGGCGGGCCGGCTGCGACTCGCGACGCAGCAAGACCGGCAGGGCGTGCTGCATCACCTCGCCGATGGGATGTTGATAATAACGGCTGGCCCAGCCCAGTAACTCGAGCAGTTCGGTGCTGACGACCGGTGACTTATCGAGCAGGGCAGCAGCCCGCTTGAGCTTGTGAGAGGGGACGTCGGTGTGTTCTGCGACACCCAGCAGCAGGCCGATGATCCGGCGTCGACCAAAAGATACCTCGACCCGGCTGCCTGGTGTCAGGGAGGCAGGATCGATACCGGCCGGTGGCCGGTAATCGAAATGCCGGCGCAATGGTGTCGGGATGGCGATCTGTAGAATCGGCTCGCTCATGGCTGTCGGGTGGGTAGATCGGGGTGATAAAACATGTCAGTTAGCCGCATACGTTCAGATCAATTCTAGGTTAAATCACCTAAGTCCTTGAGGTGTTTTAAGAATGGCTGTTATCCACAGTTTCTGTGGATAACTGTGTGGATGAAATGGGGTAAACCGGGCCAACTACCCGGCACTGTTATACTATTGTTAAATTGAACATATTTTGTACGCACAGAAAAACATATCATAATCAGTTAGTTATATTATTTTTGCTGTTTTTGGCTTTGCCGGTTAACAGGTACTTCGTCCTAACACGTTGTTATTTCAGGGACTGTGCATAAAGTCAGACAATGCATTGCTGATCGGCACCCTGAAAAGCCTGTAATCCGGGCAAAATCTCACCAGGATTCGTCCACGACGGGGGCTGGCAGGCCGTCGATACTGCTCCGGTTATGCTTGTCACGGAACCCGCGAATTCCCCCGGGACCTTTGTTTTCCGTCCAACGGATGAGTGCCTCGCGCTGGCCGACCAGATCCATCAACGGTACCCCATAGCCACAGGAGGTCTGTATCCGTTCCACCTGCAGGCAGAAGATTTGCCGCACCCCGGGCAGGCTGTCATCGAACCGGTTGCGCAGTGCCTCCCAGTCGGGGCTGACCGGCAGGATCACTTCGCCCCGACCATACAAACGCAGGATGCGCGGTGGACCGCTGAAGGCACAGAACATCAGCGTCATGCGGCCATTCTCGCCCAGATGCGCGGCGGTTTCGTTGCCGCTGCCGGTCAGATCGAGAATGAGGACAGTATTGGGGTCCATAATCCTCAGTGTGTCGAGGCCGCGCGGCGACAGGTTAACGTGCCCCTCGCCGTTCAGCGGCGCGGTGGCATTGAAAAACAGCGGTTGCTGGCCGATCCACTCGGCCAGCTCGGGGCTGATATGGTCAAAGACTTTCATAATGGCAACTTGCACTCCGGCACGGGAACTGCAAGTGTAATGCGCCCAGGCTTTTAACGCAGCAGGATTGATATTCATGAACCAGGAAAAGCTGGCCCGGGCGATTGGCGAGGCGCTGGGTGAACCGTTCACCATTGATAATATGAGTGGCATTGGCGGCGGCTGTATCAGCAGTGCCAGTCGCATCGACAGCGGCGGGCGCCATTATTTCGTCAAATTCAATCGCGCCGATTTGCTCGAGATGTTCGAGGCCGAGGCCGAGGGGCTGGCCACGATGGCCGAAGCCCATGCCGTGCGCGTACCGCAACCGGTCACAACTGGCGTCAGTGACGGGCAGGCCTATCTGGTGATGGAATATCTGGAGACCGGTGGCAGCGGCGACATGCACCGCTTCGGCGAACAGCTGGCCCAGATGCACCGCTACACCCGCGAACAATATGGCTGGCACCGCGACAACACCATCGGTTCCACCCCCCAGCCCAATGGCTGGCATAACGAGTGGGTCCGCTTCTGGCAGGAACAGCGGCTCGGGTTCCAGCTTGATCTGGCACATCGTCATGGTGCCGACAGCGCCCTGTATGAGCGCGGCCAGCAGCTCAAAGAACGGGTCGCCGATTTCTTTACCGATTACCGGCCGGTCGCTTCGGTGCTGCACGGCGATCTCTGGTCCGGCAACTATGCCTTCACCCGCGACGGCGAGGCGGTGATCTTCGACCCGGCGGTCTACTTCGGCGATCGCGAAGCGGATCTGGCTATGACGGAACTGTTCGGCGGCTTCTCGCGCTCATTCTACAGCGGCTACGCTGCCACCTGGCCCCTCGATCCCGGCTATGCCACCCGCAAGATATTCTACAACCTCTATCACATCCTCAACCACTACAACCTGTTCGGCGGCGGCTACGCCTCACAGGCCCGCCGTATGATCGACCAGCTGTTGAGTGAAGTGTGTTGATTAGGGAAAAGAGATTAACGCAGAGGCGCAGAGACGCAGAGGACCGCAAAGAAAATTAAAAAGTAATTTTGCCCTGGATCGGAAGCAGCAGGAGTTATCGTACGATGGTTGATAAGTAGCTAACCCGGGAAAAACTGATCGCTAATCGATTTTTGACGTTTGCCACCAGGTTTACGAAAAGCCGTACAAGTTAAGATAAACAATTTTTCCTCTGCGTTCTTTGCATCTCTGCGCCTTTGCGTTGGGTTTATTCTCCTGAAATTTAGTAGATCGGTTCTTCGCCTTCGGGGCGGTGGCGGAAGCGCGGGTGGCTCCACCAGTATTGTTCGGGTTTGTGGCGGATGATGCGTTCCAGTTCGCGGTTCATCAGTGCGGCGGCCTGTTCGGGATCGGGGCCGGCGATGGCATTATCCAGCGGTTCGAAATGCAGGACAAAGCCACGCGCGCGAGGCAGACGTTCGGCCCAGGCACACAACACCGGCGTCTGGTGCTGATGGGCCAGGCGGACGGGCAACACCGGCGTGTTGGTGCGGATGCCGAAAAACGGTACGCTCACCCCGGCGCCGGCACCGGGGTTCTGATCGGGCAGGATGCCCAGAATCCGTTGCTGTTTGAGCGCCCGCACCGCGGCGCGTACCCCGCGTGAGGTAGTAGTAACCAGTTCGGCGCCGAAGCGCTGGCGACCGCGCAGAATAAAGTCGTCGAACCACGGCGAGCGCTGGGTTCGATAGAGACTGGTCATGGGATAGTGACGGGAACAGTACAGGCCAACCATCTCCCAGTTACCCAGGTGCGGTACCAGCAGTATCACGCCCTGTTGCCGGGCCAGTGCCGTGCGCAAGGCGGGTTCTCCTTCGACGCGGCGTACCAGCTTGATGGCCCGATCGGCGCGGCCGTGCCACAGGCGAAAGGATTCGAGCAGGGTGTAAGCTGTGGCAATCAGGCTGTGGCGCGCCAGTTGCCGGCGTTTTGTGTCACTCAGCTGTGGCAGGCAAACCTCCAGATTGCGTAGCGCAATCCGCGCCGGTTTGGTTCGCATCAGCCACAATAACTGGCCACTCACCCAGCCGGCACTGTGCAGCATTGCCAGCGGTAAACGGGCCAGGAACAACAGCAAAAATTCACGCATGGGTCATTTATCAGAAGTGAAAAATAAAAGTCCCGTACGCCGGGCAGCATACAGGCTTTTCCCTGTGGCGGCTCGGCCTGTTCAGGCAGGCGAGCCGGATAAGGCCGTGGGGGGTGATTGAGGTGTTGCTTACGGGGTCTCGCAATCCAGGCCAGCCTGTTCATTGCGGGCGGCGTTCACCCGGTTGAGCAGGTTCAGGTAAACAGCCGCATCCTGTTGGCTGTCCACCGGGCCTTCTATCCCGGCCGCTGTTTCAATACACCAGAGCTCACCGCACTGGACTATCGCTGGGGCTTCACGTTTGACGTGTTTCATCTGACACCTCCCGACAGGTTTATCTTGCTACACAATCTGGACAACATTTCGGGCTGAATCTCCCCGCCTTCCCGGGTCTGCCTCGAGACATTATGGGTAATCATAGCGCCCTGATACAGGAAGTGTGAATTAATTCACAATCTGTGACCTTTTCGTTTTCTCGGCGAGATCATTATTTCCCACTCGATGCTGGTTTAGTCAGGCATTAAGTTATATATTTCCCATAATTATTAAAATCAGGGAAAATCCGGGGATTAAAAGTATAAATATTTCCTATGTGGGAAATTATTTCTATTCTGCGGTAATTTTTGAGTAAAGTGGCCGCATGGCCGTCAAAAGGCTCTTGAAAAGCTGCTTATTGTGGGCTTCTTCCTGCGCCAGAAGTTCCTTCATATGATCCCGTTCGGTGGGCATGGCGAAACAGGCCGGACAGGAGTCGGGAATGACCGGCAGAATCCGCTGATTGGCAAAGTCGCCAGTCTGTCGTTCGCGGACATAAACCAGTGGACGAATGATGCGCACATCGCCTTCGCGATTGGTGTAGCTGGCCTTCATCGTGCGTAGCTGGCCCCCGCGAAAGGCCGACATCAGAAAGCTTTCTGCCAGATCGTCCAGGTGCTGGGCCAGGGCCAGTACGTTGTAACCCTCGCGCCGGCAGGTGGAGTACATCATGCCGCGTTTGATGCGCGAGCAGTAGGCACAGAAGGAATCGTTTTTCATCTGGCTTTTGGCATTCTCGGCGATTGGCTGGCTTTCAAAGAAGTACGGAATGCCCAGTTGGGCCAGGTACTCCTTGAGCGTTTCGGGATGAAAGCCTTCGATCTGCGGGTCCACGGTCAGGGCTCCCAGCTCGAACCGGATGGGCGCGTGGCGCTGCAAATGGCGCAGAATATGTAATAGCGACAGGGAATCCTTGCCGCCGGAGAGTCCGAGTAAAACCCGATCCCCCTCGCGGATCATGCCAAAGTCGGCAATTGCCCGACCCACCGGTCGCAGGATGGCCTTGGGTACCTTGAGCAGTGGCGCAGGGTGGTTACGGCTATCTTCGACAATCGGTACGCTTCTGGACATAACCCCGCCAGTGTAACCGGTGTTTGCCGCCATCACCATTATATGACCCGTTTTGTCGGGTTTTCGCTACGGCCAAAGCGGGGCAATATGTTATGTTGTCAGGATGCAGGAGCAACGCCCCGAGCCCGAATTTGAATCCGGCGACAAATCATTGCGGCTGAACCTGGCCCTGGTGATTGCCGCTTATTTTCTGATAGCGGTTTTGCTGGAGCCGCTGATCGATTTTTTGCTGGTGCCCGACCCCGGATCGGCCAACCCTTATCAGGTGATGGAACTGGCTGACGAGAAGAAGATCCTGACCGGCTATGTCTACAGTATCTGGCGTTTGCTACCGATTCTGTTCTTTCTCTGGTATGGCTGGCGAATCATTGCCTCGCTGCGTGTTCCACCAGCCGGTACACGATCACCGTTCACTGTGCGGATATTGAAAGGCAAATCCGCACGGATGTTCGGCATGTTACTGATACTGGTCTCGTTGTTGTTGTTGTATCGAGAACTGCTCATCCTGATCAGACTGACAGCCTGAGCAGACAGAGTTTAATTTTTCGTTTTCGGCTACCGCCTGACCGGCGCTGCAATGCGCATAATCAAGCGGTTTTCGCGCTCTGGCTCTGTCAGCACCCATACCATTATCGTGGGAAATAGGCGGATGACGCTGTTTCTGGTATAATCATCTGCTCTTTATCCGCGTACTCCCCGTTTTTTTCACGCATATCAGTCAATTAATAACGGCTAAAAGAAATAAGTTATGAGTCAATTTGAAGAAGCTTTAAAGCAACGTATCCTTGTCCTGGACGGCGCCATGGGCAGCCTGATCCAGACCTATAAACTCGAAGAAAAAGATTATCGCGGCGATCGGTTCGCCGACTGGCAATCGGATCTCAAAGGCAACAACGACCTGTTGTCACTGACCCAGCCCAAGATCATTCGCGATATTCACATCGCTTATCTCGAGGCCGGTGCCGACATTGTCGAGACCAACACCTTTAATGCCAACTCCATTTCCATGGCCGACTATCACATGGAAGCGTTGTCCTACGAGATGAACAAGGTCTCCGCCGAAGTGGCGCGCGAAGCCTGCGAAGCCGTGGCAACAGCGGATAAACCGCGTTTTGTCGCTGGTGTACTGGGACCAACCAATCGCACCGCAAGTATTTCCCCGGATGTGAACAATCCCGGTTTCCGTAATATTAATTTTGATCAGCTGGTCGAATCCTATACCGAAGCCCTGGGTGGTCTGGTTGACGGTGGCGTGGATCTGATCCTGGTGGAAACGATTTTCGATACCCTCAATGCCAAAGCGGCGTTGTTTGCTATCGAGAGCTATTTTGCCGAGAAGGAAGACAAGCGCCTGCCGGTAATGATCTCCGGGACCATTACCGACGCTTCCGGGCGTACGCTTTCCGGTCAGACAGTCGAAGCGTTTTATAACTCGCTGCGCCACATCAAGCCGATCAGTTTCGGCTTCAACTGTGCCCTGGGTGCCGGTGAATTGCGCCAGCATATTGAAGAGCTGAGCGGCATCGCGACCTGTCACGTTAATGCGCATCCCAACGCCGGTTTGCCGAATGAATTCGGGGAGTACGATGAGTCACCTGAAGAGATGGCATCACAGATAGAAGAATGGGCCAGGAGCGGTTTTCTGAATATCATCGGTGGTTGCTGCGGCACCACACCGGGGCACATCCAGGCGATTGCCGAAGCCGTAACGCCCTATGAGCCACGCAAGTTACCCGAAGACGATCACACGACCCGCCTGAGTGGCCTCGAGCCGTGTAATATCGACAAGGATTCGCTATTCGTCAACGTCGGTGAGCGTACCAACGTCACCGGCTCGGCCAAGTTCAAGCGTCTGATCCTTGAAGAGCAGTACGACACGGCACTGGATGTGGCGCGCGAGCAAGTAGAAAACGGCGCCCAGATCATCGACGTCAACATGGATGAAGGCATGCTCGATGGCGAGAATGCCATGGTCACCTTTCTCAACCTGATCGCCAGCGAGCCGGACATCTCTCGCGTGCCGGTCATGATTGACTCTTCCAAGTGGCATATCATTGAGGCTGGCCTCAAGTGTGTTCAGGGCAAGGGGGTGGTGAATTCCATCTCCATGAAGGAAGGTGAGGAAGAGTTTATTCGCCAGGCCGAACTGTGTCGCCGTTACGGTGCCGCCGTGGTGGTCATGGCCTTCGATGAAACCGGTCAGGCCGACACCAGGGAACGCAAGGTCGAGATCTGCGAGCGGGCCTACAAGATCCTCACCGAGCAGATTGGTTTCCCGCCTGAAGATATCATCTTCGATCCCAATATCTTTGCCATCGCTACCGGTATTGAGGAGCACAACAACTACGGCGTTGACTTCATTGAGGCGACCCGCGAGATAAAACAGAAACTGCCCTATGCGCTGATCAGCGGCGGTGTCTCCAATGTGTCATTCTCATTCCGCGGTAACAACCCGGTGCGTGAGGCGATCCATGCGGTGTTCCTGTATCACGCCATCAAGGCGGGCATGGACATGGGTATCGTTAACGCCGGTCAGCTGGCGGTTTACGATGATCTGCCTGAAGAGTTGCGCGAGGCGGTGGAAGATGTAGTGCTCAATCGCCGTGACGATTCCACCGAACGCCTGCTGGACCTGGCCGACAAGTACAAGGGCGACGGCAGCAGCGCCAAGAAGGAAGAAGATCTGGAATGGCGCAGCTGGCCGGTGGCCAAGCGACTGGAACACGCCCTGGTCAAGGGTATCGACGCCTATGTGGATGAAGATACCGAAGAGGCGCGTCAGGCGTTCGACAAGCCGCTGGAAGTGATCGAAGGCCCGTTGATGGACGGCATGAATGTGGTCGGCGATCTGTTCGGCGACGGCAAGATGTTCCTGCCGCAGGTGGTCAAATCGGCCCGTGTTATGAAAAAGGCTGTGGCCTACCTGTTCCCCTACATCGAAGCCGAGAAGGAAGAAGGTGCCAAGGCCGATGCCAAGGTGCTGATGGCTACGGTGAAAGGCGACGTGCATGACATTGGCAAGAATATCGTCGGCGTAGTGTTGCAGTGTAACAACTTCGAAGTCGTCGATATGGGTGTTATGGTGCCGGCCAACGACATTCTTAAAAAAGCCAAAGAAGAAAACGTCGATATTGTTGGTCTGTCCGGCCTGATTACCCCGTCGCTGGATGAGATGGTGCATATGGCCAAGGAGATGGAACGTAATGGTTTCGATGTCCCGCTGATGATTGGCGGCGCCACCACCTCCAAGGCGCATACCGCGGTGAAGATCGAGCAGCATTATCATGCACCGACTGTGTGGGTAAAAGACGCCTCACGGGCCGTGGGTGTGGCGCAGAATCTGATCAGCGAACTGCATCGGGAAAAATTCGTCACGGATTTGCGTGCCGAGTATGACAAGGTCCGCGAGAATCACGCGGGTCGCCGCGCCAAGACCAACTGGATCACGCTGGAGCAGGCGCGTGTCAACAAGACCAAGATCGACTGGTCCGACTACACGCCGCCTATTCCCGAGCAGCCGGGTATCCAGGTGTTTGATGATATGCCTCTGGAGTTCCTGCGCCCGTACATTGACTGGACACCGTTCTTCCATACCTGGGAGATGAAGGGGTCCTATCCCAAGATCCTGGACGATCCGGAGAAGGGCGCCGAGGCGAAGAAGCTGTTCGAGGATGCCCGGCAGATGCTGGATCAGATTATCGAGGAGCGCTGGCTCAAAGCCAAAGCCATCGTTGGCCTGTGGCCCGCGAACAGCATCAACGATGACGACATCGAGCTCTACGAGGATGATTCACGCAATAAAGTGAGATTGACCCTGAATCACCTGCGTCAGCAGACCCAGCGTCCGCCGGGCAAACCCAACCGTTGTCTGGCCGATTTCATTGCGCCCAAAGACATTGGCAAGCCGGATTATATCGGTGGTTTTGTCGTAACCACAGGACTCGGCATTGACGAGCATGTTGAGCGCTTCGAGAAGGAGAACGACGATTATCGTTCGATTATGCTCAAGGCGCTGGCCGATCGGCTGGCCGAGGCTTTTGCCGAACACATGCACGATCGCATGCGGCATATTAACTGGGGTTACGAGCCCAATGGCTGGACACCGGATTATGGTCTGAAGAGCGAAAACTTCGACAGCAACAAACTGGTGCGCGAAGAGTACCAGGGAATCCGTCCGGCACCTGGCTATCCGGCCTGCCCGGAACATACCGAGAAGCTGAAGCTGTGGGAATTACTGGATGCCGAGACCCATACTGGCGTCAAGCTGACAGACTCCATGGCCATGTGGCCGGCGGCCTCAGTCAGTGGCTGGTACTTCAGTCACCCCGAATCCAGCTACTTCGGGGTCGGCAAGATCAACCGCGATCAGGTCGAGGATTATGCCAAACGCAAAGGCATGTCCGTGGCCGAAGTCGAACGCTGGCTGGGCCAGAGCCTCGGCTATGATGCCGACTAAACGGGACAGACATTCCCGGCAGACAAAAAGCCAGTGCAGCGATGCACTGGCTTTTTTAATGATAACGGACATTATTTTGCGGCGACCCGGGGTGTCAAAACTGCCTGCAAGGCAAGGGCCGCGCAATCCGGTGAGTTTGAGATGCCCCGGCATCTGGCTGTGAAGCCGGGCCCGATTATCAGGGTTCTGCAGCTGTTCACTGCAGAGGTGACAGCATAGCCGACGGGACAGGAAACCGGATTGTCGCAGACGACCCCTCAGGCAGCTGACAGGGTAATCGTTTGTACCCACCATCAGTCGCGAATGGCGTTCGTTAGAACTCTGTCGGGTTAGGGATATGGCAGACAAGTATGGTATTTTAGCCGTCGGATTAAATAACAAAACAGCGGTCAATGGGAATTGTAAAGAAATTCAGGCGCGAGGTTAATGTCGCACTCTCCAGGCTCTGTCGTCGTAAAACGTCGGTCAATTATCTGGGGATGAAACTGCATGTGCCGTTAATATACGGCATGGGGCGAGGCTATCTGACCGAAGGGGAAATGTGGATGTCCCACTGCATGGAATTGTTGACGGGGCTGAAGCCGGGCGCGGTGCTGGATATTGGCGGTAACGTGGGTGTCTTCCTGGTCAAACTGAGAGTTATCGATCAGCAACGGGAATATTTTGGTTTTGAACCCAACCCGGTATGCAATTTCTACGTGCAGGAACTTATCCGTTTGAATGGTTTTGAAAACAGCCGTTTTTATCCTGTGGCCATTTCAAATGAAAACTCCATGCGCACGCTCTATGCGAGGAAGCTGGGCGAAAAACGCGCTTCCATGCATAAATTCATGCGTAAAAATGAAAAGCTCGGTTATTCGTTTGAAATGGTAACCGTACAGGGAGAGGAATTTATTCGTCGCCTGCCGCTGTCAGAAATTTCCATGATAAAAATTGATGTCGAAGGGGCCGAATATGAGGTGGTCGACGGCATCAAGGGAGTTCTCAAGGATTATCGACCGTTTGTTTTCTGTGAAGTATTGAACCTGCATAGTGATATTGGTGAGTTCGAGGAACGTAAAAAACGTATTGATGCGATAATCCGCATATTGCACGAGCTCGACTATAATATTGTCGCTTTCAAAACGACTGGCGGGGTCATCGAGTTGAACAATGCAGAAGAGTTCAACCAGGAATATCAGGATGATTATATATTCTCACCTTCGGAATTGACGCAACAAATACTCGAAACCCGTGGCATCCTGTCCTGAAGAACAGTGCTGGATTTTCTTCATAAGTGGCGTGAAAAACGCATCCTTAGTCGTTCGCCATATACCGACGCGGACTGGCAACAGGCGTTGTCGCGCCTGGCTTTTTTCGAAAGGCTGAGTCAGGAGGATCTGCACAGGCTGAAGAGAATGGCAACGCTGTTTTTGCATCACAAATCACTTGAGAGTGCAGGTGGTCTGAATATTACCACTGAACTAAAGCTGGTTATCGCCCTGCAAGCCTGTTTGCCGATTCTGAATCTGGGGCTGGACTGGTACGACGGTTGGGTCTCTGTGATTATATATCCCGCAGGGTTTACACCGATACATACCGAGATGGATGAATACGGTGTCGTCCACGAAGTGAGAAAACCTCTGAGCGGCGAGTCCTGGGAACGAGGACCGGTGGTGTTATCAGCTGAGGAATCGTTGGATGGGGGTATTATTGACGGGCATAACCTGGTGATACATGAGTTTGCTCACAAGCTGGATATGCAGAACGGCGTGGCCAATGGCATGCCGCCTCTGCACAGGGGAATGTCAGCACCACAATGGAGCAAAGCTTTCAGTGCCGCCTATGCGGACCTGCAACATCGCATAGCGCATGGCAAATCAATCGTTATCGATCATTATGCGGCCACTGCACCGGCAGAGTTTTTTGCTGTTTTGAGCGAGGTCTTTTTCGAGCAGCCCCGGCTTGTCCATCAAACATATCCGGCAGTGTATCAACAACTTGCGCAATTCTATCGGCAAAATCCCCTGAATGTTTAAATATGGCCCGCAGTGGCATATAGTTGATCCTGCCCGAGTCGCTTAAGCAAAGAAGCCTGTCATGATGACCGACGATATAGACCCGCTATGGTTGAAAAAGGAGAGTCGTACCACGCTCGAGCGTCTGCTGCCGCGTCTGGAGGCCGCATTTCGCGAGCAGGTGGATAGCGCCGAATGGGAAGGTTATCTTGAACGACTGAAACGTCATTTCCCGCGTCTGTTCGAGAGACTTTACCGCCTGTACGGCCATAATTACGATTTCTTTTATCATCTGGAAAAAATCCTGAAGTCAACCACACATATGTGGCTGGCACGTCCGGACGAGCTTCGGGCACTGGATGCCATGCGTGAGATAAATCGTGAGTGGTATCTTTCCAATCGCATGGTCGGTGCCATGTGCTATGTGGACCTGTTCGCCGGTGATCTGCAGCGGTTGCGAGACCGGATTCCTTATCTGACCGAACTGGGAATCACCTATCTGCATCTGATGCCGTTATTCCAAATGCCCGAAGGGGATAATGACGGTGGTTATGCCATCAGCAGTTATCGTGAGGTTCATCCTTCCCTGGGCAGTATGGACGATCTTCAGGCATTGGCTACTGAATTACGCCACCATGGGATATCGTTGGTGCTGGATTTCATTTTTAACCATACCTCGGACGAGCATGAGTGGGCACAGGCGGCTTTGGCCGGCGATCCCGAATATCAGGCCTATTATCGTATATATCCCGATCGCGCCCTGCCGGATGCCTATGAGCGCAGCATGGGCGAAATCTTTCCCGAAGATCATCCTGGCGCATTTACCTATCGCAACCGGATTAAAAAGTGGGTCTGGACGACATTTAACAATTACCAGTGGGATCTCAATTACGAGAACCCGGTATTGTTTACCCGGATGCTGGAGGAGATGCTGTTTCTTGCCAATCAGGGGGTCGAGATATTACGTCTTGATGCGGTCGCTTTTTTATGGAAACGGTTGGGAACCGATTGTCAGAATCTCCCGGAAGCTCACTGGGTGATACAGGCCTTCAATGCTATTGTCAGTATCGCGGCACCGGCGATGGTATTCAAGTCCGAGGCCATCGTTCATCCTGACGAGGTAAAAAAGTATATAGACGAGGAAGAATGCCCACTGTCCTATCATCCGCAGCTGATGGCATTGTTGTGGGAGGCTCTTGCTACCCGTGACATACGAGCATTGCTGCGGGCGATGCAGGATGATTTCAATATTCCGGCAGGGTGTGCCTGGGTCAACTATGTTCGTAGCCACGATGATATCGGCTGGGCGTTTTCTGATGAGGATATTATCGCTTCCGGGTTCGAACCGGCCGAGCACCGGCGGTTTTTAACCAATTTTTATACAGGTCGTTATCCCGGCAGCTTTGCCAGTGGCGCGCCGTTTCAGGAAAACAAACAGACCGGTGATGCGCGTATATCCGGTACCTGTGCATCGTTGTGCGGATTGGAAAAAGCGCTGGCGGAACAGAATCAGGCGGAAATCGAGCTGGCGATTCAGCGAATCCTGTTACTGCATGGTGTGATTATCATGCTGGGAGGCATACCTTTATTATATATCGGAGATGAGCTCGGAACGCTGAACAATTACGACTACGGTCAGGACAGTGCCAAGTTGGGGGATACTCGCTGGCTACATCGATCCCACTTCGACTGGGGACTGGCCGAAAAACGCAGGCAGAGCAATTCGGTAACAGCAAGGATCTATCAGGGGATTTTGCGCCTGATCCAGCTGCGCCAGCAAAATCCGGCTTTCAGTCATGCCGAAACCGAATTTACCGATAGCGGTAATGCGCATGTCTTGAGTTTCTTTCGCAATAATGGTCAATACAGTCTGTTTGTGCTGGCCAATTTCAGTGAACATGAACAACGTCTGGAGGCCAGGCGTTTGCGATTGCTGGGGTTGCGTAAAACCATGGTCGACCTGTTCGGCGGGCATACCATCACGGCCACCCAGGAGCTGATTATGGAGCCGTATCAGGTGCTGGTGTTATCGAGGGGAGCGTAGTTTGCAGATGGCAGTTGGCAGAGTACAAAAGTTCTGAGCTCTGAGCGATTTCAAAGTTACTTTGGCAGCGGCATTAAGCCGGAGAGTAGTCAGGGCGCCAGGTTCCAGGAGACCGGAATCTGGCCTCTGGAACCCAGCCCCTGTTTCTAACCCCAGGTATCCATGGCGATACTGTCGTACCAGCCACGCGTGTAACGAGCTTCCTGTTGGCGGAAGTCCGGGCCCACATCTTTGGGGCTGACGCCGCCGGCACCTTTTACACCATGAATACCCTTTTCGTCAGAATAGCGGTAGACCGCCGCTACAGAGATACCATAGTCCGGTCCGACCAGACTGTAGCAGGTATTCACATACGATGGCTCGGGCATGCGGTTACCATGCAGAGCCGATACAATAGCCGCAGCACAGACCTTGCCCTGGCTATTGGCGGCAAACCCGGATTTAGGCATGCTGCCGGCGATGGAAGCATCACCGATTACATGTACATTCGCGTGTAGAGTGGACTCGAAGGTACGCTGATCTACCGGGCACCAGCCGGTTTTATCGACCAGCCCGGCATCGTGCGCAATTTTGCCGGCTTTCTGCGGCGGGATAAAGTTAATCACGCTGCCGGAATGTCCTTCACCCAGCTCGTTATAAAGTGTCTTTCCGGCAGCATCGACGCGTATGATACGACCTCCGGCATCTCCACTGACCCACTCGATCATATCGCCGTAAAGTTCTTCCCAGCCCTGCATGAATAACGGCTGCTTGGAAAACTTGGTTTTTGCATCCAGGATCAGTACCTTGGATTTGGGCTTGTTCTGTTTCAGATAGTTGGCGATCAGGCTGGCACGTTCATACGGTCCGGGAGGACAACGAAACGGATTGGCCGGCGGTGCGATAATGACCGTGTCACCATCGGACATGGCGGTCAGCTGTTTGCGTAAAGCGGTTGTTTGCGGACCACCGTTCCAGGCGTGCGGGATGCTATCGCTCTCCGCTGCACTCATACCCTCGACATCTTCCCAGCGAAAATCAATACCGGGGGATACTACCAGTCGATCGTATTCAAGTTGTTTTCCGTCATCCAGAACAACTTTATTTCCGGCGGGATCAATTTCACGGGCCATGGCATGAACGACCTTGATACCGCGTTGTTCATGAGCATTATAATCATGGCTGATACTGTTCAAATCACGCATTCCGCTCAGTACAAGGTTACTGAAGGGGCAGGTGACAAATTTTTGCTTGGGTTCGACCAGGGTGATATCCAGGTCAGGGTCGAAACGTTGCAGATATTTGGCACAGGTCGCGCCGCCAAACCCCCCGCCAATAATGACGACCCGGCCGGAGGCCGTGGGTTGTTTGGAGCAGGCGGTCAGGCCGAATGAGGATGCCAGCACACCGGCCCCGCCGAGCAACTGGATAAACTGTCTACGATTAACACGATTCATAATGGCAACTCCCTGGAATTTATTTCAGACCGGCAAAATATTCGGCAATCTGCGCGATTTCTTCGTCGCTGTAGCCGCTGGCATGGCGACCCATCACTGTCGAGTCGCGCTTACCGGAGTGGAAATCTTTTAATGCTCGTTCGATGAAATCCGCCGATTTTCCGTGCAGACTGGGCATGGAGCCTGGGCTATTGCCATCAGTGCCGTGACAGGCGGCACAGGAATTGCTCAACATGGCACCCTGGCTGATCTCGGCGCCGGGTGCCGTGGTTGAAACGAAAAGTGCGGCGACGCCTAACAATAGAGTCGCAGGCAAGGGCAAGTGGGGCATGTGTTACCTCCTTATAAGATTCAGTCAATTAAGACAGGGCAAGAAATCACAGGCATAACATGTTTACAATCTAGACCATAAACCCGGAGTTGAAAAGGTTTTTTTGAGAAGGAACAACGGGTGAAGATGACGAGAGGTTTAGCATAAGGTAATGTTATTAAAAGCTGTATTGCTATACGGACAAAGGAGCCAGCAAATGAAAAACATGATTCTCTTATTATTAACTGTCGGCCTGATGGCTTCAGGTGCTGTGCAGGCAGCCTCGCTGCCCGATATCAAGCTGGAACAGACCGTAGTAAAAATGCCCCTGCAGGAAGGGGTCACGATGAGTGATGCAGTCGATTCGATGAAACTGCGTGCCAACAGGCATAACATGAATCTGGTCGCTGAATTGCCACTGTCCAGACAGGTCGAAGCCATGGGTAAAAAAGCCCGGCGGATGGAGATTTTCCAGTTTTGTGATGCACTGACCGCGCAGCGCATGGTGGAAGCAAATATCAATTTTGCCGCCTATTTGCCATGCCGGATTGCGCTGGTTGAAGATGAAAAAGGCCAGGGCTGGCTGGTGATGATGAATCTCGACATGATGCTCAACGGCGCAACCCTGACAGAAGAACTCAAAGCCGAGGCTACTCGTGTGCGTGATGCGCTGATGGATATCATGCAGGCCGGCGCCGAGGGTGCCCTTTAACAGAACAACACGGTTACAGTGTATGAGTTTTGCCCAACGTGGTTTATGGCACCGAGATCGCCGTGGCCGGGGAAAATGGCTGTTCGTCGCGCTGCTGATTATTATCGTGGTGTCACCGTTGGTATGGCTTGGCTGGCCCGTACGCGGGGATCCCAGTGAGCGGTTTATCGATCGTCGCGGTGAGGTCGAACAGGTGCAGATCACCCGTCAGTGGCAGACGGACGAGTCACGCTATAAGCACCTGACGCTGACCTCGAGCAGCGAATTACAGGTTGAGATGACGGTGCGTCGACCGCGGACGGATAATGGCGAACGACCCCTGATGTTATTGCTGGGCGGGGCCGGTACCGGCCGCCAGGCCGCGGAGCTGGTTCAGGACACTGGCGACATGGTCGTCGCGGCCATCTCCTATCCCTATCAGGGACCGGAGGATCTGGCTGGCTGGGAAGTTTTGTGGCATTTCGACGAGATTCAGCGGGCCATACTGGATACCACCCCGGCGCTGTTACTGGCCCTTGATTACCTGGCCCGGCAGTCTTACGTCGATTCCGAGCGGATGGAGCTGGTGGGCGTCAGTCTCGGGGCCTTCTTTGCGGGAACGGCAGGGGCACTGGAAGAGCGCTTTCGTCGAGTCTGGCTGGTGCAGGGAGCGGCTGACCCGCGCGCGGTGTATGAATATCGCTTGCGCAAGCAGATCACCTTTGAACCGGCCCGTGTGCTCGTGGCCGGGATACTTGGTGTGCTGACGGCCAGCGAAGATTTGAAGCCGGAGCGCTGGTTGGGGAAAATCGCTCCCCGGCCGGTGGTGGTCATCAGTTCCCGTGGCGATAATGCCTATCCCCCGGCCAGTGTGGTTGCCCTGCATGGTGCGTTACGCGAACCGTACGAACTGGAATGGTTGGCGGGGGAGCATGTCACGCCGGGCCGACCCCGGATATTGAAACAACTGAATGAACGGGTGGTCCAACGGATTGCCGCCGAAGAAAAACGGGGTGATATGCCCTCACCCTGAAAAGGCGGATGAGGTAAATATCTGTGCATGATTTGAGCAGGGTTAATAAACCTGCCTGTTTTTAAAGGAGCCGTTATGTTATTTCGCCAGGTCATTGAACCGGATTCCTCCACCTACACTTACCTGTTGCATTGTCCAGATAGCGGTAAAACCGCGCTCATCGATCCGGTACTGGATACGGTGGAACGGGATCTGAAAATGTTAAACGAGCTGGGGCTGGAGCTGGATTTTACGCTCGACACGCATGTGCATGCTGATCACCTGACGGGTGCCAAGCGTCTCAAGGAACTGACCGGAAGCCAGATTGTCGGCCCGGCGATCGACCAGTTACCGTGTACCGATATCGGTGTTCGCGAAGGCGAGCTGTTTCGTCTGGGCAATATCGAAATTCATCCCCTGTATACGCCGGGACATACCGATCACCATCATGCCTATCTGATCGATAACGGTACTCAAAAAATGCTGTTCAGTGGCGATGCCCTGTTGATCGAGGCCTGCGGGCGCACTGATTTTCAGTCCGGCGACGCGGCAACACTGTATCGCAGTATTCATGATAAATTCTTTACCCTGCCGGATGAGACGCTGGTTTATCCCTGCCATGATTACGAGGGGCGTTTTGTCACCACCATTGCCCAGGAAAAAATCCGCAATCCCCGTTTGGGCAGCAACAAGAGTCTGGAAGAGTTTGTTGAGATGATGGATAACATGGAACTGCCCTATCCACGCAAGATCGACTTTGCCGTCCCCGGTAACGAGTTGTGCGGTGCCTGTCCGGAGAACGTTCCGGATAAATATCGGGCGCCCTGCGATCGTCACGACCAGGGTTGAACTGTTCCACTTCTGGCGGGACATCCTTCCCGCCTGCCCGTATTAAAGGACCGACTGGCGCAGCAGACGGTTAAATTATTCCTGCTATATCGCAGAACCTTGCCGGAGTTGATCTGGATCAATCCCGCTTGATTTTCCCTGAAGCAATCCTGGCGACGCATCGATACAGGACGTATCGTGGCGCAGTAATGTCGTGTTGTTGTCACCAAGTATTTTAACGAGGGAAAATGGTGTATCGGAAACTGACGAAGGGACTTGGCCTGTTGATTGTACTGGGGATGCTGGCATCGCCGTCGATCGCGGTGGAGGATGAGGTCAAGGGACTGATGTTGATCATCGAGCAGCAACTGGACGATCCGGGAGCCAGGCAACAGGCGATGCAGGCCGGGCGCAATCGGGCGCTGTTATGCAGTTATTGCCACGGCAATGACGGTAACAGCGTTAAACCGGATGTACCGAACCTGGCGGGTCAGAACCCGGTCTATCTGCTGGATCAGATCGGCAAGTTCGCCCGGGGTGAGCGAAAAAACTTTGTCATGAACTCGCTGGCGAAAAATTTTACCCTGGATGACAAGGTGAATCTGGCGATTTATTACGCCGATCAGACAGTACAGCCGCGGCCGCAGAATAAAAGCCTGGCCGCACGGGGACAGCGGATTTACACGCAACGTTGTATGAGTTGTCATGGAGAACAGGGCCATGGCAGTGCCGAGTATGCCCGGCTGGCGGGCCAGCGGCCGGAATATTTACACCTGACGCTGGAACGCTTTCGCGCCAATGAGCGAGGCGAACAGCAGGATGGCGAAGATGTGCGGCGCAGTCCGATCATGGAATCCATTGCCGGTCGCCTGAGTGATGAGAATATCGAGGTAGTGGTCGCTTATCTGGCCGGACTGGAATAGACCCGGGAACGATCCGGCTTTGAAACGATTCAGATTCAGGGCAGCTTGAAACCGCCGCCGGGCATTGCGCCGGGGCCACCCATGCCGCCAGCGGGGCCCGCCGGTCCGCCGCCGGTCTCGGGGACAACGATTTGCGAGGCCGCTTCGCGACGCAACTCCTTGAGCTCTTCCAGCGTGCGTTCCACCGCCTGCCTGGCGGCTTCAGCATAGCCGGCGAGAGCCTGTTGCAGGGATTCGGCCTCGATTTCAAAATTCAGCGGCAGGGCGCCCATTGGCGTCATCATCTGTGACTGGCCGAGATAGCGTACGGACCGGGAAGCGTCGTCGCTGCCGTCGGAGGTTACCGGCGTCAGGCGCCGCAGCGTGCCAACCTGCTGATCGGTGAAGACCTCTTCACGATAAAGCTCGTCGGTATTCATGCGCAGATTCTCGATGTCGATATCTTGCTCGCTCATAACCTTGTCCTGAAATTAAATTGTAGCTAATTAAATTAGGGATAGCTGTATGGACGCACCCTGATTCAGTCACAAGTCTAACAAAGGATTGCCATCTGATAACAGTCGCGTCAGGCGCCGGATGGCGCGCAGATCGTGGCTGCGTCATTACTGAATAAGTAGCTGATAACGGTAAACGGTTGTTTCACGCGGCAGTAGCAGGAAAGGACAGAGGTTACCAGCGAAAGCACTGAAGTCAGCGAAAACACCGACAAATAAAACAGTTACTGACAGGAGTGCGGGGTTTTCGGTGACTTTCGCGCGTTCAGAGATTCCAGTCAGTTGCGAGCAATGCTCACCACTCCTCAAGAAGTTGTTCAATCAGTTCCGACTTTTCGTTCTGGGTGTTGTAAAGCGCGTAGGCACTGCGCTCGATCACCGGAGCGTCTTCGATACGATGCAGACGTCCTGTGTCCAGATAAGGTTGCACCATCTGCTCGGCCAGATAAGCGCTGCCCCCACAGTTCAATATGAAATCCAGGGCAATGCGGCCCTGACCGATGCGCAGAGTCGGCGTGGGTTGTTCGGGCAATTCCCGGGCGTGACGGGTCAAAAACGAGGTACCCCAGTCGACCAGAATGTAATTCTCTAACAGGTTGTCGGCTGCGCTGCCCGGCCGTGAAGCAACCATCATGAGTTTGATGACGGCAATCTCATGCACAACGAGCGTATCGTTTTGTGGCGCATCGAAAACTACGGCAATATCCAGGGTGTTATTCAGAATACGGCGGATCAGCACTTCGTTGCCGTGGGTCTCGCCCTGCAGGGCGAGTTCGTTGTGTTGTTGGTGCAGTTGCTGTATCCACTGTTGTAACAGGATATCCCACAAACTGACAATGCCGCCGATACTCAACGGCAGTTTCCCGGCCTGGGTGATACCGACCTCCTGTCGGGCCCGATTCCAGGCCGTGGTGATCATTTCGGCATAGCCGAGCATTTTTTCCCCGGCCGGAGTCAGCTGAATGTTGTTGCGTTCGCGAATAAACAGCGGTGTGCCCAGCTGTTGTTCCAGCTGGCGAATCCGGGCGCTGACTGTGGACTGGGTGATGCACAGGTTTCTGGCGGCCTGGCCGAAATGGCGCGTGCGGCTAACCTCCAGGAAGGTGGCGAAGTCGTGAATATCCATCGATTCGGTACCGGTCGGGAATCCCGCGCTGACCCCGGGCGGGGTGTCATAGCGCCAATATCAATTCAAAATTTTGATGGTGTCAATTAATTTATTTTGCTTTACGAAGCTCCTGGCGGGCACTAAATAGCGCAGATAAATCGGGACGAAGCCGGCATTCAGGTCCGGTGTCCTGCTGGAGGTTAACCGCTATGTATGTTGTACAGGGTGAAGGTATGCTGGATAAAGACGACGCGTTGCTGGACGACGAACTGAGTGCCAGCGAAATTTTTGATAATGAGAGCTCCCGCGCGCGTTACAGTCATAGCGCGCGAAAAAAACTCGAAGAGCACATGGAAATGATGCGCCTGCGCCGCTTGCTGGATGATTATTACTACGAGGAAGAATGATCCTTTGGCCGTGGCGACACGGCTGCCGTCAGTCCCAGGCGTTCGAAAAACCGTTGCCGGGCCTGTTCGAAGGCCAGGACAAAACGCGCCTCCTCCCCGAGCTGCTGGTGAAGAGCGTGTTCCAGTTCGGCAAAGGCGGCCTGCAGCTGGTCCGCTTCAATCCGGGTATTGGCCGGTGTTGGCGCCACGGCAGGTGTGTCAGTGCTGACAACATTGGCCGAGCGCGGTATCAAACGTTGCTCGCCGGTATCCACCTGATGGGCGATGAGCGGCGTGGACTTGATATACCTCTCACCCTCATAGTCAAACTGTTGTCCCACCGCTAGCAGACTGAACTTCATGGGCTTTTAATCTCCTGTGACGAGTTGAGGTTGGCCAAACCGATTTGACCCACCTTGCGCCCGGCCAGTTCACAGGCTGCAGTTAATGCACTGTCGAGCGGCCGACCTTCGAGCAATGCCAGAATCACTCCGGCATTGAATGTGTCGCCGGCACCCAGGGTGTCAACCACCGGCGTCAGGGGCAAAGCCGATGCATGATAACGCTGACCCTGCGCGTCGCAGGCGAAGGCGCCTTCATCACCCCAGGCGCAAATCAGGACCGCGCTTGTATTGTGCCGGCGCAGATCGTCGAACAGCGCGTCCGCGCAAGTATAGTCACAGGCTCTGGCAAATGCGCGCGAAAACAGCAGCAGATCCGCATAAGGGTATAACTGTTCGATGCCGGGGCGAGGTTTTTCGATTTCGATCGACACCGGTTGATCAATCCGCTGTCCGTCGAGCTGCTCGAGTATGTCCCCCAGATTCTCGATGTTGCGCCCTTCAAAATGAAACCAGTCATAACGTTCCACTTCATCAAGCGGAAAATCCCCGGGCCGCAACTCGGGCAGCTCCCGGTAATGGACAATCGTGCGTGAGCCATTGTGCTGATTGAGAGTGATACAGGAAGTGGGAGTGCGCCCCTGCGAAAGAGTAACGAGGTGTCGGGTATTCACCTCGGAATGTTGTAGCTCCTGGCAAATCATTTGCCCGGCCGCATCTTTCCCCAGGGTCGCCAGCAACTCGACCTGGTGGTCGAACTGGCTGATGACACAGGCAGTATTGGCGGCATTGCCGCCGCAGCGGACGAACTGCGCCGTGGCGCGTAACTCTTCGTCCTCGGCCGGATAGTGATCGACCTGATTGATGATGTCCAGCGTGGCAATGCCCGTACAGAGTATGCGGCTCATGATCCTGGTTCGCCAAGAAAACGCGCCTGCAGCTTAGCCTAAATCAGCGCGCGCTAAAACGTGTATATCAGTGCGAGTGCATGCGCACTCGTGACTGGCCTATTTCTCGGGGTTGTAGGTAACCCGGCCAGTGTTGATGATGTCCTGGCGAGCCTCGTTCATAGCATCGGGCAGTTCCAGGGCCTGGAAAAGGGTCTGGCGGGCAGACAGTAATTGATCCATGACCGCCTGCTGGAACGTTTCATCCATCTGAAGTTTGCGCGCCTTGACCACCGCCTCGGAGGCACGCATCAGGTTGAAGGCGGCCTGGGCCAGCACTCCCTGCGCCCCGGCCTGGGCAGCGCCGGCCAGCAGATTGATCATCTGCATGATCTCTTCTTCCTGATTCATGAATGCTCCTGTTGCCATTGTTGCCAGACCCGGCGGACGGCCTGGCGTAATTGCCGGCGGGCGGCCTTTTGCCCCTCCAGCTTAAACGTGCGACAGAGTGTCGGCCAGTCACATTTGTTGACCACCTTGTGTATCAGCAGTTGTTGGTCAGCGCTATTCAGCCGGCCAAACAAATCAGGGTTCTCCTGTACGCGGGCAATCAGTTTTTCAATCGGCCAGGCGCAAACTTCGTAACCCCGCTGGCCGTGAACGAAGGAATCGATGTCTTCGCGGTCTGCGTTATTCAACTCCCGCTCTGACGGTGAAAAGACAGGCAGATCCAGTTGCGTCACCAGGGCCGGATCGAGATCCCGCAACACGCTGTCATGCAGTGCGGGCCAGTGTTGTTCCAGCCGCTGACGGGCGCGCGTGAAGACGGCCTGGCCGGCGTGGGTCAGCGGTTTTAAAACCAGTAACGACGGCAGGCCGCTGGTGTGTTCGCGGGTCAGACCGATACGTACCGGCTGCAATCCGGCTCGCTGCCAGAACGCCAGTAATTCCGCGCCGGCACTGAAGCTGGCGCCAATGGCATCGAGGCTGGCTTCATGCACGAGCGTGTGCAGCAGTTTATCGAGCAGTGCGCTGCCCAGCCCCCGGCGCTGCAACAACGGGTGCACGCCGATGCGCAGGATGCGCCCGTACTGATAGCGGGCCGCATCAGGTACGCCGGCATGAAACGCCAGACTCTGGGCCAGCAAGTGACCGCGCGGTCGGCGCCGGCCCTGATAGATGGCCCCGGCGGTGACAGCATCGAAGCCGCCTTCGTGAGCCAGTACGGCCACCGCCAGTGGCTGCCCGTTCTGCTCCAGGGCAAACAGACGCAGCTCGGGGGCATCCAGCAGGCGGTAAAGATCCTCGGGTCGGGTGCGGTAATGGGCCAGCACCAGCAGGCCGAACAGCTGGCGCAGATAACGGGGTGAGTCGATCAGCACAGCGCGATCCAGTTCGACAAACCGGCAATCGGCCGGGGTGATATCCGGGTCCGGATCGGCGGGCTCGGCGTTCATCAACAAAGCGTCGAAGACAAATTGCTCCAGCGGATCGCCGGCCTCCCAGCGAATCGGTTGAGTCAGTTGCTGCGCCTGCCAGCCGGGGGCGAGCTGATCGAGCACCCGGGCAAAGCGCAGACTGAAACCGCGCCCGGTGCCCTCATAACCATGTACGGTACTGGCAAAGGCCGTGCGGGGATAGGCGCGTAGCAGCTTTTCCAGCACGGCCACCGGCAAAGCCGCGGCCTCATCAATCAACAGCATATCCAGCGGGGGCTGATGCGCCAGCAGCGCGTCAGCCGCCAGAAATTGCAGTTTTCCATCGGCATACTCGAGGCGATTGCGTGCTGACCGGGCTTCTGGCAGCAGGGCACGGACGCGCTCAAACAGGGCCTCGCAGGCCGCCGGTCGTGGCGCGCAGACCCCGATGCGGTAACCCTGGCGTTGTTGCAACAACCGGGCGGCGGCGATACCCAGCGCTGCCGATTTGCCCCGGCCCCGATCGGCGGTAATGACCAGCGGGTCGGGGGACGACTGGTTGGCCAGGTTGAGCAAAGCTGCCACCGCGTCCTGCTGATCGCGAGTGCGGCAGGGTGAGAGCGCAGGACGGGGCCCGCTGGCGGGGTAGGCATGCTTGCCGGGGCGCAGTCGATCCGGCGCCTCGATCAACAGCGGAGCAGGATCACGCTGGATATGACGGATCAGGTGGCGAATAAAACGGGAATCGTCAGAGGCAAAGGGATTGGCCGCCGTCTGAGTGGACCAGTCGGCCAGAGGCGGCACCCGCATCAGCATCACCCCCCCGCCTGTCAGTGTCCCGCTGATGGCACCGAAAGCATCGGCGGAGAAGCCTTCATGGGTGTCCAGGATGACCAGCTGACGTTCCTGACCGAGCAGCAGTCCGGCGCGCCGCGGGGCCAGCTGCTCCGCCTGGCCGGAAGTTTCGCCGAGCCACAGGCGCTGCCCGGCGGGCGTTTGCAACCAGAGGTGATTGGCCAGTGGCCGGCTCCAGGCCGGGGGGCCGGCAGCGATGACCAGGGCCCGCTGATTCGCATTGCGGGCCTGTTGCTGCAGGGCCTCGACGGCATCAAGCAGTCTCCCGGGGATTGTGTCGGCGATCAGCGGCATGGCCTGGTCAAATTTGAACAATGAGCTCGATCCTACACGACTCTGCTGCCTCTGCGGTCCGGTTCCGAAGACAGAGCGGGACCTGAACCCCAATCAGAATCGGGTCATATTCCGGAACAATCGGGGTTGAAATATAAGAAAGTACTAATATACTATCTTCATAGATGACAAAATCGGAGAAATGCATGCACTGGAATATCAAGGAAATCGATGCCTCTGAACTGGCCCAATGGTACGCAGGCAAGCCCGAAGGGTTTCGCATTATTGATGTGCGTGAAATGAATGAAATCAACGGCGGGACGGTCCCTGGTGCGGATCCCCTGCCGATGGCGACCGTCCCGGTGCGCCTCAATGAACTGGAAAAAGACCGCGAGCTGGTGGTGGTTTGCCGCAGCGGCGCACGCTCGGCCCAGGTCTGTATGTATCTGCAGCAGCAGGGCTTCGATCGTGTATATAACCTGCGCGGGGGGATGATTGCCTGGGCCTCCAGCGGTCAGCAGGTTGCCCTGCCGCGAGCTGTCTGACCCTTGCCAATTGTTTACCACGCCCGAAAGAGGGGCGTGGAACATTTTTACGGGTTCTCCCCGTTGCCGCTCTGCCGGGAAATTATTCAAGAAATATCAAGTATCTGCCGTTATTATTTCAACACAGGCAATAACGGTTACAATAACAACTGTGATATTCACCTCCCTTCTTCGAAGCCGGTTCCCCACGCTCCATAAGATACTGGCTATACAGGGCTGGCTCGTGCCCCTGTTGCTGATTGCCGTGCTGGTGATCGTCAGCCGCTATAATTTCCTGCTCTTTCATACCCTGGCCGAGCTGTTTGCCGTGATGGTGGCTATCGTGCTGGCAATGGTTGCCTGGTATACCTACGGGTTTTCGCGCAACCATTTTCTGATGTATCTGGGTACCGGGTATCTCTGGATCGGGGTGCTGGATCTGATGCATACCCTGAGTTACTCGGGAATGGGAGTGCTGGCGCTGGAGAGCGGCAATACCAGCATCCAGTTCTGGATTGTGACCCGCTATCTGGAGGCGATCCTGCTGCTGACTGCGCCATTGTTTTTCAGTTACCGGCTACCGAAACGGTCACTGCAGCTGGTGTTTGGCGGTGTCTCGGTCGTGGTGATTTATCTGGTGCTCCAGGAACACCTGCCGGTCATGTTTGTGGACGGAGTCGGGCTGACCCCGGCCAAAATTGTCAGTGAGTACCTGATTGTCGGCTTGCTGCTTGGCGCGATCGCCGTGCTAACGCACTATAGCCTGTTTCTGGACAGGCATATCTATCGTCTTATGATCGCTTCGATCATTTGCACCATCGCAGCCGAACTGGTTTTTACCCTGTATATGGATCTTGTCAGTCTGCCGATCCTCGTCGGACATATTCTCAAGTTTCTTTCCTACTGGCTTATCTTTATGGCAGTGGTTCGTACCAGCCTGAGCGAGCCTTATCAGGTATTGACCCGCGCCTCGAGTACCTACGATGCTGTCCCCGATCCTGCCATTGTGCTCGATAGCGGTGGACGCATCATCCAGGTGAATAAAGCGGCTGAAAAGGAGGCCGGTCGGCCCCGGCAGGAGATGCTGGAACAGGACTGCCATGAAATTTTTCATCCGCGCAGAATGCCAAAAGACGAATGTGCGATATGTCATAATATCATTTTCGGTACGCCACTGGAGAATGTCGAGATTTATTATCCCGAAAGCGGTGAGTACCGGGAGATTACCCTGACCCCTTTTGACTATCAGTCAGAAACCAGGGCGATGGTGCATGTCATGCACAACATTACCCGAAAAAAACAGGCCGAGGCCGAACTGGTTCATAACGCTTATTATGATCCCCTGACGGATTTCCCCAACCGGATGCTGGCCCTTGATCGGTTGGAGCAGGCGATCAACCATTCCCGACGATTTAATATGCATACCGCTGTATTGTTTGTGGATATGGATAACTTCAAGGATATCAATGACACGCTGGGGCATAAATTTGGCGATCGGGTTCTGATTCGCATGGCACACAGCCTGGAAAATTGTGTGCGAAAGAGTGACACCATAGCCCGCTGGGGAGGCGATGAGTTTTTGATTATTATCCCCGGGCTGATGCAGTTGACGGATGTGGAACGACTCGTTAGCAAGATATTCACCCGTCTGGCAAAACCCGTTTACGTGGAAGATCGTGAGTTTCTGATTACTGCCAGCATCGGTATTGCCGGTTATCCGGATGATGGGGCGAGCGTGGATACCCTGTTGAGCAATGCCGATGCGGCGATGTACCTGGCCAAGCAAACCGGCAAGAATACCTATCGATTCTATACCGAAGGAATGAATGAGCGGGCTGCCGAACGCCTGGCCATGGAATACCGCTTGCGGCGGGCATTGTCCAATGACGAGTTATATATGGTTTACCAGCCGAAAGTGGATGTTAAAAACGGCTATATTACCGGTGCCGAAGCCCTGATGCGCTGGGAGAGTCCGGAAATGGGGTCTGTCTCGCCAGCCCAGTTTATTCCGCTGGCGGAAGAGAGTGGCCAGATCGTGGAGATAGGCGACTGGGCCATCCATCAGGTTTGTCGCGATCTGGCTGCCATGGCCGAACACGGGTTTGGTGATGCCGGAGTGGCAATTAACATTTCCTCGCGTCAAATTCGCAATCAGGATTTTGCCCGGCATCTGGCAGATATATTGCGCGAGCATGCTGTGGCGCCAAACCAGATAAAAATCGAAATTACCGAGTCATTGTTACTGGAAGAGGATAATCATACGGTCGAGGTACTGGGTGAATTGCGCCAGATGGGAATATCCCTGTCGCTGGATGATTTTGGTACCGGTTACTCCTCATTGAGTTATTTGAAACGTTTTCCGTTTACCGAGATCAAGATCGATCGCAGTTTTATTCGCGACGTTGAGTCCAATAATGGCGATCAGCAATTATGCCAGGCAATCATTGCCATGGCAGAGAGTTTGAAGCTGGAAGTCGTCGGTGAAGGAGTCGAACGACAGGGACAACTTGAATTTCTGCGCACCTACGGAGCGCACAGCGTACAGGGCTTTTTATTCAGCAAGCCGATACGCATAGAAGAATTTATTTCCCTGATAGAAAGAGGGCCATTCTCGCTATCGGCGTGACGGGCTGTCATGTTGCCGCGTCGCTATCTATAATAGTTGTTTCGTGACCTGGCAACTTTCAGCGATTGTGGCGATTTAAATGAGTGATTCTGATTATACCTTCGAGCAGGCCCGCAAGGAGAATGACGAGCGACTGCTCGGGCAACTCGATACCCTGCGCAATGGTGCGGACATGCAGGTGCTGGAACCTTTTGCCCGCGCCTATCTTGGTATGTTTTACGAAATAGAGGATGCCATTGCTCCTGCGGACAAGGTTGCCATGCTCGCCAACCAGCAAGTCAGCGAAGCCGTGTTATCCGGTTTTGTTGCCGCACTCGAACGCAATGATATCCCGACTCCCTATGAAATCGGAGAACAGCTGGCTAAAGAGGAAAGCTCTCCCGCCGGCTATGTGGTGCTGGCCGGTCTCGACAGGCTGATGCAGACCGAGCCTGACAAAGTAGAGCAACTTCCTCCATTGGTGTTGCAATCGGCAGTCTGCTTTCACTTCGCCAATCAAACCGATCACCAGGATGAATGGTTTGACAGTTTGCTGACTGATGCGTCTATTTCGGCACCTGCGCTTAACGGTTTCTGGCAGGGACTGATCAACAATAATGCCCAGATGCTACCCGGCTTGCGTATCATCATGGCCGATTCAAAATATGCCGACCTGAACCGCGAAGTTCTGTTACCGGTATTGATCCACTGGAAAAATTGCAAGTTGAAGACCTTCAGGGAACTGGTCTTCGCCACCCTGAAGTATGTGGACCATGACGAGATATTACAGGTTGCACGTGATCTGCTTAACGATGAGAATGGTTTGAAAGATGAAACACGGCGTCTCTACTGGCTGTCGATGGCATTTTTACTCTCCCCGGAAGAATTCGCGCAGCACCTGGCCAATTTTATTGGCCGGGAAAAACAGAAAGTCTTACCCCTGCTCGATTTTATGATGCGTGTCGGCGCGACAGGTGCGGATACCGGTGTTGAATTTACTCCGATGATGGATGCCCAGCTACTGCGTATCATTGCACCTATCTTTCCCCCGCAGGAACATTCCTACGGACACATGGGCGGTATCGATGTCAACTCGCGGAATGTCATGCAACTGTTTCATAAACTGGCGACAACGTCCCGCCCCGGGGCGCTGGACGCGCTCAAATGGCTTTCCAATGTCCGGGTAATGAAGATTTACAAACCGGTGATTAAACACGCCGAAAGACTGCAGAAAAAAATCCAGGCCGAGAATATTATCCCGCCGGATTTTACGACCTACCTGAACGAACTCGAGGAAAACGACGAACTTGTCCAGCGCCGTAACCGCTTCGATCTTAAATGAACTGTCGTGCTTTTTCTGATATTCAAATCTAACGCAGAGGGTCGCTCCCGGCATCCTGCCTCCCGCGACACTTGTACATCCCTGTACATAGCGCAACAAAGGCGCAGAGAACGCAAAGAAAAGAGCAAAAATGTTAGAAAGATATTTATACAAACTATAAGGTAATCGGCAATATATCGCCTACTATCAGTTTTGTTGTGTAACAGCTAATCCTGCAACCAGAATAAATACTCTGCATCTTTGCGCCTCTGCGTTAATATCTTTCCAGAACATAAGAACCGTTTACCTTGGTTACCCGGCGCGCTAAGATCACCCGCTTTATGAGAATAGAATTGAGACGTGGAGAAGATGTAATGCGGTATTTAACAGGCCTGATATTAATGGCTCTCGTGCAGACAGCCGGGGCGCATGAGGAGCCACAGATCGATAAGGAACTGTGGTGGAGCGAGGCCTGGTGGAACGAGGGAGTGATCGAGGCGCCGCGCAATTACGAGGTTGTGGTTGAAGAGCACAGCTATACAAGCGATGGGGTGACGATCCCCGCCATGCTGGCGCGACCGAAACAGGCCGGCAAGTTCCCGGCGGTATTGTTTCAGCACGGCCGGCGCGGGCTGGATGAGCTGATCCGACGTCATGTCAAGCGGCTGGCGGCCCGGGGGTTCGTAGTGCTGGCGCCGGATATTTATCAGGCTCATTTTATCGGCACCCACCCCATCGAACATGACTATGAGCTGGAGGCGGATGTTAACCGCGGCGTCGACGCCCTGCTGGCGCGCAAGGATATCAGCAGTGACCGGATCTGCCTTTATTCCCATACCCGTGGCGGATATTACACACTGAAGGTGGCAACTACTTTCGGGCGTCAGAAATCGGATGTGGCCTGTTATGTTTCCTATTATCCGCACCTGCAGGATCCCAATGCGCCGGAGCCGCTACAGGTCTACGGGTTTGCCGAGGAGGTCGAGCAGCTGGAAATTCCCGTGCTGGTCTTTATCGGCGAGGAGGAACAGTATCAGCGCCGGCGGGTCATCGAAAGCAGCCTGGAGTCCCTGCAAAAAGACGGCAAACCTGCGCAACTGATTGTTTATCCCGGTGTCGGGCGGGGATTTGATTTTCGTCCCGAAAGTGTGCGCACCTTCGCCGATGATCTGGCCTCGAAGGATGCCATCCAGCGTGCAGCCGACTTCATGCGACGACACCTGGGCGCCGATTAGTCTTCGTCCGGGGAGGGAATCACCGGCAACACTGAACAGTCACCGAAAACACCCGGAGGATACGCCTGTCATTCAGTGAGGCGGCTCCTGAGTCGATGTCTTCGGTGGTTTTTCTGTTCTGCCCCGGCTCGCACGCCAGTGGAAGGAAGCCGCGGATCCGGCCTATGAGATGAACATTTTGTTCCCCGATTAAGTTAGAATTGGCAGTTATGAATATGAAATACAAAACCGACGACCTGCGTATTACCGCGCTCAAGGAGGTCATTCCGCCAGTGCAGCTGCATGGCGACTGTCCGATGACCGATGCCGCCTCGAAACTCATATTCGAGACCCGCACCGCGATCCATAACATCCTGCGGGCTCGCGACGACCGCATTCTGGTGATCATCGGTCCCTGTTCGGTCCATGATCCGGAAGCAGCGGTCGAATACGCCGGGCGGCTGAAGGCGATGCGCGAGCAACTGGGTGAAGATCTGCTCATCGTCATGCGGGTCTATTTCGAGAAGCCACGCACTACCGTCGGCTGGAAAGGTCTTATCAACGATCCGGACCTGGACGAAAGCTTCAACATCAACAAGGGGTTGCACCTGGCGCGCAAGCTGCTGCTGGATGTGAACAACCTGGGTGTACCGGCCGGCACTGAGTTTCTGGATCTGATTACGCCGCAGTACATTGCCGATATGGTCAGCTGGGGCGCAATCGGCGCCCGTACGACCGAAAGTCAGGTACACCGTGAGCTGGCCTCTGGCCTCTCCTCACCGGTCGGTTTCAAAAACGGCACTGACGGGACGCTCCAGATCGCCATTGATGCGATTCGCGCCGCCAGCCAGCCACATAATTTTCTGTCACTGACCAAAGCAGGTCATTCGGCTATTTTCGCCACCACCGGCAATGAGGATTGTCATATCATTCTGCGCGGCGGCAAACAGCCCAATTACGATACCGCCAGTATCGATGCGGCCTGCCACGAGCTGCGTGAAGCCGGCCTGGAAGAGAAAGTGATGATCGACTTCAGTCACGCCAACAGTCAGAAGCAGCATATGCGTCAGCTCGATGTAGGCCGTGATGTCGCCGGGCAAATTGCCGCCGGCGATCAGCGTATTATGGGAGCAATGATCGAGAGCCATTTGATTGGCGGGCGTCAGGATGTCGAGGATGACAAGTCTCTGGTCTATGGCCAGAGCATCACCGATGCCTGTATCGGCTGGGAAGAGAGTGAGGAACTGCTCCGGGAACTGGCCAGCGCGGTGCGCCAGCGGCGCAAGCACAAATCCGCCTGAATACCTCCAGTGTCCGGTACTTAGTATCTGGTACTGTTACTGCTGATTGTGCTGATGCTCCCGCGCCAGCCAGGTGAGTAATTCATCGAACGGCAGGGCGTCGGAATAGTAACTGCCCTGCGCCTGATCGCAGCCGAGCTCGCGCAACAAATCGGCAACTTCGCGGTTTTCGACCCCTTCGCCGACCACTGTCAGCCCCAGATCGTGAGACAGATCGATAATCGCACGTACCATGGATGAGTCGCTCGGTTGTCTGTCCATTGACTTGATAAAGCTCTTGTCAATTTTGACCTCACTGATGGGCAGGCGCTTGAGATAGGCCATGGATGAATAACCGGTTCCAAAATCATCAATCGAGAAGCGAATCCCGAGATCATGCAGCTGGTGCAGGGTATGTAGAGCGCGTTTATGATTGACCATCATGGCGGTTTCGGTAATCTCGAGTATGATGCGCGAAGGTTCCACCCGGTACTGTTCGAGCAACCGACGTAAATGCTCGACGATCTCAGGGTCTTGCAAATTCCAGACCGACAGGTTGATCGCCATTTTCAGATCGAGTCCCTGTTCTTGTAACAAACGGCTGACGCGCAGTGCCTCTTCCATGACCCACCAGGTCAACGGATTGATCAAACCGGTATTTTCGGCGATATGAATGAACCGACTGGTAGCGATGTAACCATGGTCGGGGTGTTCCCAGCGAGCCAGGGCTTCCAGACTGACTGAACGTTCGCTGTTGAGATTCACCTTGGGCTGGAAATAGAGTTGTATATTCCTGTTTTCCAGATCGGTGCGCAAATCGTTGACCAGTTTGAGTTGTTCGAGCGTGCTGGTGTTGTGCGTCTCATCATAAATTGCGATGCCGGTGCCAATACGCTTGGCCGCATACATAGCCATCTCTCCCTGGCTAATGAGATTGATTGCGTCCAGAGCATGGTCAGGATAAAACGCCACGCCGATACTGGCACCCAGATAAAACTCATGTCCTTCGAGTAAAAAACCCTTGCTCATGCTTTCCTGGACTCGCGTGGTGGTGGCCAGCACGGCCTGTTGTGACACGCCGTCAAGCAGCAAGGCAAATTCATCACTGACGATACGTGCCAGGATGTCGTCGGATCGGATTACGTCGCGCAGACGACCGGCTATCAGGCAAAGTAAAGTGTCGCCGGCATAATGACCGAGCGTGTCATTAATTTCCTTGAAACGGTTTATATCAATAATGACCAGTGCAATACACTCGCCTTCGGGCAGATTCCGTTTCAGGCGTTGCTCGGTCTGTTCCACCAGAAAAGTCCGATTCGGCAAGCCGGTCAGGTCGTCATGCAGAGTCTGGTGTTTCAGTTCCTGACGCTGGCGCTCAAGTCGCAGGTAAAGCGAGGTCAGGATCATTGCCCCCCATAATGCCAGTAACAGTAAAATAAGACTGGCAATGGCCAGCGAGAGACCCGAGCTTTTCAAAAGAGCGTTAAAATTGTTTTTTTCGAATCGGCGTAACACGTAAAGGAAGAGAGGGCTATCCGATATAGCCTGTCTGGACCAGAGGACGTAATGCTCGTTGGTATTTATGTGGCCTTCACCAATGCCACTATCAATAATATATCGAAGCGTTTGGGTATCGATTTTCTGTTTTACAAACCTGAACTGGATGTTTTCCTGTCGGTCGATAACCAGCAGAGCATAATCTGGCAGGTGCCGATGGAGCCGGTCGAGGAGGGAGTGCATCTCGTCAAGTTCCAGACCGGTGACCATGACGGCCAGTTGTCTGGCGCTGGTGGAAGTGGAGTGTTTGAGTTCATCCAGCTGGGCAGTGCGGGTGGCCTGGTAGGTAATATAGCCAAACAGGGTTATACCGAACAGCGAAGCGCTGATAAATCCGAGGAAAAGTTTGCGGCCGAGACTCATGACGAGTTATTTGGGTCTTTCCCTGTACGGGTATAGGTCAGGATGCAGAGCAACAGATAGCGAAAGCGTCACGACAGGTAACATGTAAAAATAGTGCAGCCCGAACTATTCGGACAACAGACCAATGATAACATTATTGAAAGCATGTGTGATGCCGATACCGACCTGCCGGAGAACCCGGCCCGCGTGCTGTTTAAGGCCGTCGTTCGATTCCTCCCGCATGAGGAGAAGAGAGTATAGACCATACCTGACCGCTGTCCCCGGTCATTCGTATCGAGAGGGTAAAAATGCGGGCAAAAGTTAATGTTTGTCAGATTACGGGGTATGTGGTCGTTGCAGCAAGCCAACATTGGCACGGCAGTGTAAATCTGTTATATACATACAAAATAAGTGATTGAATCTATCAGGCAAGCAATTGCCGGGATATAAATTAAAGAATAGTTCGGATTAATCTTGGCGTCTGTGGGGGTTGGGTAACCGTGCGTATCGCGCTGGTAGAAGACGATTCGGCTATGGCAGAACTGCTTTCTCTGTGGCTGGAAGAGGCCGGGCATGAATGCCTTGGCTATCAGGAAGGGCAGGATTTTCTCCGTCGGGCCAGACACGAGAGCTTCGATGTGGTACTGCTGGACTGGTTTTTGCCAAATCTGTCCGGCGAAGAGGTACTTGCGCGCCTGAAGCGTCAGCCTGACTGGGATACGCCTATCATTTTCGTGACCGCCCGTGATTCCCAAGAGGATATGGTCAGAATGCTTAACCAGGGCGCAGATGACTACCTGGTCAAACCGATTCATCAGCCGGTGTTACTGGCCCGCATCAATGCTGTCACACGCCGCTCGAACAAGTCGTCCCAGCAGGATGCGCTGACCCTCAATGAATTTACAATCGATCCGGACTCCCGTGTGATCACTCGCTACGGCGAGCCGGTGAAATTGACCGAGAAGGAGTTCAAGCTGGTGATCCTCCTTTTCCATAATGTCGGGCGCATGCTTTCCCGTGACCATATTCTCTCCTCGGTCTGGGGATATGATGCCAGTCTCAATACCCGCACTGTGGATACCCATATAAGCCGGATTCGCAAAAAACTCGAACTGTTTCCCGAGCAGGGCTGGCGGCTGAGTTCCATCTACCACCAGGGCTACCGGCTGGAGCAGATCCCCCCCGAAGAACAGCATTCCGCTAGCGGCTGAGCCGCCTTCCCTCGTTCCCTCGGCCCGGCGGGCGAAGAGCCCAAGCTGGTGCTTATTCTCAGTGTTTTCAGTGATTTCGGGGATTAAACCTCGCGCCGCTCTGGCGCGACTTTTCCCGTTGCGATGGAATCCTGCCGGGAGACTGAAATATCTTGCCTGTTTTTCGTCCAGTTCCCGTATAATGCGCCCTTTTTGCCGACCCCGTTGGAGAACTTTTGTGATCGAGAATCTGCGCAACATCGCCATTATTGCCCACGTTGACCATGGCAAAACCACCCTGGTGGACAAATTGCTGGCCCAGTCCGGCACGCTGGAGAGCCGCGGCGAGGTGCAGGAGCGGATCATGGACTCCAACGATCTGGAAAAAGAGCGCGGCATCACCATCCTGGCCAAGAACACCGCTATCAAGTGGGGCGAATATCGCATTAACATCGTCGACACCCCCGGGCATGCCGACTTCGGCGGCGAGGTAGAACGGGTGCTGTCGATGGTCGACTCGGTACTGCTGCTGGTGGATGCGGTGGATGGACCCATGCCCCAGACCCGCTTTGTCACCGAGAAGGCCCTGGCCCGCGGCCTCAAGCCGATCGTGGTTATTAACAAGATCGACCGCCCCGGTGCCCGTCCCGACTGGGTGCTGGATCAGACCTTCGATCTGTTCGATCGCCTGGGCGCCTCTGATGAGCAGCTCGATTTCCCGGTGGTCTATGCCTCGGCGCTGAACGGCTATGCCGGTCTGGAGTCCGACGTGCGCGACGGCGATATGACCCCGCTGTTCCAGACCATCGTTGATCGGGTCAGTTTCCCTGATGTGGATCCCGACGCTCCGCTGCAGATGCAGATCAGCCAGCTCGACTACAACAGTTATGTCGGTGTCATTGGCATCGGCCGTATCACCCGCGGCAAGCTGCGTACCAATACTAATGTCGTAATTGTGGATCGTCACGGCAAGCGGCGGAACGGCCGGGTTCAGCAGGTGCTGGGCTTTCTGGGCCTGGAGCGCCACGAGGTGCCCGAGGCGCAGGCCGGGGACATTGTCGCCATCACCGGTATCGACGGCATGAATATCTCCGACACCCTGTGTGATCCGTCTAATGTGGAAGCCCTGCCGGCCCTGCTGGTGGACGAGCCCACCGTGAGCGTGATGTTCGTGGTCAACAACTCGCCCTTCGCCGGACAGGACGGCAAGTTCGTCACCTCGCGCCAGATCCAGGAACGCCTGGAACGGGAGCTGATCCACAATGTTGCCCTGCGCGTCGAGCCGACCGCGGATCCGGACAAGTTCCGGGTCTCCGGTCGCGGCGAGCTGCATTTGTCGATCCTGATCGAGAACATGCGCCGCGAAGGGTACGAGCTGGGTGTCTCCCGTCCCGAGGTCATCTACCGCGAGGTAGACGGCCAGCGTCATGAGCCTTACGAGCAGCTGACCGTGGATGTGGAGGAGCAGCATCAGGGTGGCGTGATGGAAAAACTTGGCCAGCGTGGCGCCGAACTGACCAACATGACACCCGACGGCAAGGGCCGGGTGCGGCTCGACTTTATGATTCCCTCACGCGGGCTGATCGGTTTTCGAACCGAGTTTCTTACCGCCACCCAGGGTACCGGGCTGCTCTACAGCGTCTTCGATCACTATGGTCCGCTACGCACAGGTGATTTTGGCCAGCGCAACAACGGCGTGCTGATTGCTAACGCCAACGGCAAGGCGCTTGCCTATGCCCTGTATAACCTGCAGGAGCGCGGACGGATGTTCATCGGCCACGGGACGGATGTGTACGAAGGCATGATCATCGGCATCCACTCACGCGATAACGACCTGGTGGTCAATCCCCTCAAGGCCAAACAGCTCACCAACGTGCGTGCAGCAGGTACGGACGAGAATATCGTGCTGACCCCGCCCATCAAGCTCACCCTGGAGCAGGCGCTGGAGTTCATCGACGACGATGAGCTGGTGGAGGTGACCCCCAATCATATCCGTCTGCGCAAGAAGTTCCTCAAGGAGCACGAGCGCAAAAAGGCGGCACGCGCCAGCTAAATGAAGTGAGCCGGGTACGCCCGCACCTGCGGGGTACCTGCCAATCCCGGGTGCGGTGTATTCCAGAAGTCTTCCTGGTCTGCTGTCATCCGGCTGTCATACCGGCAATCTAGAGTTAGCGTGAGATTTTGCACGCCCCGTACCGGGGCGTGGTTCACCCGACCAGATTGCTGATGCCTGTTTCTGCCACCTCAACCGATTCTTCTGCCCTCAAACCGGAACCTGCCCTGCTGGCGGAGTTTGTCGAAATTGTGGAGCAATCCCGCTTTGCCTCGTTGTATCAGCCGATTATCGATCTGGAGCAACAACGTATTATCGGTCATGAAGGACTGATTCGGGGGCCCTCGGCCAGTGTGTTTCACAACCCACAGTCGCTGTTTGAATTCGCCAGCCAATGGGGACATTTGAGCGAGCTGGATCTGGCCTGCCGGCAGTTCATTATCGAACAGTTCCATCGGCTGATGCTCAGGGGCAAGCTGTTTATCAACTGTGCACCTGCCGTGCTACTCGATGCGGACCATCCGCATGGTAAGACGCTGGCTAGCCTGCGGCGGCTGGGTATCAGTCCCGAATCGGTAGTCATCGAGCTGACCGAACAACATCCGCTGGATGATTACGAACTGTTACGTGAAGCGCTGCATTACTATCGTTCCATGGGTTTTGAGATTGCAATTGACGATTTCGGGGCGGGTTATGCGGGTCTGCGCATGTGGTCCGAATTGCGTCCCGACTACGTCAAGATTGATCGCCACTTTATACAGGGAATTAACGAGGACCCGGTCAAAAAAGAGTTTGTTCGCTCGATTCTGGATATTGCCCGGGGGCTGGAGTGCGAGGTGATTGCCGAAGGTATCGAAACCCAGGAAGAGTATCGAACAATTTGTGATATGGGAATTATTCTCGGGCAAGGATATTATTTCGCCCGGCCCGCGCCAAACCCGGTGACCAGTATTGAACACCTGTTGTGTGATTGTGTTCGGGGTGGGGCTGTACGGATGGGAATTGCCCGGCTCTCCGAAACCGTGGCCAGTATTTTGCGTAATGTCCCATCCCTGCCACCATCCGCAAGTCTGGATCAGGTAGTAGACCTGTTCCACTCTACTTCGAGTCTGCATTCCCTGCCGATTATCGATGAACAGAACCACCCTGTCGGCATGGTGCGTCGGTCTAAACTAATGGATATATATGCTTCAAGTCGGTATGGCAGGGAATTATATGGACGCAAACCGATTGCCCGGTTTATGGACCAGGATCCGGTTGTGGTGGAACAGAACATGCGGATAGAGGAAGTCAGCCAGCTTGTCACTGACAGCATGCAGGTTCGTCTGGAAGACGATTTTATCATTACAGATGGTAAGAAGTTGCTGGGTATCGGGCGGGTTGTCGATCTGTTGCGTAAAATTACGGATCTTCAGATCCGCAATGCCCGTTATGCCAATCCACTGACACTGTTGCCCGGTAACGTTCCCATCTACGAACTACTGGACGATCTGATCAGGCAAAAAGCTACATTTGCGGTGGCCTATTGTGATCTGGATAACTTCAAGCCATTCAATGATGTTTACGGTTATGCGGCGGGCGATGAGGTATTGCAATGTCTGGCTACGGTGATGGTGGAGCAGACCGATGCAAAGCAGGATTTTGTCGGCCATATCGGCGGTGATGACTTTATTCTGATTCTGCAAAGCGACGACTGGCAAAAGATCTGCAGTAATATCCAGCAGGATTTTCACAGCCGGGTACCCCGCTTTTACAGTGCGGATGACCAGCAAGCCGCAGGAATTCGGGCCCGGAATCGACAGGGCCAGGAAAGTTTCTTTCCCTTGCTGACCGTCTCTATCGGGCTGGTCTCGCCGGACATCGAGTATTGCTATTCTCACCATGATGTTGCCGCCATGGCCACCGCTGCCAAGCGGGAGGCCAAAGCACTTCAGGGCAGCCGGATTTTTGTCGATCGTCGACGTCGCCCCGGCAGTTAAGCCGTATTTCCCCTTGTGACACCTTGGCGCCGTCTGGTGAAGGCTTTATGATGGATCCCCATCAATAAAAAGCAAGTAGCACAAGGAGGCGGTCATGGTTGGTAAAAAGAATATCGTTTTCGGTTTTATTTATCTGGTTTTTACCGCGGCACTGGGCCTTGTCATGGTTGACAAATATGACGCCTATGGCGCGGCGGTACAGGACAAACAGACCTCTGTTGGCCGTCTGCAGCAGCTGCAGACCAATGATTTCGAGGAGATGCTGGAACCACTCAGCGGCGAAGAAATTGCGAAGGCCAATACAGCCGGCGTCCTGTCGATCAACAAGTTGCTGAACCTGGAAAGTGAGATCGACGGCATCAAGGGCGGTGCGCACGCCCACGGCAACCTTGAATCGTTGCTGAATATTGCCGTCGGCGTGGTGCTCGGTTTTCTGGCGGTGAATGTCATCTTCAAGCAGGTGATCAGCTGGATTTTCATTGCCGGCGCGCTGCTGCATTCGGGCATGCTCTATCTGGGGACTGTCTTTGGTCTGGGCTGGGCCAATACGATCCTGAACACCGGGATTGGTCCGTTTCTGATCCTGATCGGTCTGGCTCTGGCCGGCATTGCCGCCGCCATGGGCTATCGGGGCGAACCGGTGAAGGACTAGGACGACCGAGTGGAGAACCTCTATCCGGCGATCAAGCCCTATGTAACGCACAGCTTTGCCGTCGAGGCACCGCACATCCTGCATGTGGAGGAGTGCGGCAGTCCCGAGGGCATTCCCGTGCTGTTCGTCCACGGTGGGCCGGGTTCCGGATGTGAGGCCTATCATCGGCAATTTTTTGATCCGGAAAAATACCGCATCATATTGTTCGACCAGCGCGGTGCGGGACATTCCACCCCGCACGCGTCGCTGGAAAACAACACCACCCAGGCACTGATGGCGGACATGGAGGCGCTGCGCGAGTATCTTGGCATCGAACAGTGGGTCCTGTTCGGCGGTTCCTGGGGTTCAACCCTCTCCCTGGTTTACGCCGAAGCCCATCCCGAACGGGTGCTGGGACTCATTCTGCGCGGTATATTTTTGTGCCGATCTGAGGAAATCCAGTGGTTTTATCAATACGGTGCGCACCGCATATTTCCCGATTACTGGGAAGAGTATCTGCGGCCGATTCCACCGGAGGAACGTAACGACATGCTGGGCGCCTATTACCAGCGCCTGACCGGCAATGACGATATTGCCCGGCTGACAGCGGCCAAGTCCTGGTCGTTGTGGGAAGGGCGCGCGGCGACGCTGCGACCCAGCAAAGGGGTGCTGAACCATTTCGGGGATACCCATACCGCACTCAGCCTGGCCCGGATTGAAGCCCACTATTTCATGCATAACGCGTTTTTGCGCGATAACCAGATCCTGGAGGATGCCGGGCGTCTCAAGGACATCCCCGGCTATATCGTGCACGGTCGTTATGACATGATCTGTCCGCTGGAAAGTGCCTGGCAGTTGCATCGCGCCTGGCCGCGTGCCGAGTTGTCGATCATTGCCGATGCCGGCCATGCGGCCTCGGAACCGGGCATGGTCGATGCCCTGGTGCGGGCAACCCGCAACATGGCCGACGAACTTGCCCCGGCATGATTGCCCTGATCCAGCGTGTGACCACGGCCGCGGTGCATGTCCGGGAGGAGCTGACCGGCGAGATTGGTCCCGGTCTGCTGGCGTTAATCGGTATTGAGCAGGGTGACACCGAGCCCCGGGCCGAGCGGCTTTTGCAACGCCTGCTTGGCTACCGGATATTTGCCGATGCGCAGGGTAAAATGAATCTGGGATTGCGCGATACCGGTGGTGGCCTGCTGCTGGTGCCGCAATTCACCCTCGCGGCGGATACCCGCAAGGGGATGCGCCCGAGTTTCAGTCGGGCCGCGGCGCCTGACGAGGGTGAGCGGCTGTTCAACCTGTTGCTGGCACAGGCCCGACAGCAACATGCCCCGGTCGCCGCGGGACGTTTTGGCGCGGATATGCAGGTCAGCCTTGTCAATGACGGGCCGGTTACCTTCTGGCTTCAGGTTCCGCCCGACGCGGAATAATCCAT
>NZ_JAWOCR010000009.1:0-20542 GCF_046483665.1 Thiohalophilus sp. | reverse complement strand
GTCGGCCTGCCCGCTGTGATCGTCCGCGACAAGATACTGCACGCGCATATCCAGCGCCTCGTCGAAGCGGTATTTGGCATTCACCCCGTATGCGTCCCGGTCGTAAGTCGTGTCATCACTGTCGGTGGACTCGTAGATGGCACCGAACTGCAGTTGATCCAGGGTGTAGGTAGCTGTCAGACGCAGGTTGTTGATCTCCTCGGCCTGATTTTCCGGATCCAGTGACCAGTGTTCCAGTGCCGCACCGACAATCAGTTGATTCGCGTTGTAGGTAAGCGACACGCTGGTCAGATCATTGTCGTTGTTATCCTGCCCACCGCTAACATTGTCAGAGTAGGGGTCGGCCGAGTACATGGCACGTAATTCCAGCGCATCGAACTGGTTGCTGTATAAAATGGCATTCTCCGCCCGATCATTCAGGTCATTGCCATACCCATCACTGTAGGCGCCGAGAATCGCGCGTCGATCGCCAATCGTGTCACTGAACATCGCCCAGCTCGATCCCAGCGACTTGGAAGGCGTGTCGTAATGGCCGGCAAGCACCTGGCCGAAGCGGCCTTTCAGCCCCAGAAAACTGTTACGCGAGCCAAATCTACTGCCGTCGCCGCTTTCGGCAATATCCACGTTCTGTTCGTACTGCCACAGCAGCATCATGGTCGGGTTGATCTCATGCTCGCCCTTGAAACCGATGCGGGTCGAGTTGTTCGATACACTAAACTGGCTGTCCTCGCCCGTCGCATCCGGATCGCTGTAATCGAGCGAGACGTGCGCCTTGCCATACAGTTCGAGTTTTTTCCCGATCAGTTCCACTGCCTGCCCCATTCCGGGCAGGACAAAAAAGAGGATGGATCCGGCGACTAAATGCTGTTTTTTCATTCTAAGACTCCTTAGAGTGTTGTGTTTAAACTTGTGGAATGTTGCAGACCTGAATCTTGATCTCACATACCTTCAATTGAAAATGATAATCAATCTCTCACTGACTCTCCCCTGTCGATAATTCCGGGGACAATTTCCACAAATTGACTATGCTTGTAATTGACGGTGAGTTTCTACCGCTACCTTGGCACATTCAATTGTATGTTGCATGCTGTTCGGAACACCAGAGACCAACACGGGAAAGATAATGACTGATATTACTGCTTTGCTCGGCAACGAGGCCGACGACCTGCTCAATCACCACTGTAACACCCTGTCCGGCACGGATCTTCACCTGCCCGGTCCCGATTATCTGGATCGGGTGGTAGCGCACAAGAACCGCAAACCGGCGATGCTACGCAACCTCAACGCCATCTTCCAGCATGGCCGACTGGCCAACACCGGTTATGTCTCGATACTGCCGGTGGACCAGGGCGTGGAACATACCGCGGGGGCTTCATTTAGCCCCAATCCCGCCTATTTTGATCCGGCCAATCTGTTCGAGCTGGCCATCGAGGGGGGCTGTAATGCCATTGCCTCCACCCTCGGCGTGCTGCAATCGGTGGCCCGGGACTATGCCCATAAAATCCCGATGATCCTCAAGATCAACCATAACGAGTTGCTGAGTTATCCCAAACACTATGACCAGACCCTGTTTGCCAGTGTCGACCAGGCGTTTGATATGGGCGCCGTGGCCGTCGGCGCCACAGTCTATTACGGCTCACCTGAATCCCGTCGCCAGATCATGGAGATCAGCGAGGCCTTTGAACATGCCCACTCGCTGGGGCTGGTGACGGTATTGTGGGCCTATTTGCGTAATGATGCCTTCAAACAGCAGGACCATGACTATCACACCGCGGCGGATCTGACCGGCCAGGCCAACCATCTGGCAGCCACCATCGATGCCGATATTATCAAACAGAAGCAGGCAACCCTTAACGGCGGCTTCAGCGCCATCGGTTTTGGCAAGACCCATCCCGGCATGTATGACACGCTGACCTCCGAACACCCGATTGATCTGGTTCGCTATCAGGTCGCCAATTGCTATATGGGCCGGGTCGGCATGATCAATTCCGGCGGTGCCTCCGGTGAAAACGATTTACACCAGGCTGTACGAACAGCAGTCATCAACAAACGGGCCGGTGGCATGGGCCTGATCAGTGGCCGCAAGGCGTTCCAGAAGCCGATGGCGGAAGGCGTGGCGCTATTGAATGCCATCCAGGACGTGTATCAGGATACGGATATTACCATCGCCTGACTGGCTGTGCCGGCCAGGCGATAGTCAAAATACACGGTTATGACTCACCCGGCTTGATCGACACGGCTGCGGTGCGATTTTATCGCAACCGGTCAACAACGTGCCGTGAGCCCATCCGCGTGAGGACTTCGTCTTCGTACGTGTGCTTTCGATCCTAGCCTGATTGAGCAGCTTCAGGAAAGGATTCGAAATGGTCGAAATTCCGCTTTTTTGATCACCCTGGTCAGTTCGTTGAACAGCCGCTCCAGATTATCCTGCTCAGATATCAGGTCCCCGATATCAGCATACGGATCGCCGACTTCCTGCCTGAAAATAGCCAGATCACTTCATCTTCTTTTTCAGCCCCTGATCCCCGAGGCCAGTTCGCAGTTTTTAACGGTTTCCACGACACGGTAATGAACTTGTACCAGCCAGTTATCGGTACTCTTATCCCGCAGTGCTCCTACTTTTGGGTGTATCCAGCTACTTCTTCAGACGGACGATCCCCATCATCTTCAACGCCATTTTTTCAAACAGCGGTTCAGAAATACCTCGTTTAACTTTGTAGAGGAAGTATTTCTCAAAGCCGATCTTGGCCCAGTGTACCCATTTGCCTTTTTTGAACCAGGTAACATTGCGTGGAGGGATCTGCGGGATAGCCACAAATGCCGCACCGGTGTCTCCCAGATCGGCCAGACAAAACGCATTCCAGCTAGCTTTGGACTGGACCGTCTTGTCTTCCAGTTCGGCCTGAATGTTATTTACGATAGCGGTCACCATGGACTCGATCATATAACCGGTCTTCGGTGCCCCGGTCGGTACCGGGGTCGCTTCTACAGGCGGGATAGCAATACAAACACCGGCCGAGTATATATTCGGATATTGAGTGCTACGTTGAAACTCATCAACTTTAACAAATCCACGTGGATTACACAGTTCAGGCACATTGGCAACCGCGTCGACTCCCTTGAAGGCGGGCAACATCATGGCATGTTTGAACTCCAGCTCATGCTGCTTCTTGACTTCGCCATCCTCGTTCAGCTCATCGACATACATCTTGCCGTCTTCAACCCGGGTCGTTTTGGCGTTGGTGATCCAGTTGATATGCCGGTTTCGAAATTCATGCTCCAGCATGCCTTTGGAGTCTCCGACACCACCCAGGCCGAGATGGCCGATGTACGGCTCACTGGTGACAAATGTGATCGGCACCTTGTCGCGAATTTTTTGTTTCTTCAGGGCCTGATGCAGAATCGCCGCATATTCATAGGCCGGTCCGAAACAACTGGCGAACGGAGCGGCACCAACGATGACAGGACCAGGATCTTCCAGTAGCTTCTGGAAATCGGCGTACGATTTTTCCGCGTGGTCGACTGTACAGACAGACTGGGTATAGCCGCCATCGGGACCCGTCCCCTTCACTTCGTCGAAAGCCAGCTTCGCGCCGGTGGTAATCACCAGATAGTCATAATTTACCGTTTCATCACCTTCAAGTATAAGCGCGTTGTTGTCGGCGTCGATGGCATCAACCTGTCTGGCAATAAAGTTGATATTGCGTTTCTCGAGATAGCGACCGATTGACACGGTGATCTTAGGCCGGGTTCGCCAGCCGACCGCCAGCCATGGGTTGGAGGGGACAAACTGGAAATAATCCGTCGCATTAACGACAGTTATATCATGCGAGTTGCCCAGTGCCTCGCGCATCTCATAAGCGGCGGGAACACCGCCGATACCCGCTCCCAGGATCACAATATGTGCCACGGCGAACCTCTTTATGTTTATTCACGATTTGTTAATAGTGGCACAGAAAACCGGAAAAGGAATTGACGAAAATCAGTAAAGTCCCGATTTACGAATATATCCGCCTCCGTCCCTATACACCTATAAATAAAAACAGAATTCCGGATTCTTGTCTGTTGTGGGACTGTTTTCCTGCTTGCGAGTCCCTGACAGCATAAATTTCTCGCCGAGAGGCTGATGGACAGACTGGTGCTGAAGCGGCGTACCGGGATACGGGTACATTAACGGAGCATCATGACTGAAAGCGTTAATCACCACATGATCTCCGCCTGTAGTCTTGAATAGTGCAGCAAGTTATGCCTTTCGAACTGTATTGCCGGTCGAAAAGTGAAAGATTACTCGATCATGCCAGAGCCAATATTTACACTGCGATGTATATTCGGTAATGTAAGTTTTAAACGATCCTGTCTCGGGCGCCTTTCGGCTACGCAATGAGCAGTTCCGGTGAAGCATCATCAAGTATACTCACCTTTATGTAACTACTTCCATCAGGCAATCGATGAGCGTGGTGTTATTGCTACCGATAGCGTTCAATAGCGCATCATATAACAATCGGAAATACGAAACAGATCCTGCAGGACTTCGGGGCGTGACTGATATCCGCTGCCCCCTGTCCTTCTCCCGGCAAGTCTATTTCCAGTGCTGTTGTCATGAACAAGACCTGCTGTATCGATATATGGTTTGACGGGGCACCCGTACAGGTTACTCCGTGCAATACTCTCCCTGGTCGTTCAGACAGAAGTTCCTGCCTGGAGCGGGTTCCAGGCAGAGGAAGGGTTGATGCAGGGTTTTGTAATCCAACCGCTTACCTGGTTCTTCCGGTATCAGGCCTGGCTTGCTCGCTGGCCAGGGCACTGTGCAAGACCCGGATTTCTTCGCGCAGAGCCCGGATCTCCTGTTCAATCGTCCCGCTTTCCTGATGGATGGTATTTTCAATCGCGTCACGCTCCCGGGCATGGTCGGCCTCATGCATGGTCTGCATGGTATCGACAATAATGCCGATGAACAGATTCAGCATGGTGAACGTCGCGATCAGGATAAACGGAACGAAGAACAACCAGGCATAGGGGAACTCTTCCATCACCGGCCGGACGATACCCATAGACCAGCTCTCCAGAGTCATGATCTGGAACAGGGTAAACATCGAACCCCCGATGGTGCCGAACCATTGTGGAAAGGCATCACCAAAAAGTCCGGTCGCCATCACCGCGAAGACATAGAACAGTAACAGCATCAAACCGGCGATTGATGCAATTCCCGGCACCGCATGTAACAGCGCTTCCACGATAAAACGCAACTTGGGCACCATGGATATCAGACGCAGTACACGTAACACACGCAGTGCGCGCAGCACCGCAAGCGGACCACTGGCGGGTATCAGTGCTATTCCGACCACGACAAAATCGAACACATTCCAGGCTACGCTGAAAAACCGCAAGCGATAAGCAAACAATTTAATCCCGATCTCCAGTACGAATATGAACAGGATAATTCGGTCAGCCGCGATTAAAAACGGTCCGAACTGTTCCATCACCGTACTGGAGGTCTCCAGACCAAGAATAACTGCATTAATAATAATAAGAATGACAATCGCGTACTGAGTACGCCGGGATTCAATCCAGTGTCCGGCACGAGAACGTAATGATGCAGGATCGAGATCCCGAAGAATATGATCAACCATGATAAGCTACGAATCTGTATAGTGAATGATCTTTGGCCGCCGAAGGGCGAACCACCCTGTGTCAAACCACGATTATCCGACACCAGACAAAGTTTACCAGTTTTCGCCTGTCTGTCGTATAAGCTGACTCAAGAATGGAGATTTCATATTACCAGAGCGGCCTAGGCCGGGCAGACCACACAGCCGTGCAATTATCATTGACAATCCCTGTGCAATATTCAAAACCAGCAGCAATCTGGTGTGCGGACCCGTCCGCCATAGTAAGAGGAACAGTCACAGTCACTCTCCATTATCGTCCTGATAGGTAATTTTGACACATAATGGTAAAGTAACCAGCATGTCAGCTTCTGTTCCCGAAATTTTTCTGTTTGCCAGCGCCGCAATCCTGATAGCTGCCTATACCTTTCGCGGCATCACCGGTTTTGGCTCCGGCCTGATTGCGATTCCTTTACTTGCACTGTTCTTGCCGTTGACGTTCGTCTTGCCCTATATCAGTTTCGTGGACGTTACGGCATCTTTCGTACATGGTTGGCGACACCGCCAGCATACGGCGTGGCGGGAAGTGTTGACGGTCTTGCCGTTCACCGTGATCGGCGTTGTCCTGGCGCTGTATCTGCTGAAGAGTCTGGACACCTCGATGCTGGTTAATGCTCTGGGGGTATTTGTGTTGTCATTTGCCGTCTACAGTCTTGTCGGACCAACATTGAAACGCCAGATCAGTGCCCGCTGGTCGGTTGCTGCGGGTTCGCTGGGCGGGATTGTCGGTACGTTGTTTGGCACCAGTGGGCCATTATATGTGATTTATTATCAGTTACGCGGCCTGCCGAAGAGCGTATTTCGCTCCACCATCGCCACGGTATTTTTACTCGAAGGCGGCATCCGCCTCTCCGGCTACGCGGTTGCAGGCTTATACAGCCGCGAAATCCTGCACTGGATAGCCGCCTCGTTACCGCTGATGGCGCTCGGCCTGTATATAGGCGGGCATATTCATACCACGATCACACAGCGTCAGTTTCAACGTGCCATCGGGATCTTGCTTGTCATCAGTGGTATCGCTCTATTGGCAAAATAAGCCCGAGTTCCCTGCCTAAAAAAGATCGCAGCTTGGTCCACCCTTGCCCGACAACACCCCGTCTATCGCGGGATGGCTTTCAAGTTTGTCAAGAATTTCGCTATACAGCGAGGCGGGGGTATTGCTGGCAAAAGTAATATCGACAAAACCGTTTTCATCGACTTTATAGCTGGCGAACTCAAAACTGCCATCGTAATCAAAGAGGATATTGGCTACTGCCTCATCGGCCAGTTGCAGCCGGTCATTGGCCTGTACAGGTTGCATGAACAGGAGCATAAAAAAATAAAATGGCACAAATAAATTACGGGAGAGATTCAGCATAGTCATATTCTTGTATGTCCGGTACAATAACCACACAGAATATAAAACATCATAGCAAAGATGACAACTGTCTCTCAATCAAACCTGAACTGACTCATTTGGGAGCCTGTTCATGTACCAGGGGGCACATTGCTTGATATCGGATACTCGCAGGATGCTATGCGGGACTTTTTACTGCTCAAGTCTTTAAACACGTGACCATGCGCACCAGGCTACTGATTTTCCCAGCTAACAACCCGATCACGGCCGGCCTTTTTGGCCTTGTAAAGCGCACTATCGACGCGACTCAGAACCTGTTCGGTGGTATCCCCTCTGTCTATGGTATAAACACCGATAGAGACACTTACCGGCGGCAGCAGGTTACCATCATGATTTCTTACTTCATTTACACGAATAAAATCCCGAAGCCTTTGAGCAATCACAAAGGCATTTTGTTCGGTGGTATCCGGGAGGACAAGAACAACCTCCTCACCCCCGTAGCGAATCGCGGCATCATTATCCCGCAGATTGTCTCGTACAATATTTGCCACACTTTGCAGAACACGATCTCCGGCCAGGTGGCCATACTGATCATTAAATTGTTTGAAATGATCAATATCCAGCATCAACAGACTGCATAAAGAATATCCGCCTTCTTTTTGTTGCAGAAATTCCGGCAGTTTTTCATTGAGCCAGTGCCGGTTACGCAGCCCGGTCAGCGAATCCGTCTGCGCTTTTTCGGAAAATATCTTCTGCTTCTGCATACCCTCGGTAAGTAGTTTTTTGTCATCGCGTAAGCGTGAAGACAGTGCATGCAGGAAGTTACGTGCGCCAACATGTGATCGTTCAATTAATTCCCACCAGATACTCTCGTGAATCGCCAGCAATTGCACCTGTGTTTCTGTTACTACTGTTGCCGAGGGGCGCTCATGGTCGATGACCGACATCTCCCCCAGCCATCCACCCGGGCCAACATGGGCATGTAAATCGCCCCGCAGCGGATCAAACTGGACAATCAGCTGGCCCTTCAGAACTATATATATAGTATTATTATCCTTCTCGGGAGTGAGCAGGACCTGTCCTTTTTCCAGGGACACAACTTCACACTGATGTAGCAACCAGCTCAGTTCGGCCTGGCTTATACCTTTTAACAGTGGCAGTTCCGCCACTTCGGCAATAGAAATACTACAGTCCAATTCGTGCCAGTTAGCCATACCGTGTTAATTCTCTTCTGATTTAACTCCTTTAAATAATCTTCCATGATGTTATGAAAATAAATTTTCACACAGGTATTACTAAAAGTATCTAGGTGTTTACCCTGATACGACTCATACAATTTCAGACAATGTGACCTGCAGCTCAAAATTAAGAGCTGACCCGAGACCCTTACCAGCAGACTCAACAAGGCCATTTAACGAAACAGAGACCCAGATAGGCGAATTACGGCATGGATCAGCCCCTCCTCGTGAACGACCTCAGGCCACCAGTGAGCGATAGGCATGCCAGGTTGCGTGACCCAGTACCGGCATAATAACCAGCAAACCGAGATACAACGTCGCCAGACCAATCGACAGCAGGCCTACAATTAAAACCGCCCACAATATTATGACCAGCTTGTTATGCTTAACAACCTGAACGCTGGAGGCTACCGCATTGATAACTCCGCTTTGCCGATCCAGCAACATGGGCCATGACACCACACTGGTGATAAACACCAGGACTGCCAGTACCGCACCGGTCAGGACAAACAGACCAAACATACCAAGACCCTCTGGCGTGCTGAATAACTCCTCGACCAGGACCGAGACACTGGAACTGGTACCGCTTAAATACAAAGCACTCAACAGAGTGGTAAGCCGGATCCAGGCAACCATTATGACAGCATGAAAGGTAACGAGCAGGGCCATATCGAATTTTCTTTCCAGAAATGCCAGCAACGATTGTTTAAAGCTCACCACAGTGCTTTGTTCCCGCTGTCGGCTGAGATGATAAAGTCCCAGTGCAAGAAATGGCGTCACCAGGAAAAATCCTGTCACGAAGGTCATTACCAGTATTGGCGATTGCCAGGCAGCCGCAGTCAAAACATAACCCAACAGAATAAAAACCAGTCCGTAGAACCCACTGTACAGCGGCATACGGCGAAAATCCTGCCAGCCGGCTTCCAGCCAGCGCAACGGCTCACTGATCTCTACCTGACGTATCGCCGGCAAGTCTAATGTGTGATCATCATCAGAGACGGATGGTTGCATACCTTATTTCCTTGTTCGAGTTTGTAAAATATTATTCTATTCATGTTCAGAATAACAGCAAATCAGCTTTATTGGATGATGACCGACACCTTATATATTAATCCCCACCAGTCAACATCACCGAGACGGCGAACAGCCCCTGCATGCACCTCATGAAAACGAGCCACTGTACTGCTGGATCTTCTCGTAAAATGACTCATTCTCACGCAAACAGGATATGCTGTAAGACGGTTGTAATCCCCGCAAACAGCAGCTCGAGCCAATGAACTGACCTGCCGTAACATCATTGGGGCAACAGGTAATTATACCAAAACTATAATCGGCGGCGGGTAGAGCAAGACTCTGTCTGGACGTATAGCGACTCATATAACAGAATATCGTTTCATCCGGACACGCAAGTCGTGCAGCAGTTGATAAATCCGCAAGACGCTCCCTCCGCGCTGAATCACACCAATACTGCGTAGACCATCCCAATGAAACAGTAGTTCCCTGAACACCCCGTCGCCGGGAAAGGCAGACACACCAGCAACAATGGAGGATACCAGTGGGACCTCAAGACTCGTGCGCCAGATACCGCCCGGCTGAGTAGTCTAATAGCTATGCAATCTTGAGTAACCTGAAGCCCCGGCAGCTCACACGGTCTGGGCATCTCCTCATAATGTCAGCATCCCGGACCGGGTGCTCAGCTGGCACTCCTTATCGAAAATGCAATGGAAGTCTGGACATAATAAAGCACCTCGCTAACCCGCTCACAGGCCTTTGTGAGGCACATGCAGGCAGAAAGTATCGGTTATGCAGTTCCTCCAACTTACTTTCACCAGTTCGGCCATACTCTGTCCCAGGAAGCCTCATCTATCCGTTTCCTGTCAGGATAATTCCACCAGGATGATGCTCTCTACCCTATCTCGTCATAGAACGGATAATCGGTATAACCTTTCTCATCGCCGCCATAAAATGTCGATGGGTCCGGTTCATTCAATGGCAAATCTTCCCTGAGGCGACGCACCAGATCCGGATTGGCCAGAAATGGTACGCCAAAGGCGATCAAATCCGCATCGCCGTTTTCTATTGTTGCCTGCGCTCGCGTCTTGTCGTAACCGTTATTGGCCATGTAAGGACCATTGAATTGATCGCGTAGCGCCCGGTAATCCACTGTGCGGCTCTGATTTATCATGTCACCTTCAAGCAAGTGCAGATAGGACAGACCGCGTGAGTTCAACTGGTTAATGAAATAACTGAAATGACCTTGCGGGTCCGAGTCGACCATGTCATTGAAGCTGTTCTCCGGTGTCAACCGCACCCCGACCCGGTCTGCCGGCCATACCGTGCACACGGCATCCAGTATCTCGTTCAACAGGCGCATGCGATTCTCGACACTGCCGCCATACTGATCCTCACGCTGGTTGGTACCGTCACGCAGGAACTGGTCGATAAGATAGCCGTTCGCGCCATGCACCTCGATACCATCGAACCCGGCCTGTTTCGCCATGTTTGCGGCATGTTCATACTGGACGACAATCCCCGGAATCTCGTCAGTCTCCAGCGCGCGCGGTTCAATAAACGGCTTGGGGCCTTCATAGGTAAACGCTTCCCCCTCGGGGCGAATCGCCGACGGGGCCACCGGTGTGGCGTTGTCCGGTAACAAATCCGGATGGGAGATACGTCCGCAATACCATAACTGGATAAAGATCCGGCTGCCGGCCTCATGTACGGCATCGACGATGCGACGCCAGCCATCAACCTGCGCCTCGCTGTGAATGCCCGGGGTCGCCGGATAACCGATCCCTTCGGGGGAGACTTGCGAGGCCTCGGTGATGATCAACCCCGCCCCGGCGCGTTGCTGATAATAAGTCACCGCCAGCGGATTGGGCACATTGCCTTCAATCGCCCGGTTGCGGGTCATGGGCGCCATGACAACACGGTTGGCCAGGGTCAGGGCGCCGATTTTTGTCGGTTCAAACAGATTAGCAGTCATTGATTACTCCTTGTCCGGTTAGTATTGATTCGTTATCGCTCAGGGTACCTTGTTCACTGAAGTATCCAGCACTTGCTTGATCGCATTGCGCGCGCTCGACTCCAGTGTGGCAATCGGCGCGCGATCGAACGGGGCAAGCACCTCGATATTACCGGCGGCGGGAACCTAGGCGACGATCATTTGCGGGAAATGTTCCATGCTGGGACTCCTAAATCGTCCGGCTCAGTTCCTTGATCTCATGATTGAGAATGTGGTCGTTCTCGCTGTAATCGACCGGCACCTCGAGCAGATGCACGCCGGGACTGTCCAGGCACTCCTGCAACAACGGTTGCAGTGCCCCGGCCGATTCGACGCGATGGCCCTGCGCGCCGTAACAACGCGCGTAATCCACAAAGTCGGGATTGCCGTAATCGAGACCAAAGTTATCGAAGCCCATGTCGGTCTGTTTCCATTTGATCATGCCGTAGGCATCATCGCGCAGGACCAGCACCACCAGATCCAGATTCAGGCGCACCGCGGTTTCCAGCTCCTGGGAGTTCATCATAAAGCCGCCATCGCCGCAGATGGCCATGACCTTGCGCTGCGGATTGACAATTTTCGCCGCCATGGCCGAAGGCAACCCGGCCCCCATGGTCGCCAGGGCATTGTCCAGCAATACGGTATTGGACTGGTACGCCGGATAGTTTCTGGCGAACCAGATTTTGTAAATGCCATTATCCAGAGCAATAATACCGTCCTCCGGCATGCTCTGACGGACATCGTGAACCAGGCGCTGGGGATAGATCGGGAAACGGCTGTCCGCGATACCCTGTTGCAGATGCTCGTCAAGATGCCGCTTGACCGACATGAAACGTGAGAAATCCCACTGCCGGGACGGTTCAAGCGCGGCGGTCAGACGCTCGATGCTGTCAGCGATGTCCCCGATCACACCCTGCTGGGGATGATAGACCGCATCGATCGCCGCGGTGATATAGTTGATGTGAATGACCCGCGCCGAACCGGCGTGTCCTGCCCCGGCCAGATCCGGATTATCGATGTCGCTGACGGGATCGTCAGCCATGATAAAGGGCGGCTTTTCCACCACATCGTGACCGACATTGATAATCAGATCCGCCGCCTCGATGGCCCGGTGCAGATAATCCTCGCCGGACAATGCGGCCGTCCCCAGATACAGCGGATGGCGTTCATCGAGTACGCCTTTGCCCATCTGGGTGCTGAAAAAGGGAATGCCGCTTTTATCGACAAACTCACGCAGTGCCGCACAGGTCTGGCGCCGGTTGGCGCCGGCGCCAATCAACAACAGCGGATGTCTGGCCGTGTTCATCATCGCCAGCGCCGCTTCAATCGAATCCTCGCTGGCCCGGGGATTGGTAAAGCGGCTGCGGGTAATCACACCCACCTCCGTCTCCTCGCGGGCGATATCCTCGGGCAACTCCAGATGCGCCGCCCCCGGTCGTTCGTCCCCGGCGCGGCGAAAGGCTTCGCGTACCCGCGCCGGAATATTGTGCGCACTGCTGAGCTGGCGGGTATATTTGGTCAGCGGTTGCATCATGTCCACCACATCCACAATCTGGAACTCACCCTGTTTGCTCGCTTTGATCGGTTTTTGGCCGGTGATCATCAGCATGGGCATGGCCCCCAGCTGGGCATAGGCGGCGGCCGTCACCAGATTGGTGGCGCCCGGTCCCAGGGTTGCCAGGCAAACGCCGGTCTTGCCGGTCAGCCGGCCGTAAGTCGCGGCCATGAAACCCGCCGCCTGCTCATGACGGGTCAGAATAAGTCGAATCGATGAGTCCTTTAACGCGTTGAGCAGATCGAGATTCTCTTCGCCCGGAATACCGAAAATGTATTCCACTTCTTCCGCTTCCAGTGCCCTGACAAACAGATCAGATGCTTTCATTAATTTTGTTCTCCCTGACTCCCGATATCCCGGTAACCAGTTAATTATGGGCGCAATCACGGCATAATGACACTCGATGAAATGGATCGATAACATTCAAGACGCTTTTATGCGCTCGTCCTTACACCGATTGATGCCCGGTAGCCGGCTGAACCGCCGGCTACGACCCGGGACACCAGTGCCCGCTATTTTGCAGGATGTTCCCAGGCGTACTGGCTCATCGCCTCATCAAGGGGGGTCTGGGCAATGTGATTGAAGTAATTGCTCATGGTTTTGATTCCGACGGCCAGAATCACATCGCCGACGTGCTTCATCTCGTAACCGGCATCCAGAAATTCACGGACATCCGCCTCACTCAGCCAGCCACGCTTGTCTACCATTTTGGCGGTAAAAGTGCGCAGAGCTTCGAGTTTGGGATCGTCAATGGGTCGATCCTCACGCAGCGCCGCAATCGCATCCGCCGGGAGCTTCGCCATATCCGCCAGCATGGAGTGGGCCGAGACACAGTAATCGCAGCTGTTATAACGACTGACCGCCAGCAGGGCGACCTGCTGCTCCCGGGGTGTCAGGTGACTGTTGGCGTACAGACCGGAAAGTGTGAGATACCCCTCGGCCAGTGCAGGGGAATTGACCATGCCGCTGATCAGGTTGGGGACAAAACCAAACGCGTCTTTGGCCTGTTGCATGGCTGGCCGGGCGGCTTGCGGCGCGGAATTTTCATCATGAAAAGTAAACCGGGTCATGGGCGCCTCCTGCTGATTTTGAGTGACTATTCGATATTGAACCAGTATGGCAATACTTGAATGATTGTTCAAGTATTGCTATTCTGTTTTAAATAGCATGAGAATCTTGTCCTTGCGTTCTTGGCAGGTCGGGAAAGGCCGTTGTCACTTTTATGCTTTATAATTTTCTTACCGCCGGTACTGCAACATTCGGCAAACAGCAACAGTGAGACAGAATAATGCCACGTCCCATCGAATTCGATCGCGATGAAGCCCTGCGCCGCGCCATGAGTGTTTTCTGGCGCCAGGGGTATCACGCTACCTCGGTCAAGGATCTGACTGCCGCGACCCATCTGCAACCGGGCAGTCTTTACGGCACTTTCCAGAACAAACGGGCGTTGTTTATCGCCGCGCTGGATGCTTACTTCAGCGGTATCCGCGAGCGGATCCAGTCGTGCCTGCACAATGGAGAGTCGCCGCTAGGCCGCCTGCGCGCTTTTTTCGATATGCTGATCGAGGAGATGGTCTGCGATCCGGACAATAAAGGCTGCTTGCTGGTCAACACGTTACTTGAAACACCGGCCGAGGATACCGAGATCAACCGGCGTGTCAGCGACATGTTTGCCGAAGTGGAAACCGAATTTGCCCGCGTATTGCAGGAAGCCCAGGCGGCGGGCGAACTCGATCCCAACCGGGATCCGCAAGCACTGGCACGCCTGTTGATTGCCGGCATCTACGGTCTGCGCGTCTATCACAAGACCCGCCCCGATGCGCGACAGCTGCACGAAATCATCGACAACCTGTTTTTCGCCCTGGGTAGCCCGACCCGGCATTGAGCCGGGCCGTCACAGTTAAAGCTGTTTCAGAGCCTCGACAATCGCCGCCGGTTCCATCCGTTCCTTGTAGTTCACATCGGCGGCCCCCGCCCGAATGACACCCTCGCGGTCGATAATATAGGTCGCCGGTACCGGCAGCACATAGCGGCCATCGCCGTTATAGTCGGCCAGATCGAGTCCGAAATTACGCCGGTAGACCTCCACCAGCTCCATCGGCACCTCAAAATAGAGGTTGTAGGCTTTCATCGCCGAGCTGTCCAGATCGCTCAGAATCTCGAACGGGTAATCGTCTTCCTTCACCTGCTCCAGCGACTTGTCCGGCTTCTGCGGTGTTACCGTGATCAACTGCGCGCCCTCGTCTTCGATTGCCGGCAGGCTTTCGCACAGGGTATGCAGCTGAAGATTGCAGTAAGGACACCAGGCGCCGCGATAAAAGACGAGCACAACCGGCCCGTTTTTCAGCTGCCCGTACAGAGTAATTGATTCGCCAAAAGCATTGGGCAGGGTAAAATCCGGTGCCTTCTCACCCACCTCGAGTCCCGGATCCGGCATGCCGGCGGCCAGATCCTCACCGGCCTGTTGCATGATCTGCCGGTCTTCAGAACCCAGCTTCGGCCCTTTCGCATTTTGCCGGCGTTTATCTTCAAATTGCTCCCGCGCCTGTTCGTAGCTGGGGACGGATTCATCCGCCATCGCCGCCGGCATCGCCAGGGCCGCGAACAGAAAGGCAGGCAGTGCCGCTTGATACCTCGTGCGCATTATTCATCCTTTTAACATCACTACGTTAACTGCCCATTATCAATGGGCAGTGTTTGTGCCCGGCCCGGTTCAGGTGAACAGGCAGATATCGGACTCGCCGGCGAATTCGAAGAACATCGCCGCGCCGCCATATTCAATACCGTCGATAAAACTGCTCTGTTCCATGTCAAACAGATCCACGGTCATCTGGCAGGCAATCATTTTCACATCCGATTCAAAACACATCTCGCGTAAATCTTCCACACTGGCCACGCCCTTGCTCTTGAGTTTGCTTTTCATCATCGAGGTCATCATGGACTGCATGCCGGGGATCGCCGTACCCAGTACCGGGAACCATTTATCCATGCCCAGCGGCATCGGCATGCCGGGGTTACCCAGCGGCGAGACTTTCAAATCCAGATCCTGGCGCAGCAGTTGCAGGCCGTAGAAAGTAAAAAATATCTGTACCTGATAACCCAGCGCCGCAGCGGTGGAAGCCAGAATAAACGGCGGATACGCCCAGTCGAGCGTGCCCTTGGTAGCGATAATCGCCAGTTTCTTTTCATCACTCATGGTTAACCTCCTGCCCTCAGGCTTTTTGAATCAAAAAGTGGAACGTTCCGTTTTCCTCACGCGACTCCTGCAGGGCATTACCGGTTTGTTTGGCAAAGGCGTCAAAATCCTTGACCGAACCCGGATCGGTGGCCTCGATATGCAGCACCTGACCGGATTCCATTTGGGTAATCGACTTTTTGGCGCGCAGAATCGGTAGCGGACAGTTCAGCCCCTTCGCATCCAGTTCCTGATCAGCCATAAAAACCTCCTTTTGTTGTGTATTTCGCTGCGAACGTCATTCATGAACGATCGCTCAACAATCAAGTTCACTGTAGCCGTAGTTGAGCGATCGTTCAAGTACTCGACAAATCTTTTTCAACGCCACAACCGTGCTCAACAGGGCAGAGCCGCGTAAGTAATACACCAATCAAAATCAGAAGTTTGTGACTGCTATCCCTCGAATACACTCCCTGTTAGGCTATTCAAAGGCGAGTCAATCCAGTCTGCCCAACCCGATCGAGGCCCCGAATGTGGATGCGAACAACCTGCAATCTTGAGTTCCAACTGGCCTATCCCACGCCGCTCATTCTTATGCTTCGCGCCCGCAGCGGGTTGCGGCAGTGGATCGCCCGGGAAAGTTATACCTTTGGTCCCGTGGTACCGGTGCAGGAATATACCGATATCTTTGGTAACCTTTGCCAGCGACTGATCGCGCCGGCCGGGGAGTTTTACGTTCGCACTTCCGCCGATGTCATTACCCGTGACAACCTTGAAGAGGCCCCCGGCGGGGGCTTCGTCGAAATCCCGGATCTGCCCGATAATGTCCTCATGTACCTGCTACCAAGCCGTTATTGTGAATCAGATAAGTTCGGCAACATGGCAAGGGAGATTGTGGAGGGACTACCGCTGGGCTACGATCAGGTCGCGAGAATTACCCGGTGGCTGCGCGAGTCGATCCGTTATGCGCCGGGAACGAGCGCATTCCCGCTGTCCGCCGCCGAGGTTAATCTGCAGGGCAACGGGGTCTGCCGTGATCTCTCTCACCTGGGTATTGCCCTGTGCCGCGCACTCAGTATTCCCGCGCGCCTGGTGGTGGGCTATCTGCATGCCCTGGAACCGATGGACATGCATGCCTGGTTCGAAGCCTATGTGGACAATCACTGGTACACCTTTGATCCCACCGAAAGCACCTTGCGCGGGGGGCGACTCGCCGTGGCCTATGGTCGAGACGCAGCGGATGTAGCAATCTACACACAGTTCGGCCCACCGGCGACCTTCAGCGATATGCAGGTCCAGGTAGAAGTTCTCGATAGCCCACCAGGCTGAGACAGGAACAGGGGTATGCGGAAGTATCAGATAGCCGGTTATCCACTCTGCGGCGGCAGGACCCCTGTTCACTGTTACACGTCACAGTGAATAACCCCCTTTAACATTACTCGATTTTACTGAGTAAGCTGGCTCAAGGAGTAATGCAACGGTTGCGGTTTTGCCAGGGCCAGGGCCAGGGCCGGGTATGGAGAGTTTTAATTCAGCGCAGCAGATTTTTCAGTTTGTCTTCGACTTTTTCCTTTTCAGACTCAAGCTTGCTATCCGCCTCATCTTTTAGCCTGGCTTTCTCTTCTTCCACTCGCGCTTTGGCATCAGTCTTGACCTTGTCCAGTTCGGCATCAATCCCTTTTTTCCTGACTGCCTCTTTCGCGGTATCCATTAACCGTTGCAATATTTCCCTGGCCAGTCCGGTCGGCGTGGCACCCTGGCTGCCGCCCAGGTTGGTCATATTGATGCCCGGGAGCTCAAGCTCGTAATTCTTATCAAGAGGGGTCACTTTAGCATCAATCCGACCCTGCTCGAAGGTGAGCTGTCGAATGATCAATCTCGACTCGGCGGACGTTTTGTCTACAGGTTTACCCTGTTCTTCGGAAGGAAGACCGGCAGTGAGATTCTTTTTTAATTCATTCAGGTTGGTCTTGTTATCCGCATTGACTTCGAAGAATACCCTCGGTTCACGCACCGTGATATGGTTAATTACATATGGCTCTTTCTTGATGGACTTGAGCTCGATACCGAGGCCGGTCTCACCCAGGGTAACGGCATAAGGTAGCGCAAAGCCTTTCGGGTTGGCGACGCTGAGGCCAAAAATGGTGCCATCGCCTTCGGTAAGTTTGATTCGCACCTTATCCACCTGAACGGCAGTTTGCGTCGCTTGTGAACCGTATTTTTCAATCGCCGCCTTGACAATCGAATCCAGGTTAGTAAGCACATAGAAAACAGCAGCAATGATTACAATCAGCATCAGAAAAACAAGGCCGAGCATCACTTTTTTCATTTTAAATTATCCAGGCGTGTTCGGTTAATTTCACATTCACATTCAGAACATAGTAGATTACGGACACTGATTCAACGACTTTGCGGAGTATGCTTTTATTTCAGGCTATATTATACACTGAAAAATTCCGCACAATTTCCGGAGACTTTACTCATATCCCTGTTAATCCGGGCAATCTGATACCAGGAGATCTGCATAGAGCTTTATAGCAAATGTCGCCACTCATGCCTTTATCAAAAGATTTAGTCTCCGCTCTACCTTTTCTTTCCCTGTTCGCTCTACTCTTTTTCCCGCGACTGGCAGTGTAACGTACAGCCAACAGAGTACAGGCGGGAATCGCCAGCTGCCATTTCCTTGTCTGCAAAATAGTGTCAGGTAGTATTTTGACATTTCTCTGGCCACCGGGCTCTGGTGGGCAATAATCATTACACAATGACGTTTCGAGCATAATGGAAAGCTCACAGGCATTCATGATCTCTCGACATTGCCTTTCGCAAGGGACAACCTTTGGCATGCCACATCGCATGCCATCCACCGGTAATACACTCAGGGTGGGCCACCCGCATTCTCATTAAGAGGTTGTTCACGATTCATTTTCTGCCATGGCCAATATTCACAGTAGAGTAATCAATACTGTGCTGGCCAAAGAGCCACTGAACACCGTCTGGTGACAAATCTGCCGGAGTGCTCTCGATCCATTTGCTGACCGTGAACTGTCAGGAGGGGTCGCAGGGAAATCGTGTATCGCATTGTAATTCTGGCTGCCTACTATTGCTCCCGGCCATGCTAATGATGAGAAAAACAGGATTGTCGCGAACCTCAGGGACGGACTTTTCACACCAGGCCCAGGCCGGGCACACTCTATCCCCCGGCGCAGGGGATTAAATTACGGTTCGATTATCCAAAGCGCCCGAGGTTGGAGACACTGCCGTCTGTGGTGGAAAAGCCCCCGTGAAGAAGGAACGGTTACCGGTCACAGACAGATTCAGATATTAAACAATCGTCCTGTTCATACTGCTGCCCTCACACCGCGCGGTAGCTCGTATAAAGCGCAATAAACAGAGACTATACTGGCCCGGTTCCGGGCTGATGCTCCTGTCCTCAGCCCAAAACCGTAACCCGTCATGGCTATCGCTTAAAACCGGTAACCGATATTGAATCCGAACGACTGTTCAGAGAGGCTGATCTTTGCACCATTAGTCGTGGTCAGGGTTTCTTCCGGCACATACATGTAATGCCCACCCAGTTCCCAATGTTTGTTAAGCAGCACATTCATGCCCACAGTGTAATGCGTCTCAACAATGGCCGGCAGCAGCAGGTTTTGTCCCGCCTCGCTATCCCCGAACGGTGATTCGGCATAGTTATACCCGGCACGCAGGGTCACTCGCTCACTGATACCGTAGGCAACGCCCAGGGCATAGACGGTCTGATCATCCCAGCCCGGGTCCATCGGGAAACTCCCGCCGGGTCCGGTGACCGACAGCTTGTCCATGGTATCGGACCAGTTAATCCACTTGAGGTCCGCCGAGACGGTCAGATTGTCATTGGCACGATACGCCAGACCAACCGCGGCCTGTTGCGGGAAATCGAGATCCAGCTTGTAGGTGCCGGCGGCAAAATCAGTACTATTACTTCTGATATCCCCCTCGGCCAGCTGATATTCCATCGGACTGAAATGCTGTTTGGATTTGTAATTAAAGCCCACTGTCAGCTGATCGTTTACGTCATACAGCAGCCCTACCCCGAAACCGAGGCCGAAACCACTGGCGCTGCGGCCCAGATCAAAGTTGATATCCTGTCCGCTATCGTTCTGCTTGAAAGCCACCGACTGATAATCAATATTCAGGGTCACGCCCACGCTGTAGCGCTCATTCACGTTCCAGGCAAAACCGGGGGCCATCTGCCAGAAGGAGACATTACTGTAACCGTCCCATTCGCTACCGCCTGAAGTGGCAGTCGGTGCATAATCCACGCCCATCCCGGAGGTACCGTACATCCCGCCACCGAAATAGACCTCGCTGCCCTCGGACGTCGGCGCGGTCCAGCCGATGGCCGGCACACCATAGATATCGACGGCACTGTCCGCCACATCGCCCCCCGAGGCGGTGAAATCGACCGAACGGTCCGGCATGAAGGCTTCCATGGAAAAATCGGCCCGGGCACCGACCCGGGCCATACCGGCCGGGTTAGAGACCGCTGTCATGGCACTGCCCGGGTTGGCGGTCACGGCGCCGCCGAG
>NZ_JAWOCR010000053.1:0-47977 GCF_046483665.1 Thiohalophilus sp. | reverse complement strand
ACCCAGAGAATCCCACCATAATTGACAGGATTATCGAGATAATTGGGGCTGATCAAGTCAACTACACCGGAAAAACGCGATGTTGTGGCGGACCGTTGCTAGCGATGGATGAGGAAGTTGCAACACGGAAGATGAAAATGTGGCGGGACACCGAGTCGGTTCGGGCATCGAAAACCCATCAGATTCAAGCTGATGCCTGATATCCTGCGTGACGGGACAATTAAAAAGGTGTAGACAGAGACTTATAAACCGGTTCTGGACTGGTGCTCTCGCACTCAGCCCAAAACCGTACCAGAAGTAATTAACGTCTAGAACCGGTAACCGATATTAAACCCGAAGGATTGCTCGGCCAGACTGATCTTCGCCCCGGTGGTGGGGTCGGTCAGCGTTTTCTCCGGCACTTCCATATAGTGCCAGGCCAGGTCCCAGTGGTCATTCAGTACGACGTTCATCCCGACCGTATAGTGGGTTTCGACAATCGCCGGCAGCAACAGGTTATTCCCCGCCTCACTATCGCCAAACGGCGTCTTGGCATAGTTATACCCGGCGCGCAGGGTCACCCGCTCGCTGACATCGTAGGAAAGTCCCAGGGCATAGACCGTCTGATCATCCCAGCCCGGGTCCATCGGGAAAGATCCGCCGGGTCCGGTTACCGACAGCTTGTCCATGGTATCGGACCAGTTAATCCACTTGATATCCGCTGAAACAGTCACTTTCTCGTTCGGACTGTAAGCCATCCCGAGCGCGGCCTGTTGCGGGAAATCGAGATCCAGCTTGTAGGTACCGGCTTCAAAATCACCACCCATCTGCGGATGACTGATATCACCGTCAGCCAACTGATATTCCATCGGACTGAAATGCTGCTTGGATTTGTAGTTAAAGCCTACCGTCAGCTGATCGTTCACGTCATACAACAGTCCTAACCCGAAACCGAGGCCGAAACCACTGGCGCCACGGCCCAGATCAAAGTTAAATCCTTCGGTTGCATGCTCCAGGCTTTGTTTGAATGCAACTGACTGATAATCGATATTCAGGGTCACGCCCACGCTGTAACGCTCATTCACGTTCCAGGCAAAACCGGGAGCCATCTGCCAGAAGGCAACATTACTGTAACCACTCCACTCACCATTCGGTCGCATGGTTGTCTGCGGGTAATCCACGCCCATCCCGGAGGTGCCGTACATCCCGCCACCGAAATAGACCTCGCTGCCCTCGGACGTCGGCGCGGTCCAGCCGATGGCCGGCACACCATAGATATCGACGGCACTGTCCGCCACATCACCCCCCGAGGCGGTGAAATCGACCGAACGGTCCGGCATGAAGGCTTCCATGGAAAAATCGGCCCGGGCACCGACCCGGGCCATACCGGCCGGGTTAGAGACCGCTGTCATGGCACTGCCCGGGTTGGCGGTCACGGCGCCGCCGAGACTCTTCTGGTAAGTTCCGATGCCGATCAGTTGATAACCGTTGGTGGCATGGGCAGAAAAGGAGACAAAAGCGGTCGCCAGGGCAGCGATCCGCAGGGAGTTGCAGGTAGGTTTCATAACAGACTCACTATTTTTTTATTAACAACAACAAGTTACCTCCGTGGCAACTCATAACCGCCCGGCCCGGGCAGCACGCATGGTACCGCAAGATGGATAGTAATTGAAAATATTCTAATAAGCTTACTTATTAGAGGTGGATATAAAGTACCCAAACAGACGAGCTTGACCTGACTGGAACGCTCACTATGAGTTCCATCGGCCGGTCAGACCAGCGCCAGGGGTATAAACAGCAGGGCCTAAAGTACTTCTATACAGTCAATAACAAGAAATACTACGGAGTTAGCTGGCAACCGCGCGAACAGCCATGTAATCAACATATTCACCAATCGGAACAGCTGTTGTTCAGACTCCTCCTCCGTTCAGGACGCATCGGCCCCATCATCATGACAGGCAACCCTGGCAGATAAGGAATCAGAGACAGAACAATTGACAACAGCGGAATGAATTACAGCAAGACAGGCCATCTTCAACTGGTCCGGGAGACGCATTTCAGAATATTCCGGACTTCATGCGAATGGTAACCAGCTTCCAGACAGCTCTGTAATTCTAAAAGTGAGTACAAAAAGATATCTTATACTTGGCGCCTAGGATGGTAGAGCCAGAACATCGTAATGCTTACCAACATCCAGATTTTCGCGGGTTAGCTCAACCCCCATAGCAAGCGGCTCGCTATTAATCTTACGCACAACATATCCGTGATTGTTAAAAAACTCCAATAGTTGCACACGATATTGTTTGTCTGTCTTTTTATAAATCTCGGCTTTAATAACCGGCCTGTATTCACCAACAATATTTTCTATTGCTTTGAGGACATATAGATCATAGCCTTCAGTATCAACCTTAATAAATCGAAGACGCGGCAAATATTCCGCATAATCTTCATGCAATTCTTTGGCAAGATTTACACAGAAAACTTCCTGCTTGAACGGATGACCATGTTTCAAGACAGAGATTCCTTCATGACGCCCGCCATTACAGAATCCTGCATCTGAATACTCGAACTCTATGAAGCTATCTTCATCCGACGCTGCAGCCAGCATAGTATCGATGTTAGCTACATGCGTATTGGCTCGCGCATTTTTTTCCAACACATGGTAAACAAAAGGGTTGGGCTCTAGCGCGAGGACACGGCCATTCTTCCCTGCCGCCATAGCCATGGGCAAAGTTGTATCGCCTGAGTGTGCACCGATATCAAGACAAAAATCACCTTTACCAATATAATGTTTATAGGCATCTACCAGTTCGGTATTTATTTCCTTGATAGATTCTCCGGGATGCAACCATTGAGCATAATGAATGGTGTCATCACCGACAGTGTAGTCGGTAGTTTTGTACCGATAATGCCTGGGTTTTCCCTTGAACCCGAGGACATATATCAGACTCTTGATTTTCATTGCAGTCTCCTTCCAGCTTCCGGGATGCCTGTGAATTAACCCGGTATACAATCAGCTAACCGGGAAATCGAGATTAGCCTATTCCAATACTATACAGGAGGTTGTACTGCGTTTGCTATCGATTGCATAACTGTCAGCAGAGCCTAGATAACCGTCTGTTCGGTAATCCTGCCACAGTTACAGCAGGCCAGGGAATATCCGCATGCGGGCTAAACATTATTGGCTCATGTCAGCAGAGCAACGACCTCGTTAACTTCCTCTCTGGCCTGCTTGACAATTTTCAGGGGATCAATCTTGTTCAAAGCCAGGCGTTCAAACGCAGGAAGACGGTTAAGCGGGGGAGAATCAAGTTTAACCCCTCCGAGTAAGGCGCAATGTAGCTGGGCCACCTGGATAACATCACAATAGTCAGCATACGCTGGCGCACGCTGCCAGTTCTCCCCTTCGCTTGCAACCGTGACCAACTCAGAATCGAATTCCCAGCGTTGCAGGAGACGCTTGCCCATTCCCGGGGTCAACGTTCGCAGCAAGGTTTCCAGTAAATCCGGATTATTCTCAAATGTTTCGCGTTGATCTGCCTGAATCAAAAGCGGCAAAACGCCTATGTCATGTAGCAATCCGGCCAGGAAGGCATAATCCGAATCAAAATTATCCAGATGAGCGCACAGGGTATGTGCAATTGCCCCAACGCGGATACTGTGAATATAAAACTGCCTCATGCGCTTTCTTATATGATTGCGTCGCGGCACATAAAGGTCGCGCAAAACAACGCTCATAACAATTGTATGGATGGTATTAAAACCAATTCGATTGACTGCACCACGGATAGTTTTTATACCGGAGAAACCATAGAGTGAGCTATTGGCAACCTGAACAATACGCGCTGCAATTGCCGGGTCACCCTGCAAAAGCTCGACCACCGTATCTATTGATACCTCGTCTTCATTAAGTCCTTTGTGAATTCGCCTGGCTATTTCAGGCAAACTCGGCAAATCAACTTCATTATGATTAAATAAACGATCAACTTCCCTGATCAGGCTCGAGTCATCATCATCCTGATCATATTCTTCAACCTGGATACCATTATTACGTTTCTCTTTTTTTTGAGTCACATATTTTTTATAAGTATTCTCGTCCAGAGATAACAGTATCGAATTACGGGTACATACAGCATAGAGACCGTGCGTATGAACCCGGAACAGAGACAATTTCGCGCGGTCTGTTCCTTCACTCACCATGCCCATTGGCTTGTTTTCTGCCAATAGTTTGACTTCTCCCTCGATCAGATAAACATGTCTGTCAAGATGCTCATCTGCCAACAGTTTTTTGCCTTTATGCAGACGCTGTATCCTGGCGCTACGCGCAATATCAAGCAGTCCGACATCACCGACATCAACAAGGTCATCCAGGGAAAGCAAAAGCTTGACAACGGTCTTCTCATCCGCCATGTACAACTCACCACAATAATCAGGACAGGAGGGTCTCTGTTATACAGAAATCATAGAATTAACATGGTTAATTATAAACCAATCTGCCTGAAGGCTCCAACCTGTACGTACCAGCAATCTGGCTTTATCGACTATTCAAGGGGGGGGTATGTATTGAGGATAAAAAAATCAACCGACTATTGAGCCTGTGAGCCTGACTGGTCGGTTGATATAGCAACAGCATGCAAATTCGTATTTTGTTACATATCGTTAAGATATGACTTGGCTTCCTCACCCGGATTGGGTAACCCTGAAATACGCCAGGCATTAAGACAACTATGAAACAACTCATGAATCCAGAATTTGTCTTTATCCAGACGGTGGCAGACGCTGTTCATCGCGGGTGCAGCACCGAATTTTTGGAAATAATCTCGCAGACTGTAAATTACCAGCCAATGGTCATCAGTTAATCGTGGAACATTCAGCTGTTGTGCCATCAACCTGGCTACCTCTTCCGTCCACTCCTGTGGATTAACCAACAGGCCGTCTTCATCCAGTTCGGGCATTACAGGATTGTTTATCGCGGCTGTCATAAAGCCCTCCTTGCGGAATTTACCGCCTGACCGCGTGGAATATCGAGTATTTGCTTGTCACAATTCGAGTATAGACAAGAACCACATTTATGCATCCCAAACTCCCGCTTTCAGGCTCAACACCGCATTTTTTATGCCACTTTACTTTTTCAAATCGAGTCTGCCTCTCGGTGTTTGTGATTCACTCGAACCTCCAATTTTATTACGCAGCACATAACTTATGCACCGTTTCGTTATTACGCTATACAACATAGATACAGGTCATAGGATTAATAATAGTACTTCTCGTGACATCTCACTTTTTCAGGCGCCAATTACAGACAAAACTTCCGGCAAGATATATGAATGTATACAGATAATACGCTGTCGACTTTTACCTCGTGTGATATAAATCGAGGCATATTCTCTGACAGAATACCGATCTCCATGAGAAAATATTTACCGGTACTGCAAAAAGTCGTTTCGAGTACATTTTTAATCTTTTCTCGATATCCGACTGTCAGGCATCATAAGGTAAATCTCAAACCACCCTCATCTGCGGAATAATTATTCTCACACCCGCTTAGCGATAGAAAATGCATAACAACACATGCTGAGGAATTATCCAATATGATTTTTCTCACATACTGCGAGCACGTCATAAAAACACAATGCACTATCATGGGTCTTACAGATGAACTCGATATCCCACTCTCCCGGTCAAAAGCCGATATTTTCTATAGACTGTTCCGAAGGGCTATCTTTTGGGTAATCAACCCAGTTTGATATTCGGCGCTGAAACCGAACCGGAAACAGTCCTGTAATTACCCCTGGCATGGTTACTTTTTGTTTTCTGAAACCCTGGCAAACTTGCAACTACAGCGTAGTTATGTCCGACCTCAGCAGGCGATCATTATATTGAGAATTCTGTCATTCAAAATGGCTGATTCTATACCGACTGAGCCTTGTTAGCTTCAGAGCTGTTCCGCAACTTCCAGTCGATCGCGAAGAATATCCAGCAATAACGGATGGGAGCTTATAAGTGGAGTAATAACGTAGTTCAACCGGGGATAATCTTTTACCACGTTGTCACAGATTTTCTGTACATCGCCCCGTGGCCCGGCATGTCGTCCGGGCAGAAAAAACAACATAGCCACAATGATACTATCAACTCCTTGCCCGGCCTGTTCCGCCAACCAGCTCGCCAACAACTCGCCGTTGAAGTCATACTCTTTTCCCTCGCGTCGTTCCATCACTGCCTGACCAACGCTCATTGCATGCTGCTCTTCTAACATTCGGGCAATATGCCGGCGAACTTCAGTTATAGCTGGAGTCGGAGAACCGTGGTCGACCAGCACAACATGATTATCAGATCCACTGCCTTCCGTAGCCTGTCGAATATGATCGGAGACAATTTGCGCAAGACGTGGTTCACCTTCAGGTAAAGGCCAGATGACAGGAGCCACCTTAACTGTGAAATCCGGAAATTCCGCTTGCAGTTCGGACACCTCGTCAGGAATGAACGAAGTAATTGCCCGACTTACCCCGAAAAACAGCGGTACTACCACAAACTCCCGTTCGCCTTGATCAAGTTGCGCACGAAGAAACGCGTGGAACACATCAGCAGGGGTTCCTGCCAGCTCCGCAGCTGAAATAGCATTGGAATGCTGTAGTGAAACCGGATGGATCTTCTTGCCGGTATGCTCACTCAACTGGGCAGCCAGGCAGCGTAGATACAATGTGGCGTCGGGTTGTTTGGAACCATTATCAACAAGCAAGTAAACTGGCATTATTATCTAACCTGTTTATAGACAGACTGTCATATTAACAGTTATGACTACCGAGCAAAGCATTGTTCAAAGCAAAATTGAGCTGATGCAAATTAATTCATATCAACTGTATTGACATTATTTTTATCTGGCTTTACAGGGCAGATTGGCCCTTACGGCGGTTTTAAACCAGAAAGAAAACTCGTACTCCGCATCGGTATTAAAATGTTAGCGCAGATCGCTCTCGACCATGACACTTGAATCAGCAATCGCTACCTACGGCTACCTCGCCATAATTATTGGTGTTTTTGTTGAAGGCGAAGGAATTGTTCTAACAGCCGGCTTCCTCGCTCACCAGGGTTTACTGAAATTAAACTGGGTCATGACCGCCTCGGTATTCGGCTCGATTCTAACCTACCAGTTTTTTTTCCTGCTCGGCCGTCTTAAAGGTCGCCAGGTATTGAGAAACCGGCCGGGCTGGCAATCCAGGGTAGAATGCACTCGCACGCTACTTGAACGACACAACATACTCATTATTCTGGGTTACCGGGGTCTGTTTGGCTTGCGCGCCATAACCCCCTTTGCACTGGGTATGACTAATATCAATTATTTGCGTTTTACCCTGCTGGATCTGATTCCCGCCACGATCTGGGGGATCGGGGTATCCTGGGCCGGCTATGCACTGGGAAAGGGGGCGGAAAAACTGCTCCACAATCTTGAAGATTACCGGCTCTGGATGGCTGGCGCCATGGTCATGGCGGGCATTATAGTCGTCGGCCTCTATGCACGCCATCGGATGCGTTCCTCACAATAACTACAAGGTATCAATAATCATGTTTGACCAGGTTACCGACTCGATATTGGCAATCAGGATATCCTCGGTTGACAGCCGCATAAATTGAACATTATCCCAGTCAGTCACTTCGTAAGCCATAACACAACTCAAGGCTTCACCCAATAATCCCTTGTGGTAAAGCAAGGCACTGGTAATTTCATCATTGAGTGGCAAAGGCTCCAGCAATTTCGGAAGTGGCCGCTGCATCAACAGGTCAAGTGCGGAGAACATCCCCACTGTAAAGAAACTGTCCGCGGGCTTGATACCGGCGGCCTCGGCAAGCAGTTCACACATCTTGGCCCGGGTCATGGCCGTGCGTAGTATTTCTGTCGGACGATCTTCAAGCTGACTGAGCGCCAGCATCGATGCCCAGCTTGAGAGCTTGCGTCGGCCGAGCAGCATTACACCCTGCTGGACCGATTCGACTTTGCGCGGCAGGTTAAAGGCAGCTGAATTGATCATTTTCAAAAGCTTGTAGCTGGTTGTTACATCCGTATTAATTGCTTCTGCAAGATCCTCATTTTCTGAATCAGGATCATGTAATACCGCAAGCAGGTTCATGATCGTCAACCGGTTAGTCGGCAGGCTCTCGGAAGAAATGATCTGAGGCCGGCTCAAAAAGTAACCCTGGAAATACTCAAAACCCAGATTCGAGCAAAAAAGGAACTCCCTGGGCGTTTCAATTTTTTCGGCTAGCAGGCTTGCCTGATATTGTTTCAGGTGTTCAACGTGTTCCTGAACTTCGTCACATGAAAGAGCCTGAATATCGATCTTGATAATATCCGCCAGGTGCAACAATGGAGCATGGGACGGTCTGTACAGGTAGTCATCCAGAGCAATGGTATAACCCGTATTTGATAACCTGGAAACTGCTTCAATAAGCTGGGGCGTCACCTCGACATCTTCGAGTATTTCGAGAATAACAGTGCCCGGCTGAAAGGGAATCCGACTTTCATCGAGTAGAAATTTTTCTGTTAAATTAATTGCCGCCAGTTTGTTCAGAACCAGCCTGTCCAGGCCGATCTCCATAAACGTATTAATAATAGTAGTAGTTGTCGCCTTATCGCCGTCCAGCTTCGCGCCTGCATTATTAACATTGCCCTGGGTACGATAGAGTAACTCATAAGCATAGACATTCAGTTTTCTGTCAAAAATTGGCTGTCGACCAACATAGACATTATGCGGAGTTACGGCGGTGGAACTTTCTACATTGTTGCCCGGCATGCTCTGATTAACCTGTCACATTCTTGTTTTTATGTCGGCTGCCCTCTTAGTATTCAGGCACCATATGATGATGCTAGCATAAATCCGCCAGACAGGATCTATTGTCCCGGCAGCTGTGCCATGACAGCCGATATCTTCACCATTATTGGACAACCTGTTGCTATGGATATAATCAGCAGCGTGTCTGTTATGCCGCTCTTATCCATCTACCCGAAACAGACTCACGGAGACTCTGGAGTAAGAAAGGGATTTTCCCTTACTATAACCGGCAAGACTATAATAACCGGGGCTAAATCCCGACAAATATACTAGGGTAAAAAGTGAGCCACACCGCAGCAATACTGGCAAGCCTAAGACGGCAGATTTCTCCGGGTCTGTTCTTGCTGCTTTATTTCGCCTATGTCACACCTCTCTATGCACAGACAAATGAGCTCAGCCGTTTTGTCGATACCCCCCTCGAAGAACCGATTACTCATCCCGACTGGTTCAAGCTCAGCTTTCTTGATCTTTACGACGACATTGACGAGGCAGCAGCCAGTGGCAAAGACGGGCTGATAGTCTACTTTGGCCAGGAATACTGCCCCTATTGCAAGGCGCATATGGAGATAAACTGGGGCAACCCGAATATTGTCAAATATACGCGGGACAAATTTGACGTAGTTGGTATCGACGTAAAAGGTTCTCGCAATATCACCACAGTCGATGGTCGTGTCTACGAGGAAAAGGCCTTCTCGGTAAAACAGAAAACCAACTTTACGCCTTCTTTGCTGTTTTACAATAATGAAAAAGAAAACGTCCTCAAGCTGCAAGGCTATCATCCACCCTACAAGTTTCGCGCCGCGCTGGAATATGTCAGCGACCAACATTATGAAAAAGAGACGTTTCGCGAATACCTTTCCCGAGGGGAAATGGCGGAAAGTTTTGGCAAAGACAACCTCAATCATCATAAAGCATTTATGCCAGAACCCTACCTGCTTGATCGTAGCAAAATTTCGGCCAATAGGCCCCTGGTCGTGTTTTTCGAACATACTCGCTGTCATGCCTGTGATGTCCTGCATGCAGGCCCCCTGAACAGTGAAGTTATTGCGGCTGATTTAAAAAAAATGGATGTTGTACAGGTTGATATGCGGTCTGAAACCAGACTCATTACGCCGGACGGTCGCAAGATAACCGCACATCAATGGGCCAGGGAACTTGATCTATACTATGCGCCAACCATCATTTTCTTCGATCAACAGGGCAAAGAAATTATTCGTATCAACTCGGTTGTCTGGTTATATCGCCTCAAAAATGTACTCGAATATGTTATATCTGGCGTCCATAAAAAATATGAAACATACCAGCTATGGCGACAACACACAGGCAGACAAAAGGCGGGGATGGAGTAAGCAGGGCAATCGTATATATTTCCGGGTTACTTTCTGATACCCGAAGAATATTTTATCCTGATAACTGCAATTACCTGACTTTTCAGGCCTGGTAATTACCCCCTCTCACACCGGCATCTTTCAAAAGCAGGACTATGATACGACGTCAGGCGGGATAAGCTGTTTTGCTCTGCCTCGTTCAACCAGGGAGCAAGCTGGTTGCTTGTGTTGCCCGATTGATCAAATCGCCCGCCATCCTATCTCCGATATTGTAAAAGGAATTGGCTGGTCTTTGACTACCCAGGCAGAAAGACACAAATACCGTCTAATTTGCCACCCGGCAATATCTGCCATCATCGCCTTGCCGTGTTTTATCTTGGCCTGGACCAGGAAGCCAGAGGGGATCAAAAAAAAAGATTTCCGTTAACGCGGCTTCATGAATCTGACACCCCGATATAAAGTCAGCTATATGAGAGCGCACCAGTCGCTCTTATGCGCAATGTACACATTTATTAACGACCTGTGTATCCGCTTTACCGGCAGGTCGTACAACGGTTATTGTGTCCGAATGAAAATATTATGGTCTGGCGGGGCGGAATACATGGCATCACCAGCTCGTTCCTGCGGCTGTAGCGACAGGCAACTGGCTGACAATTTAATCCATTACCTGTAGTGCGGGTCTTGTTGATCTATATCACCATCCGCTTCCTGCACCCGATATTGAAGCCTCCCTCATGGAGGGCTGCATCGACAGGGTTTGCAGGAGGGATAGTTTTGTACTATATAACTACTTCCTGTGCGAGATCTTGTCTTCCCTTTAAAGGGTCCGTTAGACTGTGGTGTAATTCATGGAGCCCTCTCTCGGCACCAGAAAATGTCAAAGGTCCTTCAGCCGATCTTACTATGGCTCATCAGTAACTAACCCGCCCGGTTATGGGACATGGCAAATGTCAGAACCATCTCGAATCAAACACCCCGGGAAAATGCTTCGGTCGCCACTTTGGGCAATTGTCGCCAGCATTCTGTTTGTCGCTGCTGTGCTTGTTTTGTTGAACTACTTCGGCGTCGATCAACAGGTGATACGTCTGTTGAGATGGTTTGAGGCCCAGGGAGTATGGATATCGCTGCTCTTTATTCTGATCATGGCGGGAGTGGTCCTGCTGCTGCTACCAGGTATATTGTTTACCATCGGCGCCGGCTTTGCCTTTGGCATTGTGGAGGGCTCTGTTTACGTGGTGGTTGGCACAACACTCGGCGCAACTCTGGCATTTTTGATTGCACGCTATCTATTCGGCCCGCGCGCCAAACAGTTCATCCTGTCCCACTCCCGGCTTCGGCTGGTAAACGAGGAAATAAAACCCCATGGCTGGAAGATCGTGTTGCTTACCCGGTTGATCCCGTTCTTTCCCAGCAAACTCTCCAACTATTTTTTTGGCCTGACTTCCTTTTCCCTGCGCGGTTATGTCGGTGGTTCACTGCTGGGATTCATTCCCTTTTCCGTCCACAATGTTTATCTTGGTTCCATCGCCGCCGACCTGTCCAGCCTGGGCGTACATCAGGTAGGCCGCTCCCCCCTGCAATGGAGCCTGTATGCGGCCGGCTTTATTGCCGCGGTGGTGGCGGTCATCACCCTGAGCCGCCTGGCGCAACGGGCGCTGGCCCGCTATGAGGAACAGGGAGATATCATCGAGGAGGAACTGTTATGAGCTGGATGAAATGGCTACCCTGGCGCTTCATTCTTCGCTATGTAGCGCGCAAACAGGGGTTTCTCGACCCCATCACCCTGTTGTCGCGGCTGCACAGCTTTGCTCAGCCCTCCGAGGTCGCCGAGCCTATCGAACTTCTGCGCGCAGGCGTCATTTTCCACGCCCGCGGCCTGATCAACAGCCGGGTCATTCAACACAATCTGGACTGGGTGTGGCCCTACTGGATCGAACGCCAGTTTGATCCTACCGATGTGTCATTTATCCCGCGCGCCTTTTCCTTCACCCACATCAATCTCAGCCATCGCAACTGGACCGCTATCGGTTATCCGGACTGCCCGGAACTGCCGATTGTTGATCCGCGTGGACTGCTGACGCCCCTGCTTGATGGCTGGTCCCTGGACGCCTGGCTCCTGACGGAGGACGGTCGAGCTCTACTACCTTCCAGAGATCCGGATTGTCGTCAACAACAAGAAATGGAAGCGGGGGTCTGCATTACCACCGATAGCCGGATAAAGGGCCAGATCCTGTCCAGCCGGGCCTGGGTAGAGATCGAGTCCGGCATCCCGGTCTGCAAGCTGCGTCTGCAGGCTCGCACTGATACCCCGGCTTCACTCGTGCTGGCGCTTCGCCCGTATAACCCTGAAGGGATCAGTTTCATCAATAATGTCAGCCTGTCGCCGACGCGCGATGTCTGGACCATTGACGACAAACACGAGGTGAGATTCAGCCGACCCGCCGCACGGCATCATGTTGCCGATTATCGCAGCGGAGATGTGTATATCCACCTGAAGGATCGCGAGGATCAGTTCGAAGGCGGCTGTGATGTGGGGATGGTCACAGCCGCGGCGCTGTTTCCGTGCCCCGCCGACGAGACGAGCGAAATTACCGCCAGCATCCCGCTGGCGAGCAAACCGGACGAACGGTTCGCCGGCAATGCCTGGCATGATATCCATGATGATCATTGTCAGCTTTCCTGCCCGGAGTCGCGCTATCAGTTTCTCTACGATGCCGCGATCACATCACTTATTCTGCATTCACCCGACGATGTCTATCCCGGGCCTTACACCTACAAACGTTTCTGGTTTCGCGATGCCGCCTTCATTATTCATGCCCTGCTCTGTAGCGGGCTGACCCGGCGCGCCGAACGCGCCCTGGCGCGCTTTCCGTCTCGCCAGACAGGACGCGGCTATTTCCGCTCCCAGGAGGGCGAATGGGATTCCAACGGCCAGGTATTATGGATCCTGCAACGCTTCTTTGCCCTGACCAACCGCCAGCCCTCACTGGAATGGCACGATCCGATTGCACAAGGCGCGCGCTGGATTGAGCGCAAGCGACTCGATGACGATCCGCAAACGCCCCATACCGGACTACTGCCGGCAGGGTTCAGCGCTGAACACCTGGGACCCAACGACTATTACTACTGGGATGATTTCTGGGGGATCGCCGGCTTGCGCGCCGCAGCGGCCATGTTCGCGGAGACGGACCCCGATCGCAGTGCGGATTTCGTAACGGGTGCCAACGATTTTGCCACTGCAGTGGATCGTAGCCTGGTCGCCTGCACGCAACGTCTGGCCCGTGCAGCCATGCCGGCCTCGCCCTATCGCCGGCTGGATGCGGGAGCCATCGGTTCGCTGGCAGCAGGTTATCCGCTGCAACTCTGTGCGCCGGACGATCCCCGGCTACTCGATACGGTCGAGTTTCTGTATGACCACTGTTTTGTCAGGGGCACGTTCTATCAGGACATGACCCATTCCGGTCTCAACGCCTACCTGACCCTGCATGTCGCCCAGGTGATGTTGCGTGCCGGCGATCCCCGTTACCTTGAACTGATGGATGCAGTAGCCGATCTGGCCTCACCGACCGGACAGTGGCCCGAAGCCTGCCATCCTCTGACCGGCGGTGGCTGCATGGGCGACGGGCATCATGTGTGGGCCTCTGCTGAATGGCTGCTGATGATCCGCAACTGTTTTGTGCGCGAAGAGGCGGAACATCTTATCCTGGTCAGCGGCATTCCGCAGCGCTGGCTGGAACAGACCACGCCCATCCGCTTCGGGCCGGCGCCGACCCGCTTTGGTACTGTGTCGATCACCCTCACCCCGGATCCCGGCAAAGCACCGCGCATTGAGTGGCAGGGCGACTGGCACGGTGAGATCCCCCCCATAGAGATCCGGCTGCCCGGCTTTGTCGCGCTCGAGACCACCAGCGGCAGGGGCTCCGAAGTACTCGTCAAAAAGGAAACGTGACATATGAACATTCTCATCCTCACCAATACCTTTAGCCCGCATGTGGGCGGTGTGGCCCGCTCCGTGGAGGCCTTCGCCGAGGAATACCGCAAGCAGGAGCATGAGGTGCTGATCGTGGCGCCCGAATTTCCCGGTGCAGAGGAAAACGAAGCCGGCGTGATACGCATTCCCGCGATTCAGAACTTCAACGCCAGTGATTTTTCCGTGGTTCTGCCGGTCCATCCTCAACTCAGCCGCCGACTCGATGAATTTCAGCCGGATATCGTCCACTCCCAGCACCCTTTCCTGCTCGGTATGAGCGCCGTGCGAATCGCGCGCCGCCGGCGTTTGCCTCTGGTCTTTACCCATCACACTCTGTACGAACAATATACTCACTATGTGCCCGGTGACTCCCCGGCTCTCAAGCGATTCGTGATCGAGCTGGCTACCCGTTACGCGAACCTCGCCGACCAGGTTTTTGCTCCCAGTGAAAGCATCCGTGATCTGCTGCAGCAACGGGGTGTCACCTCGCCGATTACCGTGGTGCCGACCGGCGTCTATCTGGAACAGTTTGCGCGGGGCGACGGCCCCGGCTTTCGTGAACAGCTGGGGATTCCCGCACAGGCATTTGTAGTAGGCCATCTGGGTCGTCTGGCGCCGGAGAAGAATCTGCCGTTCCTGACCCGCGCCGTCGCCCGCTTCGCCGCTGATCATCCAGAGGTTCATTTTCTGGTGATCGGCACCGGACCTTCCGAACAGCGCATGCGGGAGATTTTCACCCGGACCGGACTCGACGATCGCCTGCATATCACCGGTATCCTGCAACAGCCTGCACTGACCGATGCCCTGCACGCCATGGATCTGTTCGCCTTCGCCTCCCTCAGCGAAACGCAGGGTATGGTGCTGACCGAAGCCATGGCCGCCGGCTTGCCCGTTATCGCCCTGGATGCGAGCGGGGCGCGGGAGGTAGTCCGGGACCAACAAAACGGTCGCCTGCTCCAGACACAATCGATCCCGGCCTTCAGCGCGGCCCTGCAGTGGGCGGCCAATCTTGCCCCTGATGCGTTCCAGGATCTGAAAAACACGGCACTCAGGACCGCCGATTCCTTTTCCATGTCCCGTTCGGCGGACAAGGCGCTGAGCTGTTACGCCTCACTCGAACCCGGCTCCCATGCGGATCAGGACAATAGCTGGCAGGAGGCGATGACCGCCATCAAGACCGAGTGGAATATCCTGAAAAGTATGGCCAACGCCGGCGAGGCGGCCTTGCAGACCGACCTGTTTTCCGGCAAGGAGAAGTGATGGCCAGGGAACCCGAAAGCCACCCGGGGCACGATGCATCAGTGACTCGCCACAATCCCGACAGGTGAAAGTTCCATGCTCGGACGAATAGAGTCTTTTCTGCGACGCCTGCGTCGCAATCTCAGTCGTAGTGTCTGGCTGGCGCGCCTGTTGCGCCTGCCAGTCTCAGAGGGAACACCTACGCGGGCGGGGCTCATCATGCTCCAGATCGACGGCCTCTCGCATCCGGAATTCGAGCGCGCCCTGGAGCGCGGCGAGATGCCGTTTTTACAACGCCTGATCCGCCGTGAGCATTACCGACTTCATAGCCACTATTCGGGCCTGCCATCGACAACTCCCGCGGTTCAGGCGGAACTCTTCTATGGCATCAAATCCGCGGTGCCGGCGTTTTCCTTCCGGGATCACTCGCACGAAGTCGTTCGCATGTACGAACCGGAGGCGGCGGCCCGGGTCGAGGCCCGGCTTGCGGCCCACGGTAACCAGGCATTGCTGAAAGATGGCAGTGTCTACATGGACAACTTTACCGGGGGCGCCGCAGAATCGCATTTTTGTCCCGCATCGCTGGGCTGGGGCCCGGCACTACGCGCGGCCAACCCGCTAGTGCTGTTGGTATTTCTGATCAGTAATTTCTACAGTTTTATTCGCGTTGCGGTCCTGCTACTGCTGGAATTGGGGCTGTCACTGGTGGACTTTGTCCGGGGCATTTTCGGCGGCTATGCCTTCATCAAGGAACTGAAATTCATCCCGACCCGGGTCGCCATCACTATCCTGATGCGCGAATTGTCAGTGATCGGAGGCAAGATCGATATCAGCCGCGGCCTGCCCATCATCCATATCAACTTCACCGGTTATGACGAACAGTCCCATCGCCGGGGACCCCGATCGCTGTTTGCCCACTGGACACTGAAAGGCATCGACGACGCCCTTGTGCGGTTATGGCGCGCGGCCCATCGTTCTGCCTGGCGGCACTACGATGTCTGGATCTATTCCGATCATGGACAGGCTGCCGTGCGCTCCTATTCGTATGTTCAGGGCTATAGCCTGCAAGCGGCGGTGACCGGCGCCTGTGAAAAATGGGGCACCACAATGCAGGTGCGTCACACCGGTACGGAGGGGATCCAGACCCAGCGGGTGCGTTTTCTGGGCGGTGGAAAAATCCAGCGTCTGTTCTCGGTCTTCAGCCGCAATGATGAGGAGAACAGGGAGCATCAACCGGTAGTCACCTCACTCGGTCCCGTCGGCCATATCTATCTTGCCCCGGAACTGAGCAACGAAGGGCGCGATTTCATCGCCCGGGAACTGGCGCAAACACACCAGGTACCACTGGTACTCAGTGTATTATCGAAAGGGACGCTACACGCTCGCACCGCTAATGGAGAATACCGGTTGCCACGGGACCGGGCCATCCTGTTCGGGGCCCGGCACCCTTTTCTCGATGAAATCGGCGAGGACCTGTCACGGCTCTGCGAGCATCCCGAGGCCGGCGATATTGTGGTACTGGGCTGGCGCGAAGGTGTCTCCCCGCTAAGCTTTGCCATAGAAAACGGGGCCCATGCCGGCGCCATGCCCGAGGAGACCCACGGCTTTGCACTGCTGCCAGAGGACGCCCCCCTGGCGGTTCGCAAATCCGAATATCTGCGCCCCGGAGATCTGCGTGACGCGGCATTGCGTCATCTGGAAAAGACAAACCCGCCATCCCGGACCCGGAGTGCGTCCAGCCACGACCTGAAAAAGGATGTGCTACGGGTCATGACCTACAACGTGCACAGTTGTGTCGGCATGGATGGCAAGCTCGATGCCAAACGCATTGCCCGCGTCATTGCCCGAACCCGCCCGGATGTGGTCGCCCTGCAGGAGCTGGATGTGGGCCGTGCGCGCAGTCAGGGCATGGATCAGGCACATCTGATTGCCCGCTACCTGAAAATGGACTTCCATTTTCACCCCGCTGTTCACGTCGAGGAAGAGCGCTATGGCGACGCCATTCTGACCCATCTGCCCCATCGCCTGATCAAGACGGGCATCCTGCCCGGGCTCGGCGACAAACCTTATCTTGAACCCCGCGGTGCGCTCTGGATCAGCGTCGAACTGAACGGACGGAATATCCAGATCCTCAATACCCACCTGGGCCTCAGTCAGCGCGAGCGGCTCGTCCAGATCGAGGCTTTGCTGAGCGAGGAGTGGCTGGGGAATGAACAGTGTCATGATCCGGTGATTTTGTGCGGCGACTTCAACGCCTCGCCCTCCTCAACCGTATGCCGTCGACTGGAAAATCGCCTCCATGACGTCCAGATCGAAGCACAAGGACACACCCCCCAAAAAACCTTCCCTACCCGCTTCCCCAGTCTGCGTCTTGACCACATCTTTACCAGTCATGATCTGGACATCACTCATATCGAAATTCCCGATTCACAACTGGTCCGCACGGCCTCCGATCATCTCCCGCTGGTGGCAGAGATACGCGTTGGCGTCCCACGACCGGATGAGCCCGGTCGCAAGACCGGTTCAACGCGAAGTACAGCGCAACACACCAAAAACGGCCATCGCACCTGACCATCATTGCCTCGCTGCCGTTTTATCATACAAGTTACACTGTATCCGGTTTCAACGGACCGTTTCATTGCTATATTGATTAGAGTGGTTTTCTGAGCCTGCATCTCTGCCCCGACGCTTCTGATCATCGCACTATAAACAACCCGGTCACCTGGATACGAACAGATAATTATCAGTCCTACCCTATTCCTGTTTTTCGCCATGTTAATCGTGGTGACGATCGTCTACCCCTGGCCGACAAACTGCGCATCCCGTTCAGTGCTCTGCTGCTACTTATCGGCCTGCTCACAGCCGGGCTAATCAGCATCGCCGGATTTGATACCGGACTGCGCTGGCATCACTTCAAAGAGATCGTTTTTAATATATTCTTGCCGGTTTTGATATTTGAATCGGCGCTAAACATCAACAGCCGTGCATTATTGAGAAACCTGGGCCCGATTCTTCTGCTGGCGGTTCCGATCATGTTGATCTCCACACTGATCATCGCAACCGTTCTGTATTTTGGTATCAATCATCCAGGCTTTCGGTGGCTTGCTGCCCTGATTTGCGGCGCCCTGCTCTCCGCAACGGACCCTGTCACCGTTATCGACATATTCAAACACTTCAAAATTGGCGAGCGCTTGATCACTTTTCTGGAAGGCGAAAGCCTGTTTAACGATGCCATCGTGATCGTATTATTCGGGCTTTTATTGTCTATGGCTATCGAGCCCACGCAACAACTGGCGTGGCATTCACCTGTGTTATCGTTCTTCTATGCTCTCCTTGGCGGCATTATCACCGGCCTGATAACCGGATTTATATCTATACCCACTTACCGCTGGCTACGCAACAATCAGCTGGTATTTACCGGCGCCAGCCTTGCACTGGTCTATTTAACCTTCGTCGCCGCCGAGTAATGGCTGCATGTATCCGGCGTTATGGCCGTTCTGACCTATGGAATATGCCTTGGCCGGGAGACCGGCAACCAGGAAGCATTGGCCCATCACGCATTATTGACTATCTGGCATTTTTTCGCGTTCATCGCCAACGCCTTCGTATTTATGCTGGTCGGCCTGACCATCACCACGAGAATGTTCAGCGACATGTGGCTGGCTATGTTGCTCGGCATCCTGGCGGTATTGCTGGCCCGTGCCATCGGGATCTATGGCACCCTGCCCTGGCTGGGCAGGCTATCGGTTATCCCGTCCATATCGCAAAAAGAATACTTTGTGGTTTACTGGGGCGGGTTGCGGGGTGCCGTGGCCGTGGCCCTGGTGCTGTCACTGCCGCTTGAGCTGGATGCCTGGTACACGATTCAATCCATCACCTACGGCGTTGTGGTCTTTTCCATATTCATTCAGGCGCCGGCCCTGCACCTGATACTGAACCGCCTGATAATAAAAACGGACGGGCCTACCCGGTACAAAGCTATATAAGTAACAAAGGATATAGTTACTTTCTGAACCCGGTGACGATCAGAGGTTGCTGATTCCGCCATCTCTATCAGGCAGGTATGAGTGAAGAGGTAGGGGGCGAGGTGCTCTGCTTGCTCTCTTTCTCCCGCTAAGGGACTAATTCATTTGCGCGACTGTCCAGTCGATCAGCTCGGCCGCCAGCGCATCACTGGCCCGCCCGAAGGCGTCGACCACCGCCGGGACCTGTTCGCCTTCCACAGCCTCCCGGGCGGCAAAGCGCCGCGTCGCGATAATCCGCTTGCCGCTGACCTCGACCAGGTGGGCATCCAGGCGAATGCGCACCTCCGGGACACCCGTCGCATATTCGACCTGGAATGCGCGCAGTGTCCCGCCGAGCTCGACATCGGCCCGCAGTTGTTCCCGCCCGCTGCTCAGCCGGGTAATACGCCCGTCATTAGCAAATGCCTCCAGCAAGTGATCCCGCCATAATGCCGGCGCCGGCGAACTCCAGCGGACATTCGGATAAACATTCAGCTGGTGACCCTGCGGTACGGCCACGATCCGCGTGGTGCTCAAAAGCTCATTGGCCGAGGGACGCTGAACACGTAAGGAGAGTTCTCTGTGTTCAGCGCCACTATCCTCCACCCTGGAGGGCGGCAACCGGTAAATATCCTGGGGCGCCGGTTCGGGAATGATGTTGCAGGCACTCAGGCCCGCTATCACGAGAACTCCCAGCCCGATCAGCCTGCCCCCTTGCACCAATGATCTCATGGTTGAAACTCCCTGACAGGTTCACGACTGAGCAGATAGCCGCCCGGATTTCGATCGAAACGCTCCACCGCCTTGCGAACGGCGGCCGTGGAACGGCGCAGCTCATTGAGTGCCGGGCCGAGATCGTCCAGCCCCTGCATGCCCTCCGCCAGCGCCGCCTCGTTCTCGCGCAGTAATCGATCGATCCGCGTACTGGCCCGCGAGAGGTTCTCGACCCCCTGGCGCATTGCCTCGCTCTGGCCGGCCAGGGTCCCGGTAAACCGGTCGAGGTTCTCAAGGCTGCGCGTCAGATGGGCGGTATTCTCTTTGGACAGCAGGCGATTGCTGTTCTCCAGCAGCCGCGAGGCATCGTTGAGGATTTCTGTCAGCGCCTCGCTCAGCCGGCCAATTTGCGACGCCCTTGCCGTGATTTGCGGCACGCCGTCATCGGCCCGCTCCAGCGGCGGACTCTGCGCCGATCCGCCAAGCAACTGGATCTCGCTGGCGCCGGTGAGATTGGCCAGAACCAACTCGGCCAGGGTGTCCTGGCGGACCGGCGTGCTGGCGCTCACTCTGACGCGGGCGATGACCTGCCGCGGATCGTCCGGATCGAGCCGGATCCGTTCAACCCGTCCCACCGGAACCCCGTTATACAGAACGCGGTTGCCGTTCGACAGGCCGGTGACCGCCTGGTGAAAAACGATATCGTAGAGCGTGGTTTCGCTCTTCTCGGTCGGACCGCCTCCGGCCAGCCACAGCACGAACCACATACCGCCCGCGATCACCGCCATGGTGAACAGGCCAATCAGTATATGGTGGGCACGGGTTTCCATCTAACTATCCTCGTCGGTGGTTTGGACGGCCTGTTGCGCGGCACGACCGCGCGGGCCATGAAAATAGTCCTGCACCCAGCTATCCGGGGTCGCGGCCACCTCCTCGAGGGTGCCGGTAACCCGTACGCGTTTGTCGGCTAACACCGCCACCCGGTCGCAGACAGCATGCAGCGTATCAAGATCGTGTGTCACCAGGAACACGCTGAACCCGAAAGCGTCGCGCAGGGTTAATAATAACCGGTCGAAGGCCGCCGCACCGATGGGATCGAGCCCGCTGCTGGGTTCGTCAAGAAACAGTAACGGGGGATCCAGCGCCAGGGCGCGTGCCAGGGCCGCGCGCTTGACCATGCCGCCGGAGAGCTCGGCGGGAAAGCGGAGTCCGGCCTCCGGCGCCAGGCCGACCAATGCCAGCTTGACCCAGGCCAGCGACTCGGCCTGGGAACGGTTCAGCCCGGCATGTTCGACCAGCGGCACGGCGATGTTTTCAAGGACCGACAACGACGAGAACAGCGCCCCTTTTTGAAACAGCACTCCGCTGCGGCATATCAGCCGCGCCCGGTCCATCTCGTACAGGGCATACAGATCCTCGCCCAGAAAATGGACCGTCCCGGCGGCCGGTTGCAGCAGTCCCACGAGGTTGCGCAACAATACCGACTTGCCGGTGCCGCTGCCACCCACCACACCGAGAATCTCGCCGCGATAGAGATCCAGATCCAGCCCGTCATGCACCACCTGCTCGCCAAAGCGGTTCACCAGTCCCCGGACCTGCACCAGCGCTTCACGCCCCGTGCTGTCACTCGCCTGACTCACCAGCCCGCCTCCATGAAATACAGGGCCGCCACGGCATCGAGCAGGATCACGATGAAGATCGACTGCACCACACTCGAGGTCGTATGCAACCCGACCGACTCGGCGCTGGCGCCGGACTTGAAGCCCTCGAGGCAGCCGATCAGGCCGATGATAAAAGCGAACAGCGGCGCCTTGGAGAGGCCGACCCAGAAGTGTTGCAGGGGCACCGCATTGACGATCTCCATATAACGGGAGACAGAAATATCCAGTGACAGGAGCGACACCAGCCCGCCGCCGGCCAACCCGGAGACCACGGCAATAAATGTCAGCAGGGGCAGGCTCACCATCAACGCCAGTATCCGGGGCAATACCAGCAACTCGATCGGATCCAGCCCCTGCACGCGCAGAGCATCAAGCTCCTCGTTGGCCTTCATCGAACCGATCTGCGCGGTGAAGGCGCTGGCGGTCCGCCCGGCCAGCATGATCGCCGTAAGCAAAACGCCAAACTCGCGCATGAATGAATAGGTCACCAGATCCACCGTATAGATGGTCAGCCCGAGATCGACCAGCACCGTGGCGCCCAGCAGAGCCACGACCGCCCCGACCAGGAAGGTCAGCAAGGCGACGATGGGCACGGCATTGAAGCCGATCTGTTCGATGTGACTGACCAGCGGCGTGAGGCGCCAGCGCCGCGGTCGCGGCAACACCCTCAGGAAGGTCAGCAACGTTCGCCCCATAAAATCGAGCAACGTCAGCAGATCCCGACCGATGATCAGGCTCGCGCGTCCGATGCGTGCCGTCACATCGCCAAAGACATAGCGGTTTTGGCGGGTACCCAGAACCGGATGCAACAACGCATCGCAGACGGTCAGCAACAGCTCGCGGCGTTCCGGGGTCAGCCCCGGCACGGACTCCGGCAGAGCCTGGGTCCGTTCGGCCCCCAGCAACCGGACCAGCAACGTGGCCCCGGCCGAGTCCATCTCACCAACCCCCTGAAGATCCAGTCGCACCGGCGTCGCGTTATCCAGGGTCAGTTTTCCCACCGACCGACTTAACGCCGTGTAATGCAGCAGCGTCCAGTTGCCGGTGAGGATCAGCGCGACGCCCTCCGGCCCGGCTTCCTGGCGCACCTGCCCCGGCGCGGACGCGGTCATCTCCGCCACCACTATCCACTCAGCCGGTAGCGGTAGCGGCACCGGAATCGGGAACCTGAAACCGCCGGTTGTTCACACATGCTCATGTCCGGGATCGCATCCTGTTCGCTAATAGCCCGAAGTGTACTGTGATATCACTGTACCACCACAACTGCCCTTCGGGCAGTTCAGGACCGAGGGACGAGTTACGAGGGACAAGGAAGAGCCGTAGGAGCGCCTCCGGCGCGACAGGCCGTGCGGTCGGTCCGCACGTTCTCTCCACAGGCGTCCTTCGGACGCAGGACCGAGTTACGAGGGACGAGGTCTTGTAGGAGGGGCTTTCAGCCGCGACCCATCACCATCATTCGGGATAGACAGGACCCATCGCGGCGCAGCCGCTCCCCCGATCGAGGAGACAGGTTTTGATCTTCCTCGTTACTCGTCCCGCGTACCTCGTCCCTGCCCGAAGGGCTAGGCGGCACTCAAATCCACATCCTTCAACGGCACCTGACGAATCCGCTTGCCGGTGGCGGCGAAAATGGCGTTGAGTACCGCTGGCGCGGCGACAGCGATGGTCGGCTCGCCGATCCCGCCCCAGAAACCGCCGGAGGGCATAACGATCGTCTCCACTTCCGGCATCTCATCCATCAGCAGCGACGGGAAGTCATGGAAGTTGGTTTGCTCGACGCCGCCGTCCTTGATGGTGCACTCGCCGTAGAGCAGGGCTGACAGACCATAGACGAACGAGCCTTCCACCTGTGCCTCGATCTGTTGCGGGTTGACGGCGTAGCCGGGATCGGTGGCGGCGACGATGCGATGGATCGTTAACTTGCCCTCGTCATCCACCGACACTTCCGCGCAGGCGGCCACATAGCTGCCGAAGGTCTTGACCACCGCCAGACCACGATGCACCCCGTCACTGGCCGGTTTGCCCCAGCCAGCCTTTTCGGCCACGGCATCAAGCACCGCCCGGCTTTTGGGCTGATCGCGCATCAGGCTGCGACGAAATTCGAGCGGGTCCTTGCCCGCGGCATGGGCCAGTTCATCCACAAAGCATTCCATATATATCGCATTCTGGTTGATGTTCACCCCGCGCCAGAAACCCGGCGGCACCGGCGGGTTGCGCATGGCGTGCTCTACCAGCAAGTTGGGTACCGTGTAGCTGATGGCGTGATCGCCCTCGGGATGGAAGCCCTGGAAAGTGACCGGATCCATACCATCCTGTAGCCCGTCAGGCATCACCGTGGCGAGGATCGACTGGCCCGAGATGCGCACGTTCAGCCCGCTCAGGTTGCCGTCCTCGTCCAGGCCGCCGACCAGCCTGCAGTGAGTGATGGGATGATAGTGGCCGTGGGCCATATCCTCCTCGCGGCTCCAGAACAACTTGACCGGGGTGCCCGGCAGTTGTCTGGCGATGCTCACCGCCTGGGTGACAAAGTCGTGAAACGCGCCGCGCCGGCCGAAACCGCCGCCCAGGTGGATCTTGTACACCTCGCATTTGTCCACCGGTAACCCGGCCGCATCCACGACCGCCTTCAAAGCCGCCTCGCCGTTTTGCGTGGGGCACCAGACCTCGCACTTGTCTTTGGTCCACAACGCGGTGGCGTTCATCGGCTCCATGGTGGCGTGGTTCTGGTAAGGATAGCGATAGGTCGCCTCAACGGTTTTCGCCGCGCCCTGCAATGCCTTGTTCACATCACCGGCTTTGTTACCGACAAACACATCCTTGTCGGAACTCAGCCCCTCTTCGAGCATTTTGTCGATGGCAGCGCTGTCGAGTTTGGCATTCGGCCCGTGATCCCAGCTGATCGGCAGCGCCTGCAGGGCTTTGTTTGCCTGCCACCAGGTATCGGCCACCACGGCGACAGCATCCTCACCCACGCGTACCACCTTGCGCACGCCGGGCATATCGGTCACCTTTTTCTCATCGAACGATTTGAGCTTGCCGCCGAAAGTCGGACACGCCTTGATCGCCGCGTTGAGCATGCCAGGCAATTGCAGATCGGCCCCGAAGATCTGCTTGCCGTTGAGCTTGTCGTCGGTATCCAGACGCGGCATCGGCTTGCCAATGATTTCCCACTCGTCCGGGTTTTTCAGTTCCACATGCTGGGGCGGGAAGAGCTCGGCCGCCGCTTCGGCGACCTGGCCGTAGGTGACCGTACGCCCGCTGGGCTGGTGCGTGATCACGCTGTTGGCCGCGCGGCATTCGCCTTTGGGCACCTCCCAGCGTTCGGCTGCCGCCTGCAGCAGCATCTCGCGCGCCACGGCTCCGCCCTTGCGCACATAGCGATGGCTGTCACGGATGCCGCGGCTGCCGCCGGTGGAAAAGCTGCCCCAGACCCGATCCCGCGCGCGATTCTCGCCAGGGGTCGGGTATTCGGTGATGATCCTGTCCCAGTCACATTCCAGCTCCTCGGCCACCAGTTGCGCCAGGCCGGTCAGAGTCCCCTGCCCCATTTCGGAGCGGGCGATACGGATAATTACCGTGTCATCGGGCTGGATCACCACCCAGGCGCCGATCTCGGGGTAGCCTTCGGAAGGCAGTTCGTCCCACTCGCCGGCCACGGCCGTGGCACTCATCGGCAGATAGAGCCCGAGAGAAAAGCCCACACCCAGCCCGGCCGCGCGGCTGCTGGTGATCAGAAACTCGCGCCGCGAGACGTTCAGCGTTTCGGTTTTCATGACGCCCTCCCACGCTTGTTGATGTCGGCAGCCAGATGAATCCCGCGCCGCACCCGGTTGAATGTCCCGCAACGGCAAATGTTGGTAACCTGCTTATCGATCTCCTCGTCGCCGGGCTCGGGGTTATTGTTCAGCAGCGCCGCTGCAGCCATGATCATCCCCGGCTGGCAGTAACCGCACTGCGGCACATCCAGCTCCTTCCATGCCTGTTGCAACGGATGGCTGTTATCTTCCGAGAGCCCCTCGATGGTGACGATCTTTTTGTTGGCATCCATGGAGGAGACCTCCACCGTACAGGAACGCACCGCCTCACCATCCACATGCACAGTGCAGGAGCCGCACAGGCCGATGCCGCAGGCATACTTGGTGCCGGTCAGCCCCAGCTGCTCACGCAATACCCAGAGCAGTGGCGTCGAGTCATCGACTTCCACCTCGACCGTCTCACCGTTGATATTCAATGTCGCCATGCGAAGTCCTCCGAAAAACCTGCAGAAAGTCTAGACGGAGCCGGCGGGCTTCACAATGGGGTTTGGGCGTAGTTTTTGTGGGAAAAGAAAGATTGCAGAATAACTTAATAGTGAGCCAGTGGAAGCGACCCACGGGCGCGACTGCCGAATCCAGCACCGTCGCGGTCGAAGCCCGCTCCCACAGGAATTGTGGCGAGTTGGCAGTCAAAGTTTAACTGCATTCATCACTCGTCAAACTGAACGGGTGCGGTGGTTATAACTTATGCTTGATACCGATACCTGGCGATGTCCTCACAGAACAAATTATTTCTAGCTGCGCGCGGAATCACCCTTACTCATATACAGATTTGATTGATGACTGTTATGAACAAATGTCGATTCGGCGAGGATCACTGGATTTTTCACCGCATGCCTCAGCGACTTACGGCGATTAAACGGATTGCTCACTTGCCACAACCACCTCGTGCATTTCCAGCTTGCCTTCACCGTCGAACGCCTCCTTTGGCATGGGATTGCTGTGGGCCAGTTTGAAATCTTCACTGCCCACCCAGGCCTCAAACGCGTCTCTGTCCTGCCAGGTAGTCAGCACCACATAGGGTGTCTCGTCACTCTGTGGCCGGAGGATTTCCATGCGCACAAAGCCCGCTTGCTGATCAATCTGGCCGGCCCGCTGGCGAAATCGTTCCTCGAATGTCTCCTCCCAGCCGGGAGCGACGGGTACGCGATTGGCAACAATAAACATGATGTCAGCTCCCGTTATCTCACTCTGTTGAACACAAAAACGAAAGAATAGTAACAGATGATAACAAGTCATGATGGTCAGCCCTCTCTCATCTGGTACTGATCGCGGTCATCACAAACAGCCTGGTATCCTTCCCGTGGCCAGGCAAATCCCTGACCCGGGGAAAGTTTTCAATCATAACTGTACTGCAAATACCACATTTTAAGGCAGCGGGCTGACATACAACCGGCTCCTCGCACCGCACAGGCCCCGGTTTGCCCCGTCACCGGACACACTGCGCGCACTGGCCGGTGAATGCCGTACCGCCATTGCCCGTGTACAGCAAAACACTCTGCCACCGGAATAACTGTCAGATATGCGCATACGGGCCAACAATCGCGCCTGTTTGCCATAAAACAGAATCCACTGTCGGAGCACCGACTGTCAGTCGCCAGAGTCTCACTCACTGGTGGGAGCGATTTGAATTAGACCCGCCACCTTTTTCGGTGTTTGGAAATCCCTCTGTCCTGCGCTTGATAGCCACAGCCAGGGATGCAAGACTGAGTTGCCGATTTGCTGAACAATGATAATGGGAGAAACTGATGGCGGAAATTATAGAACTACCCGATAACTTTTTCGGCAAGGCCGATCGCCAGCGTGTGGAAAGCTTTGCGGCCCATGAGGTGGCCCACGGGCGGGCAACGCGCTGGCATTGGGCCAAAGACAATGATGATGACGATATTTTTCAGCTGTTCGCCGGCGGCGCGAATGAGTATCTGATCCTCACCCTGAGCCGGGATCGCGAGCAGGACGCCTATTGTGCCCACGACGGCGAGGGTCGGCACCTGGTCAGCGGTTCGATGGATCATGTCATGGCCGGGGTCGACGCCTATCTCACCGCGCTGCATGGTGAGCCGCCGGCCTCCTGAGCCGACGCCGGACCGGGCAACATCCCTGGCCCTTGCCCACTGACCGAGACAACTCATGATCCCCTCAAAGATGAGCGAATGGCTGGAGCGTTTTAGAATCCAGCTGGCCCGCGCGGATGCAGTGTTGCCGCTCTCGGTTCTGGGGCTGATCGCCGGCATCCTGGCGGCCCTGACGGTCATCGCCCTGCGCCTGCTGGTCGATTCGGCGCAGACTACCCTGTATCCGATGACGCAGGCCGGGGATTTCGAGTCCCTGCCCTGGCACTGGCGGCTCGCAATCGCCCTGACAGGCGGGCTGCTGGTCGGTCTGTTGTTTCGCCTGGTGCCCGGCCCGGGGCAGACCGTGGGTGTGCTGCACGTAATCGAACGCCTGGCCTATCACCAGGGCCGACTGCCCTGGATCAACGCGGTAGTGCAATTTTTCGGCGGCGCGATTTCCATGATCGCCGGGCATTCGGTTGGCCGCGAAGGGCCCAGCGCCCACCTTGGGGCGGCCAGCAGCAATCTGCCGGCCCAGGCACTGGATCTGCCGCATAACAGTCTGCGAGTACTGACCGCCTGCGGGGCCGCGGCCGGAATTGCCGCCTCCTTCAATACCCCGTTGGCCGGGGCGGTGTTCGCCATGGAAGTGCTGATGCTCGAGTACACCGTGGCCGGTTTTGCTCCGGTGATTCTGGCCACGGTGAGCGCTACCGCTATCAGCCAGCTGGTATTCGGCGACACCTATACTTTTTCCGTACCCGAACTGCAGCTGGGCAGCGTAGCTCAGCTGCCTTATATATTGGTATGCGGGATTCTGATCGGCCTGCTTGCCGCCGGCTTCAATGCCCTGTTCCAGCAGGTCGTCCGGAGCAGCCGCAATCTGCCAGCCTGGGTGCGGCCCGTGCTGGCCGGTCTGCTGGTCGGCCTCTGCGGACTGTTCGTCCCCGAGGTGATGGGCATCGGTGATGACACGGTCAACGCCATCCTGAGCGGCGAAACGGCTCTGCGTCTGCTCCTCGTGGTGTTAATCGTGAAAGTGCTGGCCACCGCCGGAGGCATTGGCCTGGGGCTGCCCGGCGGGATCATCGGCCCGACCTTTTTTATCGGTGCTGCCGCCGGCGGCCTGCTGGGCGCCGTCGGCGTCCAGCTCGGCTTCCTCGAGAACGGGAGTGTCGGCCTGTACGCGATGATCGGCATGGGTGCGATGATGGCCGCGACCCTGCAGGCGCCCATGGCCGGGTTGATCGCGATTCTGGAGCTGACCGGGGAGCCGAACTTTATCCTGCCGGGTATGCTGGCAGTCGTGACCTCGACTGTCGTCAGCGGACGGCTCTTCCGGCGCGAATCCCTGTTTCATACCCTGCTGCGGGACCGTGGCCTGGACTATCGCAGCGACCCGGTGGCTCAGTCGTTACGACGAATTGGCGTGGCCAGTGCCATGAATCGCAAGATCGTCGTCCTGCCCAGGCAGGTCGAGGCCGAGCAGGTTGATCGCGCCCTGCAGGACGAGCCAGTCTGGGTATTGATCAAGGAAAAAGACACACCGGAAGTAGCACTGGCGGGTGTGGATCTCGCCCATGCCCGTAAGCAATCATCCGCTGCCGGGCAGTTCGATCTGATGGAACTCCCCGGTGAGCGTCGCACGCTGGTAGCTGTGGACATACGCGCCACCATGGAAGAAGTGCGACAACACCTGCACGACAGCGGCAAGGAGATGGCCTATGTCATCAGTCAGAACGTGCCCGGGTTACCCCGCATTTATGGTGTACTTAGCCACGACGAGGTGGAAAGCAGTTACCGGTATTGAGATGTCGGCCAACAGTAATAGGTAACCCGGTCAATACTGAAACAGCCCGCTCCCTGGCAGGTCGAAACAGTGGCGGCTAACAGACTAACCGTGTGCCACGGTTATAGGTTATTTCGCTGGCCGACTGGTGTACTCATCGAGTTTCTGGCTGTCTTTTGACGCGAAATAACCCGTTCCAGGCCATTGATAGTCTTCAGTCCCTCACTCAGCATCTTTTCTCTGGCCAGAGAAGATCCGATCAAGGGCGGCAACCAGAAATCGGGAATATATTCCGCATTATAGATTACCCGCGTTATATTGCCTTCATCGATGAGACGCCACAAGCTCCTTCCATACCGCAGATCACTTTCCTCGACAATAGTGTTGGACATAATGTATCCCTGCCCCATTTCTGTGACCAGGGCAGTCTGTTCGATTCTCTCGCAGAATATCCACACACAGGCTTCACTGGCGAAATATATCTTATGCTTATCACCAGCCCTTTCGATCAGTCGACTTTCGACCACAGTATCGTCAACCTCTGGCATCTTATCAAAGTCCATCAATACGGAATTGACCTGACGGGTGTTTACCTTGATCCGCATATCCAGATGCAAAACAAAATAACCATCAATTTTATCTGCGTGATACTCGATCAACTCCCCCGACAATACCGGCATCGTCAGACTGCACATAAGAAATATTAGCAGAGCATGTCGCATACGGCGCTTCCCTGGCAGTCAGTTACAAGACAGCTCAAGGATAATAGATGTTTATGTCACAATTTTTACGGCATAGAGGCATGAAAAACAGAAAACGCCTGCTATTATCTAAATGATAATCATCTGAAATTGTATCTACACATAGGAAAAAGGTCTCGCCGGGTCAGCTGACTTTATTAAAGAACGGTTTTTATTTCGGGTTATCCGGACCAGTATATTGATTGTCAGATTGCGATAAGTGTAACCCGATGAGCGTAGCATTATGGGAAAACTGGATACTTATAAAAAGAAACGCGACTTCCGGAGCACACCAGAACCCGGGGGCAGGACCAGAAAGCGTAACGGTCGATGCTTTGTAATCCAGGAGCACGACGCCAGTCATCTGCACTATGACTTTCGCCTGGAGGTTAACGGTGTTCTGCTCTCCTGGGCAGTTCCCAGGGGGCTGTCTACCGACCCGCATGAAAAACGGCTGGCGATACGTACCGAAAATCATCCCTTGGCCTATGCCGACTTCGAAGGTGTTATCCCAGAGAATGAGTATGGCGGCGGCACTGTTCTGATATGGGATCGCGGCACCTACAAAAACCTGCGCGCCGATAAAGGAGCCAATGAAGAGCGTAGCAGTATGGAGGAGTCGCTCGATAGTGGCTTGATCGAGGTATGGCTCTCAGGCAAGAAACTGCAGGGTGGCTATGCTCTGAAAAGAATACGCGGCGGCAAAAAATCCCAATGGTTAATCATCAAGATGGATGATAAGTATGCAGATGCGCGCCGCAAACCGACCAGTACAGAGCCCGAGTCCGTCAAAACAGGACGAACACTGGATGATATTACTGAACAGAAACCTCCGGGAAAACACTCCTGATGAACAAATTACTTGCAAGTCTAACTAAAACACAAAAGGAAAAAATCAAGGCGACAAAACAGCCCGGCTGGACTTCTCCAATGCTTGCGACATTGACAAACAATTACTTTTCCCACAAGAAATGGCTGTATGAACGTAAGCTTGACGGAGAACGAGCACTTGCATTCATTGACTCTGAAAAAGTCAGGTTGCTGTCGCGTAACAAGAAAGAACTTAACGCTACCTACCCCGAGATTATCGACCAACTGAATAAACAGAAGAGCCCAATGGTCATTGATGGTGAAATCGTCACTTTTTCCGGTAAACTTACCAGCTTCTCGCGACTACAGCAGCGAATGAAGTTCAGTAGCGCGCGTCAAGCCCGCCAAAGCAACATCAAGGTTTATTTTTACCTGTTTGACATTCTGTTTCTCGATGGATACGACCTCACCAATTTACCTTTACGTGTCAGAAAAAGCCTGCTTAAACAGGCAATCAGATTTTCTGATGGCCTGCGCTATACTCCTCATCGTAACGAAACCGGGAAAGATTTTCACAAAGAGGCATGTAAAAAAGGCTGGGAAGGTATTATTGCCAAGGACGCCGAAAGCAGTTATGTACACTCACGTTCTGAAAGATGGTTAAAATTCAAATGCATTCAACAACAGGAGATGGTTATAGGTGGTTTCACCGATCCCTCTGGTTCCCGACATGGTTTCGGCGCCTTACTGGTGGGATATTATGAAAACAAGCGCTTGCATTATGCGGGAAAAGTAGGCACGGGTTTTGATGATAAAACCCTGAGCGATCTCAAGAAAAAACTAAAAAAACAGGAAACTCGCACCTGTCCATTCGCGGAAGAAAAGAAAGCGTACGAAAAGAATGTTCATTGGGTTAACCCCGAGATGGTGGCAGAAATCGGATTCACCGAATGGACCAGTGACGGGCGGCTACGTCACCCACGCTATGTTGGCCTGCGTAACGATAAAAACCCTGAAGATGTCGTGCGCGAGAAACCCGAATCGGTCTCTGACTGATGAGTAAAAAGATATCCTACGGTAACAAAAAGATCACAATCTCAAACCGTGACAAGGTTTTATTTCCTGAAAAGGAGATCACAAAAGGTAACTTGATAGATTATTACCATGACATATCCAGCATCATGTTGCCGCATATGCGCGAACGCCCACTGACTCTGCAACGCTATCCCGAAGGCATTCAAGAAGAGGGTTTTATTCAACAGGAGTTCAGTGACTATTTTCCTGACTGGCTTGGCCAGGCCAGGACCCCACTGGCTAATGATAAACGTAAATCCATTTTACATCCTGTTTGCAATGACAAGGCCAGCCTCCTGTATCTGGCAAACCAGGCAGTTATCACTTTCCATGGCTGGCTATCTTGCAATTCCGCGCTGGAGTACCCCGATAAACTGGTATTCGACCTGGATCCGTACGGCGATGACTTTTCTCCGGTATGCCGGGCTGCCGGATACGTACGTGGACTTATGGAGGCACTGGGAATGACCGCATTTGTCATGACCACGGGTTCACGAGGCCTGCATGTCATAGTCCCGCTGAAACCTGACACGCAATTTGACACAGTCCGCGATTATGCCAAAATTATGTCGAAACGCCTGGCCGAGAACTACCCGAACGAATTAACCACCGAACAGCGCAAGGCGCATCGCGGTAAGCGCATCTATCTGGATGTAATGCGCAATGCCTATGGCCAGACCTCGGTCCTTCCCTACTCAGTTCGGGATAAGCCCCTTGCGCCCGTTGCAACACCACTGGACTGGGACGAAATCAATGACAGCAATCCAGGGCCACAGAGCTATCACCTGAAAAATATCCGCCGGCGCCTCGGACAGCGGGATGATCCCTGGAAGGATATTCGACGCCATGCAGTCAGCCTGAGCAAACGACCCGATCCCGATACCACAGACCTGTGATAATACAGTCTCACAGCCCCTTTATCCTGTCATTCTTCATAGATCATCTTGCGACTCATTCCTCCGTCAACGACAAAATCCTGTCCGGTAATAAACCCTGCTGCGTCACTGATCAGATAATCGGTCATCGCTGCAATGTCAGCAGGAAATCCAACCCGGCCAACCGGATGCTGGTGACGATCACTTTTACTGAGTTCCGGTGTCTTACGACGCGAAGGCGCTTGCCACTCTTCGGTCGCGATCCAGCCCGGACTGATGCAGTTGACCCGGATAACCGGTCCTAGGCTCACCGCCAATGCATGGGTGAAAGCCACCACGCCACCCTTGCTGGCGGCATATGCTTCGGTATGGGGCTCGGATTGAAGCGCGCGGGTCGAGGCGATATTAACAATACTTCCCCGGGTTTGGCGCAGTGCCGGAATCGTATGCTTGGCCACCAGGAAATAACCTGTCAGGTTCACCTGCAGTCGCCGTTCCCATTGGACCAGTTCCAGCTCTTCGATTGGGCCGGTCTCTGGATCGGCAATCGCCGCGTTATTCACCAGCGCATCGATTTGTCCGAACTGATCGCCCATAGCCAACACTGCGTCGCGTACTTCAGCTTCCCTGCTGGTATCGCAGCGCTGGACAAGCAGCTGATTTGTAAATTGCGCATACTCCTCGCGACAGGCGGCCATGGCCTCTTCATCAATATCTGTGATAACGACATTATGCTTTTGCCTCAGAAAATAGTCTGCCAGACCTTTGCCAATACCCTGGGCGCCACCGGTGATCAGAATATTCATTATCATAGTCCACTTGTTTTAAAATTTTCATTGTCTCGTGCATTAATGAGACTTACTCTAGTGCGACAATCATTCTGATTGCAATGCGATCTTTTAATTACATACCCCTCACTGATGTTCAGGTTATTCGCTTTATGAAACAAATGATATTGCGCCTTTTTGGACTTGAGCTGCTGTTCGTGCTGCTGTGGAATTCGGGTTTCATCGGTGCCGAATACGGTTTACCGTTTGCCGGTCCCTGGACCCTGTTATTCTGGCGTTATCTGATTTTAACCGTGTTGCTGGGACTATGGCTTGGCCTGCACGGTCGACTCAGCTGGCCTGGCCACCAGGAGGCCGGTTATACGGCAACAGTCGGCATACTCGCGCATGGCGTCTGGCTTGCCTGCGTGCTGGTTTCGCTTGATATGGGGGTACCGGCCGGAATCGTCGCACTGGTCACAGCATTGCAGCCGCTGCTGACCGGCGCCCTGTCAGGCCCGGTGCTGGGCGAACGGACCGATGCCTGGCAGTGGCTGGGATTGATCCTCGGCTTTTGTGGTGTGCTGATTGCCGTGGTCGCCCGGATATCCCAGGACACCTCCATCGGAATACTGGCTTATCTGATCCCCTTCGGTTCAGTGGTGGCGATCACCGTGGCGAGCCTGTTGCAACGACGCCGTGAGAAACACAGCCAGGCGCCCCGGCCGGGCGACGACACCACGCTATTTTATCAAAGCGCGGCCACAGCGCTGTTCCTGCTGCTGCCGGCCTGGTTGGTTGAGGATTTTGCCACCGACTGGACCCTGCCGTTTATTGCCACGATGAGCTGGTTGATTCTGGTGGTATCGCTGGGCGCCTACTGGAGCATGTGGCGACTGCTGGTCCGCCACGACGCAACCCGCGTAGCCAGCCTGTTCTATCTCAGCCCACCGGTGACTATGCTGATGGCCTGGGCCGCCTTTGGCGATCGACTGATACTGACCGACGTGATTGGACTGGTCGTGGCCGCTCTGGGTGTATTGCTGGTTTACCGGCTGGGCTTTCGCCGGCCTACGATCCGGGTGTTGCCGCCAAGGTAATCTCCACCTTCCCGACCTGTGAGTATTGCCCGGTATGAGCAACGAAAGAAAGGTGATGTTCAGGTCATGGTTCCCAGGGTTTTGCGAAACCGCGCCAGGGAAAAGGCAAACAGAGCGCCGCCGATGACGATCAGGGCCAGCAGTTGCGGCCAGACCACGTTCAAACCGGCACCGCGGAACAATATAGCCTGGGAAAGAGAGACAAAATGCGTGTTGGGCGCTGCCAGCATAATGGTCCGCACGATCTCGGGCATACTCTCACGCGGGGTGGTACCGCCCGACAACATCTCCAGTGGCAACAGCACCAGGAACAGTAACAGTCCAAGCTGGGGCATGGAGCGGGCCACGGTGCCAAGGAAGATGCCCATGGAAGTTGTGGCAAACAGGTGCAGGGCTGTACCGAATAAAAATAACCCGAGCGATCCTTCAATGGGTACGGCCAGTATACCGCGTATCAACACCTGCAGGGCAAAGCCCGAGGCGATCAACACCACCAGCATCATTGCCCAGACCTTGGCGGTCATTATCTCAAAGGGCGTAACCGGCATGGCGAGCAGATGTTCAACCGTGCCGTGTTCACGCTCGCGGATTAACGCGGCGCCGGTCAACACAATTGCCAGCATGGTGATGTTACCTATCAATTCGACAATTGCGCCGAACCAGGCGTCGTTCAGCTCGGGGTTGAAACGGGCCCGCAGTGCCAGCTCCACCGGCATATCGACCGTATCGCGATAGTCCTGCACGAAGGTATTTATCTCACCGCTGACGATGGCCTGGACATAGCCGGTGCCGATAAAAGCCTGGCTCATGCGGGTAGCATCGACGTTGAGTTGTAGCGCGGGATGGTGCCCGGCCAGCACATCGCGCTGAAATCCGGCAGGAATATGCAAAGCGAAGGTGTCGAGCCCGGCATCCATGCGTGAATCCATTTTCGCCGCGTCGATCATGATAGGCGGCAGGAAATAGGGTGGATAAAAACTGTCAGTAATGCGCTGTGACAGCGGCGAACGATCCTCGTCGACCACGGCGATAGGTGCCTTGTTAAGAATCTCGGGAATCGCGGTCGCGGCAGTATAGATTGCGAAAGTAAAGGCATAGACGATCAGTATCAGCATGATCGGGTCGCGCGCCAGGCTGCGCAGCTCCTTGATCCCCAGGTAAAGAATATTGTGCGCAGCCTGCATCTAGCGCTCCTGCTTTTTCAATAACAGCGCGCCGAGTCCAAGCAATACCGGAATAGCCAGGAGTAACGGCAGGAAGCTGGCCTGCAGATCGGCAAAGTCCAGTCCCTTTGAGAAAGTACCCCGCGCGATAGTCATAAAATGGGTAGTCGGGAACATTTCGCCAATAACCCTCCCCACACCTTCCAGTGAAGTAACCGGAGTAAGCATCCCGGAAAGCGTAACCGCCGGCAACATGGAAAGAATCGCGGTACCAAACAGCGCAGCGATCTGGCTACGTACGAAAGTGGAAATCAACAATCCATAAGCCGTTGTTGCAATTACGTAAAGTACTGCGCCAATCCCCAGTGTCAGCAGGCTGCCAGTGAAAGGCACGCCAAAAACAAAAATAGCCAGGACCGTTAACAACATAAAACTGAACAGTGACAACGCCACATAGGGAATCTGCTTGCCGATCAGAAACTCCAGCCGACTAACCGGTGTGACATAAAGATTGACGATGGAGCCCAGTTCCTTTTCGCGTACGACGGCCAGAGCGCTGAGGATCGCCGGGATCAGGATCAACAATAACGGGATCACGGCGGGCACCATCGCCGGCAGGCTCTTCACTTCCGGATTGTAACGAAAACGGGTTTCAATCGTTGCTGGCTGGCTCAACGCCGCATTACCATGCTCCTTGCGCATTCTGCCGGCGATCCAGTGCTGATGAATACCCTGCACATAACCGCGTGCGATTTCAGCGCGTTGTGGCATGCTGCCATCAATCCAGGCGCCGATTTCGACCTGTTCGCCACGCGCCAGGTCGCGCGCAAAGCCTGGCGGGATTGCAATGGCCAGGCTGAGCTCACCATTGCGCATACGCCGATCCAGTTCCGCATAGCTTTGCAGAGAGGGCTGTTCCTCGAAGTAACGCGATCCCGAGAGATTGAGTGTGTAATTGCGGCTCACCGTACTCTGGTCGTGATCGAGCACCGCAAAACTGATATCTTCCACATCCATGCTGATGCCATAACCCAGCACCAGCATCAGCAAGGCACTGCCCAGCACTGCCAGGGTTAACCGAACGGGATCGCGTTGCAGCTCCAGTCCCTCGCGCCGGGTATAACTGAACAGTCGACGCAGGCTGCGTCGGCATTGACCGCCAGTCTTTTCTTTGCCTTTCGCTGTATATCTTTCCTCGTTTTGCATTGCCTCATCCAGCACTTCCGGTTCTGAAGTTGCGCGGGAGACCCCGGCTTCCAGGTAGTGAATAAAGGCTTCCTCGAGGTTGTCGGTGTCGGTTGCCTGTGTAATGGCTGACGGCGTATCCGTCACCAGCACCTTACCGGCATGCATCAGCGATATGCGATCGCAACGCTCGGCCTCGTTCATAAAATGAGTCGAGATAAAGATGGTCACATTGTCGCGTCGTGCAAGTTCAATCAATTCATTCCAGAAATAGTCGCGTGCGACAGGATCCACACCCGAGGTCGGCTCATCCAGAATCAATATCTCCGGATTGTGAATCATTGCTACCGCCAGCGAGAGGCGCTGGCGCTCACCCAGCGGCAGCGCCCCGGGCAACTCGTCCATGTTCCGGATTAACTCGAAACGGCGGGCCATCTCCCGCACACGGGAATTGATCGCTTCCGCCGCCATACCAAACAGCCGGGCATGCAGCACCAGATTCTGGCGCACCGTCAATTCCCCGTAGAGGGAGAAGGACTGGGTCATATAACCCACCCGGCGACGGGTATCGATATCGTGCGGATCCACCGGATGGCCAAATAACCATGCCTCGCCTTCGCTGGCGGGCAGCAAACCGGTGAGCATTTTCATGGTGGTGGTCTTGCCGCAACCATTGGAGCCGATGAAGCCGAAGATTTCGCCCCGCCGGATTCTGAAGCTGACGTGATCGACAGCCGTGAAATCACCAAAGCGCATGGTGAGATCGCGCGCCTGGATAGCGATCTTTTCCTCGTCGCCCGCCTCACGAGGGATCAACTTCACCGATTGATACTCCGCCTGCACGGCCTCGGGTAGCAGTTGAATAAAAGCCTGTTCTAGGCTATCTGCCCCGGTCTTCTGCAGCAGTTGTTGGGGCATGCCAGTCGCCAGTACCTGCCCGGCATTCATTGCCACCAGGTGGTCAAAGCGCGCCGCCTCTTCCATGTAGGCGGTTGCCACCAGGACGCTCATACCGGGATGATTGTCGCGAATGCGGTCGATCAGTTTCCAGAACTGACGGCGCGAGAGAGGGTCAACCCCGGTAGTGGGCTCGTCGAGGATCAACAGGTCGGGATCGTGTATCAGGGCGCAACACAAACCCAGTTTCTGTTTCATGCCACCGGAGAGTTTTCCGACCGGACGATCCCTGAAGGGAGCCAGCCCGGTAGCCTGCAATAATTCGTCAATGCGGTGCTCGCGTTCCTCTCTGGCATGACCGAACAGCCGCCCAAAAAAGTCGATGTTCTCGAACATCGACAATGTAGCGTAGAGATTCTTGCCCAGCCCCTGTGGCATGTAGGCGATGCGCGGACAGATCTGGCGGCGATGTCGGGTTCTGGCCATATCGCCGCCCAGGACCCTGATGCGACCGGTCTGAAGCTTTCTGGCACCGGCGATGAGCGCGAGCAGACTCGACTTGCCCACTCCGTCCGGACCAATGATACCCACCATGCAGCCGGCCGGCAGATCGAGCGTGATGGAATCGAGCGCCCGTGTCTTGCCATAACGCAAACCTACCTCATGCAGACGCACAACGGGATCGGCTCCCGGCGCATGCTGCACACTCTCTTTGCCGCTCATTGCACCAGGTTGTGCTGCAGATGATCTGGCCAGGGTGTCCCGGGATCCAGACGGACGTAGGCGACGCCAGGCAGTCCCGTTTTCACTTGTTTGATGTATTTATTCAACAATTCACGGGGTATGCGTGCACGCACGCGAAACATCAGTTTTTCCCGCACGCTGGCCGTTTCGACCGTCTTGGGAGTGAACTGCGCCACGTCAGCAACGAAGGAAATATTGGCAGGAATAACATAGTCCGGTGCCGCATCGAGCACGATGCGTGCCTCGGCGCCGATTGCCAGACGCCCCGCCGCGGTGGTAGGCAAAAAGAAAGTCATGTACACATCAGTAAGGTCCACCAGGTTCAATACCCGTCCGCCGGCCCCAATCACTTCGCCGGGACGGGCGACGATAAACTGTATCCGCCCATCCCGCGGTGCAACGAGAGTACTGTCATCGATGTCGCTCTGGATTCGTTCCACTGCTGCGCGCGCCGCCTCTACCGCGGACCGGGCACTGTCGATCTGGCTGCCTGCAGTAGCAATGGCCGCTTCTGTAGCTGCAACCTGGGCGCGGGCGGCACTCAATGCCGCGGCGGCGCTTTCAACATTGGCGCGGGCATCGTCCGATTCCTGTGCCGAAACCGCCCCTTTTTGTGCCAGATCCGCGATACGTTTGGCACGCTTTTGCATCGCCGTCAGTTCCGCCTGGCGCTGGACCACCAACGCTTCGGCCGCCGCTTTTTCACTCTGACGCTGGGCAAGCTGACTACGCGCGGTAGTCACTGCATCCCTGGCCTGGCGCAGCTGCGCCTCGGCCTGCTGATGACGGGCCTCCAGCGAACGGGTATCCATGCGCGCCAGTGCCTGGCCAGTCGAAACGAATTCGCCCTCTTCCACCAGGATTGCGTCGATACGCCCGGCTGTTCTGGCAGCCACATCAATCTCCACAGCCTCGATACGACCATTCCCGCTGACCAGACCGTCATGGACGTCCTCCGCCGAATAACGTTGCCAGGCATAAATGGCCAGAATCCCCACTACCACCAGGATGACGCCACGAAATAACCATTTCTGCTGTTGCGATGTCATTGTTTTCAATCTGACGTGGATGAGCCAATCAACATAGACTGACATATACTAAAAATATATGGCGGCAATATCGTCGACACCACCAGGCTGGTTCTTCTGAGAGAGATAATTTTGCTCCCGCAAGGCGCCGGGGTTCAGCGCTCGAAACATCCGGAAACCTTCTGCGAGAAGATGCAACATCAGACGTTGCATAACTGTTTTATCACCTTCAACTCATATCAATCAAGGATAAATCCGGCATGCCAAACTCGACAGATTGCCGGCAGGCAATCCTGCTTTTTTCCTGCCAATTTATCGCCTACTATTTATAATCATAATGCAGAAAAGTACACTTATTTGCACAGCGTCAACTTCTGTGCATGACCATCTCACTGAGACCACCACGGTCACCCAGGTTAAGGAGCCAGGTTAATGGACAAACTCTTCAGTCCGGATAAACTCTCAAGCTATACAGACACGAGCCTTGGATTATTGCTGCAGTTTGGTCCGCAACTCGTGCTGGCCATTGTCGTCCTCATTATCGGACTGTGGCTGATCAGGCGACTGGTCAGGGTTATGGCCAGAGGTATGGAACGTAGCAAGGTCGAGCCCACGCTGTCACGTTTTCTGCAAAGCCTGGTCGGTATCGGTTTAAAAATCCTGCTTTTTATCAGCGTCGCCTCCATGGTGGGGATTGCAACCACCTCGTTTATCGCTGTGCTCGGCGCCGCCGGTCTGGCCGTGGGTCTGGCCCTGCAGGGCAGTCTGGCGAACTTTGCCGGCGGTGCGCTGATTCTGATGTTTCGACCTTACAAAGTCGGCGACTACATTACCTCCCAGGGCGTTAGCGGCACGGTCACCGACATTCAGGTTTTTAATACCATTCTGACCACACCGGATAATGTCCGCATTATCGTGCCTAACGGGAGCGTGTCTAACGGAATTATCACCAATTACTCTGCTGAGGCAACACGCCGTCTGGATTTCGTATTCAACATTGGTTATGGCGACAATATCGATCAGGCCCGTGAGATTATTATAAGTATCCTGAATAATGATGAGCGGATTTTTTCAGACCCGGAGCCTCAGGTACTTTTGAGTAACCTGGGGGACAATTCCGTCGATCTTACGGCGCGGAGCTGGGTTAACGCAGAGGACTACTGGCCATTGAAATTCGAATTGACCGAAAAGGTCAAAGCAGCCTTTGATCTGGAGGGTATCAGCATACCTTTCCCGCAGCGGGATATACACGTCTACCAGCATAACGGAGGATAATGCCGGTCACCGAGACCGATTCCGGTTGTTTATACAGCACGGTATACGCTACTTACCGGTTTGACTGACACTACACAGGTTGAACTGTATTATGCTGAGCCTGTCACTACCTGTTCACCGTACAACCTTAAATCTTCAGGAAGGTAATAATATGGAAGCGGAAGTCAGGGAAATTCGCGATCATCTCACCCTTTTTCCTCCTTTTGACGGTTTGAGCGAGGATTTACTGGACGAAGTTGCCGCTTCGGTGGAAATTGCTTACTACCAGGCCGGTTCGGCGATCCTGGAGCGTGGCGAACCTATCCATACGCTCGCGTATATCCGCAGCGGAGCTGTAGAAATCTATCGCTATAACGGTGAGCTGCATAACAGACTCGGTGAAGGCGATATATTCGGTCAATTCAGTCTGTTACGTAACCGACGCGTGCTTCTCTCTGCCACAGCCATCGAAGACACATTGTTATACCTTATCCCGGAAACAGTGTTCGATCGTTTATGCGAGGAAGATGGTAACTTTGCTGATTTCGTCGAATTGTCAGGCTCCCGCCTCAAGAGCACGGTCGAGCAAATTCAGCGTGATAACGACATGACAATCACCCGCATCCGTCGCCTGATTACTCGACTTCCGGTAATGGTCGAAAATACCGCTTCGGTACAGGAAGCGGCCCGGCTTATGACTGACAATGATGTCTCTGCTCTGCTGGTGCTCACCCCGGCCAGCGATGAAGAGGCGGATAACACCTTCGCCGATAACGATGATCGTCAATGGCGTCTTACCGGCATCCTCACTGATAAAACCTTGCGCGCGCGAATTCTGGCGAGGGGAGAGTCGGCACAAACGCCGGTAGCCGACGTTTGTGAAGGAGAGCTTATTACGATTCAGTCCGACGAGTCCGTCAACGAAGCCATGCTGACCATGTTACGCAACAATATACAGCGTCTTCCAGTACTGCACCGGCGGCGTCCTGTGGGCCTGGTTCACCTTTCCGATATTGTACGTTACGAGACCAATAACAGTGTCTACCTGGTGAGCAACATTTTTAACCGGCCATCAATTAATGCACTGGCGCGTCTGACACCTGACATACGCACCGCTTTTGTCCGGCTCGTAGAGGAAGGCGCCTCTTCCCAGATGATTGGTAATGCCATGTCGAGTATCGGTCGTAGTTTGATGCGCCGTATCATTGAGCTTGCCGAAGCGGAAATGGGTCCTCCTCCTGTCCCCTACTGCTTTATGGTACACGGTTCATTGGCGCGTAATGACCAGTCTATTATCACCGATCAGGATAATGCTATGATATTGCATGACACCTTTGATCCGGCACAGCATGACGCCTACTTCAAGGAACTGGCTCAACGTGTCAGCGACGGTCTTAATGCGTGTGGCTATCCTTATTGCAAGGGCGGAATCATGGCGACCAACAATGACTGGCGAAAGCCCCTCTCAAAATGGAAGCAATATTTCGAAGAATGGATTGCCAAACCGGATCCGCAGCGTCTTTTACACAGTTCGATTTTCTTTGATCTGGACCCGATTTATGGCAAGGAACGGTTTGTCGAGGAACTTCAGGACTTGATTGCCATGCATGCCAGCCAAAGCCCGCTGTTTCTCGCCGCATTGGCCCGTAACGCACTCAGCCGGACGCCTCCGCTCGGACTTTTCCGTACGTTTGTTCTGGAGAAGGATGGCAGGCACAACAACACCATAAATATCAAACGTCGGGGTGTTGCCCCTCTGAATGACGTGATACGCGTTCATGCGCTGGGCGTCGGTTCGCGCGCACAAAACAGTTTCGAAAGACTCGACGATATCGAGCATGCCGGCGCCTTGCCTGCCGGGCAGACCGACAAACTGCGCTATGCGCTGGAGTTTTTGTCTCTCGTTCGCCTGCGTCACCAGGCCTACGACATCAAACATGATCAACCCGTCGATAACTCTATTGAACCGGAAAATGTCTCGGATACCGAACGGCATAATTTGAAAGACGCCTTTCAAATTGTCAGCAACGCCCAGAAGTTCCTCCGTTTTCGTTATCCCAGTCCCTGATACACAAATTTATCTCTACTATCATGAAACGTTCCCCAACATTACCAGGCTGGCAGGAATACTTTGCGCAACAGGCAACGGCCTGCAAAACCCCGGCCCTGCAGAAATTTTATGCCGCCGGATTACCCGACGATGATACGCCGATTTCAGAGGTCCCGTTGATTGCGCTCGATTTTGAGACCACGGGAATGGACCCCCGCAAACACGACATTGTCAGCATTGGTATGGTGCCGTTTAATCTGCGTATTATTCGCCCGGCCCGGGGACACTACTGGGTTGTTAAACCATCCGAATCTCTAAGGGAAGAGTCTGTTACGTTTCATCGCATTACTCACTCGGAAGTCCAGGGCGCCCCGTCTTTCGATGCGGTGCTGGACGATATTCTGGAACAGCTTACCGGCCATCTTATTGTTGTCCATTATCGCAATATCGAGAGGTCGTTTCTTGATGCAGCGGTAATCGCCAGACGCGGTGAACATTGCCTGTTTCCCATGATTGATACCATGGAACTTGAAGCACGCAGGGAGCGCCAGGGCTACTGGCAACGTTTCAGGCACTTTTTTGGCAGCCAGCCCACCTCTATCCGGTTGGCTAACAGCCGCCACCGCTATGGCTTGCCGGATTACTCATCCCATCATGCCAAGGTGGATGCCATGGCTACCGCCGAGTTGTTTCAGGCGCAGGTGGCCCGGCACTTCAGTCCCGAAACGCCGGTATCCGAGTTATGGGTCTAAATAAACGTTCCGAATACCCGATCACTTTGTTCAAGATATTGCTTCGCTTCGCTCGCAACGCCCCAATGAACTGTCCGGAATCGGTAAGGGCGGAGAGAGTCAGCCACCATTGCGAACAGTCTCCAACGACTCATGACACAAGCGGCTTCTCTTCCCCTCTCCTGGCTCACCAGCAATATCCTATTCCCCGAGCTTGATGCAAGCATAGGATGACTGAAAATAGAGAGGTCATTGCGAGGAACAACGTGACGAAGCAATCTCACTGGACTGGTATTCGGAACAGCTATTTAGCACTGCGTCACGCAGGATTTCCAGGCAAGAGCTACACAATTCAACACCAGCTAAAAAACCGTCTCTGCGAGAGTTAATGAATGACGTTCACAGGCCTCTGCCAATAAAAAAGACGGCCGAAGCCGCCTTTTCCGTTAAACACAGCCACCCGGTCAGGTTACGGTTCGTGGTTCGCTCATCAGTCCCTTGATAATGGCGTAACAGCCAGCCAGTAGTATCAGGGTAAACGGTAATCCCGCAGATACCGCTATAGCCTGCAGTGCCGCAAGCCCGCCCCCAAGTAACAGGGCAATGGCGATGGCGCCTTCAATAATGCCCCAGAACACACGCTGCGGTTTGGGGGCGTCAATCTTGCCGCCGGCCGTAATAGTATCGATCACCAGTGATCCCGAGTCCGAAGAAGTGATAAAGAAGACAATCACCAGCACGATACCAATAAATGACGTGATATCGGCCAGTGGCATCTCACCCAGCACCATAAACAACTGCAGTGAAAGATCGGCAGACGCGGCGCCTTCAAAGCCTTCCTGAAATTGCTTGATGGCCGTGGAGCCGAACGCTGTCATCCAGAATATCGATACGATAGAAGGAATAAGCAGCACCGACACCAGAAACTCACGGACGGACCGACCGCGGCTGACACGGGCGATAAACATGCCCACGAACGGTGACCAGCTGATCCACCAGGCCCAGTAGAAGGTCGTCCAGCCCTGGCTGAAGTTCGCATCCTCACGCCCGAACGGATTGCCCAGAAACGGCAACTCGCCCAGGTAGACGAGAATATTTTTGAAAAAGCCGGTGACAATCATCAACGTCGGACCGACAAACACCACGAACACCAACAGCAAAAACGCCAGTACCATGTTGAGCTCGGAAAGTCGTTTTACCCCCTTGTCCACACCGAGAACAATGGAGACTATCGCCACAGCAGTGATGCCGGTAATCAGCAGAACCAGCGTCGTGTCCCCCCCGCTGATGCCAAACAGGTGACTCAGACCGGATGCGGCCTGCTGCGCGCCGATTCCCAGGGAGGTCGCCAGACCAAACAGGGTCGCAAAAACCGCCAGGATGTCGATGAGATGTCCCGGCCAGCCCCAGATACGCTCCCCGAGTATCGGATAGAAAATGGAGCGAATGGTCAGCGGCAGACCTTTGTTATAGGAAAAGATCGCCAGCGACAACGCCACGATGGCGTAAACCGCCCAGGGATGCAGCCCCCAGTGGAAAATGGTGGCTGCCATGGCCAGGTTGGTGGCCCCGGCAGGATCGCCGGCCGCCGCACCCAGCGGCGCCCAGTCAGTACGGGCGCCACCCTCACCCACGCTGGTACCACCCAGGGCGGTTGCATAGTGAGTCAGCGGCTCGGACACGCCGTAAAACATCAGGCCGATACCCATACCGGCGGCGAACAGCATGGAAAACCATGAGATCCTGGAAAAATCCGGCGTCGCTTTTTCACCACCGATTCGAACCTTGCCCAGGGGCGACAGGATCAATCCCACGCAAACCAGAACGAAAATATTACCCGCGAGTAACATGAACCACGTCATGTTAGTGTTGATCCAGTTTTTTATCGACTCGAATATTGCCGTCGACTGTTCAGGTAACGCCAGTGTAAGAATGACGAAGGCCAGAATTAACAGTGATGAAACGGTAAATACCGCGCCATGAATATCGATATTCACCCCAAGCGGATTGGCCTGGTAGTTGTCCTGGCCAATCTGGTAATCGGTATCGATCAGGTTGGTCGCACCCTCGGGGGCCGGCACGCCAACTGATTCGTTCGAATCCGAAGAATTATCGGGCTTGTTGTCCACGAGACTCTCCCCTTATTATTTAAGTGTTGTCAGGCTGCATCCGGACGCACGAGAAATACGGATGATTCGCTATGCGATGCAATCTTGCTGCCGTTGGCCGGCATGATAGCATCGAGATGTTTGGGCAAATGTGTCCCCATGACAACCAGATCGGCACCGATTTCCTCAATCGCCTTGACCAGAATATCGTCCAGATCGGCCACCGGATCATGGCTGTTATAGACATGCGCAGAAGGTTCCTGCCCGTTATCCGGAGCATGTTCATGGGCAAAGGCTTTGAGTTTTTGAGCATACTCCTCGGGGGTATGCGCCACGGAACTGGGTTGCGAGGTGGTCACGCCAACATAGCAAAGTTTCGCCTCGTAATGACGGGCCAGATCGGCCGCGACAGTGAGTGGCTTTTCCAGCGCACCCAGATGCGCAAGATCCACCGGCACCATTATTGTTTTAAACATGAAAGGGGCTCCTTATTATGGTTACACGAATCGCTTCGTGCTAAACAGCTTTTATCATTGTGGTTTTGAACTGCTCTCTGTAAAGCAGTCTCACTCTCCCTGAGACAGGGGCCACTCAATGGCTCCGGCAAGCCAGGGAATTAACCTCCCTGGCAAGACGGGGTAACTTCAGAAATAGTAGCCGAAGTTGATATTGAAGCGGGTCTGCCACTGGTCATCGGCGTTGGCCCCCAGACGGTCTTCATAGGTCGCATCACCACCGACAAACTCGTTACCGTTGGAATAGGCCAGGTCGGTATAGATATACCAGCCATCATGGGCCCAGGCCGCGCCCAGCATGAACAGGTCACTGTCATTGAAGCCGCTTTCATCTTTCATGATGGAGCTGTATTCCACGTAGGGCACGACATAGTCCAGCCAGTCAACGCCATCCGTGGTATAGGTATAACTCAGGGAAACAGCCGGAATCCAGGCTTCAGCCGCCGCAGTACTGGGGAAGTCATAGGCGCCAAACTGAACCCGCTTGTCCGTTCCCAGCGGCTGGGCCGCGTCAACATCGTACTTGTAACGTGTCAACTGGGTGGCCAGCTTGAACTTGCCCCAGATATTGATCATGTGTACCGAGGCGGCATAATGATCGCCATCCTCCTGCGGCCCGTTACTTTCCAGCTCACCAACCTGCAAAGAGAAACCGATATCGGTCGGCACATCAGCATCGGGCATGCTGTAAATCCCGCGCACATTGACCTGATTGCGTTCCTCGTAACCGCTGCCATCTTCATTGACGACATCATAGGAATAACGGGCGCTGTCTGCCGTTGAGCCCCGATAAGCTCCCTCATCGGCATAGTAATAGCCAAAGTCCCATTGCCAGTTGCCGCCGGATTTGCTGTATTTCACGCCCATATCCATGTCGTCCGACAGGCCGACATAGTAATGCTGATCGAAAAACCAGCTCTGCGATACGCCGTAGGGGCCGGGACCGAAGGGAACGCGGTTCACCCCCACCTGGAGCTGGCTGTCATCGTCAAAGTTATAACCCAGCCAGCCGGTATGCAGGAAGTTGTACCCGTTGTACCAGCGATACTCCAGCTTGCCGACATACGGGCCGTTGGCATAGTCCATATTGACGCGGAAGGTGTCGAGATTGAAGTTACCGTCATCTTCCCAGGCTCTTGAGGCGGCACCATCATCATCCGCCGGATAATCACCGACCGTATAGTTGGCCCGCATGGCACCGCCAACGGTCAGATTACCAAACTGGATTTTATCGCTGGCCGTGGCCTGGGTTAATGGGATACTAAACAGTAAAGCGAGAGCGGAACTTCCGGTAATTAGAGCACGAGAGTGGGACTGTAAAAGGGTGGTTATTTTCATGCTGGTTCACTCCTTCGAAATAGCAACAACTTGTTTGTGATACCTGCCGGTTGCCGGGCAGGTTCAGTTTGCTACCAGCGATAAAGATCAAAGCTCGCCGCTAATCCAGTACTCTATGCGGTCTTCATTCTCCTCAATATACTTTGTAACGGCCTCTTCATACGAGGTTTCCTGGGCGTTATTCATCGCTGATTCCAGATCCTCGATAGGCAACTGC
>NZ_JAWOCR010000061.1:0-36100 GCF_046483665.1 Thiohalophilus sp. | reverse complement strand
GACATCATCCGCAAGACCTGGAACAAAATGTCCCCCGAGGCCCAGCAGTTCGCCCTGGCCGGGAATATCACCCTGCCGGAACCGCTGGTACCGCTGATCCAGAAGGCTGTGGCCGGGGAATAAAGACAGGTGCCAGATACTGGTATCTGGTGACCAGGCTGAAATTTTATCCCCCCTAACCCTCTCCCTGTTGGGAGGGGGTACTGATCATGCTACTAGCAAGTTCATATCCTCCCCTTAAAGGGGAGGATATGGGCAGGGTGATATAAATCAGTCTCGCGATACCCGCATCACACCAGGCATCCTGGTACCTGCCCCAAAGGGGCCAGGAAGAGGTGGTATAAGGGACTAGTATCTAGCTCCTGGCACCTGGCCTCTGAAAACGCGCAGCGTTACGCCGCGCGTTTTTCCGCCAGGTATGCTTCCAGCGCTTCGGAACCGCCGATACGTTCACCGTTGATGAACACCTGCGGAACAGTCGCTTCACCGGAGACCGCGCGAATAGTGCCTTCACTGAAGTCCCGGTTCAGGACCAGTTCCTCGTAATCGATCCCGGCATCACTCAGCATGCCCTTGGCGCGTACACAGTACGGGCAGCCTTCGCGACTGAATACCGTGACATTCAGCGGCTTGCTGGCATTCGGCGCGATGTATTCGAGCATAGTGTCGGCATCGGAGATCTCGAATGGGTCACCCGGCACATCCGGCTCGATGAACATCTTCTCTATTACGCCGTCTTTGACCAGCATGGAATAACGCCATGACCGCTCACCGAAACCCAGGTCGCTCTTCGCTACCAGCATACCCATACCGCGGGTGAAATCGCCGTTACCATCGGGCAGGAAGGTAACGTTGTAAGCATCCTGTTCCTTCTGCCATTCGTTCATAACGAACGCGTCGTTGACGGACACACAGATGACCTCATCCACACCATTTTGTTTCAGCGCCGGGGTCAACTGGTTGTAACGCGGCACATGGGTGGAAGAACAGGTCGGGGTAAAGGCGCCCGGCAGAGCGAATACCACCACGGTCTTGCCCTTGAACACCTCGTCACTGGTGACATCGACCCATTCATGATCCCGACGGGTGCGGAAAGTGACCTGCGGGATATTTTTACCTTCTTTGTTCTCTAACATGCTTGTTGCTCCTGTTGATTAATGAATGTCGTGATTTAAAAGTTGTCGTTACATTTGCGGCAGAGGGTGACGTAGACCGTCATGCCTTGCCGATTTAAACCGCGCCCACATCTGTTCGTGAATGTGATAGGCGACGGTGTTGATGGCCGGCTCGACCAGCGCCAGAGCCCCGCCTACCAGCACGCTGCCGGTCATCGCATAACCCACGGTGAATGCCACTGTGAAATGCACTGCTGCGAAACTCATTGTCTTGCTCATCGCCTTATCCTCCCGGGAACAGGGTGTTTGCTCTGTATGGGAATTATTATCGGGGCCAAGCCATAATATATAAAATCGTTTATTTGTATCAACTCAATAGGCCAAAGCTATTAATAACATACGTTTTCCCAGGCCATTGAAATATCAGTATTTTTTTTACTGGAAAATGACCAGGGACCCTGGTCAACCAGAGAAAAACCTCCCTGAAACCGGTCGCGCGCGTGGAGCCTCCCACACTGGCTTAGCCGAAAATGATGACTTAAGACAAACTGAAAGACATACTGTAGGAGAGGGTATTGGCCGCGACAGCCTGGTCCGGCCTCCTGAGGCGATCTCACAGCTTTAGCTGACACTGACGCACCAGGCCAAGACCCGGTACTCAAAACTCACCCGGGTTACCTGCGCTTACCGCCAGGCCCAGAGTGTCGCCTGTGGTGGCCATATTGACCAGCTTGCGCTCGTCCCGAATCCTGCCGTGGAACAGTTGAGGGTCACAAACAAGCCGTCATACAATTCAGAGACGGTCCTACTGCTCGCGTAGTTATACAGCTCCAGATAAAAGACAAGCCTTACAGGCTGGCCGCAACTTCTGTCAGCAGCAGTCAACTGGAGTAATCGCTCCACCAGTCACCCTGATCTGGCGAACCGTGAATGCAGCACAGATGTAACAGACAAACCTTCTCCGATCGGTCACAATAGAAGCCGAACATACGCTAAATGGTTCAGGAAAAATCGCTCTGATGGCAGAACTGATACCCGAGATTCGCAATACCCCTCGCGCACTGATAGTCCGGCAAAGCAGCATTTTACTACTCCGCAAAGTCGGCGGGTTTCGTGGTGAACGCTTTTCCCTACCCGGAGGGGCGCAGGCTGCTGGCGAAAGTCTGCTCGAGGCACTGAACAGGGAATGTCGAGAAGAAATTGATACGCCGGTAAAAATTGGCGAACTGCTCCACGTTGCGGAATTTTTCAAACTCAAGGATGACCAGCCACCAACTCGCCAGCATCTGGTCGAGTTTCTGTTCCGTTGTGATATCGCCGATAACTATATCCCGCACAATGGTTCGAGACCGGACAAACACCAGGTCGATGTGATGTGGGCACATCTGGATGAAATACCCCGACTGGCACTACACCCGCAATATCTATCCATCTGGATACCTCGTCTTACCACGGGCGGGCGGAATTTCTATCTTGGTACTTTCAATGACCAGACAACTTCCTAAGAGCATTCGCGACAACCTGCGCTTTCTGATCGTCGAGGTTGACTCTCAGCTGGACAGCTTGCAGGCCTATTTCGCCTTACCCTCAACAGTGGGTGTTCGGCGAATTCTCGATCGAAGCGGCTATGCATACAATCTGAAAATTCGTATCCAGGACAGTTGTCTCAACAAGATTACCTCGAGCAAGAAAAATGATGACCTCGAAACACTAAGACTGCGTGGAATTGAATTTATCGCCAGCAATCTGGCACGCATCACTGATTTGTCTCGAGACTGCATCAAACAGATGGATTCTGTCACTGATCCTGAAAATCTGGATACCAGTGTTTATATGCCGGTTCTTGGTCGAGTAAGAGAGGCGTTGAAAATGGTCGAACCGGCAATACAGGAAAATGACACCCGGCAGGCATTAAGGATGGGAGAGGTCAGAGCCAAACTGGAACGCGACTACAATAAGCTGTTAAAAAACTACATTACCGCGCTCAAGCAAAAGAAAAGCAATACCGAGGATCTGACCTGCGCCCTCTTTGTCGCTCACAGCATAGAACAGATGGGAGATGCTCTGCTAGACATCAGTGAAGCTATCATCTCCGCTAACGTGGGAATGCCAGTTAATTTCGATCGCTATCAATCGTTACTGGCTTCTATGGCTCAGCTGGACAGCGAAGAGGATGTCTCCGATATCCAGGTCGAACCCATCGCCAAAACACGCTCGGGGAGCGCTATTTCCGGAATTAGCGTGCCTTACGAGGAGGAATATCTCGCGATTTTCAAAGATGGCAGAAAACGCAAGCTCAAGGAGGAACGCAAGGGAGTTAACAGTTGGCACGAGATCTATCCCGGTCTGGCACCCAAGATACTATCATATAAAAAGAACGGCCAATCAGCAGCCCTGCTGATCGAACATCTTCCGGGTCTGACTTTTGAAAAGATACTGTTGAATGAATCTCCTGAACTGCAAAAACAAACTTTGCAGCAACTGGGTAAGACTCTCAAATCCGTCTGGCGAGAAACCCGCAGCGAGAAACCAGTGTGCGCATATTTTATGAACCAGTTGGAAAAGCGACTGCATGATGTTTATAAAATTCATCCGGAATTTGAACAAGGCGACATCCAGGTGTGTGGTGTGCAAATCCCTTCCTTTGACTCACTGGTTGAGAGAGCCTGCAAGTATGAGGAATCCGGTTTTCAGGCCCCCTTTTCTGTCTATATTCATGGTGACTTTAATGTAGACAATATTATTTATGATCCACTTGAAAAGAGAATTAATTTCATCGATTTGCATCGCTCACGTTACATGGATTACGTCCAGGATGTCTCAGTTTTTATGGTCTCGAACTATCGTCTGCAGATCCTTGACGCACCCCGCCGTCACAGGATCATGGATGTGGCACGGGATTTCTATCATATCGTCCGACGTTACGCGAACCAGACCGGTGATGAAACATTCGAAATACGATTAGCTCTGGGTTTGGCTCGCTCCTTTGCCACCTCTACCCGATTTATCCTGGACAAATCACTCGCGCGGAATATGTTTCTACGTTCCCGTTATCTGATCGAACAGGTGCTGGCCGTGGATTTTAAACAGAATCCCAAACAGGCCAGGAAATATAAAATACCCTTGAAGGAGATATTTGTTGACTAATATAAGGATCGGTGTTGTCGGAATTCCCGGGAAATGGTCAACTGATATCCTGGCTGATGCCATCGAGCAGCGCACCGGTTTCCGTCTTGTGATCGACATGGCCCAGGTCGAACTGGATATGCAAAATAACCAGCTTTTGTTCCAGAACCGAGATCTATGTCAACTCGATGGGCTGCTGGTCAAAAAGATCAGCAACGAATACAGCCCCGCTGCCCTTGACCGGCTCGAATTATTGCGCGTCGCCGAGGTTCAGGGTGTGCGCGTATTTAGTGGCGTGGAAAACATGCTGCGCCTGATCAATCGTCTCAGCTGTACGATCACCCTCCGCAATAACGGGATCCCGATGCCGGATACCTGTATCACCGAAAATATCGATGCGGCCATGGCCACTATCAAGCAATTCGGCAGCGCCGTATTCAAACCGCTATTCTCGACCAAAGCCCGGGGCATGATGCTTATCGAGTCAGCACAGCCGGAGGATCAATTGCGCAGTTCGATTACGGACTTTCAGCGTCATAACCCGATGATGTATATCCAGCGCAAGATCGTATTGCCGGGCCATGATCTGGGCATGGTGTTTCTGGGAGGCAATTACCTCGGTACTTATGCCCGGGTCTCGCAAACCGAGGCCTGGAACACCACCATCCACAGTGGGGGTCATTATGCCGCCTACACACCGTCAGAGGATATGATCGCCCTGGCCCGCCGGGCCCAGGCACCTTTTAATATGGATTTCACTACGGTCGATGTGGCCGAGTCAGAGCATGGTCCAATCGTGTTCGAGGTTTCAGCCTTCGGCGGTTTTCGCGGTGCCCTGCAAGGAGCAAATATCGATGCCGCCACGGCCTATGCCGATTATGCCCTTGCGAGGCTGGCAGGATGAAGGACACGATCCAGCTCGACAGGGTAATAGATACGTTATTTAACGGCGTAACATTGTGCGATCATAGCCTGGTCATTGCCCCGGGCCAGTGTCTTATCCGGATTCGTTCGAACTCGATAATACTGATCGAGAAATTGACTCATTACTTTTCGCATGTCGTAACCAGCGATGATCGGGCCGATATTGAGGTTATCGCCATCGAGCGCCAGATGCCCTGTCTGGACATCGAGTTTATAGACTGGTCACGTGAACAGGGTAAAACCGGGCGTAAGGACAGCTATTATGATCTGCCCGGAGCCCGGCTAGTGCGCAAAGTACGCACCGGCATGGTATTTTTGCAAAGCGCGAATCAGCGTATTAGCGCTGGTCCATGCCTGCGTTACAAAAACCAGGTGATCAATTTTATCAATGCCCAGTATATGAACTGGCTGCTGCAAAAGGGTTGGCTGACCTGTCATGCAGCAGGGGTGGTTTACCAGGGTCGGGCACTCGGAATCGCAGGCTTTTCCGGTGGGGGTAAATCCACGCTCATGCTACAACTTTTGGAAAATGAGAGAATCAGTTATCTCACCAATGACCGGCTTTTTCTCAAACCGGATGGGACAACCCTGCAAGCAACCGGTATCCCCAAGCTGCCTCGTATCAATCCCGGTACCATCGTTCATAATCCACGCCTGCAAGCGTTGATCCCCGAAACCGAACGTAAAAGACTACTTGCACTACCCTCCGAACAACTGTGGCAACTGGAAGACAAGTACGATGTCATGATCGAAGCGCTCTACAGTCCCGAGTGCATCACGATCCGCGCACCCCTGGCCGGTTTCCTCGTGCTCAACTGGCAGCGTGACAGCGACCAGCACCTGCAGGTACAACAGATCGACCTGGCTCGACGTCAGGATCTACTGGCGGCGATCATGAAATCACCCGGTCCGTTTTATCAATATCCCGATGGCCATTTTTACCAGGATCAAACACCGCTGGATGAACAGTCCTACCTGGATATACTGTCAGATATTCCGGTATACGAGGCCAATGGCACAACTGATTTTGATACTCTTGCACGATATTGTATCGATGAGATAATCGATTGATCCGCTATGCCGCGTGAATTGTTAATCCTGTGTCACGGTAAGGCCCATCGGAATAAGCTGGTGGACGATCATCGGCGTCCGCTAAAAGACAGCGGCAAGAGGGATGCCCAGCGTATTGGTACCTGGTTGTTTCAACAGGACTTGCTTCCGGATCAGATTCTCACTTCCACGGCCGAACGCACCTGGACTACAGCACAAAAGTGCGTCAAAGTGATGGCAATCACTGCCCAGCAAATTCATCCAGTACCTCTTTTGTATCATGCCGATCTGCAGACACTGCTGACCGTGTTGGCCACTGCTTCCACCTCAGCCCGGCGAACACTGCTGGTGGGCCACAGCCCCGGGCTTGAACACTTGCTGACTTACCTGGCCGATGCCTACCCGGCTATCCCATCAGGTGATAAGCCGCCGGCCACGGCAACACTTGCCCGCCTGGCCATGCATGATGACTGGCATGATCTTCAAGCAGGTGGGGCAAAACTGTTGAACCTGATACAGGCTAAGGATCTGCCCGAAAAGTTTCCCTACCCGGCGCCTGATGGCAATGAAAGTCGCGAACGACCCGACTATTACTATACTCAATCCGCCGTAATTCCTTATCGCCTGAATGAGGGCGAAGTGCAAATCCTGATTATTCGCTCCAGCGGTGACAAGCACTGGGTGGTTCCCAAGGGCATCGCCGATCCTGGATACACCCTGCAGGATTCCGCCGCCAAAGAGGCCTGGGAAGAAGCGGGTGTCGAAGGAAAAGTTATTCCAGAGGCTCTGGGAAGCTTCCAGTATCAAAAATGGGGCGCTACCTGTAGCGTGACCGTCTATCCCATGGAGGTGACCCATCTGGTCCCCGTGGCGCAATGGCAGGAGCGCCATCGCGGGCGTCGCTGGGTAAGTGCAGCAGACGCAGCCAGTCTGCTCAACCAGCACGCGCTGGCCTCGATGGTGCTCAAACTCGATCAACAACTCAGGGGAGAATCAGGGCGATGGTCAGACGGATAGCCGCGCTGATCCGACATGCGGATTACCAGCAATTGCCAGATACCCCCAGTGCCCATCAACCGTTTGGCCTGACCGATAAGGGGCACATTCAGGCTCAACACGCCGCTTCCTCCCTGCAACAAGCCCTTGATCGTTACAACTGGAGCCTATCACCCACCATAGATAGCTCACCCTTGCTACGCGCCTGGCAGACCGCACAGGTCATCTGCCAGACGCTGTCTGGCAAGTTAGCAACCATCCCGGAAATCGCCAGTTATGCGGAACTGGCCGAGCGCAGTCTTGGCAGTGGCAACAATCTCAGCATCGCAGACATCGAAGCACTGATGCGCGATGACCCCCGCTATGGCGAACTACCGGCCGACTGGAAATCCAACAGCCATTACCGTCTACCCTTGATGGGTGCCGAATCCCTGTTGCAGGCAGGCGAACGGGTTGCAAATCATTTACAACAGCGCATGGCTGATCTCGCAAATACCAGCGTCATTGACACGGTGCAACTGTTTATTGGCCATGGGGCAGCCTTCCGTCATGCGGCCTGTCAGCTTCAGGTACTCGAGCTGGATCAGGTCGCCTCGCTGAGCATGTATCATGCGCAACCCATCTACCTTGAATACCTGCCCAATGGTCAATGGCGACATATTTCCGGAGAATGGAAAGTCCGCACTAATGAGCAGGCAACAGATTAAACAACCGGACTTTCATCGAATTGTCATTAAAATGCCATATAACAACTATACTCAGATAAGCCCGGTGATTGCTATGCAACTCGATAAAGCCAGAATTCAGCTTCCCAGATATCACGGCCATCACTGGATACGTGACGGCCTGCCCACCGCAGTCGAGCCGTGGCAACTGGGTAAGCAGCAGTCGATCGACAAGGACCGGGCCAATCATCATGCGCTGGCGGAAGTCCTGGCAAGTGCCGTTTCATATCGCCCCTGGAAGTGGCCGAAGCGAACGATCTTTTTTCTTGCCGATCCCCATGCCGATGCTGAGGCATTCAGTGCTTCACTGGTTGCCTCCGGCGGGATAAAGAAAACCGGCCCGGACCACAAGGACTTCAAGTTAACCAAAAGCGGAGGCAATGGCACTTTTATCATAGGCGGCGACTGCCTTGATAAAGGGCCCAGCAATCTACAGCTACTGCGTTCCATACGCAATCTGATGGACACAGGCGCAACGGTAAAGCTATTGGCTGGAAACCATGATGTACGACTACTTATGGGCATACGTGCTCTGGGTCTGAAGCGCCACCCCACTACCGAACACCTGTTTTTACGCATGGGACCCAAGGTGGTGCCTCTGCTCAAAGAAATTCATAGCCAGTACCTGGGTAAGAACAACGATATGCGAGGAATCCCCGAGAAGCGTGAATGCCGCCGCCGTCTGTTCCCATCAAAGCGCTGGTTTGACAATTTCCCCAAGGCTGCCGCATGGCTGATGTCGGAACAGAGTATCGAGCGCGAACTGATTCGCATGCACAAGAAACTGGACAGTTTTGAAAATGCCTGCAAAGATGTCGGACTTGGCCTGCGCGATGTATATGCAACCGCACAAAAATGCCGCGAACTTTTCCTCAAACCCAGGGGCGAATTTTACTGGTTTTTTCAGGATATGCAGTTATTGTTCCGCTCCGGTTCATTTTTATTCATCCACGCAGGGCTCGATGACCGGGTCATCAACCTGGTTGAAGAGGAAAGCTTCGCCTATCTTAACCGTCTGTTCCGTAAACAAATAAAGAATAACCTGTTTGAGTTCTATTATGGTCCGCTGGCTAATACTATGCGCACCAAGTATCGTGAGGTAGATATGCCACTAACATCCCACGGTGTCGAACGGATCTATCGTCAGGGTGTTCATGCCGTTGTTCACGGACACAGGAATCGCACCAATGGCCAGCGCCTCATGCTTCGCCAGGGTATGATTCATATAGAAAGCGATATAACCATGGACCGCAATTCACGCTCTAAAGAAGGCCTCGATAGCTACGGCATAGGTGTAACAATAATTCGCCCGGAAGGACGGGTGCTCGGCATCAGTACTGACCACCCTTACGCCAAGGTATTCGAACCACAAATTTATTTTGATAAATGAGCAAGGCAGATATATGCAACATAGTAAAGATAACTTTCGGCATGAGTCCCTGCAGGACTCAAAAACTATCCAGAGTATTCTCAAAGCTATTACAAAGGGGCTTGCAAAAGGGGAACTGACATTTAACGACGAAGATGGAGAGATCGTCATGCACCCTAACGGCCTTTTGAATCTCAAGGTCACCGCCACTCAGGATGAATTCAAACATCGACTAAATATTCGGATTACATGGCAATCTGAAGATAAGACCGAACATAAGAGACCACTTGCCGTGAATAGCACTGATAGTAAATAATTGTCATTCCTGTTCAGGCAGCAATTTCTGCTTTTTGTTACTTGCTCATATTTCCTCTGTTACCCATACTGCAGGGCTTGCATGGCACAACAGTTCCGATCTGGGCGAAAGCCATGTAACGTGTTCTTTACTGAGTCGAATCCCGGGAGTGGTCGTCTACTCGCTGCTGCGTGTCTCGGGTAACCTCCAGGCCCACACGGCCGCCACCAGGCTGAGCAGGGACAGAAACAGTATCACAGCCTGTACGCTGATCACATCGGCCAGGACGCCGATCAGCCCGCCCGCCAGCATGGCAATACCGATCAGGGTGTTGCTCAGAGCCACATAAGTCGCCCGGGTTTCCACCGTGGCCATGTCCACCAGGTAGACCTTGCGCCCCAGCCGTACCCCGCCATGGAATACACTGAGGGTCAAAAACAGGCCAGCATACAGCCAGGCACTGCTGATCCAGGGCACTTCTGCTGCCACCAGGGCATATAACAGAATGCCCTGAACTCCTGCTGCCAGCGCGGCCAACACCATCACCAGGCGGCTGGAGGAGTCGCTCAGCCTGCCCCAGACCGGGGAGCTAAGGCTGCCGGCAATGCCGCTGGCAATGATCAACATCCCCAGCCCAACCAGTCCTTCGCCGGTATTCTGTTGTGCCAGCAAGACATAGAACGGAGGAGACAGCGCCACACTCAGCAACAGGGCCCGGCCGATCACAAAACGCCGAAACAGCTCATCGGTTTTGAGCATGCCGAAACTCTGCAGCGCTACGCTCAGGGCATTGCCACCGCCTTCGGTCGCCCCTGGCTGCTCACGTATGGCCGCGAAAAACCCCATCCCGACAAACCACAACAGGGCCCCGCCCGCCAGCAGCCAGGCCAGCACGGCCAGCGGAACATCACCTGCAAACCATTCCACATAGACACCGATGCCCAGCACCGCCAGACCGGAGATCCCGGCACTCCAGCCCATCAGGGTGCCACGCTTGCCCTGGGAAACCGTCTTGCCCAGCACATCCTTGGCGGAGACCGAACACAGCCCACGCGCCAGCGAAAAGATGATCAGCAGACCCAGTATCGCCCACCCGGCCGTGCTCCCGGAGAGATTCCCCGTCGCTACCGCCATCAACGCCAGGGCGACACCGGAGAGTCCAGCCCCCAGCAACCAGACGCTCTTGCGAATCGCCATACGTCGGATGATAGCCGCCACCACCAGCTGTGGCAGCAACACCCCTGCCTCGCGAATCGGTACCAGAAAACCGGTAAACGCCGCCGGCGCACCGACGCTGGCCAGCAACCAGGGCAAAATTAATCGGGCACTGGCAATTTCATCTGCGATTTTTCCCAGCAGATTGGCAATCAGGTAAGCAAAAAAATTACGCGGCTGATCGTTACATGCTGACTCGGGAATATCCTTGCAGACACGAGCATCTTCATCACCGGTAATTAAATCATGCAAGCTGGTGGTCAGGTTCTTGCTATCTTGAAACATAAGAGTGCTTTTAGTGTTGTTGAACCGGTTTTTCCAGAGATCGGATCAAGACAAATCAAACAGAGCGGAGGCAGAATTCTGTCTATCGGTTTCTTCTCTCCCTCATGACTATTAACAGGGTATTCAAGCGGGGTTAAAAAAATCAACCATACAGCAACATTAATCGGATAAATTTATATAAATTAACAGTTAAACCGATGATCCCGAATCCCTGGCCACCTGGATAGTCTGGCGTAGACCCACATAACACTCTGGAGTCTACCGGCAGAGTACCGGATCGGCACAGGTGCTTTTCTAATAACAGGGCAGTAACCATGTAACAAGTGCTGAATTAACCCCGGGACAAGGTTAATGCACATGGATAACTTTTTTATTATGTTGAGCTGGCTGTCCCGATTTAACAGGCGGGAAATCTGGTATAGCGAAACCCGTATGCAGACAGGTTTTCAACATACTGTATCAAGTGACAACCTTTTATAGCCCGCCTCACTGGTTTCAGCGGCATACCGGTCTATAACTTTCCGGACGCAAATCTTCGCAAGGAGTTAATTCTCTTTTATGTCGTCAGAATTATTCCTGATTCTGATAAAAACGTGAGACCTGAAAGGGTTCGCTGGGGCGACATTTCTACGACACGTTTCATATAGCCTGCTGCCTGACAGTTCCTCACAGGTTGTTTTGCCATCCACTAAAGTGACTAATCGCTGACTAACAACAGGACCGAACGGTCTGAAGTAAACGGTTTACTTTGCTGATATATGTGTCTGAACCTCGTTCAGGAAAAATCAACTCATGATCTCTTTTTCTTGTTATGTATGGCTTTTTTAATTGAAGGAGGACCTTCCTTATCCAGGTATCTGTCCAGCTCTGGCCACATCTTGCGGATGCGTTCGTACATCTGTGGTTCAAGTTCTTTGGCAAAATCGACAAATGCCCTGGAAACAAGTGACAGCTCTTTGGCCTTGGGATAAACCAGATACCATAGACGCATGATCGGGAAGCCTTCCACATCCAGAATCGCGACCGGTCCCTCGGTACCTTCGAGAGTCAGTGTGTGTAATGATAATACCGACAGTCCGAGACCTCCCACGATGGCATGTTTAATCGCCTCATTACTTCCCAGCTCCATTTTTACTTTTGGCCGTAAGTTTTTTTCATCGAAGTTGCGTAAAATAGCATCACGAATTCCCGAGCCTGGTTCACGCAGAATAAAAGGTTCTTCGACAATACGCTCAAGGGGGATGTTCTTTTCACCAACCAGTGGATGATCACGTGGCGCCATCACTACCAAAGGATTGGGAGCAATGGGAAAGGACACCATCTCCATCTCGTCGGAGGGAGCCTGTCCCATAATATAGAGGTCATCCTCATTGGCGCGCATGCGTTCAATAATCCGATCACGGTTAGTCACTTTCAACGCGACATCGATACCTGGATAAAGCGCACTGAACTCACCCAGCACTTCCGGGGCAAAATACTTGGCAGTCGTAATCGCTCCCAGGCGCAAACGCCCACGCTTCATGCCTTTCAGATCGGAAATTTTCATCTCCAGGTTCGCCATTACCTGGAAAATATTCCGGCAGGCCTCATACATCTCCATGCCAGCCTCGGTCGGCTTCACATTACGACCCACGTGTTCGAATAACGGCAGGCCAATAACGTCGGTCAGTTTCTTGATCTGCATGGAGACTGTTGGCTGAGTCAAGAACAGCTCTTCGGCCGCACGGGTAAAACTGCCCAGCCGGACAATGGTTTCAAATACCTGTAACTGTCGCAGTGTTGCATGACGAATCAGAAAATCCGGCATGGCGCCGGGTGGCGTGTAGTTATAATCGGAGACATTACCCGCAGTCTCTTTTTTATATTGTCCCCGGCGGTTTTTCTCTACACGTCTTGGCATCTTTACCTCAAAGAGCAGGACCGGTGACATTACTGCCACGAGAACCATGCCGTTCGTTCGTGTCGCCGTCCTCCAAAACACCTTCTTCAGAAAGTTTTTTTAGCGTATGCAATGCTGTCTGTTTGTCCGCAAAAAACACATCTCTGCCCAGTTCGCCCACCAGGCCACTGCTTTCCATGACCTGCATTACCTGATGCTTGAGCCCACTGAACATAAGCTGTACGCCTGTATCACGCAGGCGGTGGGCAATCTCCCGAACCTTCTCCTCACCGGAAGCATCGATTACATTGATACCGCTACCTACCACCAGAATCACTTTCGCCCGGGGAAACTCACTCAATGCCTCCAGAATAATGTCCTCGAAATAAGCTACATTGATAAAGGTCAATGAACCATCGAAGCGCACGGGCACATACAGTTCACTAATGGGTTCGAGATGATGCGACTTGATGCCTCCCAGGGTACCATCTTCTTTGTGACTGACTATCTCTGCACGCGGTTTCATGATACGTATCAGGTAATGCAGGACAGTCAGGGTGATTCCCAGCAGGATGCCATTGGCAATGGCCGGGGCCATCAGCAACGTCGCACAAAAGGTAACTACTCCGATACCAGCACTGATTCTGTCGACACGCCAGGCCTGAATAAGCGGTCTGATACGAATCAGACTGAATACCGCCATCATCACGATGACTGCCAGCACGGCTTGAGGCAAATGGTAGAGGTATTTGGTAAAGAACAGTAAGACCAGCACCACGGCGATCGCGCTGATGATAGCAAACATGCCGGTACGCGCGCCGGTTTTGGCCGCTACGGCGGAACGGGAGAATGAACCGCTGACTGTATAGGAACTAAAGAAGCTACCGGCAATATTGGCCAACCCCTGACCCACCAGCTCCTTGCTGGTATCAACCCGCTCACCGGTGGTGCTGGCAATCGCCTTGGAAATGGAGGTCGCCTCCATAAAGCCTATCAATGCCATAACCAGGGCGGCTGGCAACAGGGTAAGAATCAGGTCCCATTGAAGCGTCGGTGCATTGAAGGCGGGCAGACCTTCGGGGATCGTTCCCACTACAGCACCACCGGCTGACAGCACAATCTGGCCCTCTTTGATACTATTGAAACGCCACGTTTTACCATCACTTTCGCTGTCTTCCGGCAGCGCCGCCTGCGGATAGAATTGCCATTGACCGTTCGGAGTTTTTACCCCTACCAGTGCCATCTTGTGCAGCGACACACGCTGCCGGGTCTGCTGTGTCTTCAGGAGCGACAGTTCATGTTTCAGAACTGTTGCTGCGGCCCGCAATTCAGCAGCCGCCTCGATATTCTCCAATCCGTCCTGTTTTTCCTGTTTCCCTGCCTTTTGGTTGAGCAGCGCAATCTCGTCGGTCAGTTTGTTAATACGCTGTTTTACCTGAGCGTAGTCCGTCATTGCCGAAACAATCCTGTCGCTCTGGATTTGCGCCTGAGAGACCTGCATTTTGTCCTCATACGACATCAGCGCACTGATCATGGTCATCACAGCAACTGCGATTAAAACCCCCGGTAAGGAGGGCATTTTTCTTTTCAATCCATAGATCAATAAAAACGCACCGAGTGCAAACAGGACAGTCTCGATATGCAGGGAAGGTAATTGTTCAAAAACTCGCCATAAATCCGCCAGATACGACTCTGTGCGCGGAAACGGCACACCAATAACCTTGCTTAGCTGTGACAGGCCTATGATCAGTGCTGCGGCATTGGTAAACCCGACGATTACCGGGCTGGAAAGAAGATTCACTATTGCGCCAAGTCGGAACAAACCCAGCGCCAGGCGCAGGATCCCTACCATCAGGGCCAGCATTATCGACAGTTCGATAAAATCGGGGCTGCCCGGGCTGGCCAGAGGAATCAATGCTGCGGCCGACATCAGCGAGAGCATGGCCACAGGCCCGGTATGCAGCTGACTGGATGAGCCCCACAGGGAAGCCACAATCACCGGTACAAATGAAGCATACAACCCGTAGACCACAGGCAGCCCGGCCAGCTGGGCATAAGCCATGCTTTGTGGAACCAGCACCAGGGCAACCGTGATTCCCGCAATCAGGTCCGCGCGGATCATATCGCGGTTCATAGGGAACCAGCGCAGAAAAGGGAATATTGAATAGAGATATGCCTGCATAATTCCTACTCCATCGCCTCGGTATATTTCTCCGGTCTCAACACCGACACATCGGATACGAATACTGTCAGATGATGGCCTTTATTAATTAACTGCTCGAGATCATCCAGTAGCCCGCTCAGACGTTCGGTAGGCATTATTACGTGGAACTTGATATTAGTATCAATATCCAGCATTCCGGATTGTTCACCACTGGAACCGGCGCCTCGCGCCCGCACGATGGTATAACCACTTGCGCCGCGATGACGAACACGTCCAACAAGATGTTCTTCAAGTACATCACTTGTGATCACTGTAACGAGTTTTTCGGGAAAAAGTCTTTGCATCTATGAACGCCTCGTTATGTTACCAGTTGTTCCGCCAAAGCATGATATACAGGTATCCCGATAATCACATTAAACGGGAAGGTGATTCCCAGTGACAATGTCAGATAAAAAGACGGGTTCGCCTCGGGAACGGCCAGCCGCATGGCCGGCGGCACTGCGATATATGATGCACTGGCACCCAGTACAGCGACCAGCAATGTGCCACCCACACTCATATTCAGTATCATTGCACCGACTATCAAACCAATGCCCCCTCCTATCAGCGGCATCACCAGACCAAAGATAATCAAGACCGTACCAACCTTGCGAAATTCCCGTATGCGCCGCGCCGCTTCCATACCCATTTCGAACAAAAACAAACACAGCACGCCCATGAAGATTTCGTCAATAAACGGAAACAGCTTTTCCATACTGGCAGGACCTGAAATGGCACCTATTACCATCGAACCTATCAGAAGAATCACGCTACCATTGGTAAAAGCTTCATGCAGCAAACTGCCTAACTGTCCATCACCCATACCGTGTTGCCGAATTACTGCTGCTTCACTGGCATTACCGGTAGCCGCGATACGCTGACGTGACCAGGAGGCAAGCAACAATCCGACGATAATTGCCGGCGACTCCATCACAGCAAGCATGATTACGGGATAACTTTCATAGCTTATGTTCAGATTATCCAGGTAGGCGATGGCAGTCAGAAATGTACCGGCACTCACAGAGCCATAATGCGCCGCGATCGCGGCCGCATTCATACTGTCGACTTTTCGGGTCATGAGTAACAGCCCATAACCGATCAGAGGCAGGGTAAAGCCGAGAATAATTGCCCACAAAACTGAATTGAATGCAGTCGCCAGGTCTGCTTTGCCAAGGGCATAACCACCATGTAACCCGATTGCCATTAACAGATAAATGGACAACACCTTGGCCAGGTCAGGCGGAACACGCAGATCAGATTTTATTGCACGAGCAAAAAATCCAAGTGCAAAGAACAGTACAGCCGGGATGAGTAAATTACTGAGAGCTGACATTGTATTGCCCCTCTTTGACCGTCTTTTATGCCAAGTATGTGCTGCATTTGGCTTATGCGACTAATCGATATTTCCCGGCTGAATAATCGATGAATATCGATATATCTGATTTAATCCGGCCAGACGCGCCTTTGCCTTGACTGATAGGCATCGACATTAACGCTGTCTTCCTGTTTTGTTTTAGTTGTTTTTCTCACTGGCCTGGCGGTTTTAGTTTTACTACCCGATGTGGCAGGTTGTGATTTTTCCGGCGCTGTTCTCTCTGCAGCTGTAGACACCTGCTCTTTGTCCGCAGAACCTGACTTGGTCTTGCGCATGGAGTCCACCAGCTTTTGCCTCGTCTTGTCACTCTCACTCATGAGGGTACTACCTCCAGGATCAGTTTGTTAAGTTCATTCACCGCTTCGGCACCCCGGCGCCCCATTTCGTACACACTTTTACCTTCCAGCACGCTGCTGCGATAGATGGCACGCCGACGAATAGCTGTTTCGGCAACCGGTATATCAATTTCCGCCACGGCTTCTCGAACCAGTCGCGATAACGTAGTCCGGGGTTCCAGTTGATTGATGATTAGCCACGCCGACAACCGCGAATTGACCTGTTTTGCCTGCTCAACCGCTTGCTCGATATGTACCGTCGCCCAAAGATCGACCGGCGAGGGCTGCACCGGTATCAGAGCCACATTGCAGGCTTGCAATGCTTCATGGGTCTGTGGGGCCTGTACAGAAGGGGGGCAATCCACAACCACATGCTGATGTTGCCGCGCCATCATGGCGATTGCCTCGCAGAGAGCATCTCCCGCTTTGACTACGTGCAACAGGCTATCCCCTATCACACTCCATTGCAGGGAAGAACCTTGCGGATCGGCATCCACCAGTACTGTATCAGCCTGCTCGGCCAGTGCCATCGCCAGATTGATGGACAATGTTGTCTTACCGGCACCGCCTTTGTTTCCGACCAGAGCGATGACGGACATCCTGCCGACTCCTAATGTGTTCCTTGCTCTTCGAGCAAGGCATCGTATTCGGCAGCCAGGCGGTGATGTTGTTCGCCCAACTCATTGCTTTCTTCATCGGCATGGATGGTCACATTGACATAATCGCGACCGAAGCCCATGTCGGGGTATAAACCTTCACGCTCGGAGACATCTGCGGCGCGATCGAGAAAATCTCGCAAACTCTGGTAGTCGGAAAACTCATAGCGACGTTCCAGGCGTGGGGGACGGATACGTTCCTGCCATTGTTGACTCATGGTTCGCCTCCGTTAAAAAGTGGCGCGGTTCTTGTTGACCGTCGCACCGGGTTGTTCAAGTTCTTTCAGCCATTTCACCAGTTCGGCGGCATGGTCTTGCTCCTCTGCGAGGAGTTCTTCAAAAAATAAGCGGTTGTCATGATCACCGCTGCGCGCACAGTGCTGTGTCGCCTCGGCATACAACCGGATCAGTTCACTTTCAAATGCATGATTGTGCTGCAACAGTTCCTGCAGGCTGTGACCAAGCCTGGGAGGACGCAATTGCGAGGCATTGGGTGCCACGCCGAGGGCGAGCATGCGGCCAATAATCCGGTCCGCATGCGCCATTTCCTCACTGGCCTCATTGCTGAAACGTTTAGATACCCCGGTCAGCCCCCAGGTCGCGACAAGTCGTGCCTGGGTGCTGTACAGCTGGACTGCCGAGAGTTCAAGACTCAGAGCCCGACCGAGATAACCCAATACGCGTAGATCAGCGTTGGCGTACAGCATGATGACGGATCAGTCAGCGTCAACCACTATTCGTTCAACTGCGCGTTGCGCCGTTACCGGCATCGCCCAGAATGGGCTCAACTTCGCGATGCGGACGGGCAATAATATGAGCAGCCACCAGGCCATCGCCTACGCGCTCACAGGCATCCGCGCCTGCGCGCACAGCTGCATTTACCGCACCGGTCTCGCCACGAACGAGCACGGTGACATAACCGCCGCCGACAAATTCTCGCCCGAGCAGGCGTACTTCTGCCGCTTTGGTCATGGCGTCGGCCGCCTCGATGGCGGGCACGAGTCCACGCGTTTCAATCATGCCCAGTGCTATGCCGTAGTGTTCGTTGGCCATGGTGTGTTACTCCTCAGTCAGTTAAATACAATGCCTGTCTGTTAGGCTGCAGTTTTACTGCTACCGCCTGTCGGCAGAACCGGCTCTACTTCGCGATGCGGACGGGCAATGATGTGAGCTGCAACCAGACCGTCACCTACGCGTTCACAGGCATCTGCGCCAGCACGAACTGCCGCGTTTACCGCACCGGTTTCACCGCGAACCAGAACAGTGACGTAACCGCCACCAACGAATTCGCGACCGATCATGCGTACTTCGGCTGCCTTGGTCATGGCATCTGCCGCCTCGATGGCGGGAACCAGTCCGCGTGTCTCGATCATGCCGAGTGCAATGCCGTAGTTATCGTTTGCCATCTTTCTATCTCCTACTCTATTAACATGTTTGTTGAACTGTAAAAATCGCTACAACGCCTGTTCCGTTGTCTCGCCCTTCCCGGTTGACCGAGTCTCGTCAGTCCCCCAGAAATCGATGATGCCGCCAATGGTGAGATCAGTAAGTATCTCAAAGTCCCCTACGGCATAACGTGCGGCCGAACCACTTACGGTAAATACCCAGTTACCTTTGCGCGCGCCAACAGGGTCAACGGCGACGTGTCGCCCGCCCTGGTTATCGCGCAGTACCCGCAAACTGGACTGTTTGAGTCCATCAATGCGGCGGGTGCATACCAGCGGTTCCTCGACCTGCAATATATCCACTACGCGCTCTCTCCCTCGGGCGGCCAGTGGTCGATGATCCCGACAATCGTCAGGTCACTCGGATATTCCTTGCTGCCCGCCGCTTCCCGTGCCGCGGAGCTGCCTACACAAATCACCCAGTCACCAGGAATACATCCCACGGCATCCACGGCAACGAGCATTGAACTACCGTCCCGAACGACCTGCATGTGCTTGTGCTCCAGACCAGGAATACGGTTGGTGGCAACCAATGGCCGTTCAACCTGGCAGATCTTCATCAGTGTGCCTCCTCAGTAACTTCATCCTTTACCGATGTTCCAATCACTTCGATCCGTTCACCGGCATGACAATCACGTACAACCTGCAGTGTATGAAGTAATCCACTGTCGGCCAGATCCGCATAACGGTCACACAGGGCCGCATCGACACGCTGACAACGTTCAATTGCCCGCTCACGCGCCCCGGGCACGTGGCCGTGGTAGTCAAAACGCACCACAACCGGAACCGGCAGGCCATGAGAGACATTCAGTTTACTGAATATCTTGATCCCCACATCCAGATCGGCTGCCGCCTCTTCCACGGTTTGCATATACGCAAAATAGGTCAGGTTGCGCAACTGCACTTCCTCAAAACCGATACCGGCACCGATAAACCGTTCAGCATGGCCAATATCCCGGTAGCGGCCGTCGTGGTACTGGCGGACATACTCGATCTGCGAGAAGTTATTGATCAGCAAATAGCTCATCAATCTCTGCATCCCGTCACTCATTTCGCCAGCGGCGTGTCTAACCTGTTCGGCCACATATTCTTCAGCCTGTGTGGCGCGCATCGATAATGTTGCGTCATACAGATCTGCCGCATCCAGATAGCGTTTGAGATCGATTTCACCATGGCGATCGGGCATATGAATGCGAATCGCATCATTGTCCGTATCCATCCCAATCAGCATCAGATCGATTGAGGCTCCACAGCAAAAACTGTTTTCCACGGCAGTCTGAAACGCTTTCAGCCGATCCAGCCCTCCCTGCGCTGCGCGTCCCGCGTCTGAGCCATGTGCCGCACAACCTTCATGGTCGGGATCGCCCGAACTGAAATGATAGACCACGGTTTTCAAATAACGCGTGGGTATATCAGCGGTTGTTGGCTTGCCTTCACGAAACCGTTGCAACTCGGTTTCGGTCCACTTCTCGATGCTGTCTTCAATATCAAACATGGCGCCCGCGTAGGACTTGCGACGCACGGCGCGTTGCGGCAGACGCAATACATAACTGATTACGTGCGCCAGGCGACCATCCGCACAGGGTGAAATATCCAGTGTGTGAAAGCCACAATCGATTAAAAAAGCCTGGAATTCCGTTTCCGTACGACTCATGAAACCGTTCGCAAAAAAATCGTCGCAAAACCGCTGGTACGTCTGAAACACACACCAGGCAAACAGCCGACGCATATCCAGCTGGGTCACCCACGCATCGGCCAGAATATCGGCCGGTAATTCGAACCCGAGTTGTTTCTGTGCCAGCTCCTGGGAGCGGCGCTCAAAGTCTGCCTCATGTTGCAGACCGGAAATCTGTTTCAACGTTGGCACAATCGTGTCAAAGGCCGCTTTGGTGTGCTGCTCGTAATCAAACAGCTGTGCATTTTCCGTGGCATTACTCAGCGGGTGCCGACCGCTTTGTACCGAAGCGAGATTCGCGCGCACATTACCCGTCTTCGCAGCAACATCGGCTGCGAGGGTTCGGGCTCCGGGACGACCGGCCGGTGCGCTAGGCGACCAGCTGATAGAACGGGATTGTCTGCGACGCGAACTCAACATGATTGCTACTCCACCGGGTAATTAACCCCGGGCACCTCCGGAATAGGTAATTAATGAACCTTTGTCAGTATTACCACTGCCACCGGTCACCGGACTAACTGGCTCGGGGACGTTCTCGTTCCGTTTCATCTCCGGTTTCATCTGCATGGCACCTGTCGCACGGCTTCCCTGACGGGTCGGATTGCGTTTACTGGCCGTCATGCCTTCAGTGCCGGTAACCCGGTCACCGCGATCCCAGTCGTCACCGGTAATCTTAAGACCAACATCAATACCTTCTCCACTGATCCGGGACTTGACGCGACCCTCTACCTGTTCAGCTGTTTCAGGTATCGGCGCGTTCATCGGTTCCGCGTTCCCTCCCCGGCCAAAACGGGCTTCCTCGGTACCGGTTACCTTGCCGCCGGCCATGCCAAACGGGCCGGTGATCTTGCCCTGTTCATAGCGGTTGCCGGTCACATCATAATGCTCGTCACCCTGACTGGCATGCACCGGACTCTGCACACTGAACTTGCCCCACGGCGTCTCAGCCAGTTGCTGGGGAAAATCGGGGCTGCCCGGTTCGGCCGGTACTGAAGGACAGGCTTCGGCAAACTGGTCCGCTCCCACATACGGAGTGCCGCTCACAGGCTCACAGATACCTTTGCTGGCGCCGGTTAACTGGCCATTAAGGCCCGGCTGGGTGCCGGTCATTACCGAACCGGGGGTGCTACGCTCCGGGCGATAACGGACTGTCCCCTGAGCGGCCTCTTTCGGCTCGCAATACTTGCTGAACTGCTCCAGTCCGGCATAGGGCGTTCCGGTCACTGACTTGCAGGTGCCCGGTTCATCGCCGGTCATGCGAGTGGAACGACCGGTCATCGTGCCGGAGACTGCCCTGCCGTGGAATGTCTGGGTGAAACCTACCTTTTTATCCTGCGGTTTCGGTGCTTTGCCACAAAAACCCTGATATTGCTCCTGGCCAACATAATCGTCACCGGTAACCGACTTGCAAGTACCCGGCTCATCGCCGGTGACCCGCTCTGAACGACCGATCTGGGTACCGGTCAGGCTTCCGCCGCGCAGGGTATGACTGGTGCCCACTTTTCTCGGTGACTTGCCGTTACCCTTTTCCATGTACTGGCTGCCGGTCAGTTCCCGCCCGGCACCGTATTCATCACCCGTGACGTTCGAGGAATGCCCAACATTGTTACCACTAACCTGCTTGCCCCTGGCAGTTTGCGAGGTAGTGATCTTGCTCGGCCCACCTGTGCTTGAGGTGCTGCAGAACGCCTCGGTCTGATCGGCACCGATATATTCCACGCCGGTCACGTTCTTGCAGGTGCCCGGTTCGTTACCCGTTACCCGTGAACTGCGGCCCACGATAGTGCCGGTCAGAGTCTGACCATGACCGGTCTGACTCTGGCCTACTTTCCAGGGCGCATCGCTCGCCGCGCCGGTGTCATGACTGGCTGCGGTTTTGTTCGGCCGCGTACGACCGACAGGCTCCGATTTTTTCTTGCAGGTATTACCGTTACGGCAACGATCGGCACGTACCTTCTTGGCCAGTTCACGTCCGGTCAGTTTCGGATTGGCCGCACGCGCGGTTTGCGCTTCGCTCAGGCCATTGCCACTGAGCCCGGCCTTGCCGCGCTGGGACATGGCATGGCGACGCGCCAGTGATGCTGCGCGACTGCTGTTCATTTTGATCTGCGGCTGCTGCACCTGGGTGCGGATCGTCGCCCTGGGTTTGCTCGTCGTATCGGTGTGCGGTGTCGTTGCGGCAGTGGCTTCACTGCGACCTTTTTCGCCCTTGCAACCACAACCACAGTCACCTTCGGTCTTGCCGGTTTTGGTATCAACCGGCCCGGCCGGCGCTGTCTGCGTTGCCGTCTGCAGGGCCTCTGCACTGCGGGTACGGTCGGTATCCTTCAGCGCGGCTTTGCCCCGGGTCGACATTGCTTCACGCCGTGCCCTGGAAGCCGCGCGTGCTGTGTTGTGTTGTGCAGTCTGTGCCATCGTAAACCCCGTCACATCGATACTGGTTATTCGTGTCGGGGTGCCCTCATATTGGCGGGCACCCCTTTTTTACTTGCGCTGTTTAGCGCCCTTCGAAGACCACGAAGGAATGTCCCTGAGTCTGGGAGTAGCTGTCGTAACCGAGCAGACGGATATGGTGATCCGGATAGGAACGGCGACAGGCTTCCAGCTCGTCGAGTACGCTCTGCAGGTTGGTTTCACCAAAAAACGGCAGCTTCCACATCGTCCAGTAATGATCGGTGGCCCGACGGGGATCCTCGTGCTCAATGGCCGGTGACCATCCGTTAGCCAGAATGTAGGCGATCTGCTGCTGAATCTCTTCAGGGGTCAGCTTGGGCAAAAAGCCGAAAGTTTCGAGAGTGTGCTGGGTCTGGTAATCACCCGCTTCATACATGCTCATAATCGTTTACCTCGCATTAATTCGGTATCTGTTTGCTACGTCGTGAACGGACGGGGCTTAGCCCACGTCCAGCTTGTCCACGGTTTCGAATTCAAACTTGATCTCTTTCCAGGTTTCCATCGCGATGGCCAGTTCCGGGCTGGTCTTGGCAGCTTCGGTCAGAATGTCGCGAGCTTCTTTCTCGATTTCACGACCTTCGTTACGCGCCTTGACGGAGGCTTCCAGTGCAACACGGTTGGCCGCGGCACCGGCTGCGTTACCCCAGGGGTGACCCTGTGTACCGCCACCGAACTGCAACATGGAATCATCACCGAAGATGGTAACCAGTGCCGGCATGTGCCAGACGTGGATACCACCGGAAGCAACCGCGAAGACGCCTGGCAGGGAACCCCAATCCTGATCAAAGAACACGCCGCGTGAACGATCTTCCGGTACGAAAGATTCGCGCAGCTGGTCAACAAAACCGAGAGTTGAGTTACGGTCACCTTCCAGCTTACCTACGACGGTACCGGTGTGCAGATGGTCACCACCGGACAGTCGCAGACACTTGGCCAGGACGCGGAAGTGAATGCCGTGTTTCGGATGACGGTCGATTACCGCGTGCATGGCACGGTGAATGTGCAGCAGCATGCCGTTTTCACGACACCAGTTAGCCAGACCGGTATTGGCGGTGAAGCCGCCGGTCAGGAAGTCGTGCATCATGATTGGCGAACCAACTTCCTTGGCAAACTCGGCACGCTTGTACATCTCTTCAGGTGTTGAAGCAGTTACGTTCAGGTAGTGACCCTTGCGCTCACCCGTCTCCTGCTCGGCCTTCTGAATCGCTTCACCAACGAACTCGAAACGATCACGCCAGCGCATGAACGGCTGTGAGTTGACGTTCTCGTCATCTTTGGTCATGTCCAGACCGCCACGCAGACATTCGTAAACTGCACGACCGTAGTTCTTGGCAGACAGGCCCAGCTTCGGCTTGATGGTAGCGCCGAGCATCGGACGACCATACTTGGCCAAACGATCACGCTCGACCTGGATACCGGCCGGCGGTCCACCGCAGGTTTTGATGTAGGCGATGGGGAAGCGAATATCTTCCAGGCGCAGATGCTTGAGAGCCTTGAAGCCGAACACGTTACCCACCAGGGAGGTCAGTACGTTGACGACAGAACCTTCCTCGAACAGATCGATGGGATAGGCAATAAAGGTATAAAAGGACTCGGAATCACCAGGCACATCTTCGATGCGATAGGCACGGCCTTTATAGAACTCCAGGTCGGTCAACAATTCGGACCAGACGGTACTCCAGGTCCCGGTAGATGACTCGGCAGCCACGGCAGCGGCAACCTCCTCACGTGGTACGTCAGGCTGGCCGGTGACCTTAAAACAGGCCAAAAGGTCGGTATCCAGCGGGACATAATCCGGGGTCCAGTACTTGTCGCGGTATTCTTTAACACCCGCTTGATAGGTATTCGCTGCCATGATCTACTCCTGCTTCGGTTGCTGATATTTCAGTTCGCTGCAAATTCGGTTTGGGTACTCAAAGCTTAGGGAGCCAATTTGTTTGATACAAATCGATATTTTCTTCCCTACTGATAGATAAATTACTATACTATAGACAGCACCAGCATTATTGATAGATATTTATCTATCTATCATATAATAAACGATGTCTGCACCCTTTGATACCCGTTCTTTTTCCCTTTTTCTTTCCCTTTTCATTATCAGAATAATAACACCCGCTCCCTGTGGGTGCTCAGTAGTAATTGTGACGCAATTGCCGCGTTTTCTCCAGCATACGATAAGTCGAACGACTGTTGTTAAAACGCAGCACATCCTGCAATGCGACCCAACCAATTTCATGCGATTCGTCATTACCGGGAATAGGTAAGCTGTCGTCGATCTGCACCAGAAACCGGATATCGATATGTTCGTGGGCTGGCGCATCCGCCCTGGCGGGGGTCCAGTGAATATCCACATCAAAGATCGATTCACTCAATAACTCGACCTGCGATGGCTCGATACCGCTCTCCTCCGCCGTCTCGCGCAGGGCGACGCGCAGAATATCGGCGTCGCCGTCAGCATGGCCGCCCGGCTGAAACCACTGATCGAGCTTGCGATGATGCAGCATCAGTACGTGCGAGCGATCCGGACTGACTACCCAGGCCGAACCGGTCACATGGGTGGGTAACAGTTCGCGCTGGAAACAGTCCGGATGTTGTTCAACGAACCCGATCCCGCGTCGTACGAAGCCCGCCTCGTCCATGAAACGGGGCTGGTGTTGTTTGAGTAATCGCAGCAGTTCCTGACGATGCATCAGCGCCCTCCCCATGAACTCCATGGATGCTGCACGGCGGCGATGGCTGCCGCGGCCGCCTCGTCCACATCGGCCTCGCGCCCGGAGAGCGTCAGGCGGCCGAAGGCGCCGACCGCGCGGGCATCGATCAGGGTGATATTGGCGGCTTTTTCCGCCTGATTGGCCGCATAAATGATGTAACCGGCCGGATCGGTCTCGAGAATGAACATACTCTGATCGGGCAGGATCATCGAGCCCTTGCGATCCTGGCGGTTGATCACCACGGTGTGATCGGGCGTCATGCCGCGGATGGTTTCCTGCCAGGCAATCTTGCACGGTTCGGGATCGGTCGCGGCCGAGCCCAGATGGTTGAGTATCACCCGGCCCGATTCTTCCACATCGCTGTGATCGCGATGGTGAATCACCATTGAGCCATAAGCACGCTCCACCACCTGCTGGGCCAGATGTACGCGTGTCGCTTTGAGCGCCATATCGGTGAGACGATGCACCGCCATGCCGGGGGAAACCTCCACCCACAGGCAGGCATTACCCGGCGAGGTAGGAAACCCCTGCGACACGGTCGCCATGTATTCCGCCAGCTGTGGCTGCAGGGAATCAATATAAACGTAGGTTCGTAGTTTGATCATGTACCGAGCACTCGCTACCCGCCCTGCAAAGCCAGAATAAGGCAGCACCTTAAAAAGCCCATTACTTCAATACAAATCGATAATATCTACGTTTTAGATAGATGATAATCTATGTATTAAATCCGCGTAATTAATTGGGATAAATGGATTGTGCGGAGACCTGTATTCAAGGATATAACAGGAAAAGTTTATCGCGTCATCCTGACAGATTACTACGTGTTACGGGCAACGACCCTGTTTTTCGCTGCCAGGGTACCACCTGCCTGTCCCCGGAATGCCACAGCCGGACAGGGTCTGTAGACGTTTATTTAAAAAATTGTGTCCGGGTATTCGCGGCGCGTCTTCAGTCGGCATAATAACGAGCATAGCTGGCCGGGTCCAGTTCTATCACCTCGGCGGTGATGACCGCCACGCCCGGTCCCCGTTCACGCAATACGCACACCAGCGCCTCGGAGAACTGCTTTTTCTGCTCAGGGCTGCGCCCGACATGCATCCGGCAGCGCACACAAATAAACCCCCGGCCCTCGACACCAAGACGATAGGCATTCACCGGGATCGCCCGGGTTTTGATATTCGCGGTCTCGAACAGGCCGGAATCACGCGTTGCCTCGAACACGGCATCGACCAGGGTCTGTGCCTGTTGTTCGCCCATACAGTCCGCGCTGTATTCGATAATCAGGTGAGGCATACGGGTCCCTGAACAAGACGTTGCGCTAACCGGCTCAGGGCAGCGGAGCTATTTCTTCTTCCCCCAGATATCTTCCAGGCGATTGTCGCGCCCGCAACTCAGGCGATAAAACCTGTAGCGCAGCGGCGACTTCTTGTAATAATCCTGATGATAGCTCTCCTTGCCCTTGATCGGCCAGAACTTACCCGCCTCCAGAATCGGAGTGACTACTTTTTTATCCGGGAACTGTTCGACCACTTTCTGCCGCGAGGTCTCGGCCAGGCGTCGTTGTTTGGCATTGGCAACAAAGATGGCGCTCAAATAGGAATCTCCCTTATCACAAAACTGTCCCTGGTCATCGAACGGATCGATGTTTATCCAGTAATAATCCAGTAGATCCTGATAACTCACCACTTCGGGATCATAGATCACCCGCACTGCCTCATAATGCCCTTCGTGATTGCCCTTGTAGGTCGGATTCAGGAGCTCGCCCCCGGTAAAGCCCGAGATCACCTCCGAGACGCCATTGAGCTTCTCAAAATCCGCTTCCATGCACCAGAAACAGCCGCCGGCGAAAATCGCCTCATCGGCCAGGGTCGAAGAGAACGGAAATAATGTCACGAACAAAAATATCAGGATTTTATGATGCACAGGTATCACCTCTTGCATGGCAGGTTTCCAGGTTTCAAAGAGAGATAACAGCTTCCGGACACTGCAGGAGCGTCTTTGAGGCGCGAATTTCGAAATGGGCAGATCGCCGCAACAGGCGCCGCCCAACCCGGTTCCAGTATCTGGTAACGGTTATCCGGCACCGTTCCGAAAGGGCAGGGTACTTACAATGAGAAGACTGTTTATTCTACAGGAAGTTCACGCTTGTTTTATAACGCGTTGCAGCTCACACCCGAAAACTTCACTTGCATAGACAATAACCGCCAGACTCAACGTCCCTGTCTGCTCATCGGATTCGGTCATCGTTAGCCTGACCATCTCCTGCCACGCTTTGCCAGAGAAGCACCGCGCGACGACATCATGCCGTGACTTTACCTCTTCCATGTCACTGGCAAGAATGTGCCATTTCAGCGAGACAGCCTGTCCCGTTCCGCCTTGCCCCATGTTAGGCTAAATTCTGGTGTGAGCTTGAAATAACAAGACGAGCGAGGCCCCAATGTGCTGAACGGACTAGTCGTTTCCCTGGAACAGATTCACCCGCGGAACATCAAGTATCTGACCAGTTCTGTCTCGCGCCTGATTCGCAACCGGCTCTGGTTGCAGGTTCTGGTCGCCCTGATACTCGGCATTATCACCGGCATTCTATTGAGTCCAGAAACAGGCTGGGTTGATAAAGAGATCGCCATCACCCTGGGCGAATGGCTGGCGCTGCCGGGCAAGATCTTTCTGGCTTTCATCCAGATGATCGTGGTGCCACTGATCCTGGCTTCCATCGTGCGAGGCATCGCCGCTGCCAGCGACATTCAGCAACTCAAGTCCACCGGTCTGTGGCTGGGCATTTACTTTATTATCACCACCATTGCCGCGGTAATCATCGGCATCAGTCTTGGTCTGTTTCTAAAACCCGGGGCGTATGTCGATGCCCAGTCCCTGCTCGGCGGTGCGCCGACAGCAACAGTTCAGACCGAATCGCTGGAACAGCAGGTCGACGAATTCACCCGGCAGGAAACCCCGCTGAATCTGCAGACTGCTCCGGAAAAAGTTACCGGGTTGCTCCCCACCAATCCGATGGGCGCCATCGTCGAGGGGGAGATGCTGCAGATCGTCATTTTTGCCATCGTTATTGGCATCGGGCTATTGAGCCTGTCACCCGGGTCGGCACGTCCGTTAATGGAATTGTTCGGCTCCATCCAGTCAGTATCTATGGCAATCGTCGGTGCGGTGATGACCATGGCGCCACTGGCAGTGTTCGGTCTGCTCGCCCAGGCCATGATCAAGGCCGGTCCCCAGGTAATCACCGGTCTGGGCGTCTATTCCGGCGCCGTGGTGCTGGGCATGGCTATCTTACTCGGGTTTTATCTGCTGATTGTCCTGCTTGTTGCGCGACGCAACAGCTGGCATTTTATGGCCGCTATTCGCGAACCGTTTCTGCTGGCCTTCTCTACCGACAGTTCAGCGGCGACCATGCCCATAACGGTCAAAAGCGCCGAGGAGGAACTCAAGGTGCGCCCTTCTATCGCGCAGTTCATCATACCGCTGGGCGCCACGATCAACATGGGCGGTACGGCGCTCTACCAGGGACTGGCCACCATTTTCATGGCACAGATGTTTCAGATCGAACTGCCCCTGAGTGCTCTGGTGGTGCTGGTTGTCACTGCGGTGGGGGCCTCCATTGGTACACCAGCCGTACCGGGAGTGGGTATCATCGTGCTGGCGACGCTTCTCGGCAGCGTGGGCGTGCCCCTGACCGGCCTGGCACTGATCATCGGTGTGGACCGGTTCCTGGAGCGTTTTCGTACCAGTCTTAACGTCACCGGCGACCTGGTCGCCTGCGTGGTAATGGATCGTTATATGCCGGCGCGTCAGTCCCGCCAGGAAGAAGTGCAATTGCAGGAAGAGACCGAGCAGCAACGCCGCGAATCGGCCGAAGATGTCGTCATCAAACCATGATCAGCTTTGCAGGTAACCCTGCAGTTGCTGGCCGAAACTTTCCACCTCGTCAAGCAGGCCGGCCTTGTGGTTATCGCCAGCCATTTCCGTGCGCAGCTGTTCGATCTCTCCGAAGAAGTCCTGGAACGTCAGGTGGCCCGACTCACCTTTAATCAAGCGTGCCTGGCAATGCTCCAGCCACTGGGCCTGCTCGTCGGCAGTCAATGTTTCGGGATAATTACGCGCCCGGTAACGGAACAGCATTTCCGGCAGGCGTTTGTCGGCAAAGCTCCAGGTTTGCGTACCCAGTTCTTCGGGGGAGGTGTCATGAATTCGCTGCATCAGCGCCTTGTCCTTGTCATCGAAAAATCCGCCGGCATAGATCATCAGGTCAGGATCCTCCACCGGCTCGAAGGGGCGCTGCTCGAATATCCTGGCCAGTTTTTGCTGAATGGTCTTGCGCTGGTTGAGCAGGGTCTGGCGATGCTGTCTGGATTTCATGATATCGATATTGAGCCGTTTGGCAGCCTCGCCGGTCAGCGTTGAAGTTGGTGCAATCACCGGACACTTGTTGATCAACAGCTGCTTCAAGGCCGGACGTTCTACCCCATCGGGCAAGTCCTCGTTGGGGGTATACAGCCGTTCGACCAGGGTTTTGGCGCTGTGATCCAGCAGTAACGACGGATCCTGGCCCAGATCAAAAACGATAATACTGTTCTTGTTGGTCGGATGGGCGGCAATCGGCACGACCATGCGGGTATTGCCGTGATCACTGCCATACATACCGGAGGTATGCAGGATCGGCGTCATATCCTTGAGATCAATATACTTGAGCACTTCCTGCTTGCGCCGCATCTGATAGAAGAAATCAAACAGATTCGGTTGATTCTGTTTGAGCAACCGTGCGATACCCAGCGTGGCATAGACATCGGCCAGCGCGTCATGCGCCTGACCATGCTCGATCCCGTTGGCCACGCTCAGCTCGTCGAGTTTGTAGCTGGGTCGATCGGCATCTTCGCGCTGCGGCCAGTTGATTCCCTCCGGGCGCAGATCGTGACAGGCACGCACCACATCGATCAGATCCCAGCGGGAGTTGCTGTTCTGCCACTCCCGACCGTAAGGATCATACAGATTGCGATACAGCGTGTTACGCGTGACTTCATCATCGAAACGGATCGAGTTGTAACCCACGCCGCAGGTCCCCGGTTGCGACAGTTCCGCCAGGATACGACTGATAAATTCAGTCTCGGGCAATCCTTGCTCCAAGGCCTGCTGCGGGGTAATGCCGGTAATCAGAGTCGACATGGGATGGGGAAGATTATCCGGCGCGGGTCGGGCCATGATATTGAGCGGCTCGCCAATGATATTGAGATCTTCATCGGTACGCACCCCGGCGAATTGCACCGGCCTATCCCGGCGGGGATCCGTGCCAAAGGTTTCGTAATCGTGCCAGTAGAGGGTATTTTGGGTCATGGAACTGCCTTAACTGTATGCTGAGCGCACCCTACCATACAGGCCTTGCGAGGACGACTCCGGCGCAGCGCACCCGGCAGGTTTCGAAATCTGCCCGGGCCTGTGAGGACCCGGAGCAACGCGCTTGCGCTGGCAGGATCAACAACCCGAAACACACTGCCCGTTGCGATCGAATTCCATGGTACGGCCACTTAATGGCAGATGAACCGGCACGTTGCTCGTCTTGATAAAAGTTGCCGTACGCGTGCCGGGAATCACCTTGCCCTGCCGGGTCGCCGCCTCGTTAGCGTGGGAAGCAATCACTGCGCGGGGTTTGACCAGCTCATTCACCACGTAGGCCGCCTCGCCGGGCCCGGTGGTATAGGTGTCGCCGATGTTCATTACCGCCAGCTTCGCACCATAGTGATTGCGTACTACCGACTTTTGCTCGGCCGTAATACCGGTATCCCCGGACAGATACACCACCAGACCGTTAGAGAAAGTCAGCACATAGCCGGTCGGCGGCCCGGCATACGCTGTCAGCCCGGCCGCCTCCAGCATCTGTCCCAGTTCCCCGCCGATCATGGCGCCTGCTATCCCGTTGGAGTGCACTGCCGGCACCGTGGTGATCGTCACCCCGGCGGTCCTGATCGATGCGCCGAAACGCACCAGTTTCGACGCACCGGGATCCCCGCCGAGCGTCCGGAGTTTGCTGGCAAAAAACTTGGGCATTTCGCTGCCGGTGATGATGCTCGCGTTTTTGTCCAGCGCGATATTCACGCTATTGGTATTGGGCAATACATTTACCGGCGTCTCGGGTTGAGCACAACTGCCGGCGTTACGCTGGCGAATATGCTCGTTACCCACATGATCGCCATGCAGATGCGAAACCAGCACCACATCAATTCGGCCCAGACGTTCATCTTCCGCACCGGCCACGGTGCGCCCGGCGTCATACAACAACCGTGTGCCATCCGGGTCCTCGAAAATCAACGCCCGGTCCCGGCTGCAAAACTCCCCGTCGTGACTGCCCAGCGGCGTTATCTGGACTGTCCCGGCCATGGCCGGCGCGAGAAGGAAAGGGGTAACAAAACTCAACAAAACAAGCATTGACCGGAAATTACTTCGCAACATGATAGATTCCGCAGGCTAATCAGCTGAGTCAGAGTCTAGCGGCAAAAGCGGTGAGTTCAAATAACCGGAATCCATCAAATGAGTCTGCCCCGTCACACCGGCGAAACCCGGTCCAGTCCCTCCAGATATCCCTCTGCGGATTTCTGATTTCTCCTGTACCCTCTGCGGGAGGAAACCGGCCAGACAATCTGATTTACCCCCGCAGGCAAAAGAGAGCAACCTCGTCATTCCCACCGGGTACCTCGTTACTGCTTTAAACGATACCCGCTCCTGAACATCCACCAGATAATTGCCAGGCACAGTATCAGGAAACCCAGCACCATCCCCACGCTCAGTACCACGCTGACATCGGCAATCTCGTAGAAGCTCCAGCGAAAACCGCTGATCAGATAGACCACGGGATTAAACAGCGTCACGGTCTGCCAGACGGGTGGAAGCATGTCGATGGAGTAGAAAGTGCCACCAAGAAACACCAGTGGCGTGACCACCAGCAGGGGGATCAACTGCAACTTTTCGAAGTCCGTCGCCCACAGGCCGATAATGAAACCGAACAGGCTGAACGAGATACAGGTAAGAATCAAAAACCCGAGCATCCAGAACGGATGAGCTACATGAATATCGACAAAAAAACCCGCCGTGGCCAGAATGATCAACCCGATGATCAGTGATTTGCTCGCCGCGGCGCCCACATAACCGATGACGATTTCCATAAATGACACGGGCGCTGAATGCAGTTCATAGATGGCCCCGGTAAACTTGGGAAAGAAGATGCCGAACGAGGCATTGGCCAGGCTCTGGGTCAGAATCGCCAGCATCATCAAGCCGGGCACGATGAATGAACCGTATCCCACGCCACCCACTGACTCGATACGCGAGCCAATCGCTGAGCCAAACACCACGAAATAAAGCACCGTGGTCAGCACCGGCGAGGCGAAGCTCTGCGCCACGGTCTCGAAAGCGCGACGCATTTCATGTTTGAAGATCACTCGTATGGCGTAATAATTCATTCGTTTCTCTCACAGACTGTCATTGTCTCTCACTACACATCCGAATTGTTGATACCGATGGTTCGGCTTTGCCTGATCCAGGATTCCACTTCTGACTGTCATCTGCAAACTGCAAACCGCCAACTATTTCTTCTCACGCTGCGTCCTTCACCAGATTGACGAAGATTTCCTCCAGCGAGGTCTGGGTAGTCTGTACATCCTTGATCACCAGGCCCGCATCACAGACTGCCTGCAACAATTCATGGATTCGGGTATGGGTACGATGCGGATCATAGGTATAGGTCATCTGCTCGCCGCTTTGCGATAACTCCAGCGGCCACTCCTGCAACGTCTCCGGTAGCGTCTGCAGCGGGGTTTCCAGCTCGATCACAAGTTGACGCTTGCCCAGCTTGTGCATCAGGGTCTGCTTGTCGTCCACGACCAGCAGTTCGCCGTTATTGATCACGCCGACACGATCGGCAATCGCTTCAGCCTCTTCGATATAGTGGGTAGTCAGAATGATGGTCACCCCCGAAGCGCGCAGCCGGTGGACCAGCTGCCACATCTCCTGGCGCAGTTTCACATCCACCCCGGCACTCGGTTCGTCCAGGAACAGCACTTTCGGCTCATGGGCCAGCGCCTTGCCGATCAGCACCCGGCGCTTCATACCGCCGGAGAGTGTCATCAGCATGTTATTACGCTTTTCCCACAGGCTCAGGTCCCTGAGCACCTGTTCGATATAGCCCGGGTTGGGTGGCTTGCCGAACAGCCCGCGGCTGAAGGTCATGGTGTGCCATACCTTCTCGAAGGCGCCCAGGCTCAGCTCCTGGGGCACCAGGCCGATGCGGCCGCGGGTCTGGCGATAATCCCGGCGGATGTCATACCCGTCCACTGTCACCGAGCCCGAGCCGGGCGTGACGATGCCACAGATAATCGAGATCAACGTGGTCTTGCCTGCCCCATTGGGACCGAGCAAAGCCAGTATTTCGCCTGGCTGGATATCCAGGCTGACCTGCTTCAGCGCATGGAACCCGTTGGCGTAGATCTTGGACAGGTTGTTGATAGAGACGATGGGCGACATGGGATGATCCGTACAAGTGGATAATCATCTTAAAAGCTATCGCCACTCATTGCGACAGCCGTACCATATCCGCTTGCCGATATAACGGTTTCCATCCCCCTGCGGACACGCCGACAAAAACAAAACCCGGTATTTCGTAATGCTGCTGCCCGCACAATTTAGCGTTTTTGACCTTTCCCGCTGGCTGCCCCGCGCCGGTCTTGCTACGCTGCTCCACTGTTCCCGGGCTTTATCCCTTTATACTGATGATGTCGAGATCGCTGACCCTGTTCATACTGCTTGCCACCGGCTGGGGCTGCCCCGCGCTGCTTATCGCGCAGGACAGTGGCGAGCCGGATACCATCCGCATCACCGCGCCGTTGATCGAAACCCGCTGGCAGGAGGCGCCGGGGGGCGTGACGTTGATCGATCAGGAAGATATTCGCGCAGGCCGTGCGCCCCTGCAACCGACCGACGCTTTGAGCCTGGCCCCGGGAGTACTGGTCCAGAATCGGGATAACTTTGCACAGAATCCACGCGTCTCGATCCGCGGCTTTGGCGCCCGTGCGCCGTTTGGTGTCCGGGGGGTGCGGGTACGGCTGGATGGCATTCCTCTGACCACGGTAGATGGCCAGGCCCAGATCGACGCCATCGACCCCGGTTCCATCGACAGCGTGGAAGTCCTGCGCGGAGCCAACGCGGTCTTGCACGGCAACGGCAGTGGCGGTTTGCTTGATTACCGCAGTATTCATCCCCACCGCGCGGCTCACGCCCGCCTCGATGCCCAGGCCGGGGGCTTTGGCCTGCGCCGGGTCCACGGCGCCTTCGCCGCCCGGCACGAGGCACTGGCTTACCGGCTGGCAGCCACCCAGTTACAACAGGACGGTTACCGCGATCAGAGCGAGGTCGAGCGGCGCAATGCCAGCCTGCAACTGAATCACCGGCAGGGCAATCGCGAGTGGTTTGGGATCCTCAATCACCTGCACAACCCACTGGCTGAAGATCCCGGCGGGCTTACCTATGAGGAATGGCAAGACGATCCTGAACAGGCCGCATCGCTGGCCGCCGCCATGAACGCCGGCCAGCGGGTGGATCAGAACATCGTCTCACCGGGACTGGTGCAGCGCTTTGCTGATCCGGATCATCAACTGCGCGTGCAGAGCTGGCTCATCGAACGCGACTTTCAGCAACAATTGCCTTTCCCCGGCGACAGCCTGATCCGTTACGATCGGCGCATCCTCGGCGCTGCGCTGCACTATCAGCGCCCGCTGGGCGAACTCACCCTGCATACCCAGTTCAGCCTGGAAACCCAGCGCGACGATCGCCAGCGCTTTTGTCGCAATACCGATCTCGATCCCTATCTGTGCCGCAGCGGGATCAGCACCGACCTGGCGCTGGATCAGATCGAGCGGGCGCGTAACACCGGCCTGGGCCTGCAACTGGCCGGCCCGGCACTCAATGAACAGGGTCGCTGGATCATTGGCCTGCGCCATGATCGCCTGAAACTGGCTATCGATGATCAACTGCAACCGGACGGTATCGACAATTCGGGCGAGCGCCTGTATCGCGAAACCCATTACAGCCTGGGCTACAGTCATGCGTTAAATCCGAACTGGAACGCCTTCGGCCAGTTCGCCACCAGTTACGAGACGCCCACCTTTACCGAATTTGCCAACCCCGACGGCAGCGGCTTTCGACCGGGACTGGAACCCCAGTACAGCGAAAGCATCGAAGTCGGCCTGCGTACCCGCCAGTACCGTTACCG
>NZ_JAWOCR010000008.1:0-5719 GCF_046483665.1 Thiohalophilus sp. | reverse complement strand
TCGGCAATGTCGCCGATACCGGTTTCCACGGAGACCGGGACCACGGCGCCGTTTTCGGCGATGTCCGGGGCCTTGATGGTGATGTCATCCGACGGCTGGGTCTGGGCGGTGCCAAACAGGTCGTTCATGGCCGTTTCCATGCTTTCGGTTTCGAAAGCATTCTTGGGCCAGGCGGCCATAACGGCGCCGGGAGTCAGCAGACCGGCACTGACAGCGACTGCGACGGTGCCGCTGGCCAGGCTGCCTTTCAGAAAGGTTCTACGTTGCATTGATAGTGTCCTCCACTACACGGAAATTAAAGGGTATAAACCCACTCGGTAACGTGATCGATCTCTTCTTCGGTCAGGATGTTGTGCTTGCCGAAGGGAGGCATCATTGTGTTCGGGTTTGTCTTGGTCGGATCGGCAATCCATTGACGCAGTTCGCTTTTGTCCGGGAAGCGAGCTTTCATGGCCACCAACGGCGGTCCGATGTTACCCGGCAGGTGAGCGCCTTCGTAACTGTGACAGGCAAAGCAATTGCCGGCTTTACGATCTTCGGCAATTTTCTTGCCCATTTCTGCATCAGCAGCGATTGCTGTGCCGGGTACCAAAGCCATGGAACCGAGCAACATAGCAACAGTACTGGCGGTAGCTATGAGTTTAGCGGGTTTCCGCATGGTCTCCTCCTCATTGAAGTTAGAGATTAAGTCAGTTTTAAGGCTGACGTCTTATTATTGTGGACGCTCATCGTGCTGATAAGACTTATACCTCGTAACGGTTCATAGGATACAGATTGAGAACCTAATAGCAAGTACCGTCAGTGTGTTTCAGTAAATCAGCTAACACTAATGTACTGATTAACCAAACGATTATGCTGTCAGTACAGTGTAGAGGAAAACGCAGAGCGTTGTCAGGAAGGATCTTCGAGTGCGGCGATTTCGTTTTTCAATTCCTGCAGGCGGGCTTCGGCACGGGCGGCGTCGTAAAAATCCAGTGCGTCGCTTTTGAGTGCCTGGTTGAACTGGCTGATGGCCTGACGGGAGAGACCGGTGCGGTAATAGTATTCACCCTGCGCGATCTGCGCTCGTGCGCGGTTACCCAGTTTTTCTTCGGCCTCGGCCAGCAGTTGATAGAAGCGAGGCTTGCGATCCCGCTCGCGCAGGAAATCCCGCAGCACCTGAAGGGCGGTGTCGGCCTGGTCATTACGTAACAGGCTTTCCACATAACCCCGGGTCAGGGCGGGGTTCTGCGGATAGAGTTTAAGCGCATTGCGATAGTCTTCGAGTGCCGCGTCGCTGGCGCCCTGTCTGCTGTTCAGTTGCGCCCGGGCCAGCAAGAAGGCGATGCGCTGCGGCTGTTCGGCCAGCAGTTTATCCAGTTGTTGTTGAGCGCTCTGGTAATTGCCGGTTTCCAGCAGGCTCAGGGCATAGCCGTAACGCTCGGCGGTGCGATTGAGATAGCGCCCGGACTCCAGATTCCCGGCAAACTGATCACGCAGTTCGGTGGGCTCGCGGCTGGTCAGGACCTTGATGCGGTTACGCATTAAATGAAAGCTTTCGACATCCTCGTTCAGCCTGGGGTCGTATTCCCGTGCGCGGTTACGTGCATCGGCGATACGCGTATCGGTCACCGGGTGGGTGCGCAGGAACTCCGGCCCCTGCGGGCCATAGAGGCGGCTGGCTTTGTGCATCTGCCCAAAGAAGCTGGCCATGCTGTTGGGATCAAAACCGGCGTTGGCCAGTAATTTGATACCCAGATGATCGGCTTCCTTCTCGTTGGCCCGGGTAAAGTTAATGCGACTCTGGATGCTGCCGGCGGTGATCGAGGCGATGGCCGCCTGACCTATATCCGGGCTTTGCGCGCCGAGCACGATGGCGGCGATCAGTGCGGCCAGCACCGGCAGGCTGCTGCCCCCGCCAAAATCGTAGGCACGGGCATGGTGACGCTGGGTGACATGGGCGATTTCATGGGCCATCACCGAGGCCAGTTCGCTTTCTGTCCGCGTGGAGAGAATCAGTCCGTAGTGAATACCGATATAGCCACCGGGCAGGGCAAAGGCGTTGATGTCGGGTGCATCGATCAAGAAGAAATGAAAATCGGTCATGTCACTGTCGCCGGCGGCGATGAGCCGGTAACCGAGATGATTGAGATAGCTGTCGATCAGGGGGTCGTTGATGATGCGCCCGCTGCGCTGGATATTGCGCATCACCGTCTTGCCCACCCGTTTCTCCTCGGCGGGTGTGGCCACGCCCGCCGAGGCATCGCCGATATCCGGCAGGTTCGACTGCGCCGGCAAGCGCACCGGCGTGAGAATCAGCAGGACAATGAGCAGCCAGCCGGGGGTGGTTCTGAAAGGGCGAAAATTAATTGTGTTAGACCTCATCAATAATAACAGGGCAGGGGCATCATACGGCCATATCGCCACACTGACGAATTCGCAACATAAGACCGCCAGTTACGTGATGGGTTCGACTCGTATTCATTTCAACATTCCAGTAGACTATGCGCGCTTTGACTAAAACCCTGCTTGCCTCGGGGTTTTAGGATATCAGGAGAGTCATGGGAGAGACATCATGATGCAGGTATTCAAGGAGATCGAGGTTGCGGATCTGGCCAGCATGCTGGAGGATAGCGACCACGGTATCAGCCTGATTGATATTCGCAATCCGGCTGACGCCACACACGAGAGTATTCCCGGGGCCATAAACGTGCCCATGCACCAGCTGCCTCTGGAAATGAAGGGGCTTGAACCGGAACATCTGGTGGTACTGTATTGCCAGATAGGACAACGTTCCGCCCAGGCCTGTGCCTATCTGAGCGCCAGCGGGTTTGACAATGTGCATAACCTGCGGGGCGGGATTCAGGCCTGGAAATCCAGTGGTCTGGCAATGGCATGAAACCCTATTGACAATACTGGATTACCACAAAAATCTTGTGTTCTAAATCCAGTTGTCATATAAGTGTAGGATTGATTCCTAATATTCAATCAACTTTATTTCTGAAACCCAAAACCAACTCAGATGACTTGAAGGAGAGAACGAGATGGCTGATTTCGATCAAGAACTGGACGCATCAGGCCTGAACTGCCCGCTGCCGATCCTGCGTGCCAAAAAATCCCTGGCCGGCATGTCTGCGGGACAGGTTCTGCACATCATCGCGACCGACCCGGGTTCCGTAAAGGACTTCGAAGCGTTTTCCAAGCAGACCGGTAACGAGCTGATGGAATCCAAGGAAGAAGGCGGGAAATTCTACTTCCTGATCAAAAAGGCCTGAGGCCTCTGAAGACTATATTATTATAAATACATCAAAACCGCTGTTACCGTGCCCGGCATATGGCGGGCAGGTGACACGCATCGAGGTGCACTATGTCTAAAAAACTTGCCATAATTGCGACGAAGGGCACGCTGGACTGGGGTTATCCGCCGTTCATCCTGGCCTCTACCGCCGCGGCGCTGGGCTATGACGTCCAGATCTTTTTCACCTTCTACGGCCTGCAGCTGCTGAAGAAGAAAATCAACGTCAAGGTCAGCCCGCTGGGTAACCCCGGCATGCCGATGCCGATGGGCATGGACAAATGGTTCCCCGTAATCGGAACCGCCATCCCCGGGATGGAAGCCATGATGACCAAGATGATGAAAGCCAAGATGAAATCCAAGGGCGTGGCCAGTCTTGAAGACCTGCGCGACCTGTGTGTCGAAGCCGACGTCAAGATCATCGCTTGCCAGATGACTGTCGATCTGTTCGATATGAATCATTCGGATTTCATCGACGGGATCGAATACGGCGGTGCCGCCATGTTCTTTGAATTCGCCGGCGAAGCAGACATTAGCCTGTTCGTCTGAACCGGATTCAAATCATGGGAGAGAAAAAACCCGAAGCGGAAGCTTCGGGTTTTTTTTATGCAACGAAGAAAGTTGGCAGAAAAGAAAGTTGGCAGACTTCAGATGGCAGTTGGCAGTCGAAATAGCTGATTCCGACTTTCTGCCAACTGCCTGCTTTGTTCTAGAACTCCATAGATAACCCGACACTGATCAGATCCGAGTCGGATTTGTAGGTGCCGTCATACAGCGAGGTGCCATTGGGTTCTCCACTAGTATATGTCTCACCAGAAAAATCACGATCGTCAACATCCACTAGCATGTAAGCCAGTTCCAGATTCCAGTTACCGAAATCGTGAGTCATACCCAGGCTGAACAACTGGCGATCATCATCTGGCACCCGGGCCGAGAAGTATTCATCCGGCTGCGGAGTTTCGTCGTAGGAGTAACCAAACATAAGTTTGGTCTTCGGGTTCATCTGGTAGATAGCTCCGAGACGATATGCCCAGGAATCATCCCAGTTATTGGTACTGGTTGTATCGCCGGAACCATAATCGATCACAATTTCATCAAAGCTGCTCCAACCAGTGCGTTCTACATCCAACTCAATGCCAAATTTGTCGTTAATTTGGTAATGCATTCCGATCTGAAATAAATCCGGGAATTCTAGGGTCGCGGTGGCTGCAACTGGTGGATTACCACCGTTGTGGTCATGAACAATCCCCGATACATCTACTTCTACGGCACTACGGTAATTGGCACCTATAGTAAATTGGTTATTCAGCTTTTTCTGATAGGCGATATTCCAACCCATATCTCCGCCACGGCCTTTGATATTAGTACCCTGGGTATTGAAAACCAGTTCATCCAGATCGTAATAGTTAATTCCAAATGCGAAACTACTGGTGTCATCAATTTGCCAGGCCAGATTTGGATTAACATTGAACATCTTGATTCGGCTAAGTTCAGGCGCATTTGGATCGGATCCAGCACCACCGAAAGAACCAAAGGTGCCGCTAGGCCATTTGGTTTCCAAACCGAAGGGGACGTTAACAGCCAACCCGAAGGACATGTTGCCATGTCCCTTGACCATGAAGTAGCCGTTAGGGATCCAGAAGGTATCTTCGCCCGTGGAGCCAGTGGCTGTCCCGACATCGGGCGTCACCTCGGGCTCATAGGTGATCCGGGTGATACCGGCATTGATCGAATTGCTGTCGTGAAACGACATCGCTGCCGGGTTATAGGCCAGGGCGCCGACTTCACGGGTGTTGGCGACCAGCGCGTTGGAGGTGGCGGTCCCCACAGTCGAGACTTCGGGGATGCGAAAGCCGGAGGCCATAACGTGCGATCCGGCCAGGGTCAGGCCCGTTGCCAGCAGGAGGGAACGGGATAAACGCGTACAGGTTAATTGTTCTTCCATGGGGATAACCTCGTCGGCTGTTGTGACTTGTGATGCTCACACAGTAATGGGGAAAATTTCAACTGACCATACTGCGAAAACAAATAAGAAAATAATAATATAGTAATAATCAAAATCAATAGCCTTATAAAAATGGCTTGACACTATTGAGCTGCTAATGAAAGATACGATGCCAGTTGCAAACACCTTTCGTTGCACCACAACAACAATCAGTGTCACCACTACAACATTAATAATGCGCATGCTTGGCATGCCGGTGACAAACACAACAACAATGTCACACTTCACCTTTCATGGGAGATGAAACAATGAAGAAAATCAACAAACGACTGCTCGCCACAGCCGTCGCTGCCGCACTTGCCCTGCCGACGGCGGCTCACGCGACCAATGGTTACTTCGCTCACGGTTACGGCACCAAGAATAAGGGGCTCGGCGGAGCCGGCGTGGCCCTGCCGCAGGATTCCCTGGCTGCGGCCACCAACCCGGCCGGTATGGCATTT
>NZ_JAWOCR010000019.1:0-6139 GCF_046483665.1 Thiohalophilus sp. | reverse complement strand
CTTGTTTCACTGCTGGCGATTGGTCAGGACGTCACCGAGCGAAGACTGCTCGAACAACAACAATTCGAACAAAAAGAACATCTTAATATTTTACTGGAAACCATTCCGCACGGTATCCAGGAGACGGACCTTTCCGGAACCATTATCTACTCCAACCCGGCACATGCCCGCATGCTCGGTTACGAACCCGGGACTCTCGTGGGATGTAAGATCTGGGAGTTCCTGGTTCCTTCGCAACAGCAAGGTTTCCAGGAATATCTGCACAGGCTGATTGAGTTGAGGCCGCAACCTGAACCGTTTATGGGTCAAAACATTACCCGGGACGGCTGTTTAATCTCCGTCAGTGTCGATTGGGACTACAGGTATGACGCGCAGGGCGAGCTGACCGGCCTGATTGCCATCATTACGGATATTACCGGCCGTGTTGAGGCGGAAAATGCGCTGCGTGACAGTCAAAAACGCCTGTCCCAGGCCCAGGAGATCGCGAAGATTGGTAACTGGGAGCTTGACCTGCTCACTGGTCGACTAATCTGGTCAGATGCGATATACGCTATTTTTGAACTTGATAAAGCACATTACTCTCCCGATTATGGGACGTTTCTTGAGCTTGTTCATCCGGATGAGCGTGAAGCAGTGGATGCCGCCTACCAGCAATCTCTTGTCGATCGCAAGCCCTATATTATAGCTCATCGCCTCTTGATGAACGATGGCCGAATCAAATGGGTAGAAGAGCGCTGCAATACAGACTTTGCAGAAGACGGGACGCCACTTGTATCTCGAGGCACTGTTCAGGATATCACCGAGCAAAAAAAGGCCCAGATAGAGCTGGAGCATTACCAGCAGCATCTGGAAGAACTGGTTAAAACGCGAACCGAACAGGTCGAAGAACAGAGTTATCGCAATAATCTGATTGTCAATGCGGCGATGGACGGTTTTTTTCTTGCGGATATGCAAGGTAATATTCATGACTGTAATCCGGCCTATTGTCAGATGTTAGGTTATGAGCGGGATGAGCTGCTCCGGTTACATATTTCCGACATTGAAGTTATCGAGACCGCGGAAGAGACTTCCAGACACATTGAAAAGATTCTCGATCAGGGATGGGACAGGTTTGATACCCGGCACCGCGCCAAAAACGGGAGGATTATCGATGTGGAAGTGAATGTCAGGCTGGAAACGGTGGGGCAGGAGCCGCAATTTTTCGCCTTTGTCAACGACATAACCGAACGCAAGCAAGCCGAATCGGCAATCCGGTTAAGTCGTGATGAAGCTGCGCAGGCCAATGCGGCCAAGTCAGAGTTTCTTTCAAAAATGAGTCACGAGCTTCGCACCCCCCTGACGGCCATTCTTGGTTTTGGACAATTACTCCAAACCGATCCTGAATATCCGCTTAATGCACAGCAGAATGAAAATCTCGATGAGATCATGCAAGCGGGCAACCACTTGCTGGGGCTGATTAACGAGATACTCGAGGTGAGTCGCATTGAGAGCAAACCGGTTGAATTGAGTCTCGAGCCGGTCAATCTGGCGCCGCTTTTGGAGCAGTGCGTACAGCAGTTTCAACCCCTCGCCGAGCAGCGTAATATTTCTATAACATCCGGTAATACGCAGGAATGGGTGATGGCTGATTCCGCGCGGCTCGAGCAGGTAATAGTGAACTTGCTTTCCAACGCGGTGAAATATAATCGTCAGGATGGTCGGATCCGACTCTGGATCGACGAGGCTTCTGATACTTTTCTGCGAATTTCCATCAGCGATACCGGCCCTGGAATCGATACCGCGGATCAAGCCCTGTTGTTCAGACCGTTTGAGCGTCTGGGAACGGCTTATGATGGGGTAGCGGGGACCGGCATTGGTCTGGCCCTGTCCAGGCGCCTGGTCGAAGCCATGCACGGCAAAATTGGCATGGACAGCGTCAAGGGCGAGGGGAGTACCTTCTGGTTAGAACTGAAAAAGGCCGGACCCGGCGAGAGCCAGGCAGATCAATCTGTTGTCGAGCAAAACCGGAAAATCAACGACAGTGATCGGCGTACGCGCATTCTCTATGTAGAGGATAATTCGGCTAACCTCAATCTGGTACGTAAACTCCTCGCCAAGCGCGATGATTATCAATTACTCGAAGCGACCACGGCCGGGGCAGGGCTCGAGCTTGCCAGAACTGAATTGCCGGCGTTGATTCTTATGGATATCAACCTGCCTGACATGAGCGGTTATGAGGCACTGCAACGCTTGCAGGCCGACTCACAAACACGGGAGATACCTGTCATCGCGGTCAGCGCCAATGCCATGAAGGAGGATATCAGTCGCGCCAGGGAGGCCGGTTTTATCGACTACCTGACCAAGCCGCTGAATGTGGCGCAATTTCTCGATAAGATACAGCACTGTCTCGTCGCAAGAAGTCCCTGAAGGAGGGGTGTGCCTGTATTTAAATACACAGCAGAGCGGCCGATTATCGGACAAAATCGCCGCTACAGGGTATGACCGCATTGCGGCCAGATACCCCGGCAAGTTCCGTCACAAAAATGAACCCGGGTGTTGTGGCATCCGCTGATCTGACTGCCGGACGCCGCTTTTCGCGCCTTCCCCACACGCTATATGCCTGTTCACTCCAACCCGCCAATAGATCATGAGACAGTCGCCTCCGGACTACCTGCATGCGGTATCGCGTTGGCGTTGAAGCTGTGCGGTGTCATTCACTACTCTGGCGTCGGTTAAAAACACTTTTTGCTTATGAACTATAAAGATATTGCGCGCCAAGACGATAAAAACAGTGAAACGGTTAGTTAATCTGGCAGGGATAATAGCCATATCTATAAAAAGGTTATTTGACGCAAAGGACATCTGTAAATAATGGCTTAATTGGAATAATGAAATCAGCCACGACAGGAACAAGGATCAGTTTGACCATCGCAGATAGAACCAGGCATCCGGGTACCGCAGGGACGAGCCAAATTTGTGACAAATAAAGCAGCGAATTCAGTCAAATTTGCCGTCGACAAGACGATGTTATGAAAATCAGTCACTTCGAAAACTGAAGGCGTAAACATATGAAAAAGAACCATCCCATTACAAATCGAGAATATGACTATCCTTCGGATGCCAATATTCTGTCTACGACAGATCTGAAGGGGGCCATCTCTTATTTTAACGATGATTTTTTACGCATCAGTGGTTTTCAGTCAGAAGAACTACTGGGTAAAAATCATAACGTTGTCCGGCACCCGGAAATGCCACCGGCCGCTTTTGAGGATTTGTGGAGCCACGTCAAGGCGGGTGAGACCTGGATGGGCATGGTCAAAAATCGCCGCAAAGATGGTGACCATTACTGGGTCGATGCTTTCGTGAGCCCGATAACCAAAAACGGTCAACCGATTGAATATCAATCGGTGCGACGTAAACCAAAACGCGAGCATGTTGAGCGGGCAGAGAAGGTTTACAAACCCCTCATGGATGGGAAAATACCGCGCTATGTCAAATCACGCAAGATACCGCTTCTGGGGCGTCTGATTCTGCTAACAAGCATCGTGTGGCTGGCCATACTATCCGGTCTGGCCGTCTTCGGCGGTTTAAACCTTATACCGATGCTGGTGGCCTGGTTAGCGGGTAGTGCTCTGGGAGGGGCTGCTGCATTTTACATTTTGAATCCGATAAATCGCGCCGTCAAAGCTGCTGAAAAGGTTTATAACAATCCTGTCGCACGCTGGATATATACAGGGCGTAATGATGAAGCAGGCCAAATTCTTCTGGCACTGAAAAAACTGGCGTCTTCTACAGGCGGCGTAGTCGGTCGTATCTCCGACACCTCGAATATTCTTAAAAGCAGCTCCGATGCCCTGCTGTCGAATATGGAAGGCAGCCAGGAGATGATCCAGCGCCAGTATTCCGAGACAGACCAGGTGGCCACCGCCATGAATGAAATGACAACATCGATTCGTGGTGTGGAAGACCGGGCAAAAGCCACAGCTGAAGCCGCCAATCAGGCGACGGCGGAAACCCAAAAAGGTCAGCAGGTGGTTGATACAACCACACGATTCATTAACGAACTTTCAACTGAAATACAAAATATATCGACCGTTATAAATCAGTTGCAACAAGACAGCACGGAAATCAGCACCGTGGTAGATGTCATTACCGGCATTGCTGATCAGACAAATCTGCTTGCTTTGAATGCGGCGATTGAAGCCGCTCGTGCTGGCGACCAGGGCCGGGGCTTCGCGGTGGTCGCCGACGAGGTCCGGAGTCTGGCCTCACGCACCCAGGAATCAACCAGCGTGATACAGCAAACAATCGAAAAACTGCAAAGTGCGAGCAAGCAAGCCGTTGACGTCATGGCTAAAAGTAACGAACAGGCTGACAGTACGGTGGCCCAGGCTCAGGAGGCCAGCAAGTCGCTTGGCGAGATCATGACATCGGTTAACACCATTACAGAAATGAGTACCCAGATATCAGACGCGGTGACTGAACAGACCACCGTGGCCGAGGAAGTGAATCAAAGCATCACTCGTATACGGGATGTCGCTGAGAAAAATGTTAGCTCATTCCAGGAGAGTGAAGCCTCTGGCAAGGAAGTATCTAAAGTAGCAAACGATCTGCAAATACTCTCCGAAGAATTCTGGTCTAAACAGTAACAGCCCGGGGTTGCATACAAGCACGTTCCATGGACTGGATACGACCTCTGCTGAGTTATTAATCAGCCGGGAGGGGGATTTGGCCGCTGCAATAACTACCGGGTGATAAATAGCGGTATCTCAGAGGCCGAATTAAAAACCTTCAAAAACAGTTGTTTATATATGTTTTTGAAGGCCCCCAAACCCGCTTTCTTTTCCTTTCAAAACCCACAGTGATTTGTGTAAAATACTGGCTGTCACGCCGCAGCCCGGGTGGCGAAACTGGTAGACGCAAGGGACTTAAAATATTGAGCACCCGGTTCGGAAACGGCCGGTGTGAATGGAGTCAAATTCGGGGAAACCTCAGCACGCAGGGTGGTGGCAATCCCGAGCTAAGCCCGATAAAACAGTAGCGGGTTACGGGTACCGATAGTTCGGGAATTCCCTCGTATCTCGTCACTATCACGGGAAAGTGTAGAGACTTGACGGCTCCTGCCTAAGTTTTACTAACGTAGAATAGGGTAAAGATAAAGTCCAGGCCACAAATGCGTTTCAAGTACGCAGCAGCGAAAGTTGTAGTGGTAAGAAAATCCCTCGGTCATTGCGACCGTGCCGGTTCGATTCCGGCCCCGGGCACCATTTCAAGGTTCCATGAGGTTTCAGGAAGTTCCATAACCTGAATAACTCAAAATAAAACAACAGCTTATCGTCCCATAAAGTCCCTATAGTTCCCGGGAGTTTTGGACAGGCAGGTGTCCCGTCCACCCGTCCACAATACCCGCCAGGCTGTTTTCATCCCTGAAATTTCAACCTCAACCGCTATTCAAGCGGTACTACATCACGTTTTGCAAAATCCGTCTCTGCAAACTGCCGATAACCTTCACCGATCTGGCCTGTTTCAACCGGATATTTACCTGACAGACACAGGTTTCCCCGGACAGCCGACCTGGCTGCCCACCTGAGAGGTTTGTCGGCATCAATGCCGATCTACAGCCGCAGATAATACCCCGTCAGCAATCCATCCCAGGCACTATAGTAATACTCCCGGCGCGGCCGGTTAGCGAAAATATCCACGCCTTGCCAGACCTCGGCCGGCGTCCGTCCGTCCAAGTTTTGATGCGGCCGTATATGATTATACCAGCATCGAAACTGTCCCAGCGCACCGTTAAGCTATGTCTGATTATCCACTTCCCACAGATCGAGCTTTTGCTTGAGCGTGCCGAAGAACCGCTCGACTCTGCCGTTCATCCACGGACACCCCTTGTCCGTCTTCTGATGCCGGATACCCAACCACCACAGCCCAAAACGAAACAGTCGTGAAGTAAAGATCGATTCATTATCGGTCCGGATCATCTTCGGCTTGCCGTACTGTTCGATGGCGTTCAGGAGGTGTCGAAGCAGGGTGAGGCTGACCTTGTCTTTCAAACCGGAGAGAACCAGACTGGCGCGTGAGGCATGCTCCACGATACCGAGGATGTTGTGCGTTGTACCGCTGGTATCCTGCTTACCGGTCAGATCCAGCCCCCAGATCA
>NZ_JAWOCR010000017.1:0-35571 GCF_046483665.1 Thiohalophilus sp. | reverse complement strand
GGGTACCTGCGATCAGTACCCGATAGGTGACTCGTGATCCCGGTCCCAGCAAACCGGTCGCAGCCAGATCGGCCTGGTTCATTAAAACCCGGGGCGCCATCGAAAACAGATCGCCGGCCCGGTCCGGTTCATAGCGCAGAACCTTGCGCAGGGTAAATCGCTTCTCCCCCAGACTCACGGTCTGACCGATTTCAGTATTTAATAAATACAACAAACGGGCATCGACCCAGAGGTCTCCCGGCGCGGGAATCTTATCGGTTGGTGTATCCCCGGCAAAGGGGGTATCGCTGATACGCAATGTTCCGCGCAGCGGGTAGTTTTTTGAGACGGCCTTAACCTCGACCAGATGGGGTTGTCCCTTGCCCAGCACGACGCTGCGAAACTGCGTGGTTGTAGCCACCTGCAGAGGTTGTTCCTGTACGCTATCGACATACCGAAGCACCGGGGCATTGCGGGATTTAATGACCAGATCAGCGCCCAGTAGTTCGGCAGACTGTTCCTGCAGGCCGCGTTCGATCCGATCCGTAAAAAATCCGACGGCCGTAATACTGGTCACCGCAATCACCAGCCCCAGAGCCAGGATACCCAGCTCTCTGGCACGCCAGTCCCGCCATAACATGCGCCAGGAATTTACCCAGAGGAACGAGAAATTATGCAACCGGCGTTCAGTCATGAGGAACCATGGCCTCCGGTTCGACCAAACGCCCGGCAGCCAGATACAACCGTTGCTGACACAACTGAGACAAAAGGGGATCGTGGGTCGCCATAATCAGTGTGGTGCCCAGTTCGGCATTGAGCTCAAACAGTAATTCAATGATCTGTTTGCCGGTCTCACTATCCAGATTTCCGGTCGGTTCATCAGCAAACAGGCAACGCGGTTGTGTGGCAAAAGCCCGGGCAATGGCACAACGTTGCTGTTCGCCACCGGATAACTGGTTGGGATAATGACGAAAACGTTCAGCCAGACCGACCCTACCCAGGATCTGTTCGGCCGTCTGACGTGGCTGCGCGGCACGGGCCAGTTCCAGTGGTAACATCACGTTTTCCACGGCAGTCAGTCCCGGTAACAGCTGAAAATTCTGGAACACAAAGCCCACCCGTTCGGCGCGCAGTTGGGCACGACCATCTTCATCGAAAGCATTTAACCGGTATCCTTCCAGAATCACCTCTCCTTCGGTAGGCAAATCCAGTCCCGCCAGCAACCCCAGCAAGGTGGTCTTGCCCGAGCCCGAGGTACCGAGAATCGCCAGTGAAGTCCCCGCCTCGATAGCAAAATTGATATCATGCAACAGGGTCAAAACTCCGTCACGGGTTTTGACCTGCTTGCCCAGGTGACGGGCTTCCACAAACACACGGGAACTGCCTTCTTTCATGTTAAAAGCCTTTTGTCGACAAGTTATACCAGTACTGCTTGGACTGGTAATCAGCATTAACCATACCGTGTCCGCAGCGGGCAAAACACAGGCAAATATTCTGGTCTTGGGTGACAGTCTCAGTGGGGCATACGGCATCGATCGGGATCAGGGTTGGGTCAGCCTGTTACAACAGCAGCTGTCACGAAAAGGCTATGATTATCGCGCGATCAATGCCAGTGTCAGCGGTGACACCGCCCGCACCGCACTTAATCGGCTTGAACCGGCCCTGCGCACCCATCAACCGGCGATTGTTATCGTGGCATTGGGGGGCAACGATGGTTTGCGGGGTCTCGCCTTTTCTGAAATTCAATCCAGCCTGGCCAGCATTATCGAACGCAGTCAGCAGGCCAATGCCCGGGTCTTGCTGGCCGGTGTACGCCTGCCACCCAACTACGGGCCCACGTATAATGCCAGATTCACGGCGGTATACCGCGATCTTGCCAGCCGCTACGATATCACCCTGGTCCCCAAAATCCTGGATCAGGTTGCCGACAATCCGGCGTTGATGCAAAGCGATGGCATTCATCCGACCGCCCAGGCCCAGCCCCGAATCATGCACAATATCTGGGACAAACTCGCCCCTATGCTGAAGCCGGCCCGGTAACTGAATCTCTCGTCAAACGGGGCCTGGGAGCTTGCATAACTATTGTCAGTCTCCGCTTGTCCGACGGCATCAATCGGGTAATTATTCCGATTCAGAACGGTCCAGGACCACCCGGTTCTTGCCCGCCGTTTTACCGCGATACATGGCCCGATCCGCCGCCTGGATAGTTTGATCAATGCCTCGCTCGTCACTGTATTGGGCTGCGCCAAAGGTGATCGTCACCCCCTGATCGAGGCTGCTGGCGCGCACCGGCTCGGCGAGATATTCCCGCAACTCGTTCAAAACGGACTCCGCTTCTGACAGCCTGACATCCGATAACAGAATCAAAAACTCCTCCCCGCCCCAGCGGCTGATGACATCGTGTCGCCGCAGCCGTTGCTGCATCCGGGAGGCGAGCTTTTTCAACAAGACATCGCCAACATGATGCCCGAACCGATCATTGATTTGCTTGAAATCATCTATATCCCCCAGTGCCAGGACAAAAGGCTTGTCATCGCGGCGAAATCGACTGACTTCATCTTCGATCGCCTGGGTCATGGCATGGCGATTGAGTAACCGGGTCAAGGAATCATAGGTCGCCAGTTGCTGGTAGGCCTCTGTCAGTTTTTGTAATTGCTGCTGTGACTCATTGACACCTTTGGCGTAATAATGTGCCAGATAGGCGGTCACCGCCACGGTGGCTATCAGATTGCCGATATGCAACAGATGAATAATGTCCAGATTCAGATAATAAAGCGGAAATCCACGCAAGGACTGACTATAAAGAAAAATCAGTAACATAACCGGCACGGCGGACAGCAGGAGTTTTTCCAGTAAGGATCGGCCGGGATTGATGAACAACATCGGGCCGATAGCGAGCAGGTAATAATAGAAACCGCTGTTCCAGCCCAGCAGCCAGCTGGCCAGGCTGGCGTGCAGGATAACCTCCAGATAGACCAGCCACAGGGCCAGATTGTGCCGGCTATTACGATTCAGATAGAACGCCAGCGAAAAGGCGGCCAGGCTGAGAATGTTGAACAGATAAAGTTCGCGAATATTGAGCCACAAAAACACAACAAAAAACAGCCCATGCAGCAGCAGACCCGCCACATAGACGTGTTCGGCCGCATAGACAAAACGGAATTGTTCGTGGCTGACCCGAGAGTTACCAAAGGTACGATGTTGCGAGGATTCCTTTCCGTGCGGGGAACTTCCCGGTTCAGTGGCCGTGGACTCGTCTGGTGGCATGGCAGTACTTCTGTTTTTTTAAAGATTACAACATAATCAACGCTGACGACAGCCTGCGAAGATAATCACGCACAGAATAAATGGTTTAAGCCCGGTTCAGCCAATACAGAGAACGCAGCCGGATAGCAGTGGGAGGGAGTCACAAAATAGTCATGTTCCTCTGGCAGTCTCTGGCCGGCAGTCGGAGCGAAATAAGCGGTAAAGAGAGCGACCATGATCAAATGGTTCTGGATCGTTTTGGGCAGTACCTCGACCGTGGGCGGGTTACTGGTTCTCTGGTCTCCACTGCCACTTGGGCTGCCGCTGTTACTGATCGGGATTCCGTTACTCATGAAATATTCCCCGCGCAGCCGAACCACTTTTGTCTCGATCGCGGATCGTTTTCCGATACTGCGGCGATCATTACAGCGCCTGAACCCTCCGGCGGAGGAAGCGCCCGACGCGTCCTCCGTGGAGAAGGATAAAAAACCGACTTCCGGTGATGGATGATGATCCGAGGTAGCACAAACAGAGCAACTTCGCGGACCGTTTCAGGGCAAGTAACCTTCCTCTGAGCCGGTACGGTGCAAGACCTGAATATTCAGGTCCGACAGAGAATTATCCTTCATCGGCAGAAAACTCTTAAGATACAATCAGTTAGTTGAATACGCTCTGAAAACCGGTATCTGGCATGATTGTTGTTAGCATACAAAAAAGCACTCGTGCCAACCGGAGACTACCGCCATGAATAGCCACTTCAATTATGCAACATTTGTTGAGCTGTTTCTGAACGATGACGAGCACGCTCCGACTGCACTCAGCCAGTATCCGGCAGCCGAGCTGGCAGAGGAAATCGCAGAAGCGGGCGTTGACAAGCCGATTTCTCCTCCTGCCTGAAAAAGGTGGACCTTGATGCGGATACATTCCGCCTTTGGCACAGTCTATTACGGCTGTGCCTTTCTTTTTCCAGGATTCGTTAATCAGGTCTATACTTTAAACAGGCCCGGTTGCTGATTTTGCCATATAACTGTCATAACCCGGCCCCAGACTTGAACACGAACACTTTACCGAGGAGATGTGCTATGCAAATGCAGGAAATCCGCCAACTTGCCAAACAACATGGTTTAAAGACAGCCCGCCAGAGCAAAATTAATCTGGTACGACATATCCAGTCAGCGGAAGGCAATTTCGAGTGTTTTGCCACCGCCATCGATGGCGTCTGTGATCAGCCCGGTTGCCTGTGGCGGGAAGACTGTTTTTCCGCGGCGAAAAAAGCGGCGCACTAAAACAACCCCCTTTCAGGTGAGCGCGGGCGGACGTTGCTGCAGAAGCTGTTCGTAGAGTTGTGAATAGCGCCCTGCACTGCGTTGCCAGGAAAAATCCCGGCTCATGGCGACACGCTGGACCTGTCGCCACAACGACGGGTGTGCGTAAAGCTCCAGCGCACGCTGTACTGTCTCTTCCAGCGCCGCGAGGCTGACCTCTGGCATGACAAAACCGCTGCTCTCACTCTCCTGCAATGCCTCACCTGTGACATCGAAACGAGTATCGTCAACCGTATCGGCCAGCCCACCGACCGGACTCACCAGCGGTAAGGTGCCATAACGCTGGCTGTACATCTGATTGAGACCACAGGGTTCAAAACGCGAGGGCATCAAAAACAGATCGGCGCCTGCCTCTATCCGATGCGCCAGGGTCTCGTCATAACTCAGGGTAAGGGCCAGTTGCCGTGGATACTGCCCGACCGCTTCCTGCAATCGTTGTTCATAGCGTTTATCACCGCTGCCCAGAATGATCAGCTGCACAGGAAGTCGGAAGAGAGCGGCCATACTGTCGAGGATCAGATCGATGCCTTTTTGTTCCGCAAGCCGGGTGACCATCCCCATCAGCAACACCCCATTGTCCTGCGGCAAATTGAACTCTGCTTGCAATGACTGTTTATTGAGCTGTTTGTCGCTCAGATGCTGACGGTTATAGCGTTTGATGATCAGTTTGTCTGTTCCCGGGTTCCAGACGCGGATATCCACGCCGTTAAGAATACCGCTGAGATCCGCCGCGCGGTGCGCCAGCACCCCATCCATTCCCTGGCCGAAAGCCGCTGTCTGGATCTCACGCGCATAGCTCGGGCTGACAGTAGTGAGATGATCGGCATACACGAGCCCGCCCTTGATGAAGGACAACTGGTTATAGTACTCCAGCGCAGTAAAATGCCAGAGTGATTCAGGCAGGCCCAGTTGTTCAAACGTGGTGCGATCGAACAATCCCTGATAGGCCAGGTTATGAATGGTGAAGACCGTCGCCGGGCGTCTCTCGTACTCATTGATATATACCGGGAGCAAACCGCATTGCCAGTCATTGCCATGCACGATATCGGGCTGCCACTCAAGATCCAGCTGGTCAATCGCGATCAGAGCGGCAACTTTGTCAAACAGGGCAAAGCGTTGCGCATTATCGGGCCAGGGCTCGCCATCGGCGTCATGATAGGGATTGCCGGGGCGATCGAACAGTGGCGGGCAGTCCACGAGCCAGATCTTCACCCGGCTACCGGGTAAAAAGGTCTGTCCCAGACTAACCAGTTGCCCGTCAATCTGCCATTGACCCAGCTGACGGGGTCGTTGCGGCAAATTGTTCAGCAGATCGCGATAGGCCGGCAGCAACAGGCGCACGTCATGACCGAGCTGTTGCAATGCCCGCGGCAGACTACCGGCAACGTCACCAAGCCCACCGGTTTTGATCAATGGATAGGCTTCGCTGCTGCAATACAGAATACGTCGGGGAATCATTCGTCAACCAGATACTCAAGTACAATGCCGGCCAGAGGCGGCAGGGTCAGTGACAGGGAATCCGGGCGGCCCATCCAGCTAATGCCGGTGGTATGTAATTCGCCCTGGTTACCCACATTACTGCCGGCATAAAATTCCGAGTCGGAGTTATACATCTCGCGATAGCGCCCCGCCTGCGGTACACCGATTCGATAGTCATAGCGCGGCACCGGTGTAAAGTTCAATACCACAACCACAATGCGGTCATCGCTTTTGCGCAGAAAGCTGATTATTGATTGCTCCGAATCGTGACAGTCGATCCATTCAAATCCCTGGTAATCAAAATCGTACTGATGCAATGCCGGTTCACCACGGTATAACTGGTTAAGATCGCCAACCATTTTTTGTAAACCGTGATGCACCGGATACTCCAGCACATACCACTCAAGCTGAGTCCTGGCATTCCATTCCGGTCCCTGGCCGAACTCACAACCCATGAACAGCAATTTCTTTCCCGGGTAGGTATACATAAAAGTATACAACAGGCGTAAATTAGCAAACTTTTGCCATTCATCGCCTGGCATTTTGTAAAGTAGCGACGATTTCCCATGCACCACTTCATCATGGGAGAACGGCAGTATGAAGTTTTCGGTAAACAGATAGATCAAACCAAATGTCAGTTTATCGTGGTGATAGCGCCGATGAACCGGATCCTGTGAAAAATATTCCAGAATGTCATGCATCCAGCCCATATTCCATTTCATGGAAAACCCCAGGCCACCAAGCTCCACGGGTCGGGTAACCTGGGGCCAGGCGGTTGATTCCTCGGCCATAATCAATGTTCCGGGTACCTCACGATGGGTTACCGTATTCATCTCGCGCAAAAAACTGATGGCTTCGAGGTTTTCGTTACCGCCGTGGATATTGGGTAGCCACTCGTCAGTCTGCTCCTTGGAGTAGTCGAGATAAAGCATCGAGGCTACCGCGTCGACCCGCAGGCCATCAAGGTGATATTCCTGCAGCCAGAAGATAGCGCTGCTGATTAAAAAATTGCGTACTTCGTTGCGTCCGTAATTATAGATCAGGGTGCCCCAGTCAGGATGCGCGCCGCGCCGGGGATCTTCATGTTCATACAGGGCGCTGCCGTCGTAATAGGCCAGCGCGAATTCATCGCGCGGAAAGTGGGCCGGCACCCAGTCCAGTAGCACGCCGATATTGTGTTGATGACAGTAATCGACAAAGTAGCGAAAGCCGTCGGGATCGCCGTGGCGTGCCGTGGGTGCATAATAGCCCGTCGTCTGATAGCCCCAGGAGTCATCAAAGGGATGTTCGGTGACAGGCATCAGCTCGATATGGGTAAAGCCGAGTCGGGTGACATATTCGACCAGCCGGTGAGCAAGTTCATGGTAACCCAGCACCTCGCCTTGCTCTCCCCGTTGCCAGGAACCCAGGTGCACTTCATAGATACTCATTGGCTGGTGAAGCCAGTCCGCAGACTGACGCTGTGCCAGCCAGGCGTCATCCTGCCAGGTATAGTCGCTTTCAAAAATGACCGAGGCAGTGCGCGGTCGTAACTCGGTTTGCCGGGCGTAAGGGTCGGATTTTTGCACCACCTTGCCGGTATCGCGATTACGGATCTCGTACTTGTAGAGTTCCCCCATGGGCAATTCTGGAATAAACAACTCCCATACGCCGCTGCTGCCACGGGCACGCATCGGATAACAGCGGCCATCCCAGCGATTGAAGTTGCCGATTACGCTGACCCGCTCGGCGTTGGGGGCCCAGGTCGCAAACCGAATCCCGTCGACGCCATCGACAGTGCAGGCATGGGCGCCAAGCATATGATAGACATGCAGGTGCTTACCGGCCGAAAACAGATTGAGGTCATAGTCGGACAGTGTCGGGCCAAAGGTATAGACGTCATACAGCAGATGAACCCCACCGTCACTGTCGATCCGCCGCAGGCGGTAATGTGCCGACAGAGACTCGCCCCGGCCGCGCCATTCGAAAATATCGCTATTGCCGACCCGAAGGAATACCTCGCCGGTGTCTTCCAGCGTCACCTCCCGGGTATAGGGCAACAATACGCGGATTAATGTTTCACCGGCCTGTTCATGGCGCCCCAGCACCGCAAACGGGTCATGATGGCGGGCCTGCAACAGGCGCTGAAGATCGGGGTTATTCTGCACATGACTGTCGAGCAGTTGGGCTTGTGGCGTATCGGTCATCAGGTTAGTTCCAGAGTTTAGCAGGCGGTACAAACAGTCAAAACTGTTGTTTACATCATAGGTGATTCAGGCGCGACATGATACGGGGAAAATCCCATACCGAAATTGTTGATGTAAACGGACTGTCATACATCGGTCATCCTGTGATGCTGTAATTAAAGAGATATTTACTCACTATTCCGGTGACATAGTCACTCCTGTGCTTCCCAAAAAGACGATGGAGGATTATGCTTGATAGTGTGTCATGGGTATCTTGCTGTGCGACAAAAAGGTGCAACACGCTTTCCCCGGTTCAGGTCGGATCGCTTCCAATTGACGGCTATCGATGCTGGCGCATAAATTGTACATATTGTCCTGCCTGACCCAGGAAAATGGATTAAAGTCCTCAATTATCGAATAAGGAAGCCCCTATGAGTCATCCCCGGTCGCCCCGTTTTGTCAGCCGACTGACCCGAGACACCCTGGCGCTGATCATGGCCGGTGGACGCGGCAGCCGGCTCAAGCAGCTGACCCTGTGGCGTGCCAAACCGGCTGTTCCCTTCGGTGGCAAGTTCCGGATTATCGATTTCCCCCTCTCCAACTGTATCAATTCGGGCATCCGACGAATCGGTGTACTGACCCAGTACAAGGCTCACTCCCTGATTGTCCATATCCAGCAAGGCTGGGGGATGTTACGCGGGGAATTCGGCGAATTTGTTGAATTATTGCCCGCCCAACAGCGCATCGAAACCTCCTGGTATGCCGGCACTGCTGATGCCATTTATCAGAATATCGACATCATCCGCAACCATGACCCTGAATATGTGCTGGTGCTGGCCGGGGATCATGTCTATAAAATGGATTACGGTGCCATGCTCGCCTTTCATGTGGAACAGGATGCGGACATCACCGTCGGCTGTATCCCGGTTCCGGTGGAGGAGGCCTCGTCGTTCGGCGTCATGGACATCGACCAGGAACATCGTATCCGCCGGTTTGTGGAAAAACCGGAACACCCTCCTACTCTCCCCGAAGACCCGACCATGTCACTCTGCTCCATGGGCATCTATGTCTTTAACAAGGAATTTCTGATCGAGCGTCTGATGGAAGACGCCGAGAATAATCACTCCAGTCACGATTTTGGCAAGGATGTGATCCCCGCCCTGCTCGAAAAGTATCGCACCTATGCCTATACTTTCCAGGACCCTGTCAAGGGCAATAATGGCTACTGGCGGGATGTGGGCACGGTCGATGCCTTCTGGGAAGCCAACATGGAGCTGATCGGTATCACCCCGGAGCTGAATCTGTATGATCTGGACTGGCCCATCTGGACCTACCAGGAACAGTTGCCACCGGCCAAATTCATCTTTGATGAGGATGAGCGACGCGGCGAAGCGATCGATTCCATGGTCTCGGGAGGGTGTATCATCTCCGGTGCCACCGTACGCCACTCACTGCTATTTTCCAGTGTCTGTGTCGAATCCTATTCGCTGGTGGAAGATTCGTTAATCCTGCCTGAGGTTAATATCGGCCAGAACTGTGTTATCCGTCACGCTATTATAGAAAAAGGTTGTGAAATCCCTGACGATACCAGAATTGGTGTTGATGCCCAGGAAGATGCCAAACGCTTTTACATATCACCCAAAGGAGTCGTACTGGTGACACCGGAGATGCTGGGGCAACAGATTCGTCATGTCCGCTAAACCATTGAACGTAGTCCTTTACTGGCACATGCATCAACCCGAATACCGGGACCGGCGCAGCGGCGACTATCATCTCCCCTGGACCTACCTGCATGCCATCAAGGACTACATCGACATGGCCGCGCACCTGGAAGCCAACCCGGCCGCGCGGGCGGTGGTCAACTTTACCCCGACGCTACTGGAACAAATCGATGACTATGCGCAACAGATCCAGTCGTTTTTCCTGCAGGGCACAGAAATTCACGATAATCTGCTCGACGCCCTGGCCCGGCCGGTAATGCCCGGCGAACCCAAGCAGCGGCTGGCCCTGATCAAACAGTGCCTGCGGGCCAACGAAAGCCGCCTGATTCAACGCTATCCCAACTATCAACGACTGGCCGAATTTGCTGCATGGCTGGATGAGCATCCCGATGCCATTATCTATCTGCACGATCGCTTTTTAACCGATCTGTTGACCTGGTTCCACCTGGCCTGGCTAGGCGAAACCGTGCGCCGCGAAAATCGCCAGGTTCAGGCATTAATCGAGAAGGGCATTAATTTCAATCAGCATGATCGCCATGTCCTGCTGCGCCTGATCGGCGATTTATGTAGCAACGTGATTGGCCGCTATCGCATGCTTGCCGAACAGGGGCGCATTGAGTTGTCGGTCACACCTTATGCGCATCCCATCATGCCATTGTTACTCGATATTCACTCGGCACGGGAAGCTATGCCCGAGGTCCGCCTGCCCGCAGCAGATCACTACCCCGGAGGGAAAGAACGGGTCGCCTGGCATATCGAAAAAGGGCTGGCCGTGTTTGAACAATACTTCGGCTTTCGTCCCGCCGGTTGCTGGCCCTCGGAAGGCAGTATCAGCGAGGCGACAATCCGTCTGCTGAGCGAGCATGGATTTACCTGGCTGGCCAGTGGGGATACGGTTCTGCGCAACAGTCTTAATCCCGGACACGCCGACAGCCCCTGCCTTCATACTAACTACCGTTACACGGACACGTCAGCCTGCTGCTTCTTCCGTGATGACGGATTGTCGGACCTGATAGGCTTTGATTACGCCACCTGGCACGCCGATGACGCGGTGGCCAATCTGCTTCACCACCTGGAAAATATCGCTGAAGCCTGTCAGGAACAGTCCAACCCGATTGTTTCCATCATTCTGGATGGTGAAAATGCCTGGGAATTTTATCCGGAGAATGGATATTACTTTTTACAGGCGCTGTATGCCGGCCTGGCGGATCATCCCGGTCTCAACCTGACAACCTACAGCGACTATCTGGCGGATCAGCCCGAGCCGATAAGCCTGGAGCGGATCGTCGCCGGCAGCTGGGTATATGGAACTTTTTCCACCTGGATCGGCGATCCCGGCAAAAACCGCGCCTGGGATCTGCTGGTGGAAGCCAAACGCACTTGTGATCAACAACTGGCGTCACGCACATTCAGTGCCGGGCAGCGCGAGGCGATTCTCACCCAGCTGGCCATTTGTGAAGGCTCTGACTGGTTCTGGTGGTTCGGCGATTACAATCCCGCCGAATCGGTGCGCGATTTCGATCAACTCTATCGTCAGCAGTTATCCAATCTGTACATTCAACTGGGTCTGGAACCGCCGGATGTACTGGCCGAGCCGATTTCCCAGGGGGGTGGCCAGCCTGCTACCGGCGGCACCATGCGCCGCGGACAGGAAAGCCACTGAATGCATCCGTTGTACCGGCAGCGGCGCGGCGGTGTCCTGTTACACCCCACCTCGCTCCCCGGTCCCCTGCCTCGTGGGCAAATTTGCCATGATGCCTATCGCTTTATCGAATGGCTGCAACAGTGCGGTATCGGCGTATGGCAAATGCTGCCTCTGGGCCCCACCCATCAGGATAGTTCACCTTATCTGGCACTCTCGGCCCACGCCGGCGACCCGAAATTAATCAGCCTGGACTGGCTGCGGGATCGTCATATGCTGTCGAATTGCCCGGAAGTGATGGATTTTCAGACTCATCAACAACAGCTGGAACGGGCCTGGAAACAGTTCAGTAAGAAGAAAGACCGACGGTTGTTACAGACCTGGCAGCAGTTTAAGCGTGATGAGTCTGACTGGCTGGACGATTACAGTCTGTTTATGGCCTTGCGTGAACAACAGGGCGGGGATGCCTGGCACCACTGGCCGGCCGCATTACGGGATCGGGATGCCGCGACATTGAAACAGACCAGGGATAACCTGGCAGAGCGCATCGAGTTCCATCAGTTTTGCCAGTTTATCTTTTTTCAGCAATGGCAGGATCTGAAAGCCTATGCCGCAGATAATAAGGTGTTACTTTTTGGCGATATGCCTATCTATGTCTCTTATGACAGCGCCGATGTGTGGGCCCAGCGCGAACTGTTTACGCTAGACAGTCAAGGTCATCCACAGCAAGTGGCCGGCGTACCACCGGACTATTTTTCGGAAACCGGCCAACGCTGGGGTAATCCGCTCTACCGCTGGGATATTATGGAGCAGGATCACTTTCAATGGTGGCAACGACGCCTGCAAACCCAACTGCAATTATTTGATATTGTACGCATAGATCACTTTCGCGGTCTGCAGGCCTACTGGTCGATCCCCGCCAAAGAGGAAACGGCGATCAAGGGCCACTGGATCAATGCGCCCGGCGCGAAACTACTTGCCGCCTTGCATACAGCATTCCCCAATCTTCCCCTGGTAGCTGAAGACCTCGGCATGATTACCGAAGAGGTCCATGTGTTACGGGAAACGTTTGACCTGCCGGGAATGAAGATTCTGCAATTTGCCTTCGATGGCGATCCCAACAATAGCTATCTTCCGCATCAGCATGAGTTTCATTCACTGGTCTATACCGGCACACACGACAACGACACCAGTCTGGGCTGGTATCAGCAACTTCCGACTGAAACACAAAATTATATTCGGGATTACCTGGGTCTGAAGACGGACCGGGAAATGCCCTGGCCGTTGATCCGCTGCGCCCTGGCCTCGGTCAGTTGTCTGGCAGTAATTCCGATGCAGGATCTACTGGCCCTCGGTAGCGAATATCGCATGAACACGCCTGGAACAATAGAAGGCAACTGGCAATGGCGCTTTGACTGGCCACAGGTACCGGACGAACTCATCCAAAAACTCCGTCACCTGTTACATCTGTACGGGCGGCTATAAATTGATAAAAGTAAAATATCGCAAAGACGCAAAGAGAGTAATAATTTTGAATATTGAATTTTAAATTTTGAGTTTCACAATCGGAACTCATTCAAAATTCAACATTTAGAACTCAAAATTATTACTCTCTTTGCGTCTCTGCGTTAAGCTTCTCAGATCCAGATCATGAAGCCCATTTCAAACGGATGCCCCAGCAGTTCATGCCAGGGGTAGATCCGCAGCTTGTAGTGATTCAGGCCCGGATTTTCTGGTTCGAGCTGCAGTTCAAAGACATAATCCTCTCCCTCCCTCCCGGTATGGGTAAACTTGTATTGTTCGTGTGTGGTAAATTTACCATTATCATCCCGGCAGCCTACGACACATTCGACAATAACATCTTCCGCAGACAGGCCATTAAGATGCGCCTGAATTACAATTGGCAGCGATTCTCCATTCTGTATCTGCTGTCGAACCTGATCGACCCGACGGATGTTTACATGTTTCCAGTTATGCCGGATTTTCGTTTTCCATTCGGCCAGAGATTTAGCCGGAGCGCAATCGCTCGCGGACAGCCGCAGATAATGGGCACGGGCCGGGGCATAGAAATCTTTGACATAATCGAGCACCATCCGTTGCGAGTTGAAGCGCGGCAGACAGCTTTTCATGGAGGCCTTGGACAGTTTGACCCAACCGGAGGAATAGCCCTGGCTCCCGTAGTCGTAATAAAGGGGGATGATTTCGTTTTCCAGAATATCCAGTAAATCGGCCGCTTCTTCCTGGTCGCGCAGTTCGGGATCCTCATGCCGGGCGTGCGGATGAATTGCCCAGCCATTCTCCCCATTGTAACCTTCACCCCACCAGCCATCGAGGACACTCAGGTTAATGACGCCGTTGATGGCGGCTTTCTGCCCGGAAGTCCCACTGGCTTCCAGCGGATATTCGGGGGTATTCAACCAGACATCCACACCGGTGACCAGTTTACGCGCCATGGTCATATCATAGCCTTCAAGCATGATAATCTTGCCAATAAACTCCGGCCTCAGGGAATACTCATGAATCCTGCGAATCAGTTCCTGTCCGGGTATATCGCGTGGATGGGCTTTGCCGGCAAATACCATCAGCACTGGCCTTTTGGGGTTATTGAGCAATCGGGCAAGGCGCGGCAGATCAGAGAACAATAACGTTGCACGCTTGTAGGTAGCGAAACGACGGGCAAAACCCAGTACCAGAACATTCTTTTCCGGCTCACTGGTATGGCTGGTCAGTCGTTTGAGCTGGGCTTCGCTGAAGCCGGCGCGTTGAAAGCGGCGCCGGGTCCGTTTGTGGACATCTTCGAGCATTTGCGCCTTGAGCTCCTGGCGCAAGCTCCAGTAACGATGATCGGGTATCGAGTCGATACATTCCCAGTATTCAGGTTTATTCAGCTCGCTGCGCCATTCACGAAAACGCATATCAAACAGATTCACCCATTCCCTGGCCAGGAAGGTCTGCACATGAACCCCGTTAGTAACATAGGAGATCGGGTTCTCTATATGGGGAATCTGGGGCCAGACATAGCCTTCCATGGCAGAGGCTTCCGAGCCATGAATCCGGCTCACACCATTGTGATATCGAGAGCCGCGTAAGGCCAGCGCGGTCATGTTAAAGCTGCCGTGATTGTTGGGTGATTCCCCCAGGGCATAAAATACCCCAGGTTCAATATTCAGGGATTTGACGTAATGTTTGAAATAGCGGGTTATCTGTTCCTGCTGAAACATGTCATGCCCCGCGGCAACCGGTGTATGGGTGGTAAAAACCGTGCCCGCGGCAACCAACTCCAGGGCGCTATGGAAATCAACACCCTGTTCCACGTATTCACGGCAACGCTCCGGTATCTGGAATGCCGCATGTCCTTCATTGATATGCCAGACCGTGGGTGTGATACCCATTGCCCGCAAGGCTCGCACTCCACCGATCCCCAGTACGATTTCCTGCTGAATCCGGGTGGTACTGTCACCCCCATACAGTTGAAAGGTTATGCTGCGGTCTTCAGTAGTATTCTCTTCCAGGTCGCTGTCCAGCAGAAACAGGCGTATATGCCCGGCGCGGGCTTCCCAGACCTTGAGGTTGACCGGACGCTCTTCGAGCTCAACCTGAACATAAAACGCCTGACCTTTTGCGTCGCGGGCTGGCTCCACAACCAACTCATCGAAGTTAGTAGGAGTATATTGCGAAAGCTGGTTGCCGTTGCCATCGATAAACTGGGTAAAGTAACCTTGCCGGTACAGTAAACCAACACCGACGAAGGGAACACCCAGATCACTGGCCGCCTTGCAATGATCGCCGGCCAGAATCCCCAGACCGCCCGAATAAATAGGAAAACTTTCGTGCAGGCCAAACTCTGCGCAAAAATAAGCAATCAGATCCTGCCGGGGATCGAGAAACTCGGTGATATTCGAATTGATTTCCTTTTCATGATAAGTCTGAAATGCCGACATGACCCGCGAATATTCTTCCATGAACAGATGATCATTCTCGGCATCATCCAGTTTTACCTGGGCTATGCGGCGCAAAAACACCTTGGGATTGTGGTTGCAGTTTTCCCACAATTCATCATCCAGCCGGAAAAATAAACCGCGTACATCACGGTCCCAGCTGTACAGCAGGTCATTGGCCAGTGCTTCCAGACCCTGCAACTTTTCGGGGATGTTGGGTCGAACTTCCAGCTGGAATGTTGTTTCGCTCATAGGATTCCCTTACCTTTTTCTTAAAGGTGGCTCATCGATCAAATTTAGAATATCAGGTTATGACATCCGGCCCGACACGACCGGTCTTATGGCAAATCGGCAACAGATTTTCACTGACTGCCAGTAACGGCTTCAGGAACTGCCCGGTTGCTTCGAACAACTCGCCCTCGGGAGGTTCGTATTGTTCAATATATAACCGCAGGGTAGCCCCTTCTGTTCCTGTACCCGACAATCGAACCACGATCCGGGCCTGCTGACCAAAAATTATGCGAATACCCTGGTGCTCGCTGAGACTTCCGTCTACCGGATCTTTATAACAGAAATCGTCTGCAGCCGTGATCACAAAGCCATCAATACTCCGGCCTGGTAATGAAGTCAGTTGCGTCCGTAAATTCGCGACCAGTTGTTCGGCGATCTGGCTATCGATATTTTCATAGTCGTGCCGGGTATAATAGTCACGACCAAATTCTCGCCAGTGGGCCATAATAATCTCCGCCACGGATTCGGATCTCACGGCCAGCAGGTTCAACCAGAACAAGACTGCCCACAGCCCGTCTTTCTCACGTATATGCGCAGAGCCCGTGCCGAAGCTCTCTTCCCCGCAAAAAGTAATACGTCCGTCATCCAGCAAGTTGCCAAAAAACTTCCAGCCGGTGGGCGTCTCATAACAGGCTACGTCCAGTTGCGCCGCGACCCGATCCACCGCCCGACTGGTAGGCATGGAGCGGGCCACACCGACGATCCCGTCACGATAACCAGGCACCTGTTGTGCGTTCGCCGCCAGTACTGCCAGACTATCGCTGGGCGTCACAAAAAATTCCTGGCCGAGTATCATATTGCGATCGCCGTCACCATCGGAAGCCGCACCCAGATCCGGTGCACCGCTCGACTGGTTCATAACCGCCTGCAAGCCACTGGTGTGTGCGAGGTTAGGATCCGGATGTGCATTACCAAAATCAGGCTTCGGTTCAGCGTTCAACAGGCACTCCTGTGCGGCGCCCAGGCGGTTAACAAATATCTCCCGGGCGTAAGGACCGGTAATAGCATGCATAGCATCATAGACGATACGTAATTGCCCGCCGGCAAAGCGCTCGCGAATCAATTCGAAATCGAACAACTCTTGCATTAAATCGGAATAATCCTGCACCGAATCGATAATTTCAATCTGGCTCTCCTCCACTTGCCAGCTCTCACACGCCTGTAATGGCAAGGGTTCCATCTCGGCAATCCGGTATTGTGTCAGAGATGAGGCCAGCTGATGAATCCGGCTGGTCACCTTCTCCGATGCCGGTCCGCCACTGTGCGTGTTGAACTTGACGCCAAAGTCCCCGTCCGGCCCGCCTGGATTATGACTGGCCGAAAGGATAATCCCGCCGTCGAGCTGATAGCGGCGAATCAATAATGAGGCGGCCGGGGTCGATAAATAGCCGTGCTGACCCACCAGTATCCGGTGAAAGCCGTTCCCGACCGCCAGGCGCAAAATCGTCTGAATTGCCTCAGGATTGAAATACCGCCCGTCGCCCCCCACTAACAGCGTGTTGCGCCGCTCTGGTTCCAGGCTGTCAAAAATAGCCTGGACGAAATTTTCCAGATAGTGGGGCTGCTGAAACTGAGTGACCCGCTTGCGCAATCCTGATGTGCCGGGTTTTTGATCCGTGTAGGGTTGTGTGCTGATTGTCCTGATTGGCATGTTGATATTTCCGAATCTACAGGCTGTTAGTGTGAATTCAGACTGCCTGTATAACACGTTTTAATGACAGGCTGTTTATCTGTATCCGGGATTTTTTAATAATACCATCCAATATTCATACCGGCTCTGTGACGGGCTGAATCCGGGCTGATAGCCCGTGGCGACGCCATATTCCGGTGCATTCAGGCAAAGAGCCCGCACCGTTCACGAACATTGTCAGACACGGCCTCTCCGCCCCCCCTGAAATCCGGATTATCCTGTGCTAGGATCGCATATTATTTACGCAATCGGTCTTCTTTCATTCCCGCGCCACAGAGGCTCCTGACGCCCTGCCAGTGTTTGAACGATAGCACCTACCAAGCAATCAACGGAATACCAAGGAATATCTATGCAAATCTCCGAAAACAAGGTCGTCACCATCGACTACACTCTGAAAGACGACGCCGGCAACGTTCTGGATTCATCCCAGGGAGGCCCGGGACTGGCCTATCTGCAAGGTGCCAGCAATATTATCCCCGGCCTGGAAAACGCCCTGGCAGGCAAAAATCAGGGCGAGTCCGTCAATGTCAGCGTGCAGCCGGAAGAAGCCTATGGCCAGCGTGACGACAGCATGATTCAGACTGTCCCCAACGACATGTTCGAAGGTACCGAAGTTCAGGTTGGCGCCCAGTACCAGGCCATGACCCCCGAAGGCCAGCCGCTGACCATCACGGTCATGGAGATCAAGGATGACGGCGTCGTCATCGACGGAAATCATCCGCTGGCGGGCCAGACCCTGCATTTCGATGTGACCATCACCGAGGTCCGTGATGCCACCCAGGAAGAGCTGGACCACGGCCACGTCCACGGTCCGGGCGGCCATGAGCACGAATAAGACGGCCGTTCACGACCATAAAAAGCCGGGCAGTGCCCGGCTTTTTTGTGGCTGTCGGCTGCTCATCATCAGACCGGGAAGTACCGCGGGAGCGACAGGAAGAACCATTGAAGCATTGAAAGCACGCAAAACACCAAAGCCATCGAAAAACTGATCTACCGGCGAAAGTCATACCAGTTTCAGGGCTTTCACAGTGCCCTGTGTTCAGTGGTGATATTTCGACATCTGTATGGGTTGTTCAGGCAGAAACCGGCTGGCTGGCTTTGAGCTCGCGGGCCTGCTGTTTCATCAGATCGACAATCGCATAGACTCCGACGTGGCGATTGGGTGAAAGGTGTTCATCAAGTTTGAGCCTTTCAAAAAACTCATCAACGTCGAGTTCCTGAATCTGGTCCACCGTGCGGTCCTCGACCAGTTGAATCAACAGTGCCAGTACGCCCTTGATAATACTGGTATCGCAGTCACCATGAAAACGAACCAGGTGAGGATCGTCGGGGTTGGGATAGGCATGCACCCAGACCTGGCTCATGCAACCTTTGACCTTGTTGTCCTCGATACGGGCTTCTTCCGGCAAGGGCGGCAGTTTTTCGCCCAGCTCGGTCAGATATTGATAGCGTTGATCCCAGTCACCCAGTAATTCAAAGGTATCGACGATATCGTCCAGCGATGTCATGCAAGCTCCTGCCGGTAAGTTCTGTCAAACGCTGAAGGATTCGCCACAACCGCACATATCCTTGATGTTCGGATTGCGAAACTCAAAACCTTCATTGATCGCGTTGGTTTTCATGTAATCCACTTCGGTTCCGTCGATATTGGCCAGGCTTTTCCTGTCCACCACGACTTTGACCCCATAGCTTTCGAAAACCACGTCATCATCCGTTACTTCATCGGCGTAATCGACGACATAGGCAAAGCCCGTGCAACCGGATTTACGGGTACCCAGACGCAGGCCAATACCGTTACCGCGTTTGCCCAGCATGGACTCAACGTGTTTGGCGGCGCTTTCGGTTAGTTCAATAGCCATACAGATTCCTCCTGCTTACAACATGCCCAGTGTCAAGCGTGCTTCGTCGCTCATGCGATCGATGGTCCACGGCGGATCCCAGACCAGCTCGACTTCAGCATCGCTGACACCTTCAACACTTTTGACCGTGCGTTCCACCTGGCCCGGCATGGATCCGGCCACCGGACAACCCGGTGTGGTCAGGGTCATGGTGACAAAGACCTTGTTGTCCTGATCCACATTCACATTATAGATCAGACCAAGCTCGTAGATGTTCAGCGGAATTTCCGGATCATAGATTGTTTTCAGTGCCTCGATGATGCGTTCTTCCAGCGGCGCGTCACTGTTAACAACAGGCGCATCGCCACCATCATTAGAGTCAGCCTGGGGCTGGAATACAACATGTCTGGCGCTCATGGTGCTACCTCTTCGGTTTGCAACTGTTCGGTTACGACCTGGTCCAGCGTAATGTGCAGTCTCTCATGAACATGCTGGCGCAGCGGCTCGATTTCAATAGTATTGATAATCTCGTCAGCGAACCCGAGACACAGCATCTTCTTCGCTGTGGCAGTCTCAATACCCCGGGAGCGCAGGTAATACACCTGTTCCGCATCCAGCTGGCCCACGGTGGTACCATGGCTGCATTTAACGTCATCGGCGTAGATTTCCAGTTGCGGCTTGGTATCGACCTCGGCACTGCGGGTCAGCATCAGATTGGAATTGTGCAGGTGCGCATCGCTTTTCTGTGCATCTTTGGCCACCACAATCTTGCCATCGAACACGGCACGGCCCTTGCCATACAAAATGCCGCGGAAGTTCTCCTCACTGGCGCAATGGGGTTTGGCGTGATCGATATCCAGATGAAAATCGGTCAGCTGTTTCTCGCCGGCCAGATACAGACCATTCAGTATACAAACAGCCTCTTCATCCTGGAAACGGACTCTGTAATCGGTCCGCGCCCAGGCACCACCCAGCGCCATAGCCGTACCACGATACTTGCTCTTTTTCTGTTGCGAAAGGAACAGACTGCTCAGATGATAGCCCCGTGGGCTTTCATCCTGGACCCGGTGGTGTGTCAGGGAAGCGGATTCGTTCAGAATAATTTCATTCAGCACATTGTTAAAATATACCGAATCACCGGTACTGACAAAACGCTCGACCAGTGTCGCCTGACTGCCGGCCTCCATCACTACCAGGTTACGCGGGTGAGCGATAACGGCGTCTTCCAGGGCCAGACTCAGGTAAAGCACCTCGATCGGCTTGTCGACCTTGACGCCAGGCTCTACATGCACGAAAACTCCATCGTTGATCAATGCAGTATTCAGCGCGGTAAACATATGCTGCTGATGATTGGCTGTCTGACCGAACCAGGTCGCCAGCAGTTCCGGATCCGTGGTTAACGCCGCACGCAGGCTGCCAATACGCACACCATCGGGTAACTCTTCAGTGTTCGACAAATGCGGGACACAGCGACCGTTGGCAAACACCAGCCGATACGAATCCATATCCGGCAGTAACCAGTCTTCCAGATCAACCGCCTGCAATGCGGTAAACTGTTCATTCACTGGCTGGAATTCCTGCCTGAGCAGCCCATCGATACTGGTATAACGCCACTCTTCCTGCTTGCGATAGGGCACTGGCAGGGTATTTATGGCCTGACGGGCCTGCTGCCGGGCGTCATCCAGCCACTTCAGCTTGTCAGTTGCCAGCGCCATCTGGCCGGAGTTGACCAGGTTTTCAAACCATTGACGGGATTTTTCATTGGCTGCACTCATGCCGCCGCGCCCTCCTCAACCCAGCTGTATCCTTTCTCTTCCAGTTCGTGAGCCAGCTCCTTGCCACCGGAACGAACAATCTTGCCATATGCCAGTACATGCACATGATCCGGTTGAATATAATCGAGCAGACGTTGATAGTGAGTTACCAGCACCACAGAACGTTCCGGACTGCGCAGCCCGTTGACGCCTTCGGCGACAATACGCAGCGCATCAATATCCAGACCGGAATCGGTTTCATCCAGCAGGGCCAGCTTCGGTTCCAGCATGGCCATTTGCAAAATCTCATTACGCTTTTTCTCACCGCCGGAGAAACCCACATTGACGCTGCGCTTGAGCAGTTTCTCATTCAGCTTGACCATCCTGGCTTTTTCCTTGATCAGCTGCATGAACTTGACTGAATCGAGTTCGTCTTCGCCGCGTGCACGACGGATGGCGTTCAGGGACTCTTTAAGAAAAACCATGTTATTCACGCCGGGCAGTTCCACCGGATACTGCATGGCCAGGAACACGCCTTTATGGGCCCGTTCTTCGGGCTCCAGTTCCAGCAGGTCTTCGCCCTCATAGATTATCTGGCCTTCGGTCACCTCATAACCGTCGCGGCCGGACAGCACATAGGCCAGCGTGCTTTTACCGGAACCGTTCGGTCCCATGATAGCGTGAACTTCACCGGTGCCGATATCCAGGTTCAGCCCTTTCAAAATGGGCTTGCCATCGACATTGACGTGCAGATTTTTGATCGACAACATTTCGTTATCCTCCAGAACTTGATTGGGTTAACCGACAGCCCCTTCGAGGGTGACGTTGAGGAGTTTTTGCGCTTCGACGGCAAACTCCATGGGTAATTCATTGAAAACTTCCTTGCAGAAACCATTGACGATCATCGACACGGCATCTTCCTCGGACAGGCCACGCTGACGGCAATAGAACAACTGATCCTCGCTGATCTTGGACGTGGTCGCCTCGTGTTCCATCTTGGCGGTCGGATTGCGTACCTCGATATATGGATAGGTGTGCGCCCCGCAGGTGTCACCGATCAACAGCGAGTCACACTGGGTATGATTGCGCGCGTTTTCCGCCTTGGGCGTCATCCTCACCAGACCACGATAGGCATTTTGACCCTGACCGGCCGAGATACCCTTGGAGACGATCGTGCTTTTGGTATCGCGCCCCATGTGAATCATCTTGGTACCGGTATCGGCCTGTTGCCGCCCCCTGGCCACGGCCACCGAGTAAAACTCACCCGTGGACTCGTCACCACGCAAAATACAGCTGGGATATTTCCAGGTAATGGCAGAGCCGGTTTCCACCTGTGTCCAGGAGATATGCGAGCGTTTGCCACGGCAGTCGCCGCGCTTGGTCACAAAGTTATAAATCCCCCCCTTGCCCTGCGCATCTCCCGGATACCAGTTCTGTACTGTGGAGTATTTTATCTTGGCATCATCCAGCGCAATCAGCTCGACCACCGCAGCATGCAGCTGGTTCTCATCGCGCATCGGGGCGGTGCAGCCTTCCAGGTAACTGACGTAGCTGGCCTCCTCTGCCACGATCAGGGTGCGTTCGAACTGGCCGGTGTTGGCTTCGTTGATCCGGAAATAGGTGGACAGCTCCATCGGACAACGCACGCCCTTCGGGATATACACAAAGGTGCCGTCGGAGAAAACCGCCGCATTCATGCAGGCAAAAAAGTTATCCGTATACGGTACCACGGTACCCAGGTACTGCTGAATCAGCTCCGGATAGTCGTGAACGGCTTCGGACATGGAGCAGAAAATGACGCCGGCCTCGGAGAGTTTTTCCCGAAAGGTAGTAGCGACCGAGACACTGTCAAAAACGGCATCGACGGCCACCCCGGCCAGGGCCATCTGCTCTTCCAGCGGGATACCGAGCTTGTTATAGGTTTCGATCAGCTCCGGGTCCACCTCGTCCAGACTCTGGGGGCCCTCGCCCGCTTTTTTCGGCGCGGAATAATAAGAAATGGACTGATAATCGATCGGCGGATAATCCAGATGGGCCCAGCTGGGCTGCTCCAGAGTCAGCCAGTGCTGATAGGCCTTGAGGCGCCATTCCAGCATCCACTGGGGCTCATTTTTTTTGGCCGACAGGGCACGGATGACGTCTTCGCTGAGACCCGGCGGAAACGTATCCGACTCGATCTCGGTGATAAAGCCGTGTTCGTAGCCACGCTTGATGAGTTCATCCACTGTATCGGGTGTTGCCGTCATCCTGGTTAACCTCCGGACTATTTCCGAGTAATTTACTTGGTTTTATACTGGCCTGCTCATGAAATTTCAACGCCTTATCTTGTAAGGTTATTTGTTGAGTATTTTACTTGGTTTTTAACCGGAACGCAGCCTCAAATAAGCGCCAATCTGGAAATATGTGGGCTTTGCATGTCAGTTTAAAGCTGAATCCACCCTGTTCAATGAGGCATACGGCTGCAGTGACTATACGCGGCCCGATATGGGTATCGGCCCGTTGGGTCCCGGACTTCAACCCCGGTCGCGGGGCAAACAACCATTTTACATGGTTATTGCGCACGGTGCGAGTCAAGTAAAATCAAATCCAAAAATCACGAATGCCCCTGAGGACTGCCTGTGACAGGGAGGCTGGCCCGGGTTGACGAGATTATTTCTGCAGCAGGGCCTCGATACGTTGGGTGAGAGCCGGCGCATCAGGGCGCACCTGAGCCGGGTAACTGCCCACCAGTCGTCCCTGGCGATCCAGCAGGTATTTATGAAAATTCCATTGCGGGAACTCCCCGGCAGTCCGTCCCAGCCAGGCATAGAGGGGATCTGCATGGGGCTCACGCACCCGGGTCTTGGCAAACATGGGAAACTCCACACCGTAAGTCAGACGACAGAAGCGGCGTATCTCGGCCTCACTGCCCGGCTCCTGATGAGCAAAATCATTGGAAGGGAACCCCAGCACCACCAGTCCCTGCGAACGATAACGCGCATAGAGCGCTTCCAGCCCTTCATACTGGGGTGTAAAGGCACATTTGCTGGCAGTGTTCACAATCAGCACTACCTTGTGGCGGTAGCGCTCGCAGAGGTTGACGGTTTGTTGTTCATTCAAGGTGCGCAGGCTGAAATCCAGCGAGGCCGGACACTCGCTGGCAATCACCGGCAAGGACAACACCAGCCCCGGCAACAGTAACAAGCTGAGCCAGGCTTTCATTGCCAGCACACTCCGCTTTGCTCACGCTCCGCCTCGGCAATCTGAAGGGGGTTCATCTGCTGCAATACGATATGACGTAAATCGCCGGCATCTTTGTCGCCGGCCTCCAGAGCCCGGGACAGCCAGCGATAGGCGGCCACCAGATCGGGCTCAATGCCCCGCCCTTCCGCATAAATCAGGCCCAGGGCGTACTGGGCATCAATATCGCCGGTTTCGGCCACCTTGCGTATCGACTCCACCAGCTCCGAATCATTGCTGTACAGAACCAGCCGGGAAAGTAAATCAGCGTCCATTTGCACACCTCTTGTATAAGTTTATGTACAACACTCCAATAACAAATAACACACCAAATCCATTTTTTACAGTTATTTAGCATAGTTCAGTTCGATTTCATTGACAACGCGCAAAACATTGTATATGTTTTGTATAACTTTTGTCGAGGTCAAGATGAGCCAATTTTCCAGCCCCACGGATGACGCCTCGCCGGACCGCTATGCTATCAGCACCGTCTCGGCGCTGACCGGTGTCAACAGTGTGACCCTGCGCGCCTGGGAACGGCGATACGGCCTGCTCAATCCCCGGCGCACGCCCAGCGGACACCGTCTCTATTCGGACGAGGACGTCAACCAGATCCGCAGCATCTGTCAGATGCTGGATGAAGGGATTGCGATCAGCCAGGTCGCCCGCGTTATGCAGACCCCGGAGCGTGTCTCGTCCCAGCCAGGCAATGAGCCCTGGCAGCGGTATATCTCCCAGATGCTACTGGCTACCAGTCAATTCAACGAGGCTGTTCTGGAAGACATCTATAACGAGGCCATGGGGCTTTACCCGGTCGAGGTGGTCACCCGCCAGTTGCTGTTACCCCTGTTGCGCGAATTCGGTGATCGCTGGGAGTCGAGCAATTGCGGCATTGCCGAAGAGCATTTTTTCAGTGTCTTCATGCGCAACAAACTGGGCGCCCGCTTTCATCAACGTAACCGCCAGAACAATGGCCCCCGACTGGTAATTGCCTGTATGCCTGACGAACAGCACGAATTTGGTCTGTTATTGCTGGCGCTGTCACTGCACGCGCGCGGCTATCAGCTGATTATGCTCGGCGCCAACATGCCGCTTTCGGAATTACCCCAGGTTGCCGGGCAATCGAAGAGTCAGGGCATTATTCTGTCCGGCTCGGTGGATAGCGGTGACAGCCAGCTCCGGCAAGAGCTGAGCGCCCTTACTCAACAGTGCAGCGAGATCCCGGTGTTCATCGGAGGCCCGATCGCGACCCGGCACAGCGCCGCCATCGAACAAAGCCAGGCAATTTCGCTCGGTGAAGATCTGGGCGCGGGTATGCACAAACTATCCCGATATTTTCCCAACCTCTGAGCAACCCTTATCTGACAGGAGTATTCCTATGTCCCAGGCCGAAAATCTCGCACTCGAACTGACCGAACAGGGTTACATACCGGATCGCCTGATCCGCCACGGTATCCGACGGTTGTTGCGTGAACGTCTGCAGGAGATAGAGGCCGATGATTGTGAGAGTCACACGCGCACACTGATGGCTTTTCTCGAACGAATGCAGCAAGCCGAAGTCGCCCCGCTCGCACACAAAGCCAATGAGCAGCATTATGAGGTGCCGGCCAGTTTCTATACCCGTTCCCTGGGCGAACATCTTAAATACAGTTGCTGTTACTGGCCCGAAGGAACAGAGACGCTGAATGAAGCCGAGTTAGCGGCTCTCGAGCAATCCTGTGAACACGCACGTCTGGATAATCACCAGCAGATACTCGAACTGGGTTGCGGCTGGGGTTCCCTGACACTGTGGATGGCGGGGCATTATCCGCAAAGCCGGATCACTGCTGTGTCGAATTCCAGCTCGCAACGGGATTTTATTTTGCAGCGCGCGGCAGAACGCGGTTTGAATAACATACAGGTCATTACTGCGGACATGAACGAATTTCAGATCGATCAACAATTTGATCGTGTCGTTTCTGTCGAAATGTTCGAACATATGCGCAATTATTCTTTACTATTCGAACGCATCAGCCACTGGCTGAAACCGGATGGCCTGTTTTTCATGCATATTTTCGTACACCGCAGTGTGCCCTATGCGTTTGAAGATAAATCAGATAATGACTGGATGAGCCGCCACTTTTTCAGCGGGGGCATCATGCCCAGCGATGATTTGCCGCTTTATTTTCAACAACACCTGGTTCTGCAGGACCGCTGGCGCTGGGATGGACGTCATTATGAAAAAACGGCCAACGCCTGGCTTGAGCGCATGGACAGTAACAAAGATGCCATGAAAAGGATATTCGCCGACATCTATGGCGAGCAGGATGTGCAGCAATGGTGGATGCGCTGGCGCATGTTCTTCATGGCTTGCGCGGAGTTGTTCGGCTATGACGATGGCCAGCAGTGGTGGGTCAGTCACTACCTGTTCAAGCAGCACTAAGATTATGCCCTACGCCCTGATAAATTTTGTATTGTTCCAGCTTGGCTGGTTCTCCGGCGTGCTGGGGGCAGCCTGGAACCTGTCGCTGTATGGCAGCCTGACCATGTTACTGATCCTGATCAGTCACATGTTTGTCAGTCGCAACCTTCTCAGCGAAATTTTATTAATCCTGTTTGCTGTGGTACTCGGTACCCTCTGGGACAGCTGGTTGCTAATGCAGGGCTGGCTGAGCTTCAACAGCGGTATGTGGTCTGCCTATCTTGCCCCTCACTGGATCATTCTGCTGTGGGCTCTGTTTGCCACCACGATCAACCATTCGCTGGGCTGGTTGAAGCATCGTTATCTGCTGGCGGGCGCACTGGGTGCCATTGCCGGGCCGGCGGCCTATTACGCCGGCGCCCGGTTGGGAGCGGTTGAGCTACTGCAGCCCGAAGCCGCTCTGCTGGCGCTGTCTGTCGGCTGGGCCGCCTGGACTCCCCTGCTGGTTTATGTAGCCAGCCTGCTCGACAGAAGCTCTGGAAAAAATACTCAAAAGGAATTTATCTGATGCTCTCACTATATCTTTATGGTCTGGCGGGAATGCTGACATTGAGTGTTCTCACCTGGCTGTTAAGTCTGTGCATGCGCGATGTCAGCATTGTCGATAGTATCTGGTCACTGATGTTTCTCGCGGCCGCATTTGTATATGCCTTTTTTGTTTCACTGGAAACGCGGGGCTGGCTGGTACTGATACTCGTCAGTCTATGGGCATTACGACTTTCCCTGCACTTGACATGGCGTAACTGGGGAGAGCCGGAAGATCGCCGTTATCAGTCGATCAGGGACAAGTATTCACCAAACTTTGCAGTTAAAAGCCTGTTCATCATTTTCATCTTTCAGATGCTGCTGGCCAGTATAGCCGCCCTGCCCCTGTTGCCAGCCATGGTACAACCCGCGCCACTGAACCTGTTCGATGCAGTGGGTGTGCTGCTATGGGTGATTGGAATGAGTTTCGAGACCATTGGTGACTGGCAACTGACCCGCTTCAAGGCGAATCCGGATAACCGGGGCAAAGTGATGCAATCCGGGTTATGGCGCTATACCCGTCATCCGAATTATTTCGGCGAATGGTGTATCTGGTGGGGCTTCTTCTTTCTGGCAGCGGCTACCGGGGGCTGGTGGACCATCGTCTCCCCGCTATTAATGACATTTTTGTTGTTACGCTTCTCCGGTGTCACTTTGCTAGAACAGGACATCGGCGAACGTCGCCCGGCCTACCGCGACTACATCAGGCAGACCAATGCCTTCTTTCCGGGCCCAAGAAAGACCGGGGAGATAACATGATGAAAAAATTGCTACTGATTGTTGGATTGTCGCTAGCTTTGTCTCCTGCAATTATCCTCGCGAGCACCGGCATGAACAGCGGGGATCGCCAGTGGCATTTCACGGTCTACCTGGATGACAAAGAGATCGGCTATCACCGTTTCAGCATCACTCACGAAGCGGAACAAAAGCGCGTGATTTCCGAGGCCCGCTTTGATGTCAGATTCTGGTTCATCAATGCCTATGAATATCGTCATTACAATCGGGAAACCTGGCGTAATGGTTGCCTGGTCGAGGTGGATTCAGCTACCGATGATAACGGTACACTGAGCCAGGTCAGAGCCCGAAAAAATGATGGTCAATTGATCTTTTCCCAGCCCGGTGACAAATCCCTCGAAGGTTGTGTTCGCAGTTTTGCTTACTGGTCTCCACGATTACTGGATACGCCGCGCCTGCTGAATACTCAGACCGGCGAATATCAGAATGTGGAAATCATTTCTCTGGGTACAGACAGTATTACGATGAGCGATCAAGTACGGCAAGCTAAACGTTATCGCATACGCAACGAAACGTTTGAGATCGACTTGTGGTATTCCGACCAGGACCAGTGGCTGGCACTGGAATCCAGCACAGAAAGCGGTGCCACCCTGCGCTATCGCATCCAGTAACTCCGGAGAAACTGATGAAACTCGGACTGATGCTCCCGACTGTTTTACTGACCCTGACTGTGACGGGCTGTAATAGTTACCCACCGATACGCACCGCGGACAGGGTGGATATCCCTCGTTTTATGGGGGACTGGTATGTGATTGCCAACATACCCACTTTTATCGAAAGAGGCGCCCACAATGCTATTGAGTCCTATTCATTGAATGAGGATGGCACGGTCGCCACCACCTTCAGCTTTCGTAAAGACAGCTTCGAGGGAGAACAAAAGGATTATCACCCGACAGGTTATATCCGTGACAGCGAATCCAATGCCGTATGGGGAATGCAGTTTATCTGGCCCATCAAGGCTGATTACCGGATCATCTACGTGGATGAAGATTACTCGCATACTATTATCGGCCGCCTGAAACGGGATTACGCCTGGATCATGGCTCGCACACCACAGATTAGCGATGCTACCTATAAAAAACTGATTTCGATTTTGCAGCAGGAAGGATATGACACCAGTGAAATACAGCGTGTTCCCCAATCCTGGTCTGAGCCGTCATCGCCCGTCTCCGGGAGTATCCAGGCTGATGAATGATACCAACCAACTGAATACCGCATCCGGCTCGCGCTGGCTGGCCGTGCTGCGCTGGTTCGACAGCGGTCAGACACAACCGGTGACGGAAACTGGCGAACGCCGGATAGACTGGCTGAGAACGATCCCCTTCATCGCACTGCATGTTGCAGTGCTGGGCGTGTTCTGGACCGGGGTCAGTCCGGTTGCGGTGGCTATAGCATTCGCCCTGTATGCCCTGCGCATGTTCGCGATTACGGGTTTTTACCATCGTTATTTCTCGCATCGCGCCTTTAAAACTTCACGTACCACCCAGTTGATATTCGCAGTACTGGGCGCCAGTGCCGTTCAGCGCGGCCCACTGTGGTGGGCGGGACATCATCGGCAACATCATGCCCGTTCCGATCGGCCGCAGGACGTGCACTCACCCCGACAGCAGGGTTTCTGGTGGAGCCATCATGGCTGGTTTCTTTCGCAGACCAATTTTGCCACCCCCGATGAACGGATACGGGATTTCGCCCGCTACCCCGAACTGCGCTTCCTCGATCGGTTCGATGCGCTGGTACCCCTGTTATTGATGGCCGCGCTGTATCTGCTGGGCGAAATGCTGGCCGCGGACGCACCGGGACTGGGAACCGATGGCCTGCAGATGGTGATGTGGGGGTTCGTGATCTCCACCGTGGTTCTCTATCACGTCACATTTACCATCAACTCGGTGGCGCACCGGATTGGCCAGCGTGCCTTCCCTACCGGGGATGATAGCCGGAACAACTGGGTGCTCGCCCTGCTGACGTTTGGCGAAGGCTGGCATAACAATCATCACTACTATCCCGGCTCTGCCCGCCAGGGTTTTCACTGGTGGCAAATCGATCTGACCTATTACCTGCTCAGGCTGTTGGCCTGGACAGGCCTGATCTGGGATCTGCGCCCGGTCCCGCAACGCATCATTCATGGAGCCGACACAATGCCTGTCGGCAGACGACAGACCAGGGAATAAACAGCATGAAAATCGCCATCATAGGTACCGGAATTGCAGGCAATGTTGCGGCCTATCACCTGTCGAAAGAACATGACATCACGGTGTACGAGGCCAATGATTATATCGGCGGCCATACCCATACGCACGAGATTCAATGGCAGGATCATCAGTTTGCAATCGATACCGGGTTCATCGTGTTCAACTACCGGACCTATCCGCAATTCACCCGGCTGTTGAATGAGCTCAATGTGCCGGCGCAGGCCTCAAACATGAGCTTCAGTGTCAAATGCGACAAAACGGGACTGGAATATAACGGCACAACCCTGAACAGCCTGTTCGCCCAACGACGTAATCTGCTGCGCCCGGGTTTCTACCGGATGATCAACGACATTCTGCGCTTCAACCGGGAAGCGCCACAGTTGCTGGAACAACAGGATGAATCACTGAGTCTGGGAGACTATCTGTCGCGCGGCGGCTACCGGCGGGAGTTTATCGAGCACTATATCCTGCCGATGGGCGCGGCGATCTGGTCTTCCACCAGCGAGATGATGCAGGACTTCCCGGCATATTACTTCATCCGCTTTTTCCATAACCATGGAATGCTGAGTGTCAACGACCGGCCCACCTGGTATGTCATAGATGGTGGTTCGAAAGAATATGTTAACAGGCTTATCCAGCCCTATCGCGATCGAATCCGTCTCAACAGTCCGGTCACGTCTGTGCGACGCTTTGCCGACCATGTAGAAGTGACCAGTGCGGGTCAGGCGCCCGAGAACTACGATTATGTATTCATCGCTTCGCACAGCGATCAGGCTCTGGCAATGCTGAAGGACGCCTCTTCAGTGGAACGCAGCGTGCTCGGCGCCATTCCCTACCAGGACAACGAGGCAATTCTGCATACCGATCGGAGCCTGTTGCCGCGGCGTAAACTTGCTTGGGCAGCCTGGAACTATCACCTTCTGCGACAACAGCAAGATCGCGTGGCCGTCACCTATAACATGAACATTCTGCAGGGTATCCGGCACAAAACTCCTTTTTGCGTGACCCTGAATCACACAGCCGCTATTGACGAGCGCAAGATACTCAAACGCCTGTATTACCATCACCCGGTATTTACGCCGGATGCAATCGCCGCCCAGCAGCGCCAGAGTGAGGTCAACGGACCGTTGCGCACCTTCTATTGCGGAGCTTACTGGCGCTACGGCTTTCACGAAGACGGCGTAGTCAGTGCCCTGAACGCTCTCAAACACTTCAAGGAGCATCAGCATGAACAGCTGTATCTATCAAGGGCGAGTTAGACACCGCCGCTTTGCGCCGCATGAACACGCGTTTGGTTACCGCCTGTTCATGCTGTATCTGGATCTGGACGAACTGCCGGGCGTGTTTGACCGCTTCTGGCTGTGGTCAGCCCGGCGCTTTAACCTGGCCTGGTTCCGGCGCGCGGACCATCATGGCGATCCGGCAACACCACTGGCCGATGCCATTCGTGATCGGGTGGAACAGCAGACCGGGCAACGACCCGTCGGTCCGATACGTTTACTGACCCATCTGCGTTATTTTGGTTATGGTTTCAACCCGGTCAGCTTCTATTACTGTTTCGATTCGGAAGATCAGTATGTCGAATACCTGGTGGCGGAGATCAACAACACGCCCTGGGGTGAACAGCACTGTTATGTCCTCTCGGAACAGGACAACCGGGGCAAGCAGCAACACAAGCGCTACCGGTTCGGCAAGAATTTTCACGTTTCGCCCTTTATGCCCATGGATCTGGAATATGACTGGCACTTTTCGACTCCGGGCAAACAGCTTGCCGTGCACATGATCAACCACCAGCAGGACAGCACGCTGTTCGATGCCACGCTCAGACTGGAACGCAAACCACTCAACCACGCCCGGCTGGCCAGGGTTTTGCTCGGTTATCCCTTAATGACTGTGAAGGTGATCATGGCCATCTATTACCAGGCGCTGAAGCTCTGGCTGAAACGGTTCCCCTTTTACCCCCACCCAGACAACAAGGAGACGCCGCACTCGGCGAAATCACGATGAAAGCTTCGATTATACCTCTGAATGCTGAATCCCCTCGCCCTCGCCGACGCTGGCTGGATCAGCTGGCCCGCCGTGGCGTTATGGATCGTCTGGCGCACCTGCAACACGGCAGCCTGACCCTGTACGACGGTGACCGCCAGTACCATTTTGGTGACACGCAGACCGAACTGAAAGTCTCCGTCAGTGTGAAGCATCCGGAATTCTATAGCGACCTGGCTTTCGGGGGCAGTATCGGCGCCGGCGAGGCTTATATGCGTGGCAGCTGGCACTGCAGTGACCTGACCCGACTGGTGCGTCTGTTGCTGCTCAACCGCGAGGTACTGGATGGCATGGATGACAGCCTGTCACGATTGCGAGCCCCCCTCTACAAGGCGTTCCACTGGCTGAACCGCAACACCCGCCAGGGCAGCCGGCAAAACATCCAGGCCCACTACGATCTGGGTAACGATTTTTTCAGGCTGTTTCTGGATGAGAGCATGATGTACTCCTGTGCCATCTATGAAAACTATGACAGCAGCCTGGCCCAGGCCTCCTACGCCAAGCTGGAACGAATCTGCCAGAAGCTGCGGTTGCGCCCCGATGATCATGTGCTGGAGATCGGCACCGGCTGGGGCGGTTTCGCCATCCACGCGGCACGCCACTACGGCTGCCGGGTCACTACGACCACTCTCTCCCGGGAACAATACGAGTATGCCAGAGAGCGCATTAAGAAACTGGGCCTGGAAAACCGTATCGAACTGTTATTGCAGGACTACCGGGATCTGCAAGGGCAATACGATAAACTGGTCTCCATCGAGATGATCGAGGCCATCGGTCATCAATATCAGGATACCTATTTCGCCCAATGCAGTGAGCGGCTCAAGCCCGACGGCGTCATGCTATTGCAGGCAATCACCCTCACCGATCAACGCTATCGCGCGGCACTGCGCTCCGTGGACTTTATCCAACGATATATCTTCCCGGGCAGCTTTATCCCGGCGATATCAAGCATGGCCAGCAGTATTGCCCGCAGCAGCGATATGAAAATCACTCACCTGGAGGACATCGGCCCGCATTACGCCCGGACGCTGGCTGACTGGCGTAGGCGCTTCTTTGACAACCTGGAACAGGTCAAACAACTCGGTTACCCGGAGAGCTTCATCCGTATGTGGGAGTTTTATCTTTGCTACTGCGAGGGCGGCTTCGAAGAGCGCGCCATCGGCGATGTGCAGATATTGTTGAGCAAACCCGCAGCACGCCATGCTGCCATGCTCGGCCGTCTTGAGGAGAATTAGTCACAATGAACTCCAGCCGACCCATTATGTTCTATGACGGCGGTTGCCCGCTGTGCCGGCGCGAAGTCGCGCACTATCGTCGCCTGGATCGTCAGGCCCGTATCCAGTGGACAGATATTCACCAGCATCCCGAACAACTCACCTGCCATGACATTACCCCGCAGGCGGCCATGACCTATTTGCATGTGCGCGGCTCCGGGGGAGAAATTCACCAGGGTGTCGAGGCGTTTCTGGCACTGTGGCAGGAACTGCCTTACTACCGTCATCTGGGACGACTTGTAAAACTACTACGCCTGCAGCGACCGCTGGACTGGGGCTATCGACGTTTCGCCCGCTGGCGCCTGCAGAAACGCTGCGCTGACGGTGTCTGCGTCACGGACAATAAAGAAGACCGGTAAAAAATCGGTTTTTTTGCAGGTTGGTTGCGAGTACCAGGCGGATTTGAATCGCAGACCTTCGGCCCATTAGAGATCCAGCGAGACCGACGAGCGCACAGCGCGTCGGGCTCATCACCCGAAGGCATAAAAAAAGCCCTGATAATCAGGACTTTAATCGGTATTGGGTAGCGGGGAGAGGATTTGGATCGCTGACCTTCGGCCCATCTAGAGAATCAGCGAGTCCGACGAGCGTGTAGCGCGTCGGGCTATCACCCGAAGGCCATAAAAAAAGCCCTGAATATCAGGGCTTTAATCGGAATTTGGTAGCGGGGAGAGGATTTGGATAGCTGACCTTCGGCCCTTATACGATCCAGCGAGTCCGACAAGCGTCTGGCGCGTCGGGCTTATAATCCGAAGGTATAAAAAAGCCGGTATTAACCGGCTTTTGAAAAATATTGGTAGCGGGGAGAGGATTTGAACCTCTGACCTTCGGGTTATGAGCCCGACGAGCTACCAGGCTGCTCCACCCCGCAATCGATGCCGCGTAGTCTAACGACTGGCTCGACGCATTTCAAGAAAAGATGCAAAAGTTGCTGAAAAAAAAGGACTTTCCCCCTTTGAGTGGTCGCCTCCTTATCCGGCGCCCGGGAAGGCGGGCGTCACACTTGACCAGAGCGGATTCTGCAATTCAGGCCGTTGCAAAATGCAGATCAACGGCGATCCCTCGTTGTTGATTACGCTCCAGGTTATTGTTTTCAGGCTGTTTTTAAAGTGGCATGAAAGCTGCTATGAAGGTAACAGACAACAAGATTCACCATAACGAGGATTCATTTTATGCAAAATACACGTCGTCTCTTCCTCAAGGGTACGATGGCAGCCGGGACCCTGGCGGTCGCTGCGGGCGCCAATCTGTTAACCCCGGGTCAGGTGCTGGCAGCCTGGCCGGAAAAAGCCTTCAATGCCGAAAAAATGGATGCCGCACTGGCGGAAATGGAAGGCACCACCGGGCTGGTGGAAAGCGATCGGATTACCGTTAAAACGCCGGATATTGCCGAAAACGGGGCCGTGGTTTCGGTCACCATCAGGACCGATCTGCCCGATGCAGAAAGCATCTCGGTTTATGTGCCTGTCAACGCATTCCCGTTGACGGCGAGCTACGAGCTGACAGAACAATTCGACGGGGAAATTACCGGCCGTATCAAGATGGCCAAAACCTCTGATGTCATCGCCGTGGTCAAGGCTGGCGACAAACTCTACACCGCCAAAAGAGAAGTCAAGGTCACCCTTGGCGGTTGTGGCGGCTAAGTCAGTTTCAGTCCAAACAGAATTTTAAGGAGTTCTCAGCATGGCAAATGACATTAAAATCCGCGCCTGGACCGAAGGCAACAAAGCCAGTGTCAAGGCAATCATCTTTCATCCGATGGAAACCGGTCTGCGCAAGGACAAGAAAACCGGGAAAAAAATTCCTGCACATTACATTACCGAAGTGGTATGCGAACACAACGGCAACATCGTGCTCAAATGCCACTGGGGACCCGGTGTTTCCAAAAACCCCTTCATCTCCTTTGGCTTCAAGGACGCTAAAAGTGGCGATACATTCACCCTCGCCTGGAAAGACAACCAGGGCCAGTCGGCCAGCCAGGAAGCCAGGATCAG
>NZ_JAWOCR010000054.1:0-67514 GCF_046483665.1 Thiohalophilus sp. | reverse complement strand
CGCCGGGATCTCGGCGTGGCCAGCAACTGCGGCTGTTGCGCCAAATGCGCCCGCCAGCTTATCCGCCAGACCAGGCAAGAGATTGCCAGTCTCGACGAGGCCTGCCAGGTAGCCTGATCACCCCCACAATATGCGGGGTTGCAAACCGTCCCCCCCGCCCCTTACTTTTTTCTACTTCGTGCCCCGGGCGGGGCCATACAATAACCCAACGAGACAAGAGGCCGGACCCTTATGCAAGGCGACAACAAAATCATCGAGTATCTGAACAAAGCCCTGAAAAACGAACTGACCGCAATCAACCAGTACTTTCTGCATGCCCGTATGTATAAAAACTGGGGGCTGGAGAAACTCAACGACAAGGAATATGCCGAGTCGATCGACGAGATGAAACACGCCGATCAGCTCATCGAGCGGATTCTGTTTTTAGAGGGGCTGCCCAACCTGCAGGATATCGGCAAGCTGCACATCGGCGAGAACGTCACCGAAATGCTCAAGAGCGATCTGGCCATCGAACAGGATGCCGTGCCGCTGCTGCGCGAGGCCATTGCCTATTGTGAATCCAAACAGGATTACGTCAGCCGCGAACTGTTCGAATCAATTCTGGCCAGCGAAGAAGAGCACATTGACTGGCTGGAAACCCAGCTGGAACTGATCGATAAGGTCGGTTTGCAAAACTACCTTCAATCCCAAATGTAGCGAACAGAGTCTGGCCCCTGCACCCAGGAACGCCGGGGAACCATCCACCTCGGGCCTGGCTGCGCTTCTCCTGCGTCAGTTGTTCCACCCTGCAGGTTCACAAGGCGGCAACCGCGCTTCCTTGCTGACCAACGCTGTCATTTTGAGCGCGACAGGACCTGCGTCAACTACGACATAGCCGGGGCTCACCGCTATCTGACTATCGTTAGCGGACAGCGAACCCTGTTCAGATAAACAGAATTATTTTTGCATGACCGGTATATCGACAACCCCGCCACTGTTGGGACCTATGGATGATGCCCGGTATTCAATCAGGGGGCGGGATTAAAGCGCGTCATTCATGGCTTTTTATGGCCTTGTTGATATCCGGGACGGCCTTGAGGCGGTATAACAGCAGCACACACACCGCGTAAAAACCGATCGCGCTCCAGTCCACTATGTCCCTGTTGCCTGCCGGTTCAAACAGCAACAGGATCATTACAGCGATGGCATAAACCAGCAAGAAACCGCCATGGATGGTTTTGTTACGCATCTGTCCCCGCGCCAGGACATACCAGATCAATACCGCCAGATGCCACAACGCCATAAAAGCGAACAGGTAGAACATCACGTTTGCACCCAGGGTGACGTCGTTGGTGCCGCCGCTGTCCCCCGCCGAAGTAAGATGACCGATTAACAAAATCGCATACAACCAGGCCACCAGAGTGACCTGGGCCAGATCGCACAGGAACATTAAAATAATCCGCCACGCCCCCAGGCTGGCCAGCGTGGAGGCATTATCCGGGGCACAGAAATAGGCCGAATAGGCGATGAACTTGTAGGCAGTGAAGATGATCACCAGCAGGGTCAGCGCGATGCGTTTCCAGAACTCCGGGTTGTACAGGGTGCCGGGGTAATCGGTCAGAAACTGGACATACTCGACGGAAACCACCAGCAGGCCCAGGGCGATTACCGCCAGGATCAGATCGCTGATTTTCTCGGAGAGCTTGTTGTAAAACGGATTCATCACGCTTCTCTTTGTGTGGTGACCGGCCGGCCGGGCGCTATTTTACCCATTTTTCATAAACTTAAGGAGCCAAAAATTTTTTTCGCTGGCGGGCTTGATCGTTCTCCAAAAGTTCTCTACAGTTAGAGAACGTTAGGAGAACATATGCTCACTCAACTCGAACAGCGCATACTTGATTTCATTCGGGATTATATCGGTGACCATGAGCACGCACCGACCCTGAGCGAGATCGGCCAATCCCTGGAGATCAGCTCCAAGGGGACGGTTCACCGGTATGTGCAGTCGCTGATCGAGAAGGGCGAGCTGGAGCATGTTCAACGTGGATGGCGCGGCATTCGACTTGCCAGTCCCACTCCCACTCGATCCACAACCCTCCCGCTGGTGGGCCGGATTGCCGCAGGCCACCCTATCGAGGCCATTCCTGGCCAGGAAGAACTGAATCTCAGTGACATGTTTGTGGGGCGCGATCGCTACGCTCTGCAGGTGAAAGGCGACTCCATGATCGGGGTCGGCATTCTCGACGGCGATCTGGTGATCATCGAACCCCGGGATCGCGCCGAATACGGCGATATCGTGGTCGCCCTGATCGACGAAGAAGAAGCCACACTTAAACGGTACAAACGCTATGCCGACGGCCGCGTGGAACTGAGTCCGGAAAACCCGGATTTACAACCCATGGTCTTTGATCCGCGCCGGGTCCGTATCCAGGGCATCCTGGTCGGCCAGCTGCGCACTTACCAATAAGTGCCCCGGTGGATCATGCCGGATCGATCCTCTTCCCCTTCTGCCACCGCGCCCGCCTTTAAAACCTGGCCACGCGCCATATTGCTGATGGACATGAACGCCTTTTTCGCCTCGGTGGAACAACGGGATCGACCCGAACTTCGCCATCGACCGGTAGCCATCACCAACGGCCAGCAGGGAACCTGCATTATCACCTGCTCTTATGAAGCACGTCGTCAGGGCGTACACACTGGCATGCGCCTCAAAGAGGCGCGCCAGTTATGCGCCGATCTGATTCAGGTTCCGGCCCGACCGCAACGCTATGCCGCCGTCTCTACAACGATCATGGCTGCCTTGCATGAAAATGTGAGTCCCGACATGGAAATCTTTTCCGTTGATGAGGCCTTTCTTGATATCAGCCGTTGTCAGAACCTGCTGGGTCATCCGGCCGATATTGCGCAGCACGCCAAGCAGGTGGTGTTCGAGGCTTCCAGCCTGCGCTGTTCCGTCGGGGTCAGCGGTGACAAGACCACGGCCAAGTATGCCGCTAAACTCAACAAACCCGATGGCCTGACCGTGATTGCTCCGGATGAGGCCAGACAGACGCTGGCCGATGTCCCCGTCACCGAACTGTGTGGCATCAGTCGCGGCATTGGCGAGTTTCTGGCCGCCCGTGGCGTACATGTCTGCAGCGATATGGCCCGCTTGCCCATCGGGGTGCTGGCGCAACGCTTCGGCAATCCCGGGCGGCGTATCTGGTACATGGCCCAGGGCGAGGATCCCGATCCCGTGCATGTCAATGTGGCCCCGCCCAAAACCATTGGCCATGGCAAGGTGGTTCCCCCCGACACGCGTCAGCGAGAAATATTGTTGACCTTTTTATTGCACATGAGCGAGAAAGTCGGCGAACGACTACGTCGCCATAACATGCAGGCCCGGGAGTTCTTCATCGGCGTGCGTTGTCGTCAGGGCTGGCTGGGCGAGCGCTGTCAGGCACGCCTGCCGACGGATGATGGTCGAATCATCTATCAGCTTTGTCAGCAGGTCCTGCGCCATGTCTGGCAGGGGGAAGGCATTCATCAGGTCCAGGTCACGGCACTCGATCCGCATAGCGGCGATCAACAACTGCAACTGTTCGAGCCCACCCCTGTCCAGCAACGCGCCAGTAATGAAGTGATGGATGCAATCAATCAGCGCTACGGCGAGTTTACCCTGGCTCCGGCCCGGCTGCTGGGTCGCTCCGAAATGCCCAATGTGATCTCACCGGCCTGGCGGCCGTTCGGTCACCGCAAGACCATCTGAACCGCTTGCCGGTCGAGAACCCGGCTATATTAGCCGCTTGCAAAGACACAGAGCGCGCCGAGTATGAGCCTTATCAAATTTCTTTGCGCCGTGGCGGCTCTGCGACAGGCAGGCTTTTCCTGCTACCGCCAGAATCAGAACAGGTATCAACATCGAACACATCGACTGGCATGGAAAAACAGAGCATTGAATTACCGGAAGTTTCTGAGAGCGCGTGGTACTCACTTTTTAACAAGGTATAGCGCACCGAAATAGACTGGCCGTGTCTCACTGCCAAAGGTGGTTTGCCCGCGTTTAATCAGGACGGAACTGGCGCACTGCCCGGGCCAACCATTTGAGATGCCGGCGTTGCGTTTGCGTATCGAGATCTGCATAGCGCAATAACAGGTACGTTTGTGTGATTTGTCGAATCCGCTGGCTCCTTGCCGGTTGTTCGCGGACGGCACGCTCACTGAAGGCCCCGGGGGTTTCGGCCGGCAACTTGTTCATGCCCCGCCGCGCCAGCCTGCGCAGAAAGCGCCGGTAAAGCCGGTTGACCTGTCTCTCGGCATCGCGGTCAGTTCGAAATACCAGCGCGGCGATGACCAGCAAGGCCAGTGACACCATGACCATTAACAGGAATACCAGCTTGCCCCAGTTAATGTCGTCCAGTCCCAGCGCCCTGAGCAACGCATTCTGTCGATTCTGGTTATAACCGACCACCCACTGCTGCCAGCGGTTATTGACCGCATCCCAGGCAAAACCGGCCCGGCGGAGGGAATGTTTCCACCAGGGGCGTTCTGCATCCAGCCGGCTGCGCACCTCCGGTTCTCGCTGGGCCAGATCGGCGCTCAACTCCACCCGCGACGGCGGAATAACCCCCGTGGGATCGACCCGCACCCAGCCGCGCCCGCGCAACCACACCTCGCTCCAGGCGTGGGCATCGGACTGACGCACGATCATGTAATCGGCCAGCGGGTTCATTTCACCACCGTAATAACCGGTGACTACGCGGGCAGGAATACCGGCCTGGCGCATCATCACGGTAAACGCCGAGGCGTAATGCTCGCAAAACCCACGTTGTGTCTCGAACATAAATTCGTCAACCGGATCGTCGAACAGCAAAGGGGGCTCCCGGGTGTAATAAAACGGCTGCTCGGCAAAATAATTGAGTACCTTCTGGATCATTTGCGCAGAGGAGGTCGTTTCTGCGGCCAGCTCTTTTACCAGCTCGCGAGTCCGGGGGGAGGTGTCCGGCGGCAGCGCGAGATAACGCTCCCGATCCAAAAGGATCCGGGGATCCAGCCGGTAATCCGTGTAGGAACGCACTTCATAGCGAAATACCTCACTAATCCGTCGGCGTGCGAGCAGCTGATATTCACTGTTAAGCTGCGCCTGCTCGGGAATCGAGGCCGGCATCTCCAGGGCAAACAGCCATTGCCGGTTATGCGGCTCCAGGGTGATCTGATATTCCAGCGCCGGACCGTTTGAGTCGAGATCAAATTGTTGTGGCAGGCGAATCTGATGCGGCTCGGTTTTCCATTTTCGGCCATCGTATTGCCACAGAACCGGTCCCCGCCAGTAGCGTTGGGCTGACGATGGCCGGTTCGCCTCAAACTGGACCCGAAAGGCCACCTCGTTGGAATCGGCAAGACGGCTGATTCTTCCTGGTTCCATTTCATCGCTCAGGCCGGTGCGTGAGGTTCCGGCATCTTCCGGTAAACCCCACAGCGGTCCCGGAATACGGGGAAACAGGACGAACAGGATCAGGGCCACCGGTAACGCCTGCACCAGGATTCGAAAAGCATGGCGCAAATCGCCCAGCAAGGGCTCCCGGGCCACTGTTCGAACCGGCTGCTGAAAACTGATCAGGCTGGCAGTCAACAAGGTCACCACCACCAGCGTATAGGCCCCCATTAACAGGGACTGACTGAACAGGAAGGCCGTGACCATGACAAAAAAACCGAGAAACACAACGACCGTGACATCCCGCCAGCCACGCATTTCAAACAGCTTGAGCGCCAGCATCAAAACCAGCAACGCGGTGCCCGCTTCGCGACCCACCAGCGTGCGATAAGTGAGCAGTAGCGCCGCAATCCCAAGCAGGACCAGCAGGATGCGTATAAACCGGTTCGGTAAAGGAACCCGGCCGATATCATACAACAGTCGCCAGACAATCACTCCCAGCACGGCGCTGGACAACCAGATCGGAAAATGCGGCAAATGCGGCAATATCAGCAGCACAATGGCCACTAGCAGCAATGCATTGGGCAACGGCAAACGATTTAACCACGCCATCTCAACCACCAAACAGGGCGAGCGCCTGCAGGCACTGTTGCTGATGGGCGTGGCCCCGACCCGGTTCGATTATCTGATCCGGCAACCACAATCCATATTCCACTCCCTGTTGTTCGGCCTCAATGACCCAGCGGCACAATTGCGAGAGGCGAACTTCAATCTCCCTGCCCTCAAGCATGCGCCAGTCGAGCCACAATCGTTCACTGCGATCGCCGCCGAATTGCTTGGTCAGCAGCCCCTGCTCGCGAGCCAGAGCTTTCCAGTGAATGTGCTTGAGCGAATCCCCGCTGCGATAACCTCTCAAACCGGCAAAATCATCGCTGCCAATACCCTGATCACCCATCAGACTGGCCATATAGCGGGAGGTTTGCGGCAAACGTTTCTCGCCTGAGGGTCTGGGGTAAACCAGATAGTGCAAGTCCGGCACGACGTGACTCCAGGCGCGAAACAGACCCAGGGGAAACGTGCTGGCCAGGGTAAAGCGGTCAACCGGCTGCCAGCCACGTTCAGCGGCGGGCCGATGCAATGCCATCATGCACTGACTTGATGGCGCAATCGCACAGGTGTTCAGTTCCTGCCCCTTATAGACCAGCGCGATCTGTTCGCGCCGATCAGTACCGGAATTATGCAGTATTACCGGGACTATCACTTCGCTGCCGGCAAAAACCGGGGCAATATTCCCCGGGCGCACCTCGAGCCCCAGCAGATTGCGGTAGGTATGCAATATACCCACTATGGCAATGCTGCCCAGCAAGAACGTCAGGAAATAACCCAGGCTGTTGTTATAGTTGATCGCCCCGATCAGGATAATCATCAACGTCACAGCGAAAAACAGTCCCTGGCGGGTTGGCAGAATATAGACATTGCGCCGATCAAGCATCCAGGGAGCCGCACTGGGCGCATCGCCTTTAAAAAAACGCGCCAGATTAAAGCGCTGGATGAAACTCAGGCGTTGTGCGCGACGGACCAGACTCATGCGCGGTTCCATGCATGACTCAGGGGATAGGCACGTCCAGCAACTGCTGCACCAGTCGCTCGACCGCCTGCCCGCTTTCGCCAGTGACCGGTCGCAGCCGATGTGCCACTACGCCGGCCAGCACGGCCTGCAGATCATCGGGCAACACATGATCCCGACCCTCCAGCAGCGCCCAGGCGCGAGCCGCGCGCAGCAGCGCCAGACCGGCACGCGGGGAGAGACCACTGGCAATCTCCGGATGTTCCCGGCTCAGGGTGATTATTGCTTGCAAATAATCGAGTAAATCCTCGCTGACATGAATCCGTGTCACTGCCTCCTGATAGTCGAGCAAGTTCTCAGGACTCAGTACCGGCTGCAGATGTTGCAGCAAATCGCGGCGATCTGCGCCGCCGAGCAGTGCCCGTTCGGCTGCTGCATCGGGATAACCCAGGGCCAGGCGGATCAAAAAGCGATCAAGCTGGGATTCGGGCAGGGCGAAAGTACCGATCTGGTAAGTTGGATTTTGCGTGGCGATCACGAAACAAGGTTCCGGCAAGGATCGGGTTTCACCTTCGATGGTGACCTGTCGCTCTTCCATCGCCTCCAGCAATGCACTCTGGGTTTTGGGTGTGGCGCGATTGACTTCGTCGGCCAGAATCAGCTGGGCGAAGATCGGCCCGGGATGAAACTTGAACTGTCCCGTGCCCTGTTCATACACCGAGACGCCGAGAATATCGGCCGGTAACAAATCGCTGGTGAACTGGATACGATTGTATTGCAGTCCCATTACCGCCGCAATCGCATGGGCCAGTGTGGTCTTGCCCACACCAGGCTGATCCTCGATCAACAAATGGCCGCGAGCCAGCAGACAGGTGACTGCAAGACGTATTGCCCTCGGCTTGCCGACGATGATCTCCCCAAGTCGAGAAATAGCCTGATGCAGAGGGCGTATATCGGGTTTGACCGGACTGTCCATAATCACTCGGGAAAAAGTCTGTAGAATCTGACACACTATTATATAGTAGGTTCAACCGGCATATCAGCATCACACGCGCAAAATTTACCGAATTATGACCTTTCACCTGTATAAATCCCTGTTACTCTGCGTGTTCCTCACCACGCTTTCGGGCTGCAGTACGGTCTCGTATTACCTGCAGGCAGTTAACGGCCATGCTGCAATTCTTAACCAGGCGCGGCCGGTAAGCGAGGTCATCAGTAACCCCGATACCGGGACCGAACTGCGCGCTGCCTTGCTAGATATACAGAATGCCCGTCAGTTTGCCGTCGAGGCATTACAATTGCCTGATAACGACAGCTATCGCTATTACGCCGATATTGATCGGGAATATGCCGTATGGAACATCATCGCGACACCCCCATTGTCGATCGAACCTCACCAGTGGTGTTTTCTGTTTGCCGGGTGTTTGAACTATCGCGGTTATTTCAGTGAACAACAGGCCAACGAATATGCCGCCGGACTGGAAAAGGAAGGTTATGATACCTATGTTGCCGGCGCGCGCGCCTACTCCACGCTGGGCTGGTTCGAGGATCCCCTGCTCAACACCATGCTGTTACGTAACGAAGCCCGACGGGTTGGCATTGTATTTCACGAACTGGCGCACCAGAAATTCTATTTTGCCGATGATCCGTCCTTTAACGAAAGCTTTGCCGTATTCATCGAGCAGGAGGGGGTCAAACGCTGGTTCGCTGCCCGCGGGCGTAACCAGGCTTATACCCATTATCGCCAGACCCTTGAACGCCGTCGCCAGTTTCACAATCTGTTACTGACCACCCGGCAGCGGCTGAAACGCCTTTATGCAAGCGATCTCAACGATATGCTCAAACAGGCACGAAAACGTCATCACTTCGCGCAACTCAAACAGGATTATCAAATCCTTAAGCAGCAGTGGGCGGGTTATGGCGGTTACGATAACTGGATGCAACAACGGCTCAACAATGCCCACCTGGCCCTGATCGCCACGTACCGGGAACAGGTTGCCGGGTTCGAGCAGCTGCTTGATTCACTCGACGGTGATCTGACCGACTTCTATAAAGCGATAGAAAAGCTCGCCGGACTCACCCCCGAACAACGCAAAAAAATTCTGCTCAACAATGTCGAGTAAAAACACTGGCGCACTCGACACTCTCAGGTCAGTTGGTCTGAACTGCTAATCAAATCCTGCACAGGCTTGCTGCCTGGTATTACGCCGCCGCGGGGGTCCATCTGACTTTGCATGGCCTCAACCGCATTTTGAAGTAGCTTGAGTTTTTTCGCCAGCTTGTAGGCGGTGGGAAAGTCCTGACCGGGCACATTCTGCTTCAGGCGTAACGCGGCCTCGTGTGAAAGATGCAGCAATTGAGTGAGGTCGCGCAGAGCCTCAATCGTGTTTTCCAGTGATTTATCATCGTCCCGGACCATCTCCCTCACTCCTGTATAAACGGTTACGCTGAACCGGCGATCAAATCGGCGGCTTTCGGGGTGAAAGACGACAAACGTTAAATATCAGCCTCTTCGTGCTCCTCTAAAGCATAGCAAAAAATGTGAGCCTAATCACACTAATTATATGAGTGTATCGGTTTATCAGGCACCGATGCAGCCTTGGTATTTACAGGGTGACTCTTGCGCTACCGGGAGCGGAGTATAACCAGCTGGCCCATACCGGTGCGGCAGATAAACCCTGGCTTGCCTGTCTATGATGATGCCAGACGGCACGCCTCCAGAAAGACGCGGCGGGTATACGCAGTGCCAGCGGCGCGTTCATCCTGGGCTCTCACCGTTCTTGATAAAACAATGATCGATCAAATCCGGCGCAGCCAGATCATCGTGACAAAAGACTGTGTTTAGCAGCAAGAAAAAGCACCCGGTATCTATTCCATAAACCGGGGCTTGCCGCAACTGTGCGGCGCTTTGAGCAGAACCGTTCACTTTCGCAGATACGCAGGCTCAAATACCGCGATCTCATTGCTTTACCTTTAAAATAAAACAGGGCGGTTTAACCGCCCCAACTGCTTACTGCTTTATGGTTATTTTTGTTGACCGGACTATATCGTAAACTTTTTCAGTTTTTTCGTTACAGCCACGTTCTTGAGCCGGACATATTTGGGCAAGCCGTCCTTGTAGGGCGGATAGTCTTCTCCCTTGATTAACGGTTGCATATAGTCGCGACATTTTTTAGTGATGCCAAAACCGTCAGTGGTAATGAAATTGTTCGGCATCATTTTCTCGACATTGGCCACTTTGGACAGCGGGGCCATACCGACTTTCCACTTGAAGGGCTTGTTGGAGATGCGATCCACCGTGGGCATTACCGCGTTATGCCCCTTGATGGCAAACTGCACGGCCGCCTTGCCCATGGCATAGGCCATGTCCACATCGGTCTTGGAAGCGATATGCCTTGCGGCACGCTGCAGATAATCAGCCACTGCCCAGTGGTTCTTGTGTCCCAGTTCACTGCTGACCATGTCGGCAATGACCGTGGCAGCGCCACCGAGCTGAGCATGGCCGAAGGCATCCTTGCGTCCGGATTCGGCCAGGAACTTACCGTCCGGCCAGCGAACTCCTTCCGACACTACCACGGAACAATAGCCGTGCTTCTTGACCAGGCCGTTGACCTTGGCCAGAAACTTCTTCTGATTGAATTTCACTTCCGGGAACAGAATCACGATCGGAATATTGGTATCTTCACTTGAAGCCAGTCCACCGGCGGCGGCGATCCAGCCGGCATGCCGCCCCATTACCTCAAGGATAAATACCTTGGTCGAGGTTTTGGCCATGGACTGTACGTCAAAGCTGGCTTCACGGGTCGAGACGGCAATGTACTTGGCCACCGAGCCGAAGCCGGGACAATTGTCGGTGATAGGCAAGTCGTTATCTACGGTTTTTGGAACGTGGATGGCCTGCACCGGATAACCCATTTTTTCCGACAACATGGAAACCTTGTGACAGGTATCCGCCGAATCGCCGCCACCGTTATAAAAGAAATAACCGATATTATGCGCTTCGAAAACTTCAATCAGTCGTTCATATTCGCGGCGATTGGCTTCCAGGCTCTTGAGCTTGTAGCGACAGGATCCGAAAGCGCCGGACGGCGTATGGCGCAATGCCTTGATGGCTGCGGCGGACTCCTTGCTGGTATCGATCAGGTCCTCGGTCAGCGCCCCGATAATCCCGTTGCGCCCGGCATAGACCTTACCAATTTTGTTCTTGTTGTTGCGCGCAGTTTCGATCACTCCCGCCGCACTGGCATTGATCACGGCGGTCACCCCGCCGGATTGGGCGTAAAAGGCATTTTTCGGTGCTTCTTTTTTTACTCGCCCTGCCGCAGCTTTTTTCTTTGCGACCTTCTTTTTGGCTTTTTTCTTGGTAGCCATATCTATTCCCCTTTATCAACTGAATATGGTGGTACGGTTTTTTATCCTGATCCAAACAACAATGCCTGCTCACGGCAGGCATTGTAGAAAATTACTGGTCGGGTTCATTGACCCTGCTGCTTTGCAGATCAGCATTGGCCGCCATGAAACAGGCGCCGTGACTGGCCCGCTGCGTGGCCGGCCATTGTGTCAGCTCCCATGCAGACGACCCTGGCGACCGTATGCTGGAAACCCTCGCCTGCAAAGCGGCATCACTGGCCCCGCTTGATTCGCCGGCGACATTCAGGATCTGACTCATGGTTCCTGCTCCTTCAAAGCAGTCTGAAAGGCAAAGCATAACCCAATGCATTAAAAAATGCATCGCACTCTATTTTGCGGAGCTCTCGTTCCTGTGCAAGTTAACTTTTATATAGCCGGCAAAGCGGGATTTATGAAGTCTCACCAGCTTGTGGCAACTGCTGTTGCAGCAGAACAACCCGCTGCTGCAAGCGCTCACTGTCATCGCGCAGGAGATCAACCTCACGAACAAACTCCGTTACCACTTCCCGGGTTGCCAGTTGTCGGCTTTCCTGCTGCAGGAACTCCGCCAGATTACGTCCCAGGATGTGTCGTGCCTGCTGACTCCATCCCTGCAAGCTACGAAACAGATCGCCCAGCTTGTGAGCGGCCACATCACCGAGGTAACGGCTCAACTGTTCTTCCCAGTCAATGTCGAGATGATCCAGCAGACGCTTGAAGGCCTGACCGGTTTCCACATCACCACGGATCGTCACCTCCCCGGCAAACAAAACCCGTCGTGCGTCCCCGACGCTCAGTTCGGCCAGTGCCAGCGGGGTTCCGCTGATTACGGTATCCGCCTGATCCGCGTCCCCGCTCATCACCTGGATACCATCGTGCCCGGGCAACAATAACAGTGTCAGACCGGTGCCTTTGAGTACAAGCGCGATCCGCTTGCCCTCGAAGCGCGCCAGTTGCTCAAAGGTCATCGGGTCCAGGCGCAGCGCACGGTTCAGTCCCGTCTCCACCGCTACCTCCAGCAAGACCAGGGTTTCAGCGCCCAGACTCACAGGCTCAGGCGCTCCTGCCATTGCTCGACACTGATGTCGCTATCATCATCGATCACCTGGATCACTACGCTGCCGGCCAGCTTGTCATGCAAGGCCTGCTTGCGTTTATCAATGGCGGCCCAGACAAAACCAAGATAGAAAGGCAAGGCCGAGAGGATATAGCCCAGTGCACGGATGATGGCCTGACGCAGACTCAGGGGTTGATGTGTGTTGGCATCCACTACCCGGCAATCGAGCAGCAATTTGCCGGGGGTGGCCTGCCAGCGCCGCCAGAAAATAATGACCAGCACAAACGGGGAAACATAGGTGATAAGCAGGTCGGCCACGCCATAACTGGCCAGCTCGCTGCTGTTACTCAGCCACCAGTTCAGATAGCCAGGCCCGTAGATCGAGACCAGAAGCGGAAGAATCAGCGCCGTATACAGCACACCGTCAAGCAGTAAAGCCAGAAAGCGTCGCCAGAAGCCGGCATACTGGGTTCTGGCAGCCGCGGCGGTCATAACTTGTAACCGCGATGCAGGGCGACGATACCGCCGCTGAGATTGTAATACTCGCAACGCTCGAAGCCGGCCTCTTGCATCATACCCTTGAGGGTCTCCTGGTCCGGGTGTTTGCGAATTGACTCGGCCAGATAACGATAGCTGTCCGGATCGTTGGCAAACAGCTTGCCCAGCACTGGCAATACCTTGAACGAGTAGACGTCATAGACCGGATTGAGCGGCTTGATTACCGGTCTGGAAAACTCCAGTACCAGCAACGGCTTGCCCGGTTTGAGCACACGCAACATGGAACGTAATGCGGCGTCCTTGTCGGTCACATTACGCAGGCCAAAGGCGATGGTGATGGCATCGAAATGATTATCGGGAAACGGCAAACACTCAGCATTGGCCTGCACATAGCGCAGGTTACCGACGATACCGTCGTTGATCAGCCGATCCCGGCCCATGCGCAGCATGGATTCATTAATATCCGCCAGTGTCACTGAACCCTCGGAACCCACCATGCGGGAAAACTTTTCCGCCAGATCGCCGGTGCCCCCGGCCAGATCCAGCACCTGATCGCCGCGGCGTACACCGCTCATATCCAGCGTATAACGCTTCCAGAGCCGATGGACACCCATCGACATCAGGTCGTTCATCAGATCGTACTTGCCGGCCACCGAATGAAACACCCCCGCAACCTTGCGCACCTTCTCCTCGTACGGGACTTCCTGGTAACCGAAATGGGTGGTCTTTTTCATAGTGCACGCCGTTGTCAGATGAAGTTACCGAGTTTTATTTTTTACCACCAAGACACAAAGACACCAAGAAAATTTTTATTACTTCGTGTCTTGGTGTCCTGGTGGTGAATAACTTACCTCGTCCCTCGTAACTCGTCCCTAGGCCCTGTTTTTGAGGTGTTCGGGTTCGGGCCGTTCCTTGCCGGCTTCCTTGAGCCGGTCCAGGTATTGCTGCCACAATTCATCGTAGTTCTTGCCCAGGTTGTAGAGCGTATCCCACGAATAGATTCCGGTATCGTGGTTGTCGTCGAAGTAGAGCTGAACGGCATAGTGCCCGACCTGCTCGATACGTTCGATGTTAACGTCCTGCTTGCCGATTTGGAGTTTTTCCTGGCCCGGACCATGGCCCTGGACTTCGGCCGACGGCGAATAAACCCGCAGATATTCGGTCGGCAGTTCGAAACGGCTGCCGTCGTCAAAGGCAATTTCCAGAATATGGGAGGCCTTGTGCAGATTGATTTCAGTCGGTTTTACATTGTTCATGCTTGAATAACCTCATGGTTCGGTGCGCCTGTCGCGTAGGAGGCGCCTACAGAATATAACGACTCAGATCCTCATCTTGCGCCAGCTCGGCAAGATTTTCATCCACAAAGTCCGCAGTGATTTTGATCTGTTCGCCGGCCCGCTCCGACGCACTGAAAGAAATTTGCTCCAGCAGTCGCTCGAGCATGGTATGCAGACGTCGTGCGCCGATATTTTCGGTACGTTCGTTGACCTGCCAGGCAATCTCGGCCAGTCGATGAATCCCTTCGTCGGTGAATTCAAGCTGCACATCTTCGGTATACATCAGGGCGCGATACTGCTCGGTCAGTGATGCATCGGGTTCGGTGAGGATGCGGACAAAGTCGTCGGTAGTGAGTGGCTCCAGTTCTACCCGGATCGGTAAGCGACCCTGTAATTCGGGGATCAGATCCGATGGTTTGGACAGATGAAACGCGCCCGAGGCGATAAACAGAATGTGATCCGTGCGCACTACGCCGTACTTGGTGCTGACGCTGGAGCCTTCCACCAGCGGCAACAGGTCCCGCTGAACGCCTTCGCGCGAGACATCGGTACCGGAAGTTTCGCTACGCCTGGCGATTTTGTCCATCTCGTCCAGAAAGACGATACCGTGCTGTTCGACGTTTTCCACCGCCTTGATTTTGACTTCTTCCTCATTAACCAGCTTCTCCGCTTCCTCGTCGGTCAGGGTTTTGAGGGCCTGGCGGATCGTCATCTTGCGGGTTCTGGTGCGCTGGCCCGAGAGATTCTGGAACATGCCCTGTAGCTGGTTGGTCATTTCCTCCATGCCGGGCGGGGCCATGATCTCGACGCCCATCGGTGAGTCGCTGACCTCGACTTCGATTTCCTTGTCATCCAGTTCACCCTCACGCAACTTCTTGCGGAATTTTTGCCGGGTGGTATTTTCCTGCTCGCTGCTTTTTTCAGCGGGTTCTTCGGCGCTGAACTCAAAGCTGCTACCCCGTGCCGGCGGCAGCAGGATATCCAGGACCCGTTCTTCGGCAGCATCGGACGCCCGGTGGCGGACCTTGTCCATCGCCTGCTCGCGAGTAATCTTGATAGAAACCTCGACCAGATCGCGGATGATCGATTCCACATCCCGCCCGACATAGCCGACTTCGGTGAACTTGGTCGCCTCCACCTTGATGAACGGGGCATTGGCCAGCCGTGCCAGGCGCCGGGCGATCTCGGTCTTGCCGACCCCGGTGGGGCCGATCATCAGAATGTTCTTGGGTGTGATCTCGTTGCGCAGATCAACATCCACACAACTGCGTCGCCAGCGGTTACGTAAAGCGATAGCCACCGCCCGCTTGGCAGCGGACTGGCCGATGATGTGTTTGTCCAGTTCCTGGACAATCTCACGGGGCGTCATTTGGGACATGGGAGGCCTTAACAGTCGGGGGTCAATGTTCGAGTTCTTCGATAACCAGGTTATGATTGGTATAGATGCAGGTGTCGGCGGCAATATTCAAGGCTTTCTCGGTAATGGCGCGAGCATCCAGTTCGCTGTTTTCCAGCAGTGCCCGGGCCGCGGCCTGGGCATAGGGTCCGCCTGAGCCGATTGCCACCAGATTGTGTTCCGGTTCGATCACATCGCCGTTGCCGGAGATGACCAGCATCGCCTCCTTGTCGGCCACGGTCAACAGGGCTTCCAGCCGGCGCAGGGTGCGGTCGGTGCGCCAGTCCTTGGCCATTTCCACGGCGGAGCGCAGCAGATTCCCGGAATGCTTTTCCAGTTTGCCCTCAAAATACTCAAACAGGGTAAAGGCATCGGCCGTGCCACCGGCGAAACCGGCCAGCACCTTGTTATGATAGAGGCGACGCACCTTGCGGGCGTTACCCTTCATGACCGTATCGCCAAAGCTGACCTGACCGTCGGCGCCCAGTACCACCTTGTTATCGCGTCGCACACAAAGCACTGTCGTGCCGTCAAACTGTTTCACCGCGGGCTCCTGCTGCTATTCGGACCGGGCATTGTACACCAGCGACGCAGACAAAAAACCCTGCGGCTCAGGCAGGGGTTTCGCACGCAAGCCTCACGGCCCGTCGCCGGAACCACGCCGTGGCCCCGGCTGCGGTAACGATGCACCAGACCGCGAACAACGCACCGGGCAGCGCAGTTTGCGGCTGGTCGGCGAAATGCGCCAGTGCCAGTACGACCCCCAGTCCGGCATTCTGCATGCCGATCTCGATCGCCAGGGTCAGACGCCGACGACGATCAAAACCGTACAGCCGGGCCAACAACCAGCCCCCGGCATAGCCCATAGCATTGAGCAGGACAACCAGCCCTGACACCGACAGACCGTAATCCTGCATGGCCAGGGCATTGTGGTTGACCGCGTTGGCCATGGCGTAGGCACAGATAATGATAATCGCGATGGCTGCGATCCCCGGCGCCACTTCCCGGGCCGTAGCCAGATGGCGACCCAGATACGGTTGCAGCCACAACCCCAGCCCCACCGGCACTACCACGGTGATCACGATCGTGCGCATCATCGCCGCGAACGGCACGGGAATAAACTGTCCGCCCAGCCACTCCACCAGGGTCGGCGTCAGCAGTGGCGAGAGCAGGGTGGAGACGGTGGTCATGGCAATTGACAGGGCCACCGTGCCGCCGGCCAGATAGACCATGACATTGCTGGCCATCGCTCCCGGCGCGCAGCCGACGATAATAAAGCCCAGCGCCAGGGCCGGCGGCAGATCCGCCAGGGTGACGACCCCGAATGCCAGCAATGGCATCAGCAAGTACTGGGTCATCACGCCCTGGGCAATCTGTAACGGCTGTTTGAGCGTGGCGATCAGCTCCTGGCGATTGAGCGTCATGCCCACGGCGAACATGGTTGCGGCAAACAGCCAGATAAACGCCGGCTTGAAGATTAGAAACAGCGGGGGATGCCACCAGGCCAGCGCTGCTGCCAGCAACGTCAGCGGGGCAAGCGCATTGGCGATGAAACGGAATAGAAACATAGGGTTATTTTACGACAAAACGATAAATGGTCAGCACTGTGATTTATGCTTTGCTGTAAGGCATTTTTTGCGAGTACAGGCTTGCTTAAACAGCTTGTGTTTCTGCCGGACTTGATTATAGAGTTATAGGGTTAAATCGATCGGCCGCGTCGCAGAACATACCTTTATTTTTTTTGTATTTTTTGTAGTTATACCGGGATGATGTGGAAAGTAGCTTTTTATATTTTTTGCATTGATCTTTGAAATGTTCATTGGCTTGTCTACGACAACCTCTGTATTCAATGCTTCCTTTCGAGTGGTTTCTGCAGACTGAAGCAAAGTTGATTTTTGTGCCATTATGCTGCCAGGTGATTTTATATTGTGGACTACCTGGAGCCGCGTAAACAGAAAACGAAAACGTGGCCAACATTAGCAGTAATATTTTTTTCATGCATTGCGCTCCAGGTTGGCAATAAGGCAAAAAAGGCATCAGCTTATTCATTAAGACGGAGCTGCAAGAACCCCGGGGGAAATAATCATCCGGTTTTTAGCGAAAGTTATCGCCAATAAACCGGAGATTTTGTGAAAAATCCGGATTTAACACGGTTAATTTTCCAACAGGAATGACAGTTCACGTCCCGTCTCGGAGATCGCAAAAAGCTGGTAGCCTGTCTCCCGCAGCCGCCGGATTACTGCGGCCGTCTTTTTCGGACCAATACCGGCTATACGATGATGAAACTCAATCAACAGCTGCTGCGGTTTGATTGAATTATCGAGCATGTTATCCAGTACATCATACTCGGCCCCTTCAATGTCGATCTTCATCAGGTCGACATGAGTGTGGCCAAGCTTCGACATCATACTCCCGATCATAAATGCAGGGACATCGACGCCGGAATCGGCGACACCTTCTTCAGCGATCAGCGTATACATCACTTTTGATTTCTTGTTACCCCTGACACGGGGGTATAATGTTATAATATCGTCAGTGTCGCTTACCGCCCAGGGATGGAAATCAAACTTTTCGGGGATATCAGGCTGAGCTGACAGCCAGTCAACCGTCGACGGTGTGGGATCAAAGGCATGAACTGCCAGATCATACTGTTTAATCAGCATCAAATCGAAATCGATGTTCTCCCCTACCCCGAATGAATAGACAACAGATTCGCTATTCAGGTTGTCCGGATGAAACAGCCAACCTCCGCTGTTTAGCCTGTTAACCCGGATTTCGGGTCTGAGCCAGAGCTCTTCACCAACCAGCCGCTTGACTAACAGTTTAGTAAACTTGTATCCGTTAGATTGCTCTATTCGTTTTAAAATAGGTTTTGACATTGTTATCTCTGGACAATGACTGTGCCGCATGAACAGCATCAGGGCTCTTAAACAATTCCTGTTTTGTGTATTCCTGATTAACTATTGGCCCCTGGCGGTTGCTTGACCAACTCGCTATCCCTTTCGGCGAGGCGGGCGATGAGTTTGTCCAGGCCGTTACGACGGATTTCATCGTTAAAGCTGTTACGGTAGGTAGTAATAACACTTACGCCCTCGACGGAGACGTCATACACCTTCCAGCCCTTGCGGGTCAGGTGCATGTTGTAGTTGACCGGAACAGGCTGACCACTGGGCGGATGAACGTGTGAGCGGACGGTGACATCCTCGCTGCCGGCTTGCGCGCGCACCGGCTGAAACCGGATCAGGTTTTCGTCGACCGTGTTGTCGTTCAGATAATCGGCCAATGCGGTGGCGTAGAAGCGCAACAGCATGCCGCGGAAGTGCTTCATGAAGCTGATCTTCTGCTCCTTGCTGGCGCGCCGCCAGTGCTTGCCCAGCACCCAACGCGAGGCCGTGATCATATCGATGTGTGGTAGCAGCAGTTCTTCAACCAGGTCCTCCACCACTTTCGGGTTCTGCCTGATCTCGTCACGGCGCTGGTTGGTCGTCTGGATCATCTCCTGGGCGACCTGTTCAAGCAGCTGCCGGGCCTGATCGGGATCATTATCGGCCGCCACGGCAGGGCGCCCCGCGGCAAGCAGCAACATGACCAGCAAAAAGCCGATCCGGACAGGCAGACGAGACAGGGGGACAGACAAGGGGGACTGGTTCATGATGGTGCGGCTCCCGTTTAAAATGGATATTGGTTACGGTATGCTCGGTAAGGTTATCGGCCCTCACCGGCCGATTCTTCAGCTCTGGCTTATTATATAGGTTTGGATGCCCGAATGGGGCACCGGTTCACTTTTTCACAGGAGAAGCAGGTGGCGCAAATCGAGACCGGACGCGGCCGTTATCCCGGGGTGCGTATGCGCCGTATGCGGCGGGACGATTTCTCCCGTCGGCTGATGCGCGAATCGCAGCTGAGCGTGGATGATCTGATTTATCCCATGTTCGTGCTCGAAGGCAAGGGGCTGCGCGAATCGGTGCCTTCCATGCCCGGCATCGAGCGGCTCAGCATCGATCAGCTGCTGCGTGAAAGTGAACAGCTGCTCGAGCTGGGCATCCCCGCCGTGGCCCTGTTCCCGGTCACCCCCGACGAGGTCAAATCCGATGATGCCCGTGAGGCCTTTAATCCCGAGGGACTGGCCCAGCGGGCGGTGCGTGCGCTCAAGGCCGCCTTCCCGGAACTGGGTGTCATCACCGATGTCGCCCTGGATCCCTTCACCACCCACGGCCAGGACGGCCTGATCGACACCAGCGGTTATGTGATGAATGATGAAACCGTCGAAGTCCTGGTCAGGCAGGCGCTCTCCCACGCCGAAGCCGGCGCCGATGTGGTGGCGCCCTCGGACATGATGGACGGGCGCATCGGCCAGATTCGCACCGCGCTGGAGCAAGCCGGACAAATTCACACCCGGATCCTCGCTTATTCGGCCAAGTATGCCTCCAGTTTTTATGGTCCCTTCCGCGACGCGGTCGGTTCGGCAGCCAATCTAGGTGGCGGTAATAAATACAGTTACCAGATGGATCCGGCCAACAGCGACGAGGCGTTGTGGGAGGTCGGGCTGGATCTGGATGAGGGGGCCGACATGGTGATGATCAAACCCGGGATGCCCTACCTGGATATCGTCCAGAGAGTGAAACAGGAGTTCGGTGCCCCCACCTATGTCTATCAGGTCAGCGGTGAATACGCCATGCTCATGGCCGCGGCGCAAAATGGCTGGCTGGATGAAAAAGCGGTAATCATGGAATCACTGCTGGCCTTCAAACGCGCCGGAGCCGACGGTATTCTCACCTATTTCGCCAAACGAGCCGCCGGCTGGTTGAAACAGGGCTGATTATCCAGCCCTGCGCAACGCCGGTTGACACAGTATTCATCATGCTAAAATGAACTTGCCGGCGGGTCAGACTTCCGCCGGGATTTGTCATCCGCTTGTCATATCGTTATGGTTTTATGACAACATGGAGAAAACTGACCTGACTGATCCCGATCTCTATTTCAACCGCGAACTGAGCCTGTTGCAGTTTCAGTGGCGCGTGCTGGCCCAGGCCAGCGACGAGAGTGTGCCGCTGCTCGAGCGACTGCGGTTTCTATGCATCTCCAGTACCAACCTGGACGAATTTTTCGAAATCCGCGTGGCCGGACTGATGCATCGCGCGGCGCTGGAGTCCACCAGCGGCAGCGCCGACAGCCTGACCCCGGAACAGCTGCTGGCCCGGATCAGCGATGAGGCTCACCGCCTGGTGGACGAACAATACCGGGTGCTGAATGAAGTTCTGATTCCTGAGCTGGCCAAACAACGGATCCATTTCCTCAAACGCGCACGCTGGAACCAGAAACAGGCGGCCTGGATCAAACGTTATTTCAGCAACGAACTGCTGCCGGTTTTGAGTCCGCTGGGACTGGACCCGGCCCACCCGTTCCCGCGGGTACTCAATCGTAGTCTCAATTTCATTGTCGCCCTGGAAGGCAAGGATGCCTTTGGCCGCGACAGCCGCATTGCCATCGTTCAGGCACCGCGCAGCCTGCCGCGCCTGATCCGGCTGCCCTCGTCGCTCGCCAACGGCGATACCTTTGTCTTTTTGAGCTCCATCATCCATACCCATGTCAGCGAGCTGTTTCCGGGTATGAATGTGACCGGTTGTTATCAGTTCCGGGTGACCCGCGACAGCGACCTGTTCGTCGATGAGGAAGAAATCGATGATCTGATGCGAGCCATCAAGGGCGAGCTCTCCTCGCGCCGCCTGAGCGATGCCGTCCGACTCGAAGTAGCGGACAACTGCAGTGACGAGATGGCCGAATATCTGCTGCAGAAGTTCAAGCTGGATAGCGAAGATCTCTATCAGGTTAATGGTCCGGTCAACCTCAATCGCTTGCTGGAAATTCATGATCTGGTGGACCGTCCCGATCTCAAGTATCCGCCGTTTACTCCCGGGATTCCCAAGCGGTTAAAGAACAACGACGACCAGTTCGAAGTAATTCGCCACGGGGATGTGCTTCTGCATCATCCCTTCGAATCCTTTGCCCCCATTATCAGTCTGCTGAAGCAGGCCGCCAGTGATCCGAAAGTGCTTGCCATCAAGCAGACCCTGTATCGCACTGGCGCTGACTCACCGCTGGTGGATGCGCTGGTCGAGGCCGCCAGGGTCGGCAAGGAGGTAACCGTGGTGGTGGAACTGCGTGCCCGCTTTGATGAAGCGGCCAATATCGAGCTGGCAACCCGCCTGCAGGATGCCGGCGCCCATGTTGTCTATGGCGTGGTCGGCCACAAGACACATGCAAAACTGTTGTTGATCGTGCGTCGCGAAGGCCGGCGCATCCGCCGTTACGCGCATCTGGGCACGGGCAACTATCACGCCGGTACCGCCCGGGTATATACCGATTACGGTCTGCTGACCTGTGACAAGGCCATTGGCGAGGATGTACATCGGTTGTTCACCCAGTTGACCGGACTGGGCAAGGCCACCAAGTTACGCAAACTGTTGCAGTCGCCATTCACATTGCACAAACGTCTGCTAGCCATGATCGATCAGGAAATGAACAATGCCCGCAACGGCCAGCCGGCACGTATTATCGTCAAGATCAACTCGCTGGTGGAATCGAAAATCATCGCCAAACTCTATGAGGCCTCACAGGCCGGCGTGAAGGTTGATCTGATTGTGCGCGGTATCTGCTGCCTGCGCCCCGGCGTTGTCGGCGTTTCTGACAATATCCAGGTACGTTCCGTCGTTGGCCGCTTTCTGGAACATACCCGGATCTATTATTTTGAAAACGGTGACGACCCGCAGGTGTATTGTTCCAGTGCCGACTGGATGGACCGTAATTTCTTCCGGCGGGTGGAAACCTGCTTTCCCCTTGAGGATCCGGCAATGAAAAAGCGGGTCATCAATGACGGGCTGCTGGCTTATCTGGCGGATAATACCCTTGCCTGGCAACTGCAGTCCGATGGCACTTACCGCAAGGTCAAACAGGGTAACCAGAAACCGCGTAATGTACAGCGCCAGCTGCTGGAAAAACTGGCCGCCGATCCGGGTACCGAGAAAAGTAACTAGCCGCCCGCAGCTAGCGACCCGGATATTCAAAATTACTGCGATTCGATCTTCAGCTCATAATCGAGTAACTGCAGGTGGCTGATTTCCCGCTCCAGATCCGCCCGGGTCAGGTCATGCTGTTTCAGCCATTCAGAGGGAAAAATCAACTTGAGCTGCCGGGGTTTCGCCTTGAGCTTCAAATCGGGCAGAGCGTCATGCAATCGACTGCGTTGCAGCTTGACCGCCAGACGCAGCAGGATCGTTAGTTTAGTCGCAATCTCCTGGACCGATTTGGGTAAATCGTTAAACGTCTGGGAATCCGGCTTGCGCCGATGAGTGCGCACCAGGTTCGCCAGGACCTGTTGCTCCTGAACACTGAACCCCGGCAGATCCGAGTGCTCCAGCAGATAGCCACCGTGCTTGTGATAACCGGCGTGCGCAATGGCCAGGCCAATTTCATGCAGACGCGCTGCCCAGCCCAGTAATTGCTGATGGCGTGATTTGTCGAGTTGCCAGGATTCACTGACCTGATCCAGCAAAGCAAGTGCCGTTTTTTCTACCTGCAAGCTATGTTCGAGGTCGATTTGATAGCGTTTTTGTAATAATTCGACACTCTTCTCACGCACGTCTTCATGCTGATACCGCCCGAGCATGTCGTACAACAGACCTTCGCGCAGCGCCCCATCCGAAACCAGCATCTGCTTGATATCCAGCGACTGGAACAGCGCCCACATGATGGCAAAACCTCCGACAAAGACCGGTCGACGTTCCTCGTTTAACCCCTTGAGGGAAATCTGATCAATATGGCCGGCATCGAGTAATGCCTTGCGTAGTTGTTTCATAGCTTTGGCCGTAATACCTTCATTACACCAGCCCTGGGCCTGCACTACTTTCGCCAGTGCCTTGGCTGTGCCAGAGGCCCCGACTGTCTGTTCCCAGCCGAGTTGATGACAGCGATGGGCGAATCCTTCCAGTTCCAGTTGCGCTGCCATTTCCGCCGATCTCAACCGGACCTGGGTTATTTCGCCATCAGGAAAGAATTCCCGACTCATGCTCACACAGCCCATATACAGGCTTTCCAGTAATAGCGGTTCGAATCGCTCGCCGATGATTACCTCGGTACTGCCGCCGCCGATATCGATCACCATGCGACGCTGCCCCTCTTCGGCCAGGCTGTGTGCCACGCCCAGATAGATCAATCTCGCCTCTTCAATCCCCGAGATAATTTCCACCGATTGGCCCAGCGCGCTCTCTGCCTGTTGTAAAAATTCAGCGGCATTGCGCGCGGCACGTAATGTATTGGTACCGACCACGCGCACCTCCCTATCCCTGAGACTCTGCAAACGCTGGCCGAAGCGTTCCAGGCAGGCCAGCGCGCGTTGCTGTGCCGCCTCGTCCAGATTGCCGGCCTCGTCCAGGCCGGCGCCGAGACGTACCATTTCGCGCAACCGGTCCTGTACCTGCAGGGCCCGATCACTGGCGCGGGCAACAATCATATGAAAACTGTTAGAGCCCAGATCCACCGCCGCAAGCTGGCGATGAAACTGCTCTTTTCGGGAACGTGAAAAAATCATACTATGCGATCTTTATCTGTTTGTCGCCGGATACGATATAATACTAGCATGGAGTGTTGGTGCATGTTATAGCAGGAAACATACGACAAGCGATGCATTCTTCACACCCACAACTGACTCACCAGCTGATGACACCCGACCTATGAGTGACCTGTTCGATTTCCGACGCCGCCTCGACAATTATGCCGTGATGGGCAACCCGGTTACCCACAGCAAATCACCACGCATTCATAGCCTGTTTGCCGAGCAGACCGGCGAGTCGGTCCACTATGAGGCGATCCAGGTGGATCCCGGCGGCTTTGCCCAGGCTGTCGGCAACTTCGACGCCAGCGGCGGCAAGGGTCTCAATATCACCGTGCCCTTCAAGCAGGAGGCATGGCAGCTGGTGAACGAACGCAGTGACCGCGCCGAACGAGCCGGTGCGGTCAATACCATCAAGTTCATCGATATGACGCTGTATGGTGATAACACCGACGGCATCGGCCTGGTCAACGATTTGCTCAACAACCGGATCGAGATAGCGAACAAACGGGTGTTGCTGATGGGCGCCGGAGGTGCGGCGCGCGGGGTGCTGGCGCCGCTGCTGGACCAACAGCCGGCGCAACTGGTGATCGCCAACCGCACGGCGGAAAAAGCCCGCGAACTGGCCCATGCCTTCTGCGACCTGGGCAATATTGAGGGCAACGGCTACGAGGCACTGGACAACAGACAGTTCGATCTGATCATCAACGCTACCGCCGCCAGTTTACAGGGCGAACTCCCGTCGCTGCCCGACAACCTGCTAGCCACCGGCGCGACCTGTTACGACATGATGTACGGCAGTGAGCCAACAACCTTCATGCAGTGGGCCACACAACATGGCGCCATCACCGTGCTGGATGGCCTGGGTATGCTGGTCGAACAGGCCGCCGAGTCCTTTTACCTCTGGCGCGACGTGCGGCCCGACACCAAACCCGTCATTGAGCAGTTACGTCGCGAGATGGTCTCCTAGATGGCATCGTGGAAGAAACGCAAAGTAAATCATTATTGCTCCGGTCCTTTAAAGTATATGTTCCCGGCGCTTCAACGCACTGCCGATTATTCAGCAGCACCATTAAGTCACTTTTCTCTTTGCGTGCTCTGCGTCCTGGCGTCCTTTGCGTTATTTCCAGTGGGCTAACTATTACCTTTATGCCGTTGGCCGTAGATAAACAACACGTAAATCAACGCATTTAATACGATTAACCCTATACCGATCATGAACTGCATTTCGGCAGTCAATCCGGGTGGATAAATTATCGGGATAAGGTAATGATTGATGAAGCCGCCGTCATAGGTTTTCATTCCGGCCAGTTGACGAAAATTTTTTTCCAGCGGCGTGAGCGGGCAGTAGCCGCCACTGAACTGGATGTATATTCCCCAGAATAACGCCGGCAGGTGTAGCCAGATAAGTTTTGGCCAGCGCAGCAACAATAACGCGCCGACGGTGACGAAGGCCACGAACAGAAAATGCAGCAGAACGGTCAGCTCAGCGAGTATCAGATAGATGGTGGAGGACATAATCCTGTCCCTCGTGCCAGGCGCGTTTGCTCAACGGATTACTGGTACATTGAGCCGTGTGGGCGTGGTCAATATAGCGATACATGAGATGTTCATCTCGCCCGGCGGGAATCCCCAGACGGGTCGTCTGGATCACCATTTCAGGCACATAACTCACATCCTCGATATAAAAATGCTGCGTATCGAACTGTTGTTGATCCCATTGAGCAACCTTGAGCCCCAGCGCCGCACACAACAAGGTCTGGCCACTGCACATTTTTACTTCCGGACGTAACCTGCCAGAACCCTTGACGGGATTGAGACGTTGCATGATGGACAGATTGCTGCGCGGCGAGAGACGATCGAAATGCGGCACGCCGGATTTGATCAATACCGCGTTACCTTCGCCACGTGCACTGATGTTCAGCGAGTCGCCGCCCCGGGCGTAATACATATAAATAGTGCCCGGGGGCATGAACATTGCCCGACGTTTATCGGTATAGCCCTGCGAGGAGTGGCTGCCCCGCTCCTCGAGATAATAGGCCTCGGTTTCAATGATCCGACAGGCCAGCCAGTGTTGGCCATAACGATGCCGCAACACCTTGCCCAGCAATGCCCGGGCCAGATCGCAGGGGGGTTGGTCGAAAAAGGCCGGCTTGAGTCGTGCCATGGCCTGTCAGGATAACTGGTGGCGGTTTTTCAGTCGAACATAGTGTTGCGCGGAATAGACAATGGACTCGCGTTCCTCGTCGCTCAGCTCGCGCACCTTGCGCGCCGGGCTGCCCAGCCACAGACCGCTTTCCAGTTTCTTGCCAGACGTCACCAGGGCACCGGCGCCGAGGATGGTGTGTTCATGAACCACGGCCCCATCCATCACGGTCGCACCCATTCCGATCAAACAGTTATCTTCAATCGTGCAGCCGTGCAGGATGACACGATGACCGACTGTGACGTTATCGCCTATCTTCAACGCATACCCGCCGGGATTGTGCGGCCCGTCGTGGGTGACATGCAGCACCGAATTATCCTGGATATTGGTATTCGCGCCGATGCGGATCGCATTCACATCGCCCCGGATCACCGTGAACGGCCAGACCGAGCTGTCGGCCCCGATGACCACATCCCCGATCACCAGCGCCGACTCATCCACATAGGCATCGGGATGCAGATCCGGCATGATTTCTTCAAAATCCCTGATCGCCATAATCCAATCCGCCTCATTAATGACTTTAACCACCAGGACTCAAAGACACCAAGAATAATCAAAATTCTTTGTGTTACTTTGTGCCCTGGTATCCTGGTGGTGAGCTTTCCTCGTTACTCGTCACTCGGCCCTGGGCCCTCTTATCTAAGTGTCACCAGTTCTTCAGCACTGGTCGGGTGCAGCGCGACACAGTTGTCGAAGTCTTTCTTGTTGGCGCCCATTTTGATCGCCACGCCGAAGCCCTGCAGCATTTCATCGGCGCCCATGCCGATGATGTGACAACCGACGACTTTTTCGTCGGCGCCGACGCAGACCAGTTTCATGGCGGTACGCTGGGGATGGGGACTGAATGCATGGTACATGGCGGTGAAGCCGGTCTGGTAAATCTTGACTGCATCACCATGCTGTTCGCGCGCCTCGTCTTCGGTCAGACCGATGGTGCCGATAGGCGGGTGACTGAACATCACCGTGGGGATGTTTTCATAATCGAGTTTGCGCTCGGGCATGTTGTTGAACAGCCGGTCCGACAGGCGACGCGCAGCGGCGATCGCTACCGGAGTGAGTTGTGCCTTGCCGATCACATCACCAAGCGCATAGACACCTTCGACATTGGTCTGCTGATACGCATCGGCCGGAATGGTGCCATCATCGTTATACTGGACTCCGGCCGCATCCAGATTCAGGTTGGCCGTACTGGGTGCCCGGCCAATGGCCCAGATCAGACAGTCATAGCCTTCGAGAATGACACCGCTCTGACAGTGAATATTCAACGTGCCATCAGCCTGTTTTTCAATTTGTTCGACGTTGACCCGGGACATGATATTGACCCCGGCGTTCATCATCTCTTCCATCAGGCTCTCACGCAGCATGGCGTCGAAACTGGAAAGAAAATGATCCCGTCGCAACAGCATGCTGACCTCGCTGCCCAGGCTGTTCAGCACCCCGGCCAGCTCCACCGCGATATAACCGGCGCCCACCACAGCAACCCGTTTGGGCTGATCCTTGAGGGCAAAGAAACCATCGGAAGTGATACCGTGCTCGGCCCCCGGAACCTCCGGTATCACCGGATAGCCACCCGGGGAGATGACGATATGGTCGGCGGTGTACTGCTCGCCATCCACGTCCAGAGTGTGGGCATCGGCAAAGCGGGCCGTGCCCTGGATGTGCTCGATGTTGGAATCCTTCAGGTAATTGCCGTACCAGTCGGTGATACCGTTGATATAGCCCTCGCGGGCCTCGACCAGTTTGCCCCAGTCGAACTTGTTGATACTGATGTCGAAGCCATAACCGCTGGCGTCATGCAATGTTTCGGCGACGCCGGCGGCGAACCACATCACCTTCTTGGGTACGCAACCGACGTTCACACAGGTGCCGCCCAGTTTGTTATTTTCAATGACAGCGGTTTTTTTACCGTACTCGGCGGCACGCTCGGCCGCGGACAACCCGCCGCTGCCGGCGCCGATGGAAATCAGATCGAAATGTTGACTCATAGAGACTCTCTACTGCGATTGGGGGTGAATTTTCCTGAAACCCGAAAAATGACAGGGTCTTGGCGGTAGAGACAATATTATATAGAGATCGTAAAATCCTGCATCCATTTATAAAGCCAAACGGGAAACCGAATATGAGCGATTCCATCACCCTGTCCGATGATCTGATCCACGGTATCTACAATGTGATTGTGCAACACGATCCCAACGTGGAAAAGAACATGATGCTGGCCCTGCAGTACCTGTCAGCCGTCTCCGGTTATCTGGCCGCAGGCTATCCTGGTGGCGACAACGAACGCGACGAGGTAATCGACCAGCTGGCTGCCTTCGCCAAGCATGTCGCCGCCCAGGAAGCGCAGGACTCCGCCGCCGAGCAACAACCGGCTGCGGCTGCCCCCCAGGGCCGCAGCGAGCAGACCGACGACCCGGCTGTCGGGATCTGGAAACCGGAATAACTCTGCAATAAAAAGGGCGCCCCGACGAGCTGGTATTTTATTTTCCTGCCAACGGTTTGGACGCTCTCTTCTGCACAGGATTGGGACTGGAGATATTTACCGGCGAGGCGACGGAGTTTCCCTCTCACGGTTCCAGGGGGGGTTGTTCCAGCCTCTCCAGCTGCTCACGCAGGATGTTGAGCTGCTCTTCCCAGTAGCGGGGGGTATTGAACCAGGGAAAGTGCATGGGAAAGGCGGGATCGTGCCAGCGCCGGGCCAGCCAGCCGCTGTAGTGAATCAGCCGCAGGCCCCGCAGCGCCTCTACAAGACGTAATTCCAGTGCATTGAAATCGTAAAACTGACTGTAACCTTCCAGCAACAGAGCCATCTGGCGGGTCATCTCTCCCCGCTCGCCACTGAGCAGCATCCACAGATCCTGCACCGCCGGGCCGGTCATGCAGTCATCCAGATCCACAAAATGGGGCCCCTGCTCGGTCCACAGGATATTACCGGGATGGCAGTCACCGTGCAGTCGCAGGGGATCGATCCACTCCCCGACCTCGACCCAGATCGCCGTGATCGCCTCCAGCAAAGCCTCGGCCGCCTGGCGATAGTTGTGAGCCAGCTCGGCGGGGACGAAATCGTGTTCCATTAAATAAGCATAGGGGCCAGTGCCAAGTAGCTCGATACTCAAGCGGGGACGCTGGCGAAACAGCCGCTGGCTGCCGCAGGCATGGATGCGGCCCAGCATTCGCCCCATCCAGCGCAGATGGTCCGGATCGTCGAGCTCCGGCGGACGCCCGCCGCGACGGGGATAGAGGGCCAGCCGGTAACCGCCATAGTGCACCAGGGTCTGATCGTCGGGCAGTTGCAGCGGGGCAATCACGGGGATTTCCAGATCGGCCAGCTCGTGGGCGAAGGCGTGTTCTTCCAGAATTGCCTCGTCCGACCAGCGCCCCGGGCGGTAGATCTTGGCAATCAGAAACGTCCTGTCCTCCAGACCGACCTGATAGACCCGGTTTTCGTAACTGTTCAATGCCAGCAGGGCGCCGCTGGCTTGAAAACCGCAGGCATCGACAGCATCCAGTATCAGGGCCGGTGTCAGATTGGCATAAGGCAAGCTGTTTTCGGCCAAAACTGTCTCCCGTGCCGCAGGCGATGGCGGTTCATGCTAAATTAGTCCGCGCAAGGAGCGCCCAAATTCACTTACACAGTATCAGGTACCGTATTGATGTCCAATCCTTTGCTTGAATTGACCGGCCTGCCGCCGTTCAGTCGTATTCACCCCGAACATGTCGAGCCGGCAATCGACACGTTATTGCAACATAACCGTGAGCAACTGCAAAAGCTGCTGGCCGACAACGATCACTACAGCTGGGAGAATCTGATCCAGCCCCTGGAAGAAATGGACGATCGGCTGGATCGGATCTGGTCGCCGGTCAGTCACATGAACTCGGTGGTCAACAGCGACGCCCTGCGCGAAGCGTACAACGCCTGTCTGCCCAAACTCAGTGACTATGCCACCGAACTGGGCCAGAACGAACAGCTGTATGCCGCTTACAAAGCCGTTGCCGACTCGCCGGAATATGCACAACTGGGCCCGTCACAGAAAAAGATCATCGACAACGCGCTGCGCGACTTTCATCTTTCCGGCGTGGATCTGCCCACGGAGAAAAAACAGCGTTACAAGGAAATCCAGCAACGGCTCTCCAACCTGACCACCCGATTCGAGGAAAACCTGCTGGATGCCACCCAGGCCTGGTACAAGCAGATCCTTGATGAATCCCGGCTGGCCGGCCTGCCCGAATCGGCCCGTGCCATGGCCCGCCAGGCCGCGGAGGAAAAAGCGCAGGAAGGCTGGGTCTTTACCCTCGATTTTCCCTCTTATTATGCCGTGATGACCCATGCCGATGATCGGGATCTGCGCGCTGAACTGCATGAGGCCTATATCACCCGCGCTTCGGACCAGGGGCCCAACGCGGGACAATGGGATAACTCCGAAGTGATGGAGGAGATCCTCGCGCTGCGCCACGAGCTGTCCCAACTGCTCGGTTACGCCAATTATGCCGAACGTTCGCTGGCCACCAAGATGGCCGAATCGCCGGACCAGGTGCTCTCCTTTTTGCATGATCTGGCCCGCCGGTCCAAACCGGTGGCCGAGCAGGATCTCGCCGAACTGAGCGACTTTGCCTGCCAGCAGCACGGTCTGGAACAGCTGAAGCCGTGGGATATTGCCTATTACTCTGAGAAGCTACGCCAGCATAAATACGCCATCTCGCAGGAAGATCTCAAACCCTATTTTCCGGAGAGCCGCGTCATCCCCGGCATGTTCGAGGTGGTCAGACGGCTCTACGGTATCCAGATCAAGGAGATCGACGGGGTCGATACCTGGCATCCGGATATCCATTTTTACGAAATTCGCGATGCACAGGGGCAGCTGCGCGGTCAGTTCTATCTGGATCTCTATGCGCGATCGAAAAAACGCGGCGGCGCCTGGATGGACGACTGCCGCGGACGGCTGCGCCACATCAGCGGCGAGCTGCAAACGCCGGTCGCTTACCTGACCTGTAACCTGACTCCCCCGGTCGGTGACCAGCCGGCCCTGTTCACTCATGACGAGGTGATCACCCTGTTCCATGAGTTCGGTCACGGTCTGCATCATATGCTGACCCGGGTCGATCACATCGGGGTATCGGGTATCAACGGTGTGGCCTGGGATGCGGTCGAACTGCCCAGCCAGTTCATGGAAAACTGGTGCTGGGAACGGGAGGCACTGGACGTGATCACCGGCCATTATCAAACCGGTGAACCCTTACCCGAGGATCTCTATCAGAAGATGTATGCTGCGAAAAATTTCCAGGCCGGCATGTTCATGGTGCGCCAGCTGGAGTTCTCGATGTTCGATTTTCGCCTGCACCTGGAATATGAACCGCGGCAGGGCAGCCGGATACAGGAGATGCTGGATGAGGTGCGGGAAGAAGTGACAGTGGTCAAACCCGCGCCGTATAATCGATTCCAGCACGGTTTTGCGCATATCTTCGCTGGCGGTTACGCGGCCGGCTATTACAGTTACCTGTGGGCGGAAGTGTTGTCCGCTGATGCCTTCTCCCTGTTTGAGGAACAGGGCATTTTTGATCGCGCCACCGGTCAGCGGTTTTTGACATCGGTACTGGAGCAGGGCGGCACCCGGGAACCGATGCAGCTGTTCGTCGACTTCCGTGGCAGGGAACCCAAAATCGATGCCTTGTTGCGTCATACCGGCATTGCGGCATGAATGACAGGCTCGCGCTGCTGTATGAACAAACCGGAATGATGACAATGGCTCTGTAACCAAACAGACTGTCTGGCCTCCCGGCATCCTTCTTTGCTGCGTTGCCGGGAGGCCCAAACAATTAAATAGCTGGATATATACAGAATGAAAACATACCTCCGGTTTACCTGGCTTGTCCTGTTACTCGTTGGTTCCCCCTTGAGCCAGGCAGCCACCGAATATGTGACCGATCGCATCGAGATCGGCCTCCATCAGCAACCCGACGTTAACAGCCCGATCACCACGATGCTCTCCAGTGGCGACCGTTTGGAGGTATTGCAGACGCAGGAAGATTTTAAACAGGTTCGACTGAAGGACGGTAAGCAGGGCTGGATCCATGCTGCCTATCTGGTCGATCGTCAGCCGGCTACCGTGGAATACGATCTTCTGGCCAAAAAACATGATGAGTTGACCAGCGATATCAAACAAAAAACCGAACGCCTGAGCAAGCTCCAACGGGATCTGCAAATTCGCAGGGACGAATTATCCAATGCCCGAACCACTATCCGCGAACTGAAAAAACAGATCGATATCGGCGGCGACAGTGAGGCACTTAACGAGGAAAACCTGCAGCAACTGGCCGAAAAAGAACGCCAGATCAAACAACTCCAGGCCGAAATCGAAACCCTCCGGGAACAATCTGAACAATCCACCCCCGATCCTCCGGGGGTTGAACAATACCGGACCCAGCTGGAACAACAGAAAAAACGCAATGAGTCCCTCCAGGCGCGTATCGATCTGGCCCAGGAATTTCTCGGCCGCGAGCAACTTCCCAGCGCCGAAGAACTGGAAAAATGGCGCCCCGACCTGCCGGGCTGGTACTGGGGGACCCTGCTGACGGTGCTGATCATCGGCATCGTTGCCGGGATTGGCTGGATGGATTATCGACTGCGCCGACGCCACGGCGGTTTTCGCGTCTGACAAACAATATAACCGATCCCGGATATGCTGAAACTGGCCAGCTGGAATGTGAACTCCCTGCGTGTCAGATTACCGCAGGTGCTTGACTGGCTCGCCGCGCACCAGCCGGACCTGGTTGGCCTGCAGGAAACCAAGCTGCAAAATGAACAGTTTCCTCTGGAACAACTGGCCACCGCCGGCTACAACGTAATTGCCAATGGCCAGAAAACCTATAATGGCGTGGCGCTCTTGGCCCGCCAGCCCCTGACTCCCGAAGCGATCGCGCTCGATATTCCCGATTTTGAGGATCCGCAGCGGCGCGTGGTCGCCGCCACCTGCGATAACGTCCGCTTTATTAATCTGTATGTGCCCAACGGATCCGAAGTGGGCTCGGACAAGTATCGCTACAAACTCGACTGGCTGGATGCCCTGCTGGCCTGGCTGGAGACACAACGCCAGCTATACACCAATGTCATCGTAGTTGGTGATTTCAACATTGCCCCCGAAAACCGTGATGTGCATGACCCCCAGGCCTGGCAGGGTTCGGTACTGGTCAGCGAACCGGAGCGGGATAAATTTCGCCAGCTGCTGGCGCTGGGCTTCAAAGACTCGTTTCGTCTGTTCGATCAGCCCGAGGGCAGCTACAGCTGGTGGGACTACCGCGCCGCAGCCTTTCGCCGCAACCTCGGCCTGCGCATCGATCACATCCTGATCAGCGATAACCTGGCCGACAGCGTCACCGGATCGGCCATCGACACCGCCCCACGCCAACTCGAACGCCCCTCCGACCACGCACCGGTAGTGGCAACGGTTCAACTTTGAACCTTTTTCAATCTTGATAAATAACTCTCGCCAAGGCGCAAAGTACGCAAAGTTTGAAACAAATTAATTCTTGCTCTGCGCCTCCGCGTCTTTGCGAGAGTAATATTCAAACCACTATCTGGATGACATGTTATCCGGCTGTCGTTATGATGCAGCGAAGGTCAGCAGGCAACGTCTATGAAATACCGCGATTTACGTGATTTTATCGCCCGTCTGGAAGAGCGGGGCGAACTGAAACGAATTCCCAACGAGGTCGATCCCCACCTGGAGATGACCGAGATCTGCGATCGCACGCTGCGCGCTGGCGGGCCGGCACTGCTGTTCGAAAATCCCAAAGGTTCGGATATCCCTGTGCTGGCCAACCTGTTCGGCACACCACAGCGGGTGGCGCTGGGAATGGGTGAAGAATCGGTCGAAGCCCTGCGCGAAGTGGGCAAGTTACTCGCCTTTTTAAAAGAGCCTGATCCGCCCAAAGGCATGAAGGATGCCTGGAGTAAACTCCCGATTTTCAAACAGGTCCTGAACATGGCGCCCAAACAGGTCAAGGGCGCTCCCTGCCAGAAACAGGTGATTGAAGGGGATGAGGTGGATCTTTCCTGTCTGCCCATTCAGACCTGCTGGCCGGGGGATGCCGGCCCGCTGATCACCTGGGCCCTGGTGATCACCCGCGGCCCCAACAAGGAGCGACAGAATCTGGGAATTTATCGCCAGCAGGTAATCAGTCGTAACAAGGTGATCATGCGCTGGCTGGCGCATCGCGGAGGCGCGCTCGACTATCGCGACTGGCAACAGACGAACCCTGGCGAACCCTTCCCGGTAGCCGTGGCCCTGGGCGCCGATCCCGCGACCATCCTCGGTGCCGTGACACCGGTGCCCGATACGCTTTCAGAATACGGCTTTGCCGGACTGTTACGCGGCGATAAAACCGAAGTAACAGAATGTCTCGGTTCCGACTTGCAGGTCCCGGCCTCGGCCGAATTTGTGCTTGAGGGTGTCATTCATCCGGGCGAGATGGCGGAGGAAGGCCCGTTTGGCGATCACACCGGTTATTATAACGAGGTGGAGCAATTCCCTGTCTTCACCGTCGAGCGCATCACCCATCGACCCGATCCGATCTATCACAGCACCTATACCGGCCGCCCGCCCGATGAACCGGCTGTGCTGGGTGTCGCGTTAAATGAAGTCTTTGTGCCGCTGCTGCAAAAACAGTTTCCCGAGATTGTCGATTTTTATCTGCCGCCGGAAGGCTGCTCCTATCGCATGGCCGTGGTCAGCATGAAAAAGCAGTATCCCGGCCATGCCAAACGTGTGATGCTCGGTGTCTGGTCGTTCCTGCGTCAGTTCATGTATACCAAGTTTGTGATTGTCACCGACGAGGATGTCAACGTACGCGATTGGCAGGATGTGATCTGGGCCATGACAACCCGCATGGATCCGATTCGTGATACCACCCTGATCGACAATACCCCGATCGATTATCTCGATTTTGCCTCGCCGGTCTCCGGCCTGGGCAGCAAGATCGGCTTCGATGCCACGAACAAATGGCCGGGCGAAACGCAGCGTGAATGGGGTCATCCTATCAGCATGGATGACAGCGTCAAGCAACGCATCGATGACATCTGGGATGAACTGGGCATTTTCGATAATGGCGAAAAAACATAACCACCAAGACACCAAGTCACGAAGATTTATTTTTTTCTAGCCCGTGTGTCTAGCTGGCTAACATATGGAACTGCCTGATTGTTGCTTTTGCTTCGCACAAAAGGCCGGTTTTGACTAGACTGATAGGACTGGTACCGATACAACACGCCTTACCTCGTTACTCGTCCCTCGTACCTCGTCCCTTAGATAGAGAAGGAGGTCGTACCTGATGCGCAATATCATGTTACTCAATGCCAAGGGCGGTTGTGGTAAAAGCACGATCGCGACCAATCTGGCCAGTTATTACGCTTGTGAGCAGGAACAACAGGTCGCCCTGGCCGACTTTGATCCGCAAGGCTCCAGCCTGGCCTGGCTCGGGGTCCGACCCGATACGTGTCCGCTGATTCATGGCATCGATGCAACCCGCAACCCGGTTCGCGCACCCAAAACGACAGACGTGGTCATTATGGATGCCCCGGCCCGGGTACAGGGCGCGGAGCTGACCCGCCTTGTCCGCCGGGTCGAAACCATCATTGTACCGGTGCTGCCTTCCCCAATTGATATTCGCGCCGCAGCTGATTTCATGAAGGAACTTCTCACCACCGGCAAGGTCTCCCGTAATGAGACTCGTGTCGCCGTGGTGGCCAACCGGGTGCGGGAAAACACCCTGATCTATCAGTCACTACAGGCGTTTTTGAAAAGTTTGAAAATCCCGTTTATTACCACCCTGCGTGATACCCAGAATTATATTCGGGCCGAGGAACGGGGCGTTGGTATTTTCGAAATGGCACCCTCGCAGGTATGGTGGGATCTCGAACAATGGGAACCATTAATTCGATGGCTGAGGAGCAAACGCAGTCAGGGAGTCTAGATGATGTCAGTATTACGTGGATTTATCCTGCTACTTGTATCCCTTCAGCTGGTGGCCTGCAGTACAACTGTCAATGTCGACTATGATCAAAACACGGATTTTGCGACCCTTCACAGTTTTGAACTTCAAACCGAACCGGTCAAGATCAGTGACGATCCGCGTATCGACAGCAGACTGATGCAACAACGGGTGGTCACTGCCCTGCGCGAGACTCTGATACGAAAAGGTTTGCAAGCCTCAACGAAACCGGATATGCGTGTCAGTTACCGTATTGATATCAAACAGGAAATCGAAAGCGATGCTTCCGGTGTCTCGATCGGCATCGGCACCTTCAGCCGTAATGTGGGTATCGGCTTCGGCTATGGTTTTCCCGCTTCCGATGTAGAATCCTATGATCGGATTATTCTCACCATCGATTTTCACGACTCTGCCGACAAGTTGTTATGGCGCGGTTCTGACAGCCGCCGGCTGACTTCCGGCAGTACGCCCGAAACTCTGACCCGCCTGGTTAATGATCTGGTCGAGGCGATCCTCGAACGCTATCCACCCAACTAAACCATACTCTCGCGAAGACGCAGAGCCCGCTGAGAATGCACAATATCAGATTCTATGCGTCGTGGCGTCTCTGCGAGAGGATGCGCCTTTTCCGTATAAAGGAGATACAGAGAATGTCAGGTAGCGCGATGCGAACCTGACCTGCATCTCTGAACAGCCCCTTCTGCATTCCAGATTGGATTCACCGGGCCAGTTCGACAGGCGCCACGGGCCCCGGGCTTGCCCGCTGCAGCTGGCGCATTTGCGGGACCAGCTGGCGAAGCGTTTTCTGACGGTCACCGGGTGACGGGTGCGTGCTTAAAAATTGCGGTGGTCCGTTGCCGCTGACTTTTTCCATCTTGTGCCAGAGTGTCACGGCGGCCTGCGGATCGTATCCGGCCCGGGCCGCGAGCTCGATCCCGATGCGATCGGCTTCCGATTCAGCAGTCCGGCTATGGGGTAACTGCACCGCCAGTTGCGCAGCAATGGCCCCCGCGGTAAGAGTCGAGTCCGACGCATCGGTGACGATACCAACTGCGCTGACCCCCAGCTGGGTCGCAATGGCCACCGACATCTTTTCGGCTGTGTGATGGGCCAGAGCATGGGCGATTTCATGGCCCATGATCTGGGCCAGTTCGGCATCGGTCAATTGGAGCTGCTGGAGCAGACCGGTATAGACTGCCATACGCCCACCGGCCATGGCCCAGGCATTAATAGTGTCGGGATCGTCGATGACCGCGACACTCCATTTCCAGTTTGCCGAATCGGGATATTGTTTCTCGGCAACCGCAACCAGCCGACCGGTTATTTCCACAACCCGTTGATTTACTTCCGCATCGCGGACCAGCCTGTTCTTCTTGCTCAGCGTCCCGACCGTATTGATATACGCTTTTTCCGATTCAGCGATTGCCGTTTTCGGCGAGATCAGCATCAGCTGGGAACGGCCGGTCGGACTGGTGGTACAGGCCACCAGCATAATCGCACCCAGCATCAGGGTCAGATAACGTTTTATCGTCATGGATCGGATCTCCTCCGTTGCCGCTGTTATTTGCCGATGCAAAAACTGGAAAAGATTTTCCCCAGCAGATCGTCGCTGCTTACCTCACCGGTAATTTCGCCCAGATCCTGCTGAGCCTGGCGCAGATCCTCGGCTAACAGTTCTCCGGCACCCCGTAGGGTGAGCTGATTGGCCCCGTTTTCTATCCGCCGTGCGGCACGCTGCAGGGCATCCACGTGCCGACGCCGGGCCATGAATACCCCCTCTCCTGCAGAAGTGTAGCCGACGCAGGCCTTGAGATGATCCCGCAACTGCTCGATGCCCTGTCCCGCCACTGCCGACAGATAGACCTGTGCGCCATGGGCGTCTTCCTGCACGCGAGGCGATGCCCCGCTGAGATCGATCTTGTTGTGGATGCGGGTCACCGGCAGATGGGCCGGCAGTTGTTGCAGGATGGCGGCCTCGCCGTCACCAAAACCCTGGCGATCGTCGATCAGCAGCAGCACCCGGTCGGCCTGTTCTATGGCCTGCCAGGTGCGTTCCATCCCGATCCGCTCCACCTCATCCCCGCCCTCGCGCAACCCGGCAGTATCGATAATGTGCAGGGGCAGGCCGTCGATACTGATCTCCTCGCGCAATACATCGCGGGTGGTCCCGGCAATATGGGTGACGATGGCCGATTCGCGCCCGGCCAGCGCATTGAGCAGACTCGATTTACCGGTATTGGGCTGACCGGCCAGCACGATACGCATGCCCTCGCGCAGCAGCTGGCCCTGATGGGCCTGTTTGATCACCTCATCCAGCTCGCGCTGCAACCAGTCGAGCTGATCGGTCACCCGTTTATCGGAAAGAAAGTCGATCTCCTCTTCGGGAAAATCGATAGCCGCCTCCACGTAGATGCGCAATTCGGTCAGCTGTTCCACCACGCTGTGAATCCAGTCGGAGAATATTCCCTGCAGGGAACGTTGCGCAGAGCGGACCGCCTGCTCGGATCCCGCTTCGATCAAATCGGCGACCGCCTCGGCCTGGGCCAGATCCAGCTTGTCGTTAAGAAAAGCTCGCTCGGAAAATTCACCGGGACGGGCCAGGCGCGCGCCCAGCTCGATGACCCGTGCCAGGAGCATATCCATCACCACCGGGCCACCGTGACCGTGCAATTCCAGCACATCTTCACCGGTAAACGAATGGGGTTGCGGAAACCAGAGCGCCAGGCCGGTATCGATCGCCTGCTGTGCGGCATCATAGAACGGAAGGTATTCGGCATAGCGTGGTCGGGGCAGGTAACCCAGCACCGTTTCGGCGATCGTTGCGGCAATCGGACCCGAAACCCGAATAATACCGACGCCCCCGCGCCCCGGCGGCGTGGCCAGGGCCGCGATGGTATCGCTCGGGGGCCCGTGTCGGCTGGTGAAGTCGTGAGTCGAATCGGGATCGGGGCGATCGCGTGAACTCACTGTTTCACAGCCTCATACTTTCACCACATAACGGGTAATATAGTACTGCTGGGCGATCGACAGGGTGTTATTGACCACCCAGTAAAGCACCAGCCCGGCCGGGAAAAAGGCGAAGAAAATGGTGAACACAAACGGCAGAAACATCATGATCTTGGCCTGAATCGGATCCAGGGGTGCTGGATTGAGTTTCTGCTGTATAAACATGGTGATGCCCATCAACAGCGGCAATATAAAATAGGGATCCGGCGCGGACATGTTCTGTACCCAGAGAATCCAGGGCGCCTGACGCATCTCGACACTTTCCAGCAATACCCAGTACAAAGCGATAAACACCGGGATCTGGACCAGAATCGGCAAACAACCGCCCAGCGGGTTGATCTTCTCTTTTTTGTAGAGATCCATCAAAGCCTGGTTCATCTTTTGCCGGTCGTCGGAGTAACGCTCCTTCAGCTGTTTCATACGCGGCTGCACGCGACGCATGTTGGCCATCGATTTGTAACTGGTTTCGGAGAGTTTGTAGAACACCAGCTTGATAAGAATCGTCAGAATTACGATCGCCCAGCCCCAGTTGCCGACAAAATCATGAATGAAATCGAGTATCCAGAACAAGGGCTTGGAAATGAAATGCAGCAGGCCATAATCGACCGTCAACTCCAGTCCCGGTGCGACTTCATCCAGACGATCCTGCAATTTGGGTCCGACGAATAACCGGTTGCTCAGGGTCTGCTGTTCCCCGCCGGCCACGCGGATTTCATTGGCGGACTTCATTCCCAGGACATAACGGGTATTATTCTTGATATAACGGCTGTAAAAGGTCTGGGTTTTCTCGGCCGGCGGAATCCAGGCGCCGAGAAAATAGTGCTGGATCATGGCTGCCCAGCCGCCGGTGATGGCGCGCTCCAGATTCTCGTCCTGCATCTCGGAAAAGTCGATCTTCTCGTACTTTTCTTCTGGCGAGTAGATAACCCCGCCCATGTAGGTGTAAACGAACCGGGGGGTGTCGATTTCAGAGACCTGGGTGCGCTGTAACTGGGTATAGAGATTGCCGCGCCACAGCCGATCGGTCTTATTGTTAATCGTATGTTCAACTTCCACGAGATAGTCGCCGCGGGTGAACTTGTAGGTCTTGATAAACTCAACACCCTCGGGACTTTCCCAGATCAGATCCACGTTCAGTTGATCCTGACCCCCGCGCATCCGATAGCGATCGGCCTGAGCCTGGTAACGACTGTAATGGTTTGGCGCTTCGATCAGACTGTCGTCGCCCTCCCGCTGACGTTTGGCGGTAAAGCCGGACTGGCTGACAAACAGGTTCGGCAGTCTGTCATTCATCAGTACGACCGGTTCATCCGGCTTATCACTGCTGATCGGGTATTCGAGCAGCTCGACATGCCGTAGATCCCCGCCCACGGTGTCGATCTCGGCACGAAAGACATCCGTCACCACCTCAATACGCGAATCGCTCTCGAGCAAGCGACCCCCATCATCACCGCCCGATGGCACATCCGCCGAGCGACTGTCGCTTTGGGCGGTCGTTTCGCTCTCATCGGCGCCCATCGGTACATCGGCGCGATCGGAACGTTGGTCTGCAGATTGATCGGTTTGTTGCGTCGTCTGCGATTCAGATTGCGGGCCGAAGTCCCGTTGCCAGGCATCCCACAACAGGAACAGGATAATAGCGAGGGCAATAAATAAGAGTGGACGTTGTTGTTCCATGTTACTTCTTCTTCTCTGGTACCGGGTCGATGCCGCCCTCATGCCAGGGATGGCAACAACTGATGCGTTTGACCGCCAGCCAGCTGCCGCGAAACACACCGAAGCGGCCGATGGCCGTCTGGGCGTACTCGGAACAACTGGGGTAAAAACGGCAATGATGGCCCATCAAGGGGCTGATCAGATAGCGATAGCCACCAATCAATAGTATCAGGAGTCGGCGCATTCTTTTGCCAGCCTCTGCCAGTGGGATTCCAGCACCTCACGCAACTCCCGATTGCTCAGGCGCGCGGCACCGCTGCGCGCCATCACAACAATATCCCATCCTACCAGCTTCGTCTGTCGGGTGCGAAAGGATTCGCGGATCTGGCGCTTGATGCGATTTCGATCAACCGCCAGACGGATATGACGTTTGGGAATTGCCAGACCGAGACGGGCATACGGTTTTTGATTGGATCGAGCCAGTATCATCAAATGGGGATGATTGAAACGCCGGGGATGGGCGAAAACATTCCGGAACTCGGATGAGGTCAGAAGCTTCTGATGCCGAGCAAATTGCCCGGTGCTCATCCGTTGACTCCGGATCAGACTGCCAGGCGGTGACGGCCTTTGGCGCGACGGGCGTTGATGACCTGGCGACCACCACGGGTTTTCATACGAGCACGAAAACCATGTGTCCGTTTGCGTTTGATATTGCTGGGCTGGAAAGTACGTTTCATGATCTAAACCGTTGTTTATTGAATCATTTTATCAGCCATTTTGGCCGGCCGACTTGCCCCGAAAAAGGTCGGCAACAATACTGTGAGAGGGGGGCACCTGTCAACTGCCATAAAGCAATATCCCACGGATAATCCGCAAATAAAAAGGGTTCACCTCCTGTGGATAACTCGTTTCGATCCGTATAGACTTGGGGTCCCTCTCATGGGTCACAATTATTCCAAACTTACTCTGCTTCAGGGGAACCGAACTGTGTCGGATTCACTATGGGATCAGTGTCTGCACCGTCTGCAAGGCGAGCTGACACCGCAGCAATTCAATACCTGGATACGACCGCTGCATGCGATTTATGATTCCCATACTCTGCGCTTGCTGGCACCCAACAGCTTTGTGAAAGATCGTATAGAAAACAACTTCATGTCGCAAATTGCTGCGATCGCCGACGATCTTGCCGGTTTATCAGTTCCTATCGTTGCTGAAGTCGGGAGCCAGACGCTCTTCGAAGAAAGCGTTGCCCCGGCAATAAAAACCGAAACAGAACAACCGGCCCCGGCCCCGGCCAGGCCTGCGTCGAGCCCCGATTTAAAATCGAATACTTATCCCGCGCCACGCAATAATAGCAGCCTGAATCCCAGTTTTACCTTTGATAATTTCGTTGAGGGCAAATCCAATCAGCTGGGCAAAGCAGCCTCAATCCAGGTCGGGGAAAATCCCGGCAAAGCCTATAATCCGCTGCTGATTTACGGCGGCGTGGGTCTGGGCAAGACCCACCTGATGCACGCGGTCGGTAATATGATTTTGCAGCAAAATCCGCAGGCCAACGTGATTTATTTGCATTCCGAACGCTTCGTAGCCGAGATGGTCAAGGCGCTGCAGCACAACACGATTAATAATTTTAAACGCTTTTATCGCTCAGTTGATGCGTTGTTGATCGACGATATTCAGTTTTTTGCCGGCAAGGAGCGCTCCCAGGAAGAGTTTTTCCACACCTTTAATTCCCTGCTTGAAGGGGGTCAGCAGGTAATAATGACGTGCGATCGCTACCCCAAGGAAGTGGATGGTCTGGAGGAACGACTCAAATCCCGTTTCGGCTGGGGGCTGCCTGTCGCTATCGAAGCACCGGAACTGGAAACCCGGGTCGCAATTTTAATGAGCAAGGCACAATTATCCGGGATCGAAATGCCCAGTGAAGTGGCTTTTTTTATCGCCAAACGTATTCGTTCCAACGTACGCGAACTCGAAGGTGCTTTGCGCCGGGTGATTGCCAATGCCCAGTTTACCGGGCGTCCCATTACCATGGATTTTGCCAAGGATGCTCTGCGGGATCTGCTCGCGATCCAGGATAAGCTGGTTACTATTGATAACATTCAGAAAACCGTGGCTGAATATTTCAAGATCCGGGTGGCTGATTTGCATTCCAAACGACGTAATCGTTCTATCACCCGGCCGCGACAGATCGCCATGGCCCTGTGCAAGGAGTTAACCAGCCATAGCTTGCCCGAGATCGGCGACGCATTCGGCGGTCGTGACCATACCACGGTATTGCATGCCTGCCGCAAGGTCGAGGAACTCAAAGAAGGTGATCAACGTATTAATGAAGATTTTTCCAACCTGTTAAGAACTCTGAGCACATGATGTCTGTAAACTGTGGACAAGCTGTTTTCAACTTGACCCTCTTCGGGTGGGTGCGGCATCCTCACAATTTATCCACAGCCTTTACCACTTTAATACAGACTTTATTTGTCTTTTGTTATGCTTGAAAAATCTATAATAATCAAACAGAAAACTGGCTTATCAACTGTTTTGCGCTGGACTAATAGATCTAACAATAAGAAGATATATATTCAGGTATTTAATATATGAAAATCACTCTGGAACGTGAAAATCTACTACGTCCGTTGCAAGCGGTGGGTAGTGTTGTGGAACGCCGGCAGACTTTGCCGATACTCTCCAACATTCTGTTTTCCATCGATAACGGCAAATTAACTCTGACCGGAACCGATCTGGAAGTGGAAATGGTGGCCCAGATGCCGGTCGACACCGGGGACAGTGGCGACATCACCTTGCCGGCGAAAAAATTTATCGATATCTGTCGTGCCCTGCCTGAAAATGCCCGGCTGGATGTGCAAATCGATCAGGACAAGGCCATTATCCGTTCCGGGCGTAGTCGTTTTACCCTGGCGACCATGCCGGCAGCGGAATTTCCCAATATCGATCCCATCGAATCGCCGCTGGAGTTTTCCCTCACCCAGCAGCAACTGAAAAAACTGATCGAGCAGACCCAGTTCTCCATGGCCCAGCAGGATGTCCGTTATTACCTCAATGGGCTGATGCTGGAACTTGCCAGCAACCGGCTGCGCGCGGTGGCTACAGACGGCCATCGCCTGGCTGTTTGTGAAGTGGACGCGGAATTGCCGGTCAGTGAGCCTCGCCAGGTTATTCTGCCGCGCAAGGGTGTTACAGAACTGATGCGTCTGCTGGATGAGAGCGAAACGACGGCCCGGATCCAGTTGGGAGAGAATCACATCCGGGTCGAATTACCGGATATCAGCTTTACTTCCAAACTAATTGATGGAAAATTTCCAGATTATCAACAAGTTATACCAAAAAATCCGCCGCGCATTGTGTCGTGCGCTCGCCAGCCTCTCTACGAAGCCTTCCATCGTGCAGCGGTTCTCTCGAATGAAAAATATCGGGGCATGCGTCTGAGCCTTTCGCCTGATCAGCTCAAAGCCACGGTTCATAATCCGGAACAGGAAGAAGCAGAAGAAGAAGTTGAAGTCAGTTATCAGGGAGATGAATTCGAAATTGGTTTCAATGTGAGCTATTTTCTGGATGCTCTTTCTGCCCTCAAATCGGAACAGGTTTCCATCGGCATGATTGATGCCAACCACAGCTGTCTGATCCAGGGAGATGACGACGCCAACAGCCGCTATGTGATCATGCCGATGCGGCTTTAGATGATTTCGCGATGAGCCTGACTCATCTGGCGATCAACCGGGTTCGCAACCTGGATGCGGTAGAGATTACGCCCTGTGATCAGATCAACCTGATCTACGGTGAAAATGCGAGTGGCAAGACCAGTCTACTCGAAGCAATCCACCTTCTGTCTCTGGCTCGCTCCTTTCGCAGTACGTCGATTCAACATGTAATTCAACGGGATCAGCCCACCCTGACCGTGTTCGGACGTATTCGGGGTCAGGAAGGCCAAACCACCGCTATTGGTCTGGAGAAGGGTCGCGATCTGACCCGTATCCGGATCAACCAGCGTACCGCCCACAAAACCTCCGATCTGGCAGCGGTGCTACCGGTTCAGGTGATCAACCCCGATATTCATCGGATTCTGGAACAGGGACCGCGCTATCGCCGCCAGTTTCTCGATTGGGGAGTGTTCCACGTGGAACATTCTTTTCTGTCTATCTGGCAGGCATATCATAAAGTATTGCGTCAGCGAAATGCCGCGTTGAAAACCCGCTCCCGGCCGGAAGAGATCCAGTACTGGGATGTCCAGTTGATCGAACAGGGCGAGCGCCTTACACAATTGCGCCGCAATTACCTGGCGGCACTGAAACCCTGGCTGGAGCATTACAGCCAGGCGTTGCTGGGATCGGTACCGGACTGGCACTACCAGCCCGGCTGGAATCAGGAACAGGATCTGCGCACTGCTCTTGCGCGGGGGTTTGAAAGAGATCGCCAGCAGGGATTTACCCAGAGTGGACCGCATCGGGCTGATCTAATCATTCGCCAGGATCGCCAGGCAGTGCAGAATCATTTTTCCCGGGGTCAGCAGAAACTGCTGGCCAGTGCAATGCGACTGGCCCAGATCGCCCAGTTTCGTGCCGTACGCGAGCAGATCCCGGTCTTGCTGGTAGATGATCTGCCCGCCGAGCTGGATTCGGAACGGCGGGCCCGTTTGCTGGGATTACTGGTGGAATCCGGTGCCCAGTTATTTGTCACTGCCACTGAAGCTGGTCTGCTTGAATCGGACGAACAACAAATAATTAAAATGTTCCACGTGGAACACGGTGTCATTCAAGAAGTGGTATAATCGCGACCTGACTGGAGAATCCACCCATGAGCGAACAAAATTACGATTCCTCGAATATCAAGGTCCTCAAAGGACTCGATGCAGTCCGCAAACGCCCCGGCATGTACATCGGGGATACGGATGACGGAACCGGGCTGCACCATATGGTATTCGAAGTGGTGGACAACTCCATCGATGAAGCCCTGGCCGGTCACTGCAAGAGTATCGAAGTCACTATTCACAGCGACGGATCCGTCTCGGTACGGGATGACGGTCGCGGGATCCCGACCGATCTGCATGAAGAAGAAGGTCGTTCCGCCGCGGAAGTTATCATGACGGTCCTGCACGCGGGCGGCAAATTCGATGACAATTCCTACAAGGTCTCCGGTGGACTGCATGGGGTAGGGATTTCCGTAGTCAATGCGCTTTCTGAACATCTCAAGCTCACCATTCGCCGTGACAACAAGGTCTATCAGCAGGAATACCAGCTGGGAGAGCCTCAATATCCGTTACAACCCCTGGGTGAAACGGAACAGACCGGGACCGAAATTCGTTTTAAACCCAGTACAGAAATTTTCACCGATACCGAATTCCATTACGATATTCTTGCAAAACGGTTACGCGAACTTTCTTTCCTGAACTCCGGCGTGCGCATTGTACTGAATGACGAACGGGAGCCGGATAAACAGGATGTGTTCGAATACGAAGGGGGCATCAAAGCCTTCGTCGAGCATCTCAACCGTAAGAAAACACCATTACACGAAAACGTTTTTTATCTGAATCTGGAAAAAGACAATATCTGGGTTGAACTGGCGATGCAGTGGAATGATTCCTATCAGGAAAATATCTACTGCTTTACCAATAATATTCCACAACGTGATGGTGGCACCCATATGTCGGGGTTTCGTACCGCCCTCACCCGCACGTTGAATAACTATATTGAAAATCAAGGGCTTACAAAAAAAGCCAAGGTCAACCCCAGCGGCGACGATGCACGCGAAGGCCTTTGCGCCGTTTTGTCAGTCAAGGTGCCCGATCCCAAATTCTCGTCCCAGACCAAAGATAAACTGGTGTCATCTGAAGTCAAAGGCGTGGTCGAGTCGGTAATGGGCGAGAAATTCAGCGACTATCTGCTCGAGCATCCCAATGACGCCAAAGGCATCGCCTCCAAGATTCTGGATGCGGCGCGCGCGCGGGAGGCTGCCCGCAAGGCGCGCGAAATGACCCGCCGCAAGGGTGCCCTGGATGTAGCCGGCCTGCCGGGCAAGCTGGCCGATTGTCAGGAAAAGGATCCCAGTCTCTCCGAGCTGTTCCTGGTGGAAGGGGATTCCGCCGGCGGTTCGGCCAAGCAGGGTCGGGATCGCCGTGCCCAGGCGATACTGCCGCTCAAGGGTAAGATTCTGAACGTGGAGAAGGCTCGCTTCGACAAGATGCTCTCTTCGGTGGAAGTGGGCACTCTGATTACCGCCCTGGGTTGCGGAATTGGGAAAGAAGAGTTTGATATCAATAAGTTACGATATCATCGCATCATTATTATGACCGATGCCGACGTAGACGGCTCGCACATTCGTACCCTGTTGCTGACCTTTTTCTATCGTCAGATGCCCGAATTGATAGAACACGGCTATATCTATATTGCCCAGCCGCCGCTCTACAAAATCAAAAAAGGGAAACAGGAACGCTATCTCAAAGACGATCCGGAACTGAATGCCCATCTGTTGCAGACCGCGCTGGACAGCGCCGAGTTGCATGTCAATGACAGCGCACCGCCGCTCAGTGCCGAGGCGCTGGAAGTGCTGGCCCGCCAGCATATGCTGGTCAATGAAACCATTCGACGCCTTAGCCGTCGCTATCCGGCCATCGTGCTGGAAAAAATGATTTACATGCCCGGATTGAAGGATGCGCAATTGCTGGATAACGAGGGTATGCAGCAGTGGTTTGCCGAGCTGCAGCAGCGGCTGGCCAATGATGACAGCACCAACAAACAGTTCCAGTTTCATTTTAAAAGCGATGAAAATGAAAGCGGTAGCTGGCAAGTGACGGTTACCGCCATTCGTCACGGGATCAGCAGTGATTATGTGTTTACGCGCGAATTTTTCGAAATGGGTGAATACAAGGCCATTAGTACCCTCGGCGAGCAACTCGACGGCTTGCTGGAAGACGGTGCATATATTCAACGTGGTGACAAACAACAACCGATTAGCGCTTTTCGTCAGGCAATGGAATGGTTAATGGATGAGGCCAAACGCGGTCAACATGTTCAACGTTACAAAGGTCTGGGTGAAATGAATCCCGAACAGCTCTGGGAGACCACCCTCGACCCCGAATCCCGCCGCCTGTTACAGGTGCAGATCGAGGATGCAATTGCCGCTGACGAGATATTCACGACCCTGATGGGCGATCAGGTCGAACCGCGTCGTGAATTCATCGAAACCAACGCGTTGAACGCCAATAATCTCGATGTTTGAATCCCGTCTTCTTATGGGAGGCGTGTCGCAGATGTTCACGGCAGTAGAAGAGTTTTGTCTCTGGCCCTGTTAACGGGAGCAGTGATATCACACCAGGATGATGCTTGACGTCTGCCTGAATCTGACTGATACCCGGGTTTTGGCTGCCCTGCTATCCTGGTTGTCGGCATCTGCTGCTTGCCCGGCACTTTATGATTGAAAGCAGGCTGTACCTCAATAAGGCAGCCTAATTTTACGCAATCCCCCCTGGTCGCTGGGATAAAAAATCCGCAACAAAATCCGTCAACCGCCGGGTTCGGATCCTGAACTTGATCAGCCACCATTTCTCTTCTGTCGATCACGACCTCTATCCCGGTTGCTCTGCCAGTTACCATAGCGTCGGTGGCTGATTAAACCCGGATAAATTACTCCGCTGGTTGTGATACACGCCCGTATTAGAGAGAAAAACCTGTCTCGCTGTGTTGCCATAGCGGAAGTAATCTGATTTTGTCCACTTCTCAGGGGGCTCTATATTTTTACGAGAATAGTATAAACAGCTGTCTGAATGCCGGTTTGACGAAAACCCGGTAAAGAACATTCTGGTGCAGTGCAAAAAACTTTGCGCCAAAAAGAGGCGGGCTTCGGTAAATATTACGGGTATACCCTGATTTTTACTGGCACAGCAATTGCTCAATGTTTTGCAGTGAATAATTTTTTATTCAACAGCAAAGACAAAGGGCGAGAATGAAACGACAAGGCAAATGGTTTGTGCTGGTAACAGGGCTGGTGGGTTGTGCGCCGGCCATGGCAGATACGACAGCCGGCTTGCAACAGTCAATGGATACCGTCTGGTTGATTACCGCCGGTGCCCTGGTGTTTTTCATGCAGGCCGGTTTTGCCCTGCTGGAGAGCGGTATGTCGCGGGCCAAGAACTCGGTCAATGTGGTGATGAAAAACTACATGGATCTGTGTCTGGGCAGTCTCGCATTCTGGTTAGTCGGTTACGGCTTGATGTTCGGGGCCAATCCGACCGGGTTGTTAGGTCAAAGTCATTTCTGGCTGGGCAATGCCGAGGCTATGGATTACAGCCTGTTATTTTTCCAGACCATGTTCGCGGCCACGGCCGTGACTATCGCCAGTGGCGCGATGGCCGAGCGAACCCGTTATGGCGCTTACTTGATCGGTGCGATAATCGTGTGTGCCATCATTTATCCGGTGTATGGCAGCTGGGTATGGGGCAGCCTGTACGAGGGCAGTGGCTGGCTGGCGGAGCTGGGCTTTATTGATTTTGCCGGATCCACTGTCGTCCACTCGATCGGAGGCTGGATCGCTCTGGCGGGTATTATCGTGCTGGGGCCGAGACTGGGCCGTTACGATAAACAACGCAACAGTCGTCTGATTGCCGGACACAATCTCAACAGCGTAGCGCTGGGTGGTTTTATTCTCTGGCTTGGCTGGTTTGGCTTCAACGCCGGCAGTACTGCCAGTGCCGACGCCAGTATTGGACTGATTGCCCTGAATACGCATCTGGCGGCTGCCGCCGGCGCCGTAGGCGCGTTGTTTAGCATGGGCTTGAGACGTAAACCGGTATTGTTAACCCAGACCATCAACGGCGGCATCGGGGGGCTGGTTTCGATTACTGCCGGTTGCGCCACAATGGAACCCCTGTATGCCATTATTACCGGGTTGATCGCTGGCTGGGTAGTCGTAGCAGGTTCTGCTTTGATGGAAAGATTGCGGCTGGATGATGTAGTCGGTGCCGTCCCCGTGCATGGGTTCGCAGGCGCCTGGGGGACCCTGGCTGCCGGCCTGTTTCTGGCCGGAGATATGTTCAATCCGGCCCAGGTGCTGGTCCAGGTGCTGGGCGTTCTGGCCGGGTTTGCCTGGGCCTTTCCCGTCGCACTGTTAATGTATGGTCTGATCCAGCTAACCCGTGGCCTGCGTGCCAGTAGTGAGGATGAACAACGGGGGCTGGACTTCAGCGAGCATTACGAGATTGCCTATCCTGAATTTCAGGCCGCACAGTTGCATCAGGGTAAAAACCAGTAACAGGGAGAGTGAAACGATGACAACAACGGCTTCCGAATCGCAAGAGAACAGCCTGGCAATACGCAAACAGGCTATTATGGTAGGACTCAGTCCCTTCATGGCGCTGGAAGAATGTCGCCAGGCCGCCAATTACTGGGAACTGTATTACAGCCGGGCTCCGCGTTTTGCGATTCAGCAATTTATCAAGCAACTGGTAACGCCGGATAATTCGCTGTGGCCCTATCGCAAGGAGATGATGCTCAATGTCACCAAGGTAATGGCGCTACTGCCACGGGAGATCGAGTTGCAGTATGCGACATTGTTTCAGGGGGAGCTGGATTTCCCCGGCGCAGGTCATGGAGCCGATCAGGATCCGGCCCAGCCGGTTTTCGAGCAGCTCTATCAAAGCCTGCTGTCACGGCTGGAAGCGGAGGATTATGCTACGGCATTACGCCTGCGCAAGTTTTTGCGCGAGAGAATGTTGCAAAATGGTTCTTTTAGCATGGAGACGCGGCGCCTGAATAGCTGGTTACTGGGCATTGAGTCAACACTGGAGGTCAATTTGCCCCGCAACCAGATGCGGGAAGTGGTGCACCAGGCCTGGTTGGGATGTTGTGAATACCTGGGGCCGGTGACGGCGGATCGGATTCTGGGTCAGGCGGTCGCCGAGGTGGAACAAAAAACCCGTGGCGAGGAAATCTCGCCGCGGGTTTTGTTGTAGTCAGCCGGCTCTACCCGTTCAGGCAGCGGCGTTGGCGTCGTGCTCCTTGTGATATTGCACAACCCGCTCGACTTCCTGCTTTGAGCCGAGCACGACCGGAACCCGCTGATGCAGGTTGTTCGGTTGCAGTTCCATGATTCGCTCACGACCGGTGGAGCTCATACCGCCGGCCTGTTCCACGATGAAGGACATGGGATTGGCTTCGTACATCAGTCGCAGCTTGCCGGTTGCCCCACTGGCTTTCATCTTCTCGTCCATTGGATAGAGGAAAATGCCGCCACGGATCAGAATACGGTGGACTTCGGCGACCATGGAAGCGATCCAGCGCATATTGAAATCTTCGTCGCGATCGCCAGCGGAGCCGGACAGACACTCATCCACATAGCGTTTGACCGGGGGTTCCCAGAAACGCGTGTTGGAGGCGTTAATAGCGAATTCACGAGTGGATTCGGGAATAGTCAGGTTGGGATGGGTCAGAATGAACTCACCGATATTCTGATCCAGGGTAAACCCGTTGACGCCGTTGCCGGTGGTCAGCACCATCATGGTGGAGGGGCCATACAGAGCATAGCCGGCGCAAACCTGTTCGGTGCCAGGCTGTAGAAAATCTTCAGTGGCAGGATTCTGGCAGTCACCCTGACAGCGCAGAATAGAAAAGATAGTACCGACCGAGACATTGACATCGGTATTTGAGGAACCGTCCAGCGGATCAAAAGTAAGTAAGTACTTACCACGCGGATATTCGGCGGGAATGTGAGAGATTTCTTCCATTTCCTCGGACGCCATAGCCGCAAGATGGCCAGACCACTCGTTGGAACGCAGGAACACATCGTTGGTGATGATATCCAGCTTCTTCTGATCCTCGCCCTGCACATTTTCAGTCCCGGCCTGTCCCAGTACGCCGATCAGATCGCCGTGATTGACCAGGTTGGAGATTTCCTTGCAGGCGGTGACGATGTCATTCAGCAGGGAGGTAAAATCACCCGTAGCATCCTTGATGCGACGTTGCTCCTCAATGATGAACTGGGTGATGGTAATTCTTCCGTCTCGCATGTTTGCCTCGATAAATTCGGTTGTCAATTCAGTCCGGGCCAAAACAGGTTATTCTTGGCAGCTGCCGGGACAAGAGTATAAGTATATCAATATTAAGCGATATACTGAAACACAAGAGACCGGAGCAATATTATAATCTTATTTAGAATAGGGGCTTGTTACGGAGAATCAGCCGGAGCAAGGCGCGCCATCTCGCCCTCGATAAAGGTTTCCGCTTCGGTCTGAATCTGTTCAGCCGATTTGTTCTGGCTCTCGATGGGTGGACCGATCACCATGTGAATGGTACCGGGCTTCTTGAGAAACTGGCCCTTGGCCCAGAAGTAGCCGGCGTTGTGAGCGACCGGCACGACCGGGTAACCGGACTTGGATGCGAATACGGCACCGCCGATCTTGTAACGTCCCCGGCTTCCGGGAGGCACCCGGGTGCCTTCCGGGAAAATAACCACCCACAGCCCGCGCTTGAGGCGTTCGGTCCCCTGTTCGATGATCTGGCGAATGGCGTTGCGCCCGGCCGACCGGTTAATAGCGATCGGGTCCATGCAGGACAGGCCCCAGCCAAAAAACGGCAGCCAGAGCAGCTCTCGTTTGATCACGAAGGTCAGCGGCGGGAAGACCTGCTGCAGCGCAATCGTCTCCCAGGTAGACTGATGCTTGCTGAAGATGATGGCGGCACTGTCCGGGATGTTTTCCCGCCCCTCGACCACATAATCGAGTTTACAGACAGTTTTGAGAACCCACAGATTATAGCGGGCGAACTGGCTGATGATGGTGTAGCGCCAGGAAAACGGCGCAAAATAAAAGAGCAGTACGATGCAGGTGATCACCACACTGGTGACGATCACCGACAGACTGAACAGGGTGGAACGAAGGAACACCATTTAACCATCCTCACTGGCAAGAAAATCATCGACAAACCGGGCCAGATCGGGATACACCGGAACGCCTTCCAGCCCCTCGCCTTTGGCCAACGTCCGTTCACCCTTGCCGGTTCTGACCAGATAGGGTGAGGCGCCGACTGCGCGGGCCGATTCGATATCGCGCAGGGAATCACCGACGACCGGCACATTCTCTAAAGTGTGATCACTGAGATGAGCAATACGCTGCAGCAAGCCCGGCAGCGGTTTGCGACAGTCGCAATGATCGTCGGGGCCATGCGGGCAATAGACGATCCCATCGACCCGGCCGCCCTGCTCGGCCAGCAACTTGCGCAGTTTGTCGTGCATCTGCTGCAGTGTGACTTCGGAGTAATAGCCGCGGGCAATTCCTGACTGGTTGGTGGCCACGTACACATGATAGCCGGCCCGGTTGAGCCGGGTGATCGCCTCCAGGCTGCCGGGAATCGGCACGAACTCGGCAACATTTTTTATATAGTCGTCGGAGTCGTAATTAATCACCCCGTCACGATCCAGAATAATCAGTTTCATAATAATAGTGATTTACCACCAAGGCACCAAGAAAAGAATAAGTTAATCAAAAATCAATCCTGGTGTCTTTGTGTCTTGGTGGTGATCAGTTGTCCTTAAATTCAGAAACTCGGATGCGCCCGTTTACCATTTTGGATTCGCGTTGCATGATCTTGTCCATCTTGGACCAGAAGGCCTGGTTGAGATCGAACTCGGCCGAGATGGCGGTCCCCATGATCAGGATCAACAAATCGGCGACCTCCTCGGCCAGCTCGTTCTTGTCCTTGCCCTTGGTCACGCAGGCGGAGATCTCACCAAGCTCCTCGGCCATCAGTGCGACGCGATAGGGCAGATCCTCGCCGCCAGTACCTTTGAAATCATGCTTGTCATGAAAGGCCTGCACGGTCTTGAGCATTTCCTCATAGGAGTCGGGATTCATGAGCTTATCCTTGCAGACGGGAAATATCTGCGATCTGCATGAACAGTTGGTGCAGGTTGTTCAGCAGAGCAACGCGGTTGTTGCGTAATTTTTCGTTCTCGGCCATTACCATGACATCGTCGAAGAAGCGGTCCACCGGCTCACGCAGTTCGGACAGCTGGCTCAGGGCCTGCTGGTAGTTGGCCTGCCGGACCTGTTCGTTGACCTTTTGCTGCAGACCGGTCAGACGATCGTGCAGGGTCTTTTCGGCGGGATCCTGTAACAGGCCGGGGTCAATGGTCTCCGGCAAGGTGCCTTCGACTTTCTTGAGGATGTTGGCGATGCGTTTATTGGCGGCGGCCAGGCTTTCGGCAACCTCGAGCTGGCGAAAGTGATCCACGGCTTTGAGCCGTTGCTCGATATCCAGCGGCCGGGTCGGGCGATTGGCGGTCACCGCGTCGAGGACGTCGGCGCGAATGCCCTGATCACGGTAATAGGCCTTAAGGCGTTCGAGAATAAAACCGATGACCGGCTCTAAAGCTTCTTCCGCCTCAAGGGCTTGATCAAAGCCGGTGGCGGACTGTTCCAGCAACGCCTGCAAATCGAGATCGAGCTGCTGCTCGATCAAAATGCGCAATACACCCAGGGCGGCGCGACGCAGGGCAAAGGGATCCTTGTCACCGGTCGGGATCTGGCCAATGGCAAAAATGCCAACCAGGGTATCGATCCGATCGGCCAGCGCGAGCGCCTGGCCGGTGACCTCACCGGGCAGATCATCGCCGGCGAAGCGGGGTTTGTAATATTCGTCCAGGGCCCGGGCGACCTGCGGCTGTTCGCCATCGAGCCCGGCATAGTAACGGCCCATGATGCCCTGCAGTTCGGGGAATTCACCCACCATCTCGGTCATCAGATCGCATTTGCACAGCTGTGCGGCACGGATGGCCAGCTGTTTGTCGCCGCCCAGTTGTTCGGCAATGGCACCGGCCAGTGCTTCCACCCGCCGGGTCTTGTCATAGAGCGTACCCAGCTTTTGCTGAAAGACCACGCTTTTGAGTGAGTCGGTGCGTTGTGCGAGCGGAGTTTGCCTGTCCTGCTGCCAGAAGAACTCGGCGTCGGCAAAGCGTGGGCGGATGACCCGTTCGTTGCCTTGTTGAACCTGTTCGGGCTGTTTGCTTTCGATGTTGCTGATAGTGATAAACAGCGGGAGCAGCTGACCTTTGTTATCCACCAGATGAAAATATTTCTGATTGGTTTTCATGGTAGAAATCAAGGCCTCCTGGGGGACATCCAGGAAGCGTTCATCAAAGCGACCTGTCACGGCCACCGGCCATTCGACCATGGCCGTGACCTCATCGAGTAACGCCTCATCGATCACCGCGTTGGCCTTGTATTGAGTCGCGGCCTGTTCGATCTGGGCGCGCACGGCAGTGCGCCGGCGATCGAAATCGGCGATGACCTTGCCTTCACTCTCCAGTAATACCTCGTATTCGGCCGGTGCGGGTATATAAATCGGATCGGGATGATGGAAGCGATGGCCGCGGGTCTCGCGAGTGCTGCCGACGCTCAGGATCTCCGCTTCGATAATCTCGTTGCCGAACAGCAACACGACCCAGTGCACCGGTCGCACGAACCAGGCGTCCAGGTCGCCCCAGCGCATGCGTTTGGGAATTGGCAGTTTGTCCAGCGCCTGGCGAACGATGTCCGGGATGAACCGGCCGGTCGGCTCGCCGGGCCGGGTGGCCCGATAAACCAGTCGGGTACCCTTGTCCGTCTCTTCGCTTTGCAATTCTTCAACGGGGGTACCGCACTTGCGGGCAAAGCCTTCCGCGGCTTTGGTCGGCTGGCCTTCTTCATCGAAAGCGGCGGATACCGGTGGGCCGTATTGCTCGATGGTGCAGTCCGGTGTTGAGGTCGGCAGTGCTTTGATCAACAAAGCCAGCCTGCGGGGCGTGGCATATTGTCGGATGGCAGGGCTATCCAGATGCTTCTCCTGCAGTCCGTGACGGACGCCCTCTTCAAATGCAGCGCAGAGTGATTGCAAGGCCCGGGGCGGTAACTCCTCGGTGCCGATTTCGATCAACAGGTCCTGTCGGCTCATTGGTTCGCCTCCCGGCACATCGGAAAGCCCAGGGCTTCGCGGGCGGCGTAATAGGCCTCGGCCACGGCGCGGGCCAGATTGCGCACGCGCAGGATATAACGCTGGCGTTCGGTCACCGAGATAGCGTGGCGCGCATCGAGCAGATTGAAACTGTGCGAAGCCTTGAGCACCTGTTCATAGGCGGGCAGCGGCAGTTGCGCCTCGATCAGTTGCTGACTCATCTTCTCGGCCTGGTCAAACTGGCGGAACAGGTCGTCCACATCGGCATGTTCGAAGTTATAGGTGGACTGTTCCACCTCGTTTTGATGAAACACGTCGCCGTAAGTGACCTTGCCGCGCGGACCGTCAGTCCAGACCAGATCGAACACGCTTTCGACGCCCTGCAGGTACATGGCGATGCGTTCCAGGCCGTAAGTGATTTCGCCGGTGACCGGCTTGCAGTCCAGGCCGCCGACTTGCTGGAAATAGGTAAACTGGCTAACTTCCATACCGTTAAGCCAGACCTCCCAGCCCAGGCCCCAGGCGCCGAGGGTGGGCGATTCCCAGTTGTCTTCGACGAAGCGGATGTCATGCACCAGCGGATCGAGGCCGAGCATTTTCAGCGAGCCGAGATAGAGTTCCTGGATATCCAGCGGTGAGGGTTTGATCACCACCTGGAACTGGTAGTAATGCTGCAGGCGATTGGGATTCTCGCCATAACGGCCGTCGGTGGGTCGGCGCGAGGGCTGCACATAGGCGGCGGCCCAGTTTTCGGGACCGATGGCGCGGATAAAGGTGGCGGTATGAAAGGTGCCCGCCCCCACTTCCATGTCGTAGGGTTGCAGGACAATGCAGCCCTGTTCGGCCCAGTACTGTTGCAGGGCAAAGATCAGTCCCTGAAAGGTACGGGCAGCGGCGGGATGGCGGGATTTGCTCAAGCGGACACCTTTTATAATATAAACGCAACGAAAAGAGCGCTCATTATAGCCGCGCGATTTGCCGCTGATAACCTCATCGAGCGTGGTTTTTACGTCCCGGCATACGCGGCAGCAGGGATCAGCGCAAAAAGAGTCAAGTTTCTGTCCGGATGGGCCGATGGTTTTTACAGGACGATTCACATCAGGAGGCCCGTTGTGATCGATATCGACCATACCCCACTGTCTCAGTGGCACAGTCTGGTCAGTGACGCCGAACAGGCTGTGGGTGTCACGCTGGAGCCGGAACTGGAAAGTTATCTGGTTTTCACCCTCATGCGTTATCTGGATCGACCGGAAATGGCGCAACGGGTGCTGGGGCTGGATTATCTCAAAGCGGCCCATTGTCAGGGTCGGGAACAGCAGGAGCGGCTGCGCGATGTCGGTGATCAGTGCCTGCTCTACAGCGGCCTGTTTCCGCGCCGCGCCGAGCGCCGGCGGGTTAGGATCAGCTATTACGTCGATCTGGGTCGCAGTGCCTATCATCACCTCGGTTCCAGTGGCATTACCCATTCCGCATTGTATGCCGAACTGGTCCAGACCTTTGTGATTGCTATGGATATCCTCCAGATGATCCGTAACCTGCGCCAGGAACAGCAGCTGGATCCGCTGGGCAGCCTGGAACTGTGGCAGGACACCGGCTCCCGCGTCGCTCGCCAGGCCCTGAGCGACATCACCAACGCCACCCCCCAGCCCGATCCCGAAGCCCGCAAAGGTGGAGGAAATGGCAGGTTACACTGAAAATTCTTATATTCATTACAAGGATCCGCAAATAAACGCTAATGAACGCAAATAAGATCATTTAAAGCAGTTCTTTCCCCCTTCCCCCGGAGTGCTTTGATCCGGTACGTTTTATCAGGCCATATCTCTGGTCACGTTATACTGCTGAACCAGTATTCTGTGAGGAGATAATGAATTATTCGTGTTCATTAGCGTTTATTTGCGGATAATTCGATTTTTTCTCTATCGGACCGATTTCTGCTATCCTTCCCCTCCCCTGACCAACCCCGAAACACCGGTAAAGTCCCATGTCCGAGCAACGCAAAGCTGTCGCCCTGATTTCAGGCGGTCTCGATTCCATGCTGGCCGCGAAGGTGCTGATGGAGCAGGGTGTGCATGTGGAGGGGATCAATTTTTTCACCGGCTTCTGTGTCGAGGGGCATACCCACGCCATCCGTAAACAAGACCAGGTCAAACCCAAACGCAACAACGCTCTGTGGGTGGCCGAGCAGTTGGGGATCAAACTACACATCGTCGATGTGATCGAGGAATACAAGGATGTGCTGCTCAATCCGAAACACGGTTACGGTCAGCATATGAACCCCTGCCTCGACTGCAAGGGCTTCATGGTGCGCAAGGCGCATGAATGGATCGAGGCCAACGGCTTCGATTTTATCGTCACCGGCGAGGTGATCGGCCAGCGTCCCATGTCCCAGCGCAAGGAGACCATGCCGGTGATCCAGCGTGAATCGGGCGCCGGTGAGCGGCTGCTGCGCCCGCTATGTGCCAAAAATCTTACTCCCACTTTGGCGGAGCGCGAAGGCTGGGTGGATCGTGAACGGCTGTATGATTTCAGTGGCCGTTCGCGCAAGCCGCAGATAGCACTGGCCAGACAGTTTGGCTTTACCGATTACGCCCAGCCGGCCGGCGGCTGCTGCTTTCTTACCGACAAGAACTATTCCGACAAGCTCGTGGATATGTGGCAACACCGGTCCAGCCGGGATTATCAGCTGGATGACATCATGCTGCTCAAGGTGGGTCGGCATCTGCGCCCGGCGTCCAACTACAAAGTGATCATCGGCCGTGAGGAAGGTGAGAACAAGTTCCTCGAAGGTTATCGTAACCAGTTTGTGCACCTGCGCACCACCAGCCACAGGGGGCCGCTGGCCCTGATCGATGGCGATATCAGCGAGGCCGACCTGGAAACTGCCGCCCGGGTCGCCGCCCGTTTCAGCCAGGGACGCGATGCCGAGGCGGTCGAAGTGGAAGTGAACTACACTGACGGTCAGCAGCATATCCTGCGGGTTGCACCGATGCCGCTGGACGCGATTCCCCGGGAATGGTATTTGTGAGTGCTCACAAACTCGATGCGCGTCGCCTGCTCTGCCCGATGCCGGTGATCCGGGTGCAGGATGCGATCGCCGTCCTGGCACCCGGGGAGATACTGGAAGTCACCTGTACGGACCCGGGAACGCTGAATGACATTCCCGCCTGGTGCCGAATCAACGGCCATCGGATACTGGATACCACGCAACAGGATAATGAGATCGTGATTCGAATCGAGGTCGGTAATGGCAACGACTGAAGAAGATCAGGCTCCCGTCATTACCCGCGCCGAGCGGGACGATCGTACTCGCCACATTACCCGCGTCACGCTGGTCGGGGCGGCGGTGGATTTGAGTCTGGGTATCCTCAAGGTGGTGGTTGGCTGGTTTGCCCAGTCCCAGGCGTTGATCGCGGACGGGGTGCACTCTTTTTCTGATCTGGTGACCGATGCTGTAGTGATTTACGCCGCGCGCCATTCCAGCCGCGAAGCCGATGCCGAGCATCCTTATGGCCATGGCCGGTTCGAGACTATGGCGACGGTGGGTCTGGGCATTGCCCTGATGGCTGTCGCTGCTGGTATCAGTATTGATGCCATCATCCGTCTGTTTAATCCGGACAAACTGTGGCAACCTGGTTTCTGGGCGCTGGTCGTGGCCGGTGTTGCGATCCTGGGCAAGGAAGCCATTTACCACTACAGCATGCTGATCGCCCGCAAATACAAATCTCACATGCTCAAGGCCAACGCCTGGCACAGTCGTTCGGATGCCATCTCCTCATTGATCGTGTTGCTCGGCGTTGCCGGCAGCATGGCCGGTCTCGAATACCTTGATGCCATCGCTGCTATCGGGGTCGCCTACATGATTGCCAGGATCGGCTGGGGTCTCTCTGCCCACAGCGTCAAGGAGCTGGTGGATACCGCCCTGGAGCCGGAGCGCCAGGAGGCGATCCGCCAGGCGATTCTTGAGGTCGATGGCGTTGAAGCACTGCACATTCTGCGTACTCGCCGCAGTGGATCCGAGGCTCTGGTGGATGTCCATATACAGGTGGATCCCTATCTGAGCGTTTCCGAGGCCCATTACGTGAGCGAGCGGGTGCGCAAGAAGGTGATCACTGATGTGGAAGAAGTTAACGATGTTACGGTACACATCGATCCCGAAAACGACGAGAAAGTGCCGCTGAATCTGAACCTGCCCAACCGCAGCCAGTTGCTCGTGCAGCTGGAAAAGGCCTGGAGCGAGATTGAAGAATCCCGTCGGATTGTCCACACTACTCTGCACTATCTGGATGGAGGTATTCAGGTGGATCTGACCCTGCCGATCGACATGGCCCTGGAACGGGACCAGAATCAACGCGAAACCTTGCGCCAGTGTTTTGCCCGCGCGGCCCGGAAGGTGGACGGTGTGAAATCAGTCAGGTTACTTTACCGTTGACGCACAGATATGGTGCATAGAGCGAATATTTTGCACTATTAAGGTGCCTCCGATGTCGTATAATATGGTCCGGGTTGATAAATTTCCTGTCGAATCAGCTTGTTATAGTGTGGCATGGTTCGTGCACTTAATCGGGCAACAGATTTTGAACTGCGCCAATGACAGCGCGATTCTGGATAACATTGAATATATTGAGCTAACCGGAGAACCCTAAATGTCTGACAAAGTCATGAAGATGATTAAAGATAACGGCGTCAAGTTCATTGATTTCCGTTTCACCGATACTCGCGGCAAAGAGCAGCACGTTTCCGTGCCGGCCCACGTCGAGGGTGAAGATATGTTTACCGAAGGCAAGATGTTTGACGGCTCGTCCATCTCCGGCTGGAAAGGGATTAACGAATCCGACATGATCCTGATGCCTGATGCTGACAGCGCTTTTCTGGATCCCTTCTCTGAAGAGCCGAGCCTGAACCTGACCTGCGACATCCTGGAGCCGGCCACCGGCCAGGGTTACGAGCGCGATCCCCGCTCCATCGCCAAGCGCGGCGAAGCCTACCTGCAGTCCACCGGTATTGCCGATACCGCACTGTTTGGTCCGGAACCCGAATTCTTCGTGCTGGACGACGTGCGCTGGGGCGCGGACATGAGCGGTGCCTTCTACAAGGTGGATTCCGAAGAAGCCGAGTGGAACTCCGAGCGCGTCTATACCGACGGCAACATCGGTCACCGCCCGGGCATGAAAGGCGGTTACTTCCCCGTGCCGCCGGTTGACTCCCTGAACGATCTGCGTGCCGCCATGTGTCTGGCCCTCGAAGAAGTGGGCGTTCCGGTGGAGGTACATCATCACGAAGTCGCTACCGCCGGACAGTGTGAAATCGGCACCAAGTTCAGTACCCTGGTAGAACGGGCCGACTGGAATCAGCGTATGAAATACGTGATCCACAATGTCGCGCACATCTATGGCAAGACCGCGACTTTCATGCCCAAGCCGCTGGTCGGCGATAATGGCAGCGGTATGCACGTGCACCAGTCACTGATGAAGGACGGACAGAATCTGTTTTCCGGTAACGAATACGGCGGCCTGTCTGAAACCGCGCTCTACTACATCGGCGGGATCATCAAGCATGCCCGGGCCTTGAACGCCTTCACCAATGCTTCGACCAACTCCTACAAGCGTCTGGTCCCGGGCTTTGAAGCGCCGGTCATGCTGGCCTATTCGGCCCGTAACCGTTCCGCCTCCATCCGTATCCCCTACGTGGCCAATCCGAAAGGCCGCCGTATCGAGGTGCGCTTCCCGGATCCGACCGCCAATCCGTACCTGGCCTTTACTGCCATGATGATGGCCGGTCTGGATGGTATCCAGAACAAGATCCATCCCGGCGATGCCATGGACAAGGATCTGTATGATCTGCCGGCCGAAGAAGCTGCCAGTATTCCGACAGTCTGTCACTCTTTCGACCAGGCACTGGATGCACTGAGCGAAGATCGGGCGTTCCTGACCCAGGGCGGTGTCTTCACCGATGACGTGATTGATGCTTATATCTTACTGAAGATGGACGAAGTTACCCGCTTCCGCATGACCACTCACCCGGTCGAGTTCGACATGTACTACAGCCTGTAAGCGCCACATCTCAGGTGAAAACAAAGCGCCCCCGCAAGGGGGCGTTTTTGTTTCAGAACGTAAAAATATTAACCACGAAGACACCAAGACACGAAGAAGACAAATAAACTCTATCTTTGTGGGAGCCGAGCCCCCTCGGCGATTCAGCCTCGATGAGCGCGCTATTCTCAACCAATCGGCCAGAGGGCTGGCCTCCTACGGCCTGCAGTTTTCTCGCACCTCGTTACTCGTCCCTCGGCCCTGAGCTCTCACTAACAGGGTGAACTACTGGCCATTCAGCCAACCGGATAATAAATATCGGTTATAGATGCCCCGTCAGTCGGCCAGAGGGCTGGCCTCTTACAGCCTGCATTTTCCTCGTACCTCGTCCCTGAGCTCTCACTTACAAAGTGGAGATCGGGTTGATAATCGACACTGACAATAAAGAACTATTGTAGATGCCTCGTCCGGGGGCTATTCTTGAGCTATGAAAAACTATTGCATGATTGCTCTGCTGTTGTTGACCGTGCCCGCGGTGGCGGCTGATAAAGTGTACAAAAAAGTCAATCCGGACGGGTCAGTGGAATACAGCGACCAGCCGATCGAAGGCAGCGAGGAGATGTCAGTAGAGGAGGCGCCGGCTACCCGCTTTGAAAAGTCTCCCGATATCAATTATCAGCCGCCAGAGCGGGATCGGGAGGACACCTCGCCGTACGAGGTCACGATTACCTCGCCGGGCAATGACGAATCCATCCGCGATAATGCCGGTAACGTGACGCTGCGGGCTAACATTCAGCCAGGCCTGATGGGCGGCCATCAATTGCGCTGGGTGATGGATGGTGAGCCTCTGGAACAAACCGGCACCACCGTAACCCTGACCAATGTTGACCGGGGCACCCATACTGTTCGCCTGGAGGTCGTGGATCGGGACGCGAATGTGGTGGGCGCCAGCGAGTCAGTGACCTTCCACCTGTTGCGTCACAGCACGATACAGTCGGGCTCGCAACCTTCGCCCCTCAATCCCCCGAAACCGACAATTCCCGGACCGACCCCGACCAATCCCCCGAAACCCTCCTCGCCTTGATCGGGGCGCACCATTGTGGTGCGTGAATAGTGTATCTGCGCTATGCTTTGCTGTGTGCAGCGCGCGTGGGCCGACCAAAACAGCGCAGCAGCCCGTAAATGGTTCAGTATAGATCCGCTAACTATTTGTAATACAAGCAAATAATTGGGACGGCCAAAAACCTGCCAAAGGGGCATCGAAAATGGTGCGTTATGGTTTGGTTCTTGCTACACCCCGGGTATGGAGACGATGACCCCATCCCCCGATTTACAACAACGTGTCCTTGAGGCAATGACCTCCGGACTGATGCTGTTCGACCAGGATTTGTGCCTGCGGTATGTCAATGCCGCAACCGAGATGCTGTTTGGCAGCAGTGGTCCGCATTTGATCGGACACCGTTTCGAGGAATTGTTCGAGACCCCCGACAATGTCGCCAACGAATTGCGCGAGGCCCTGGCCAGCGGCCACCCCTTTACGCGCCATGAGGTGAGCCTGAAGCTGATCCACGGACGCGAGGTGGTGGTGGATCTGACCGCTCTGCCCCTGGTGGAGCGGGAACAGGCGCCGGAACTGCTGGTGGAGGTCAGCCAGATGGATCGCTTGTTGCGCATCGCCCGCGACGAAAGTCGGTCTGCCCAGCAGGAATCCACCCGGCAGATGCTGCGTGGTCTGGCCCATGAAATTAAAAATCCCCTGGGAGGCCTGCGCGGCGCGGCCCAGTTACTGGCGCGCGAGTTGCCCACCGATGAACTCAAGGAATACACCGGGGTGATTATCAGCGAGGCGGATCGCCTGCAAAAGCTGGTCAACCGGATCCTGGGGCCCAACAAGCTGCCCAGGCTGGAACCGGTTAACGTCCATGAAGTGCTCGAATATATGCGTAGCCTGTTGCTGGCCGAAGCGCCCGAGGGGATACGCTTGCGCCGGGACTATGACCCCAGTATTCCGGATTTAACCGCCGATCGGGATCAGATCGTCCAGGCCCTGCTCAATATCATTCGCAATGCCATCGAGGCGCTGCAGGGCGAAGGCGATATCACTCTGCGCACCCGGGTGGCACGCAAATTCACCATTGGCCAGAAACAGCATGATCTGGTGGCGCAGATCCAGATTATTGATAACGGCCCGGGGATTCCGACAGAGATTCAGGAGCGGATTTTCTTCCCCATGGTTTCCAGTCGGGCCGAAGGCACCGGTCTGGGGCTGGCTATCGCCCAGTCACTGATTCAGCAGCATAACGGCATCATCGAATGTGACAGTGAGCCGGGCCGAACCATCTTTTCTATCTATATACCGATCGAAGTTGAGGCATGAGACAACCATGAGCAAGGAAACCATCTGGATCGTCGACGACGACCGCTCAATCCGCTGGGTACTGGAAAAAGCATTTAAAAATGCCGAGATTGAAGTGCGCAGTTTCGACGAAGCCGACAGCGTATTGCGAGCACTCAATCGCAGCGAACCGGATGTGATCATCAGCGATATCCGCATGCCCGGTATGGATGGCCTGGAACTGCTGGGCCGGATTCATGACAAATACCCCGGCTTGCCGGTAATCATCATCACCGCGCACACCGATCTGGACAGTGCGGTCAGCGCCTATGAGGTCGGTGCCTTTGAATACCTGCCCAAACCGTTCGATGTGGATGAAGCGGTAGAACTGGCGCGCCGCGCAATCAGTCATCGGCGTGAAACCGGCCTGGGCGAAACGCCGGCAGGTCAGATCGATGCTGAGATCATTGGCGAAGCGCCTTCCATGCAGGAGGTATTTCGCGCCATTGGTCGACTGGCGCGCTCCAATATCACCGTATTGATCAATGGTGAATCGGGCACCGGCAAGGAACTGGTGGCCCAGGCTCTTCATCGCCACAGTCCACGGGCCGGACAGCCGTTCATTGCCCTGAACATGGCCGCGATCCCGCGGGATCTACTCGAGTCGGAATTGTTCGGCCACGAAAAAGGCGCGTTTACCGGAGCGAATACGGCCCGCCATGGACGCTTCGAACAGGCCGATGGCGGCACCCTGTTTCTGGATGAGATTGGCGACATGCCCCAGGAACTGCAAACGCGATTGTTACGGGTACTGGCCGACGGTGAATTCTATCGGGTAGGGGGACACAGCGCGGTCAAGGTGGATGTGCGCATCATCGCAGCGACCCATCAGAATCTGGAAAAGCTGGTGGAACAGGGCCGCTTTCGTGAGGATCTGTTCCATCGACTCAATGTCATTCGTATCCACATTCCTTCGCTGCGCGAACGACGCGAGGATATCCCGTTGCTGGCCCAGCATTTTCTCAACCGGGCAGCGAAAGAGCTCAATGTGGATGCAAAGAGCCTGGATCGCGAGGTAATGGAATATCTGTCGCGACTGGACTGGCCCGGCAATGTTCGCCAGCTGGAAAACACCTGTCGCTGGTTGACGGTCATGTCGCCCGGCCAGGTCGTGCACATCGACGACCTCCCCCCCGAGATGCTGCACGGCAAGGACGAAACCCGTTTCGACGGCGACTGGAGCGAACTGCTACGCCAATGGGCCGAACAGGAACTCTCCCGGGGTCATACCGCGATCCTCGATCAGGCCATGCCGCAATTCGAACGGGTGATGATCGAAACCGCCCTGAAAAAAACCGGCGGCCGGCGTCAGGACGCCGCAAAACTGCTCGGCTGGGGCCGTAACACCCTCACCCGCAAGATCAAAGAGCTGAACATGTAAAAGAGCTGAACCACCAAGACACAAAGACACGAAGTAAAGATTTTGTATAATACATCATGGTAGGCCGGACATAGCGCAGCGGTGTCCGGCGTTCTTTGAGAATGCCCGATACCGCTAACGTTATATCGGGCCTACGGCTTGGTGGTGAATATCTTCACTGAAATCTTTCCCGCCAGTAGATGATCCGGTCATCACCGCGATAACGACCAAAGGTGGCGGTGGCTTCGGGCTCTTCCTCGCTGCCGTCACCGTCCCAGTCATCCTGTAGATAGCCCGGTGTATTGGCGCGTACGGTGACGTTACCGTAGATCGGATTATTGGGATCAAAGCCGGCATCGCTGTCGGGTGCTTTGAGATAAAGCGTGTAGAGACCGTCGTCGGGCGTGTCGGTGTATTGTATATCCGTATCCGGCGCGGCGAAGGCGCAACCGCTGTCGCTGTCGCCGGGATCGCCGGTGTCCTGGACGCAGGTTTCCCCGCGCGTATCGCCATCGCCAACGGTGACAGTATCGGTGGGATTGAGCAGGTCGATGGTAACCCCGTTGTCACAGACATCGAGTGTGTTGGTGACAAAATCGCTGCCGTCGTAGTACTGGGCAAACATGGGTACTTGAAGGTCAGCCAGTTCCGTCCCGTAAGCGTTGTCCAGCGCAATCCGTCCGCTGCGAATATTGACCTGGCCTTCCGTATACCCATCCGAGTCGATCCCGTCGCTGTCGGTGGCGCGCAGCTCGTTGATGGCCAGTGGCGCGGTTTCTTTGCTCGCGAAGGTGTAGGTCACATCATTGCGCACACCGATCCCGTCATTGGTAGTGAAATAGCCGGTATCCAGCGTGTTGTTGGTGAAGTTGGCGGTATCACCGGCATTGGAGATGACCGGATCCCGCACAAAACTGTTGCGGTAGTTACGTGTTGGGTTGCCACCCAGGTTGAGCGCGTCGACCGTGACGGTGAATGGTTGACCGGAATAGGTGAATGCGCCATTACAGGCCTCGGTGGCGGTGACATCAAAATGGTGCGGGCTGAAACGGCCGATATTTTCACTGGTATTGAGCGTGGTATCCCCGATCGTGGTTTCATCAAAGTAATCGACCCCGGCGAGGCTGGCAGTAAAGGTAAAGACACCAACTTCGGACACGGTTTGATTGTTGATCAGGTGTTCGCCGTTGTCGGCATCACTAATGTCGAAACTGGTGACATTGATCGCACCGGCGTCACCGCCTGCCGGCGCCACAAGATTGTGACTCAGACTGATATTATCCAGCTGGAAGTTGGGCGTCAGACTGGTATCGGCACAGGCGCCACGCACTTTCAGATTAAAATTGTTACCGGCGGCCGTGTAGAGTGAACAGCTTGCATCGCCGCTGGGACAGTCGGCGTTGGTATCGTCGCTGTAAACATACAGCCGGGCCGGTTTGGTGACGTATGTGTCATTACCCACCATGGTCAGCCCGGCATCATCACCGCTGCCTTCGTATTTGGCATTGAGAGTCAACTTCCCCGCATCAGGGTAAGTCAGGGTAAAGGTGCTGTCTGCATTGGCATCGAACTGGACGGGAACATTGGTGCCGCCGGGCTCGCTGGTTGGCAGCAGGTAGTCGGTTGTATCGTGATTGAGCGTCACCTGCTGCGTTCCGCTGGCAGGATCGGAATAGTTGGTCCAGAACTTCAGGTTCTTGGTGTCGCTGGCAAAGGCCGGCACACATTTCTGGGTAGTTTCGTCGGTGCGAACGGCGCTGATTGTGA
>NZ_JAWOCR010000020.1:0-25927 GCF_046483665.1 Thiohalophilus sp. | reverse complement strand
ACATCACCAACATCCAGGTGCAGATCAATACCGATGCGCCGGGCTATTCGCCGCTGGAGTCCGAACAACGGATCACCTTCCCGGTGGAGACCGCCATGGCCGGCCTGCCCGGGCTGGACTATACCCGTTCCCTCTCCCGCTACGGCCTGTCGCAGGTGACGGTGGTGTTCAAGGAAGGCACGGATATCTATCGTGCCCGGCAACTGGTGAACGAACGACTCTCCGGGGTCAAATCGAAACTGCCCGCCGATATCGAACCGGCCATGGGGCCGATCGCTACCGGTCTGGGTGAGATCTTTATGTACACGGTCAGCGGCGAAAACCATTCGCCCATGGAGCTGCGCACGGTGCAGGACTGGATCGTGCGCCCGCAGTTGCGCCAGACCCCCGGCGTGGTGGAAGTGAATACCATCGGCGGTTATACCAAGCAGTTTCATGTGCTGCCCTACCCCGACAAGCTGCTGGCGCATGATCTGACCCTGCAGGATGTGATGCGGGCCCTGGCGCGCAACAACCGCAGCACCGGCGCCGGCTATATCGAACGCTTCGGGGCGCAGTACACCATCCGCTCGCCGGGGCAGCTGGCCGATCTGGAGGCCATCCGGGAGATTACCGTGGCCAAACGCAACGGCGTGCCGATCCCGCTGGCCAGTGTGGCGGACGTGAAGCTGGGCAATGAACTGCGCACCGGCGCCGCGACCCGGGACGGCCAGGAGGTGGTGCTGGGCACGGTGTTCATGCTGATGGGCGAGAACAGCCGTGCCGTGGCGCAGGCCGCCGCGCAGCGCATCGAGCAGATCAAAACTTCCCTGCCCGACGGGGTGGAGCTCAATGCGGTCTACGATCGTACCAGCCTGGTGGACAAGACCATCGCCACCGTGCAGAAGAACCTGGCCGAGGGCGCGTTGCTGGTAATCGTGGTGCTGTTTTTGTTGCTCGGCAACTGGCGCGCCGCGTTGATCACCGCGGCGGTGATCCCGCTGGCGATGCTGATGACCGTCAGCGGCATGGTGAGCTCGCGCGTCTCCGGCAACCTGATGAGCCTGGGGGCGCTGGACTTCGGTCTGATTGTCGATGGCGCGGTGATCATCGTGGAGAACTGTCTGCGACGACTGGGTCAGTTCCAGCGCATGCACGGCGGTTTGCCGAATTTGAAACAGCGCCTGCGGGTGGTGCAGGAGGCGACTACCGAAGTGATCCGCCCCAGTGTGTTCGGGGTGACGATCATCATGATCGTCTATGTGCCGATCTTTGCCCTCAGCGGCGTGGAAGGCAAGATGTTCGAGCCCATGGCCTTTACCGTGGTCACCGCCCTCTTCTCGGCGTTGATCCTCTCGGTGACGGCGGTCCCGGCGGCGGTGGCCGTGTTTGTGCGCGGGCCGATCAAAGAAGAAGAGAACCGGGCGATGCGCGGGCTGCGCCGCGTTTACGAACCGGTGCTGAATCTGGCGCTGGCGAACAAGTTGCCTGTGGTAGTGATGGCCGTTGCCCTGGTGGGCATCGCCGCCGTGCAGGCCACGCGCATGGGCAGCGAGTTTGTGCCCGATCTGGATGAAGGCGACATCGCCATGCATGCCCTGCGCATTCCCGGCACCAGCCTGTCGCAGTCGATCGCGATGCAACAGCATGTGGAGGCCAAAGTGCGCGAGTTCGCCGAGGTCAAACATGTGTTCAGCAAGATCGGCACGCCCGAGGTGGCCACCGATCCCATGCCGCCCAACGTGGCCGACACCTTTATTATTATGCAGCCGCGCGAGCAGTGGCCCGATCCGCGCAAACCCAAGGCGCAACTGGTGCGCGAACTGGAAGCGGCGGTCACCGACCTGCCCGGCAACAAGTACGAGTTCACCCAGCCGATCCAGATGCGCTTCAATGAGTTGATCTCGGGGGTGCGGGCCGATCTGGCGGTGAAGATCTACGGCGATGATCTCGACACGCTGGTCGAACTGGCCGAACAGATCGAGACCACCGTGCGCGGCGTACCCGGTGCGGCGGATGTGCGCACCGAGCAGACCACCGGGTTGCCGTTGCTGACCGTCACGCCCGATCGCGAGCGCCTCGCGCTGTACGGGCTGGATGTCGCCTCGGTCCAGGAGGTGCTGCAGACCGCCACCGGCGGCAGCAGCGTGGGTCAGATCTATCAGGGCGATCGCCGCTTCGATCTGGTGGTGCGCCTGCCCGAAGATCTGCGTACCGATCTGGATGCCCTGGCACGCTTGCCGATCCGCCTGCCGGCCGACCCGCAGCGCGAAGTCGAAGGCGACGCCGACATGCTGGGCGTGGGCCACGGCCTGGAGGGGAGTATTCCGCTGGGGGAAGTGGCGACGATCGATTTTAAAACCGGGCCCAGCCAGATCAGTCGCGAGAACGGCAAGCGGCGCATCTTTGTCACCGCCAATGTGCGCGGCCAGGATCTGGGCAGCTTTGTCGAGGCGGTCAGTGAGGCCGTGCGTTCCGAAGTCGATCTGCCCGCCGGGTACTGGATCGATTACGGCGGCACCTTTGAACAGCTGATCGCCGCCGCGCAGCGGTTGTCGCTGGTGGTGCCGTTGACGCTGTTGCTGATCTTCGGCCTGCTGTTCATGGCCTTCGACTCGGCCCGCGATGCGGGACTGGTATTCAGCGCCGTGCCGCTGGCGTTGACCGGCGGCATCGCCGCCCTCGCCCTGCGCGGCATGCCCTTGTCCATCTCCGCGGCGGTCGGGTTTATTGCGTTATCGGGGATCGCGGTATTGAACGGCGTGGTGATGCTCTCTTATATCAGACAGTTGCGTAACCAGGGCATCGCGCTGGATCAGGCGATTTTCGACGGCGCCATGCGCCGCCTGCGCCCGGTAATGATGACCGCCCTGGTCGCCAGCCTCGGTTTCGTGCCCATGGCCTTCAACGTCGGCATCGGCGCCGAAGTCCAACGCCCCCTGGCCACCGTGGTCATCGGCGGGATCGTCTCCTCGACCCTGCTGACTCTGGTGGTGCTGCCGGTGTTGTATCGGTTGGCTTATGCGAGACAAGCATAGTTGGCAGTTGGCAGATAGCAGTCGGCAGAGGTAGGGAACTTGTAGGAGGCGATTCCATCGGCGACCGGTGTGCCACTTTTCCGTCGCGCATGGAATGCCCTCCCACAGCCCTTCGGGCAGGTCCAAGGGACGAGTTACGAGGGACGAGGAAGGATAGTTTGCAGTTGGCAGAGGTAGGGAACTTGTAGGAGGCGATTCCATCGGCGACCGGCTTGCCACTTTTCCTATCGCGGCTAAAAGCCCCTCCTACATCTGCCCTTCGGGCAGGGACGAGGAAAGAGAGTTGGCAGAGGTAGGAACTTGTAGGAGGCGATTCCATCGGCGACCGGTGTGCCTCAGTTCCGTCGCGCATGGGTCGCTCACGGCATCCATGCCTTCCACGACATTAGTACATCCTTGTACGTCAATGCCCTCCCACAGGTGCCCTGCGGGCACAGGGACGAGGGCCAAGTTACGAGGGACGAGGATAGATAGTTGGCAGAGGTAGGCCGGATCAAGCACCCTTTGGGGCATAAACTCCGCGGATCCGGTGCTCTACTTCGCGGATCTCAAGGTATTCTGAGTGTCCGGTCACTTTGTTCAAAAGATTGCTTCGCTTCGCTCGCAATGACCGAAAATAGAGGTGTCATTGCGAGAAACAACGTGACGAAGCAATCTCTCCGGACTGGTCTTCGGAACACCTGTTCAGGCCGCATCGTTGTGTAATGAATGCAGCTTTTCGAGTTAACCTCGCATCAAGAAAGAGGTGCGTGGGACGCACCCTACCCGGGTTTAACTGTAGGTCATGCTGGCGTTAGCCTGCGTGACTTCGTTCTAAACAGGTATTCTGAGTGTCCGGTCACTTTGTTCAAAAGATTGCTTCGCTTCGCTCGCAATGACCGAAAATAGAGGTGTCATTGCGAGAAACAACGTGACGAAGCAATCTCTCCGGACTGGTCTTCGAAACATCTGTTCAGGCCGCATCGTTATGTAATGAATGCAGCTTTTCGAGCGTATCAGGGTATTCACGCACCATCAGGATCAACGCCGCGGCCTGGGCATTGGGTTTGGCCCGGCCCTGCTCCCAGTTTTCCAGGGTTCGGGTCGAGACGCGTAAATGGCGGGCAAACACGGCACGGGAGACGTTCAGTTTTTCGCGTGTCTCGCGAATGGTATCGGCGGCGATTTCCAGCGGCGGTAATTCATCGATTTCATGAGAGCGCAGAGTGATCTTGCCTTCGCGTTCCTGGCGCATGGCATCGACGCCCTCGATCAATTCATCCAGCAAATTGCGTTTCTTCGTCATCGCTTCTGTCTCCTGGCATTCAGCTCGTTCTGAATCGCCTGTTTGAGGAGCTTCTTTTCCTCGGCGGTTAAATCGTCCGCTTCATCTTTGTCATAAAGAGTAAAGAGCCATATCTGGTGATCTGCCGTGAGGTAGTAATAAATGATACGCAAACCACCTCGCTTGCCCTTACCGCGACGTGGATCCTGCCAGCGCAGTTTACGGAAACCGCCGGTTCCGGGCATGACATCGCCCAGTTCCGGATTGTCCATCAACGCTTCTTGCAAGTGACGGTAAGCATCATCCGTGAGATAGTCCGCTAATAACCTTGTGAAAACCGGGGCTTCCTTGAATACCAGCTTCATAACATGAGTATACGCAGACTGCGTATATATTCAAGGTTTGATGGTGCTTTTGGCTATTTGAGGCGAGGGGTAAACCGAAGAATCGCGCCCGGGCCCTTCGGGCAGGGACGGAGGAAAGACAGTTGGCAGTCGACAGAGGTAGGGAACTTGTAGGAGGCGATTGACGTACACGGATGTACTAATGTCGCGGAAGGCATGGATGCCGTGAGCGACGCATCGGCGACCGGTGTGCCACTTTTCCGTCGCGGCTGAAAGCCCCTCCCACAGGTGCCCTGCGGGCACAGTCCCCTGAATGGCAGCCTTTCGCGCTTATTCTTCAGGGAGTTGTAACAAGCGTTCGCTACGCCACACGCGGACAACTTTTATCCGTTCGGCATCCCGGCGGTAGACAATACGAAATGGCGGATGAATGAGTTCTCGAAGGAACGGCAGGTCGAATTCTGGAACGATACGACCCATGTCGGGGTGACTGGCAAGGTGCTGGGTTTTTTCGATGATTTCCGTGATAAACCGGGTACCGACATCAGGAACGCCCTCGTCCCGATACCACTGTCTTATAGCTTGCAGATCGGCCAGCGCCGATTCCGCAAAACTGACACTTGCCAAGTTCACTACTTATTTCAGTCCCAGTTGTGATTTGACCTCTTCGAGTGAATATTCGCGTCCCGCCTCCAGATCGGCCAGGCCTGCCACAACAGCGCGCATGAAGGCCCGCTCCTCCTCGGCTTTTTCGTAATCGGCGACAGACTGCACCACGGCGACACCGCGGCCGCGGTTGGTCAGTAGCACAGGTCGATGGGCCTCGGTAGTCTGTTTGACGACCCGGGCGGGATTGAGCTTCAGTTCGGTCAAGGGAACCAGATCTTCGGAGAATTTGATCGCCATATTGATCATCACCAGGTCATTTAACTGGTCTGATAATAGCACCAGTTAAATGAGCTTGCCAGAGGTGCCCTGCGGGCACAGGTACGAGGGCCAAGTTACGAGTGACGAGGGAGGTTGATCCGCCTGCGGCTTGATCCACCCTACCCGGGTTTATCCTGTAGGTCGGATCAAGCGGAGCGGATCCGACAAATAGAGAGAATCGCGCCCAAGCCCTTCGGGCAGGTACGAGGGACGGAGGGACGAGTTACAAGGGGCTGATATGATATATAATTAACATCAAGATGCTATTGTATATTATTGTTTTAATTGGATTATTTAATCCGCATCCTCGTAGTCGATGCTGATCCGGTCGCCGGCCACGGGGCGGAAGTGGGTGTCGGCGTAGGCAATGTGGTCCGGATGGTTCCTGTAGCTTTCCGCGACGTCCCGGTGGGCGAAGCGGATCACCCAGCAGTGCTGGTAGTCGGCGTCTTCCTGCAGGGCGTTGCCGGTGAACACCTGACGCACGCCGGGGATCCGGCTCAGGGTGTCGCGGCCGATTTGCATCAGCTCGTCCACCTGTTCGGGGGTGGTGCCCTCGGTGTTGTAGACGATGACGTGCTCGACCTCCTGCCAGGGTTCGGCCTCGGCCAGGACGGCGGCGGCCTTGCCCGCACTGCCCCACTGGCGAATGCGTTTTTCACACTCCTGCTGGATGGCGCCGATGACGCCTTTGACCAGGCCGGTGTAACCGCAGCCGCTATCGGCTTCGGCATTGGCGCGGATCTGTTTGCCGGCGGCATCGGCCAGGGCGGTGTAATAGTTGATCTTGGTGACGCCGTTGGCGATCAGATCCTGGAACTGCTGGTCGGACAGGCCGGTGCCGCCGTGGATCACCAGCGGAATGCCCAGTGCCGCGTTGATGGCGGCAAGGCGTTCGATGTCCAGGTCGGGCTCGCCTTTCATGCGCCCGTGCACGGTGCCGATGGAGACGGCCAGAAAATCGACGCCGGTACGCTCGACATACTCCTTCGCCTCCCCCACTTCGGTATAGCGCACTTCACCGGGATGACGTTCAGCGTCTTCGCCTTCGACGCCGGCGACATAGCCCAGCTCACCCTCCACCGGCACCCCGCAGCCGTGGGCCATTTCCACGATCTGGCGCGTGTAATCGACGTTGCCTTCAAAGGGCTGGGTGGAAGCGTCGACCATCACCCCGGTGCAGCCCAGGTTGATGCCCTGCACCGCGCTCTCATAAGTGGCGCCGTGATCCAGATGAATCGCCACCGGCACATTGGCGCGGCGCGCGGCCGAAACCACCGCCGGCATGAGGGTGGGAAAGTCGAAGTAATCGAAATGGGATTCGGCCAGACTCAGGATGACCGGCGCCTCGCAGGCTTCGGCGGCGTTGAGAATGGCGTGCAGAAAATCGAGACTGACCAGATCAAACGCCGCAACCGCATACTTTTCGCGATGGGCGTGCTGGAGCATATCGCGCATGTTGACCAGGGGCATGTGACGGACTCCTTATATAGACAGGGCTAAATACGGGTTGCGAACGCCGGAGCATTTTACTGTATAGCCTGGTTCAAGGAACGATGCGACGCTTCCCGGTTTCACCGGTGCCGGGTCGACCCGCTTCGTTTGATCCCGCTGCGGGAGGCTACGCTGACGGTACTTTTATTTATCAGCGGAACAACGTCAAGTTTGTCCCGGATTCGGAGTCAGTAAAAATAAATCATTATAAATAGATCTATAAATCATGATTTATAGGTTGGCGCATAAAAAACCGGCGCCACGGATGGCGCCGGTATTCAGAGTGCTTGCCCGGTCGAGCCGAGGTTTGGAGCCGGGGTTTGGATCAGGGGGTTTGTTCGATCAGCGCCTGAACCTGATCGGCAATATCGTACAGATAGAGATCCCGGAACATGTGATTGGCGCCGTCAATCACTTCCAGTTTGACTTTCTCGCCATCGGCCAGTGGTTCGACGCGTTTCTCGAGTCCCTTGACCACCGTATCCTCGGTGCCGGCGATAACCAGCACCGGTTCGTTGATCTGCTTTAACAGCCCCGGGGTATCCTTGTGCGCATCATCCTTATAGTAGTTAACAAAGCTTTCGGCGCTGACCGTGGTGTCTTCACAATAGATGAAGTCGGTCTTTTCCATTAACGTGTCGCCCTCGCCCTGTTTGACCCGTTTTTTCGCCTTGTTGAAGATCGGCTGCAGTTCGGTGTCGTAGCGTTCCTGGTAGTTTTTGCGCTCATACTTCATATCCCACATCTGCGGGGCAATCAGCGTGACGCGACGTAGTTGCGGATCGTCGTTCTCGGCGGCGAACCAGGCGGCCTGGTTACCGCCACGGGAGTGGCCCAGCAGGGTGATGTTTTGCGCGCCCTGATCTTTGAGCCAGTTCAGCCACAGGCCGATCTCGTCCAGCGCATCGGTATGTTTGTGGCGATGGGTATCCTGACAGTCGTACATGCCTTCACGATCACTTTGTCCCAGGCTCAGGTTAATAGCCAGGGAATTGATGCCGTATTCCTTGAAAACATTCTGCAGGCCTTTCATGATTTCCATCTGGCCGTGCGCCAGGGTGCCATGGACCATCAGTACCACGCCCTCTTCCAGGCTGCTGCCGTCGGCCTGGACCAGTTCGGCATTGAGTTTAAGATCCTTGTAATCAGTCTGAACCTGTTTGGCCTGGGCTGCGCCGCTGCCCAGGGCAAAGGTGATCAAAAGCAGGGTAAACAGGTCACGTGAGCGCATTATCAGATATCTCCAGTAAACATTTTGATATTAATTGTTATATTTGAAATGACGAACGGTTTTAATCGCCAGCAGCACCAGCGGTGTGCCGTGCATTAACAGGTCAAAAATGTCGAGCGGTTTGCTCAGGGTGCCGGCAAACAGCATTTGCAGTTTTTCCAGCAGGTGCGGTTGCGGCACAAACGGTGCCAGCCCCAGCAGGACGGCGATGATAATCAGGGTGGAAAACGGAATTTTATCCAGCCATTTCATTGGTGACTCCAGTTAATAAATGTTCGGGGCAATGGATCAGATCCTCGGGGCGATCGATATCCGGTCTGGGCTCAAGTGCAGTCCATTGCAGGCCGGCCGCATCGAGCTGCCGGGTAGTTTGTTCGCATACCCGATCGGTACTCCAGTCGATATCACTGAAAATCAGCGGCGAAAACGTTCTCAGCCCCAGCAGGACATAGCCGCCGTCATGGGCCGGGATGATCACGGCATCCTGTTTATCCAGTGCCTCGATGACCGCACGCAGATCGTCCGGGGTCAGGGCGGGACAGTCGCAGCCGATCACCAGTACCTTTTGGTAATGCGGCAGGTTGTCGGCAAACGCATTGGACATGCGTTCACCGAGATCATTCCCGTCTTGAGGATGCAGAGTCAGCTTATCGCGATCGGCCATCTGGCGAAACAGCGAATGCTGGGTATCGGGCTGGCAATAGAGCCGGATCGCGCTATCCTCAAGCTGACTGGCCGTCTTCAGGGTCTGTTCCAGCAAGGCCGCATGCAACTCGGCCGCGCCCGCCTCGCCCAGGGCTGGAATCAGACGTGTCTTGACCTGCCCGGGTACCGGCGCCCTGGCGAAGACCATGATGGCGGTGGTCGGTGCGTTTTGTTTCATCGGTACCACTTTGCCAGTTTACGGGGATCGCCGCCCAGCGCATAGCGTAGCCGCAGGCGCCACATCAAAAAGACCGTGCGCCAGATGCCGCGCGTTTCCCAGCGGCGGCTGGAGGTGGTCAGTTTTTGTTTGAGACAGCGTGGCCGCGCATGGCGTTTGAGTCGGCGGCTGATCTCGATATCTTCCATCAACGGTTGCTCGGCGAAGCCACCGATTTTTTCAAATAACGCGCGGGTGACGAAGATACCCTGATCGCCGGTAGCAATACCCGTCAGGCGTGAGCGCCGGTTCATCATGAACGCAATCAGTCGAAAGCGAATATCTTTACCACTCAGGCGCACATCAAAACGGCCCCAGGCCTGTGATTTATTGTCGACCGTGGTATCGATGATCTGATCGGCCAGTTCGGGAATTAACGTATCGGCATGCAAAAACCAGAAGATATCCCCCCTGGCCTGCGACGCACCGACATTCATCTGGTGTGCCCGTCCGGGCTCACTGTTAAGAATGCGATCTACCTGCGGACGGGTTGTATCGACGGTGTTATCCGTACTGCCGCCATCGACCAGGATCACCTCATGCCCGCGCGAACGCAGCGGCTGCAAGCGTTCCAGCGTGGGCTGAATATTTTCAGCCTCGTTCAGGGTCGGGATGATAATAGAGAGCCGTTGCACGTGTTATTGCCTTCATTAAATAATATTACCGAAGAGACCATGAAACCGTACCACTTTTCCGTCACCCCGGCGAAAGCCGGGGTCCAGTGCAAATAGCCGACAGTGGATTCCGGCTTGCGCCGGAATGACGTATAAAAGCTGCCTTTAATCGAAGTCACACACAAGCAGGGGGTATCCCGCGCACCGTCACTCCGTTTCAAGAACCGGGTGCGTAGAACGCACCCTACCCGCTTCATTGGATCATATTTTAACGAAGAGACGGGGAGAGATAATTTTGAATGTTGAATTATGAATTTTGAATGGCAATGCTACGTGTCATTCAAAATTCAACATTCACAACTCAGCATTGTTACCGCCTCCGCGTTATTCTCTTTTTTCAGCAACACCCTCGACCACTGATGGTGGTGTGATGACTTCCGCCTTTGGTCTGGGCGGCGGGACGCCGGGTACCGACCGGGGCACAGAAGGTATTCGGTTCGCCCGGTTGTGCCGGGGCGATGCCGATGAAGTCCTCGCCGTAGGCGCCGCTTTCGGTCAGCAGGCGGAAGGTCTTCTCGCACACGGCGATGCGCGCACCACGCGGATAAACATGGCTGTCGTCGTCGCTGACCGAGCTGTGCGGTCCGCGATAGATCACCGCGTGACCGTAATCGAGACACTCGGTGGCTTCGGGGCGGGTGGCGGTCAGGGTCACGGAACGAAACTCGATCCCCTCCACTACCTGCCAGGGTTCGGCTTCCCATTTGTCATAGGCGACAGCGACGAAACCGGCATCGAGAAAGGCGTTGAGAAAGTCCTCTTCCTGATAGGCGCCGGAGATACAACCGCTCCACAGGTCACTGTTCTGTTTCAAGTGCTCGGGGATCGGCTCGTCACTGATGATATCGGAGATAGCCACCCGGCCGCCCGGTTTGAGGACGCGGAAGATTTCCTGGAGCATCTGCTGCTTTTGATCATCGGCCACCAGATTGAGCACGCAGTTGGAGATCACCAGATCGACGCTGTTATCGGCAACCAGGGGATTGTCGCGCCGTTGTGCCTGTTGCCAGGCCTGCAGGCGTTCCAGATCGGCGGCGTTGGTGACCGGTTGTTCATGCAGATAGTTCTCCATGGCATGGACATCCAGCGCCAGATCCTGGATATAGCCTTTGAAAAAGGTCACCCGGTTATTGCCGAGTTTTTCTTCCATTTCAGGTTGATACTTGCTGGCCAGCAGCAGCATATCGTCATTCATGTCAACGCCGATGACATGGCCCTGCTCGCCCACCAGCTGGGCCGCCATGTAACAGATCTTGCCGCCGCCGGCGCCAAGATCCAGTACCACATCACCCTCGCGTACATAGCGCGACGGATCGCCGCAGCCGTAATCCTTGTCGATAATCTCCTTCGGCAGGATTTTCAAAAGTTCAGTGTCGTAATCCACCGGGCAGCAGAGTTCGGTTTGCACCGACTCGGCGCCTTCGGAATAGCGTTTTTTTACTTCAGCATGTACATCCATCTATGTTTCCTCGCTTGGTTCGGAACAGTCACTAGTGACTAGTTGCTAGTTACTAGTTACTAGTTACTAGTTACTAGCAGCTAGTCACTGTTGTAGGAGGCGATTCCATCGGCGACCAATCCTGTCGGAGAGGACGGGTCGCGGCTACAAGCCCCTCCCACAACAACAATACATTTGTCTCTGCGTTCCTCTGCGCCTCCGCGTTAATTTCTTGTTGTAGGAGGCGATTCCATCGGCGACCAATCCTGTCGGAGAGGACGGGTCGCGGCTACAAGCACCTCCCACAACAACAATACATTTGTCTCTGCGTTCCTCTACGCCTCCGCGTTAATTTCTTGTTGTAGGAGGCGATTGACGTACATGGATGTACTAATGTCGCGGAAGGCATGGATGCCGTAAGCGACGCATCGGCGACAAATCCTATCGGAGAGGACAGGTCGCGGCTACAAGCCCCTCCCACAACAACAAACATTTTCTTCTGCGATCTCTGCGTCTCTGCGGTGAATCATTTTCATTTCAAAGCCCCCCCACAACTACTCCCCTGCCCGGCGGTGCAGCCGTAGCAGTGATCGGCGATAGCGATGGGTCGGCCGGCCAGGGCGTCGGCGGTGAGGTCGCGGATATGTGGCCGGGGCTTGCCCGCCCCGGGCAACGGCATATCGAGCATCTGGTTAAAGTCGCAGTCATAGGCGTAACCCTGCCAGTCGATGCTGATGAGCGTACGGCACATCACGTTTTGCAGGTTGGCGTCCTGGTGCGCACCTTTGAGCAGTTGCATGTAGTCCTCGAACTGGCCTTTGGAGATCAGGGTACTGCCGAAGCGCTGGATGGGCAGGTTGGTCAGGGTGAACAGGTGAGAGAACTCAACATCCTGTTTGGCCAGTTCCCGTTTGTAATCGGCTTCCAGTTGCACCTGGGGCGGCGGCAGGAACGGGCCGGTGGGGTTGTAGACCAGATTCAAAACCAGGCCGCTGTCCGGTTTGCCATAACCCAGCACATTGAACTGCTGCAGCGCGTCGATGCTGCGGGCGTAAACGCCGTCGCCGCGCTGGCCGTTGACGTTGTCTTCCTGGTAACAGGGCAAGGAGGCCACAATCTCCACCTGATGGTCGGCCAGAAATTGCGCGAGATCATCCTGCCCGTCTTCCTGCAGGATAGTCAGGTTGCAGCGATCGATGACGTGCAGACCGAGCGCTCTTGCCTGCTCGACCAGATAACGAAAGTGCGGATTGAGTTCCGGCGCGCCGCCGGTGATGTCCAGGGTTTGTAATTGATTCGTTCGCAGAAACGTTACGATGTCGTCCACGGTCTCGCGCTGCATGACTTCCTTGCGCGTCGGCCCGGCGTTGACATGACAATGCAGGCAAGCCTGGTTACAGCGATAGCCAAGGTTAATTTGCAAGGTAGTGAGCCTGTCGCGACCAATCGCCGGAAAGTCAGTTTCTTGTAGCAGGGGTAAAGTGGCGTGCATGGTGATACCTTTAAATCAATACGCTTCAGGCGTTGGCCGGTGTTTTATCAAGTGCGATTGCCAGAAATCCGCCCCAGGGCAGAGAGCCAGGTAACCCCTTTTCCACCAGCCGGGCGAACAGCCCGCCGTCGGGCAAAACAATCGCGCTTTTCATTTGATAATGGACAGCGCGAATACCTGCCCGGTTCAACCAGTTTATCACATCCGCCCGGCTGTCCCATCGGGCGCCGGCATAGGCGCCTCGCCCGGCCTTTTGTCGATGTAACAGGCTGTGGCGATTCAACAAGCCGAGTATTACCCCGTGTTTGCTTACGCGCCATAGTTCCTGCAAGGCGGTCACGGGATTGTCCACAAAACATAAACTGGTAATGGCACTGCTATAGTCGAACTGTTTATCGTCAAACGGCAACTGTTCGGCGGTGCCTTCAATATATTCAATGTCTTCTGAGTGCTCGCGGGCATACGCCAGCATGGCCGGATCGGGATCCAGGCCGGTAACAGCCAGGCCGGCCTCATGGAAGCGGCGCGTGAAATGGCCTGTGCCACACCCCACATCCAGTAAACGGGCGCCGGTTGTCGGGTTTAACAGTTTCAATAACAGGTCAAACTCCTGCTGGCTGATCCATTGGCCACGGGGTGTGTGATACCAGTGGTCATACTGTTCGGGCGTGATATCCATCAGGTAATCGAATGTTATCCGGGCAGGCGTTGCAGCCAGCGCACCAGTCGCCGGGTGAACGGGCTGAACAGTTTCGCGGCATAGGCGGTGTTGACTGTACGACGATGGATTTGCGCCAGTGTCGGGTAGGCGTGAATCGCCGCGGAGATGTCGCCGATTTTTGTCCCGCTTTGCATGGCCAATACCAGTTCATGAATCAGCTCGCCGGCCTGCGGTCCCAGGATACTGGCGCCGAGAATTTTTCCCTTGCGGGTGACCAGTTTGACCCGCCCGGTGGTCTCCCGTTCCGTTAACGCCCGATCGACATCCTTGAAATCAAAGCGCAGAACAGTGTGTTTGATGCCCTGCTCTTGCGCCTGCTGTTCGGTGAGCCCCACCTGGGCCAGCTCCGGATCGGTGTAGGTGACCCACGGCACGATGCGATAGTCGGTTTTTTTGGGAAAACGAAACACGGCATTGCTGATGATAAGTCCGGCCTGGTACTCGGCCTGATGGGTGAAGGCATAGGGGCCGGCGACATCGCCGCAGGCATAGATATGTTTTTGCGTGGTGCGCAGACGTCGATCCACGACAATGCCGCGTGACGTTGTTTCAATGCCGGCACTGTCCAGATCAAGCCCTTCGATATTCGGTCGGCGGCCCGTGGCGACGAGAATCCTGTCGACCCGAAGACGGCCATGATTGCGATCAACGATCTCATACTGACCGTCGTGTTGTTCGATTCGCTCGATATCGCTGTTGGTATGGACTTGCATCCCTTCGTTGATGAACTGTTCCTGCAGTAATGCAACCAGTTCCGGGTCTTCACTCGGTAATAATTGCGCCCCCCGTTGCAGTAACGTCACCTGGCTACCCAGTCGACTCATCGCCTGACCGAGCTCCAGGCCGATCGGCCCGCCGCCGAGGACCGCCAGTGTCGCGGGCAGTTGTTGCAAATCGAACAGGCTTTCGTTGGTGAGCAGATCATCAGGATTGATGCCGGGTATGTCGGGAATAAACGGACGGGAGCCGCTGGCAATCACAAACCGTCGCCCTTCGATCACCTGTTCACCCACCTGCACGGTATGGGGTGTAAGAAAGCGGGCGGGTTCGCCCAGCAATACTTCACAACCGTAGGCGCGAAAGCGTTCGGGATCATCGTGGTGTTGAATATGATCCACGATTGAATTGATCTGTTGATTCACTTTGCCGAGATCGACCGTGAATGACTCGGATGGCAGGCCAAATTCCCCGGCCCGGCGCATCAGCTGCGCGACTCTGGCGGCCTTGATCAACGACTTACTCGGCACGCAACCGTGATGCAGACAATCGCCGCCCAGAGTGGGCTGTTTTTCGATCAGCGTGACTTTCAGCCCGAGCTGGGCTGCCACGCTGGCGGTCACCAGACCCCCGACACCGCCGCCGATAATGATTAAATCCCGTTGTGTCATAGAGCCACTCTTATTTTGCCGCCAGGGTTTGCCAGGCTCGGATCAGGGCCGTCGCGGCCCGGTCGATGTCGTCGTTGGTTGTGGGTGTCCCTACCGAAAGACGCACGGCCGCGCTGGCCCGCCTGCGATCCAGGCCCATCGCGCCGAGTACCCCGCTGACTGTATCATTGTCGGCGTGGCAGGCCGAGCCGGTTGAGGCTGCAATAGTATCGTTTACCTGTTCCAGCAGTGCCTTGCCGGAGATATTGGCAAAGGAGACGTTGAGGGTGTTGGGCAGGCGCGCCTCGGGATGACCGTTCAGTTGCAGATCGGGATTCGCCTCCAGTAACAGCCCGTGCAACCGGTCCCGTTTCTCGCGCAAGGCCGCGGCGCTCGTGTCGAGTTGCGCCCGGGCCTGTTGCGCGGCCCGGCCCAGGCCGGCGATATACGCCACATTCTCGGTCCCGGTGCGCCGGCCCTGCTCCTGGGCGGCACCGAACAGAAACGGCGCCAGGGGGGTCCCCTCCTTTATATATAGGGCACCGATTCCCTTGGGGGCATAGAATTTGTGCCCGGCCAGGGTCAGCAGATCCGCCCCCAGAAGATGCACGTTCACCGGAATCTTGCCCGCCGACTGGGCCGCGTCCACATGCAACAGCACCGATCGCTCGCGGGTGATAGCGCCAATCGCCTCGATGGGCTGGATGGTGCCGACCTCGTTGTTGGCGTGCATGATCGACACCAGCACCGTATCCGGGCGAATTGCCTGGCGGATGCTATCGGGATCGACCAGGCCGGACTCATCGACAGGAACCACGGTCACCTCCCAGCCCGCCGTTACCAGAGACTGTAACGGCCGGCTCACCGAAGGATGTTCCACCGCAGAGGTAATAATATGTCGCCCCTGTTGTGGATGGGCGCGAGTCGCACCGAGCAATGCCAGGTTGTTGGCCTCGGAGGCACTGGCGGTAAAGACCATTTCGTCAGGTTGAGCTGCAATCAGATCGGCCACCTGCTGACGTCCCTGATCGACTACGGCTTTGGCCTGTTGACCATAAACATGTGAGGAGGATGGATTACCAAACGTGTCGCGCAATACCCGGCTGATGATCGCCTGGACCTCCGCGTCGACCGGCGTGGTGGCGTTGTAATCGAGATAAACAGGCCGGGTCATATCAGCAGACTACGTTATATATTAAATTAAGTGTTCCGAATACCAGATGATCGGCTGGTTCAAAAGATTGCTTCGCTTCGCTCGCAATGACCGAAAATAGCGGGGTCATTGCGAGGAACAACGTGACGAAGCAATCTTTCAGGACTGGCATTCGGAACTTTTATTTATTCAGTGTCCGGCCGCTTGCGTGGCCTGCTGATGCGCGTCAAAACCGCCCTTGGCCTTCCAGCCCTCGAAACCGTCCTGCAACACCTTGACGTTCTCCATACCCAGCAGCCGCAGGGCAAAAACAGACTGGGCCGAGAGGGAGCCGGAATTACAGTAGATCAGCACCATTCTGTCGGAAGGTAACTCTCCACGGCGTGCGACGATCTCGCGCCATTCGATATTGACGGCCCCGGGAATGTGATCCTCGGCGTATTGTGTTGCATCGCGTGCATCGATAACCATGACGTTTTTCCACTCCTTTTCCGGGATCTGCTCCGGCCAGATCAGGCTGCTGCTATAGGTCGTAAACGCCATATACTCTTCAATCGCTGTGGCCACGGGATCCGACTCTGCCGAGACAGCGGTTCTGCTGCTGCCAATTAGCCCACTCAGCAGCAGAATGATAAACAGTCCACTTGCCAGGAAAGATCTTGAGCTATTCATATTCATTTTCTTCTCGCGTGTTGTAATCAAAATTTAATGGGCTATTACCGGTTCATTCCACCGGATAGCCTTTGTCGTTCCAGTCGGTCATCCCGCCCTGAATTACATGCACATCGCCAAACCCGTTTCGGGCCAGCAGTTGCGCGGCCTTGGCCGAACGCTTGTCGGTGCGACAGACAATGACGATGGGACGCTCGAGATAGTCGTTCAGCTCATCCAGCCGTTGCGGCAGCGTATCCAGCGGAATGTTGCGCGCGCCGGGGATATGTTGTTGCTCGCCGGTAAACTCCTCTTCACTGCGCACATCGAGTACCAGCACATCTTCTTCGCTGTCCAGCCGTTGTTTGAGTTGCTCCACGGTTTGCGACGGGCCGCGACGCAGGCGCCCGATCCAGCGAGGTAAAAAGGCCACCAGCACCAGCAGGCCGAGCGCCAGCAGAATCTTTTGAATCATTCCCTCGCCGCCGGCAATTGCCTCGCGGCCGGCATAACCGAGATAGGTATAGGCAAGCGCGCCGGGGAACATGCAGATGAACGTCGCCAGAATGTAATGGGCCAGGTTGATGCGGGTCAGCCCCAGGGCATAGTTGAGCAGGTTGAACGGGAACAGCGGCACCAGACGCACGAAAGCGACAAAGCGCCAGCCTTCTTTTTCCACGCCGGTTTTCAGTTGGGCCATGCGTCCGCCGGTCTTGCGCTCGACCCAGTCAGAGGCCAGATAGCGAGCGATCAAAAACGCCAGTGTCGCTCCGAGGGTCGCCCCGATCAGGTTAAACAGGGTTCCCAGCACCGGCCCGAACAGCGCCCCGCCTGCCAGGGTGAGAACCGAGCCAGGCAGAAACAGTACGGCGGCCACGGTATAGATCAATATGAACAGTAGCGGACCGGCGGCGCCGGCCCCGTCGAGCCAAACCTCCAGCGCCTCGGCGTCGAACTGATCCCGGTAGCTAATGGCAATGCCGATGGCGACGATCAGGACCGTCAGCAACCCGAAGCGAAGCAGTTTACTGTTCATTGCCGTCACCCCACTGCCGACGGTTGATGGCGTAATCGCTGATCTTGCCCTTGAACGGCAGGACCAACATGCCATAGAGCCAGCTCACCTGTTGCGGCTCGCGGTACTTGCGAATGCCGATGGTCATACCGTCGTGACCGCCGCGCGGCTGATCCCGGTAGGTACCGAACAGCCGATCCCACCATGGCAGGTTAAAGCCGAAGTTGCTATTGGCCTCATCATCCTCCACCGAATGGTGCACGCGGTGCATGTCGGGGGTGACCACGAACCAGCGCAACACCCGGTCCAGTTTCAGCGGCAGGCGAATATTACCGTGGTTGAACATGGCGGTGGCGTTGAGCAGCACCTCGAAGATGACGACCGCCACGATCGGCGGGCCCAGTACAATGATCGCGGAAAACTTGATCAACATGGAGAGGAGGATCTCCAGCGGATGAAAACGGGCGCCGGTGGTCACGTCGAAATCGAGATCGGCGTGATGCATCCGGTGCAGGCGCCAGAACAGCGGTATGGCATGAACCATAATATGCTGCAGCCAGACCACAAAATCGAGCACGATGACCGACACGATCACTGCCAGCCAGTACGGCACCGTGTAATAGTTAAAGATCCCCCAGCCCTGCTCACCGGCAAAAAAGGCCATACCGACCGCGGCTGCCGGAAACAACAGCCGCAGGACCACGGTATTGAGGACCACGATCCCAAGGTTGCTGCCCCAGCGCACGACTTTAGAGGCAGTCAGGGCGCGCCGCGGCGCGACCATCTCCCACAGACCGATCAGCGCGAGGATACCGAAAAAGAAGCCAAGCCGGATAAACGGCTCGTTGCCCAGAATAAACGCATCAAGGTTCATGGTATTCGGCTCCATTTTGCTCTGTCGGTTACGGGTCGTCGGATATTGTCAGCCAATGATCGCATGCTATACTGACAAGGAGACAACTATTCAAGTGATTACTTGAATACTAGAGGGGCAGGCCAAACTATGTCAAGCGGTAGTTTCAAACACGATCTGTTTGCCCAGTTTGCCCGGGTCGGCAAAACCCTGGGCAACGGTAATCGACTGGAAATCCTGGAGTTTCTGGCCCAGGGCGAGCGCAGCGTCGAGGCCCTGGCCAACGTGGCCGGACTGAGCGTGGCCAACACTTCCCAGCACCTGCGCCATCTGCGCGAGGCCGGCCTGGTCACAACCCGAAAAGACGGTCTGAAGGTCTATTATCGGCTCAGCAGCGATGATGTAGTGACACTGATCGACGCCCTGCGCCGGGTCGCCGAACAGCATGTGGCCGAGGTGGAACGCCTGGTCAACAGCTACCTGACTATCAAGGACGATCTGGAGCCGATTCCGCGCGATGAATTGTTGACCCGCGCCCGGAATGGTCATATCACGGTGATTGATGTCCGTCCGCCGGAAGAGTACGCCGCCGGCCATCTGCCCGGGGCGGTGAACATCCCGCTGGCCGAGCTGGAACAACGGCTGGCGGAACTGGGTCAGGATCGGGATCAGGAGATCGTTGCCTATTGCCGGGGGCCGCACTGTGTGCTCGCCTTTGATGCGGTGGCCCGCCTGCGCGAGCAAGGGCTCAAGGCCCGGCGCTTGCAGGACGGTTATCCCGAATGGAAAACCGCCGGCCTGCCGGTGGAACAAACCCCTCTTAAATAGACTGAGTGTCATTTATGTGGCCAGCGCAACATCTCACACCGGTGTTCCTTTTACTTTTGTTTTTTCTTGCAGCCCCGTTGCAAGCTGAACTGAGTCAGGGCGAAGATCCCGACACCGGTCTGCGTCACTGGCAGTGGCAGGAAGCCGGCATCCACTTCAAACTGACCCAGCGCTTGCCGGATCAGACCCGCGCCTTTTTCGACGCGCGGGGTTTTGACAAGCCGGCCCGCGAGCGCATCGCGCTGGCCTGCGTGTTTCAAAGCGAATTTAAAAACACGGCCGGGGATGATCAGCCGCCGGTGGAATACGAACTGACCGACTGGCGAATCCATACCGATGAAGGAAGCCGATCGTTAATGGTACGCGAAACATGGGCGCCGATCTGGCAACAACACGAACTGCCCGAACCGGCGCAAATCGCTTTTGAATGGGCATTGTTACCAACATATCAGAAGTATGCCGCCGGGGACTACAACTGGGGGATGACCGTCTATGGCCTGGCGCCCGGTAGCACATTTGATCTGGAATTCAGCTGGTCGCGTGGCGATAAGCAGTACACCCGCCGCATCGACGGTATCGAATGCCCACCCGACATCCACCCCTAACCCGAGTAACTGCCTGTCATGTTATTAAAAGCGCTGACACTCTTTTTTACCGTTCTGTTGATTTCTTTCACTCCCGCCCAGGCTGCCGACAACGTCGAGCGGCCCCGGCTGATGAAAAAGCCGATTCCCGCCCCGTCTTTCACGCTCAAGGACATGGATGGCAAGACCCACAAACTGGAGGACTATGAGGGGCAGGTGGCGGTGGTGAATTTCTGGGCGACCTGGTGTCCGCCCTGCCGTGAGGAAATGCCCTCCATGGAGCGTGCCTGGACGCAGTTACAGAAAGAGAATATCGCCATGCTGGCGATTAACGTGGGCGAAGATGCTGACACGATTTTTACCTTTACCGCCGACTATCCGGTCAGTTTTCCCCTGCTGTTGGATCAGGATTCGAGCGTGATCAAGGAATGGCCGGTCAAGGGACTACCGACGACTTTTGTGCTCGATAAACAGGGACGGATCGTGTATCGCGTTATCGGAGGGCGCGAATGGGATGCACCTGAACTGATCGATATGCTCATCGAACTGCAAAATCGATAACCAGAGGATAAGAGTGACGCCGGCTGCTGTTTTCTAATCTACCCAGGTTATAGTGATGGCAAAACATAATATCGATCCGCAGCGCCAGAATACCAAAACCGCCCAACCCGACTGGCACGCCCTGACCAGTGCCAGGGTCTTTGAGCAACTTGGCAGTGACGAACAGGGCCTGAACGAACCCGAAGCGCAACAACGCCATGAACAGTACGGGCCGAACCGGCTGCGAACCCAGCAGGCCGAACCGCCCTGGCGGCGACTGCTTCGCCAGTTCAATAATGTCCTGATTTATGTTCTGCTCGGTGCGGGCGCTATTACCCTGCTGCTGGGTCACTGGATCGACAGCGGCGTTATCTTTGGCGTGGTTATCATTAATGCCCTGATCGGCTTCATCCAGGAAGGTAAGGCCCAGAAGGCACTGGCGGCCATCCAGCAGCTACTGACTCGCCAGGCACGGGTTCGCCGCGACGGCCAGGCGAAAACAGTCAACGCGGAACAGCTGGTGCCCGGTGACGTGGTGCTGTTGCAGTCGGGCGACAAGGTGCCTGCCGATCTTCGGCTGTTCAAATCCCGCCAGTTGCGCATCGATGAGTCTCTGCTAACCGGCGAATCGATCGCGACAGAGAAAACCAGTGAACCTGACGAGCCCGGCACTTTGCTGGCTGATCGCGCTTCCATGGCCTATTCCGGCACGCTGGTCACCTACGGTCAGGGCATGGGCGTGGTGGTCGCGATCGGTAACGAGACTGAAGTGGGTCGCATCAGCGAGATGTTGCAGTCGGTTGTTACCCTCACCACACCACTGCTGCAAAAAATTGCGCAATTCTCCCGCTGGCTGACCGGTGCTATTCTCGTCATCGCTACGCTTACCTTTGCCTTTGGCGTACTGTTCAAGGACTACACCAGTGGTGAGATGTTCCTGGCCGCGGTCGGTCTGGCGGTGGCGGCCATCCCCGAGGGTCTGCCGGCCATTATGACTATTACCCTGGCCATCGGCGTGCAGCGCATGGCCCGACGCAACGCGATTATCCGTCGCCTGCCGGCGGTCGAAACCCTCGGCTCTGTGACCGTGATCTGTTCCGACAAGACCGGCACTTTGACCCAGAACGTGATGATCGCCCGCAACGTGGTAACGGCGAATCAAAATTATGAAATCAGCGGCGATGGTTACGAACCGTACGGGGATTTTTGCCTGGATCAGAAAAGCGTCGAGGTGGAATCGGATCCGATCCTGTCGGAACTCTCCCGCGCCGCGCTACTGTGCAACGATGCCCGGGTCGAAAAAGTTGATGAACAATGGCAACTCAATGGCGATCCCACCGAGGGAGCCCTTGTGGCCATGGGCATGAAAGCCGGTCTCGAACCGACCTATCAGAGCGAACAATGGCCGCGGGATGATGCTATCCCTTTTGAATCCGAGCACCGCTTTATGGCGACGCTGCATCACGACCATGCCGGTCACGGTTTTATCTATGTCAAGGGCGCACCGGAACAGATATTATCCATGTGTTCGCACCAGCGGACCAATGGGGAAACGACACCGCTGGACACACGTTACTGGCATGAACAAATGCAACAGCTGGCCGAAGACGGTCAACGTGTGCTGGCCGTCGCCTTTAACACCACCGGCAGTGATCAGCGCGAGCTGAACTTTAACGATGTGGAAGCGGGCCTGACCCTGCTGGGCATGGTCGGCATCACGGACCCGCCGCGGGACGAAGCCATCGAGTCGATCCGTCAATGTCATGCAGCGGGAATCCGGATCAAGATGATTACCGGCGACCATGCCACCACCGCACTGGCTATTGCCCGCAACATGGGCATCGTCGGTGATGACAGTGAGGCATTGACCGGCGCCGATCTGGATCAAAGCGATGATGAAGCACTGCATGACATCGTGCAAAAGACCGATATCTTCGCCCGGGTCAGCCCGGAACAAAAACTGAGACTGGTTAAAGCACTGCAGTTCAAAAACAATGTCGTGGCGATGACCGGGGATGGTGTCAACGACGCCCCGGCACTGAAACGGGCCGATGTGGGCGTGGCCATGGGCAAAAAAGGCACCGAAGTCGCCCGCGAAGCAGCGGAAATGATCCTGGCCGACGACAACTTCGCTTCCATCGCACGGGCTATCGAGGAAGGCCGGATTGTATATGACAATCTGAAAAAATCGATCATGTTCATCCTGCCTACCAACGGCGGTGAGGCATTGACCCTGATTATCGCGGTTCTGCTGGGTATGATGCTGCCGATCACCCCGGTACAGATTCTCTGGATCAATATGGTCACCGCTGTCACCCTCGCCCTGGCTCTGGCCTTTGAGCCGGCGGAAGGCCAGGTGATGACCCGCGCGCCGAGGGATCCGGGCGAACCGGTCTTTACGCCCTTTTTAATCTGGCGAATATTGTTTGTCTCGGTGATTCTGGCGGCCGGGACTTTCGGTCTCTTCTTCTGGGAGCGCGCCCGGGGAACCGGCATCGATGAGGCGCGTACCATGGCAGTGAATGTGCTGGTACTGTTTGAAATGTTTTATCTGATGAACGCCCGCTTTTTGATCCGAAACTCCCTGACCTGGCGCGTGTTCATGAATAACCGCTATGTGCTCTACGCCATCGGCCTGCTGGTTTTACTACAACTGGCCTTCACTTACTGGGCCCCCCTGCAACTGCTGTTCAATACCACGGCACTGGCATTCGATGAGTGGCCGCGCCTGGTTCTCATCGCCGCCTCGGTGTTCGTTATCGTGGAAGCAGAAAAATGGATTATTCGTCGCTGGCTGGGGAAACGCGAATTACGCTAATCGTATATTTGGGGTCATATATTTGTATATTTGGTGTATATTTGGGGTCAGAGTAAAAACTCCTCTCCATTCCATATATTTGGGTCAGAGTAAAAACTGAGGCTCCCCCGATAAAACGGACGATTTAATTAGCAGGCATATTGCTTCTCGAAGTCTACCGGTGTCCGGTAGTCAAGTGAAGCATGGCGGCGCTGCCGGTTATAAAACACTTCGATGTATTCAAACAGGTTTTGTTTGGCCTGGGCTCGTGTTCGGTAGTCTTCATGGTAGACCAGTTCGTTCTTTAGCGTGCCAAAGAAGCTTTCGGCCACCGCATTGTCCAGACATTCGCCTTTGCGACTCATGCTGCAATGCAAGTGATTATATTTGGTATATTTGGGGTCAGAGTAAAAACTCCTCTCTCGTATATTTGGGGTCACGTATATTTGGGGTCAGAGTAAAAACTCCTCTCCGTCCTTTTGCTTCGGCTTCGGACCGCGTTTCTCAGGCGTCACTCGCCGTCCTGTTAACTTCTCAATCTCTTCACGAAATCGGTCATTACCCAATGCCATACCTGTGTGAGTTGCCTGACGTATCTGGTTAATGATGGCAGGGTTAATATGCCCACGAAACAGTTCCCGATAAGCGTCAAGTCGTTCTGGCTGCGTCTTTCCCAATTTCTGATAAATCGGATGTGGGGTCCAGAGCTTGATAGCTTTACCGAGACCATTGGTCTGATAACTTGACCACGCATACTCCTCAGGGGCGTTTACCATCCCGGCTCTGACCGGATTAAGTTCGATGTAGCGCTGACAAACAAGCAGGTAATCTTCGGCGTCCACCACACAGGATTTGAATCGGCCCTCCCACAAGGTTCCCGACCGCCGGTAGGTGTAATTAAAATACCGTACATAATGCCGCCCCAGCATTTGCATCATTTTTGAGATACCCTCTTCCGTACTGGGTGTGGTCATTAAGTGCACATGATTGGTCATGAATACCCAGGCATGGATCGCCACTCCGCATTTTTGGGCATATTCTTCCAGCCAATGGGCGTAGGCGGAAAAATCTTCTTCTGAGGCAAAACAAACCTGGCGATTATTTCCCCGCTGAATCACATGATGCGGGATCCCCGGTAAGCAGATCCTTGGTAACCGTGCCATTTATCGTCCCTGAAAATGGTGTGTTTATTCATTTAGTATAGTGAAGACTTGCAGGATGACAATGAGTTTTTACTCTGACCCCAAATATCCCAAATATCCCAAATATCCCAAATATCCCAAATATCTGACCCCAAATATCATGAGTTTTTACTCTGACCCAAAATATCACCAAATATCACATTACCGGTATTTCGGCTCGCGTCAATGGTTTATTGTGGTAAACTTAACGTAATTCAATGACTTATCCTCACCGCAAGGGCTCTGGGCCACCCGGCGGGAGACAGGGCGTCAACACGGCCACCAGGAGAAATCCGCATGCAAACTATCAAGCAAATTGTTCAAGATATCGCTGCTCATCTGCCCGAGGAGGCCACCTTCGATGATGCCATGCACGCCCTGTACGTGCGGCAAAAGCTCGAGGAAGGCTTGCGCGATCTCGACGAGGGCCGTACCTACACGCAGGAGGAGGTAGAACAGCATTTCCTGGGCAAGCATCCCAAATGAAGGTCATATGGTCACGGCGGGCATTGCTGGACATCGAACATATCCACGACTACATCGCACAAGACTCCACGGCCTATGCCAGACCCTTTGTTGAGCGGCTGCTTCGCGTACCACCCGCCACTTACCACAGTTCCCTAAAAGCGGCCGGGTAATGCCGGAAGCCGATGATCCGCACATACGAGAAGTGATTTATCAGGGCTACCGCATTATCTACCGGCTGCGCGACGAGACGATTGAGATCGTGATGGTCATCCATGGCAGCCGCAATGTCGCAGGACAAACGCCTTTGCCGTGGGAATAAGGATAAATCCCATAAAAATGAAAGATAAGCTATAGCTGTAAAACGCCCTGATTATTCTGCAACCTGTTTCAAAACAATAAACACAACAAACTCTCATGCTGTTTCTCTACCTGCTCTACCGGGCACTGTACCCGGTCCTGCGTCGTATTGCGTTGGTTCTGACAGTACGAAAACACCTCCCCGTCTACGGCCGCAAGAAGGCGGTTGAATCAGCAGCCCGCTACTGCCGTTTCCCGAGAAAACCCGACTGGGTGGCGAAGGAGCTCATCCGCATGAAGGCGCTGATGCCACACACAGGCTGCCGCGCACTGGCGGCGAGCTTCAATCGCCGCTTTGCCGGGAAAGAGTCGGTCAGCAAGAGTTATGTGCACGGGGTGTTGGTCAACCACCGGCACGAGATCGCGCTGCTGCGCAGGAACCTGAAGAAGAGACAGCCCCGGTCCGTGCCGCATAATTTGATCTGGGGGCTGGATCTGACCGGTAAGCAGGATACCAGCGGTACAACGCACAACATCCTCGGTATCGTGGAGCATGCCTCACGCGCCAGTCTGGTTCTCTCCGGTTTGAAAGACAAGGTCAGCCTCACCCTGCTTCGACACCTCCTGAACGCCATCGAACAGTACGGCAAGCCGAAGATGATCCGGACC
>NZ_JAWOCR010000060.1:0-8901 GCF_046483665.1 Thiohalophilus sp. | reverse complement strand
CGAAAACTGTTCTCCGCCGCCGCGCCGGGTTATCGGGCGCGTAACGGGCGGGCAAAAAAATAGCCGAGCTGGGCGGCGATGAAACCAATCAATATCCCCGCGGCTTCGATCTCCAGGACCACCATGCCCAGTAGCAGCAGGGCCACAATAGTGATCAGGCGAAACAGTGTGGCCTTGTAGAATTCGGCCATGCGCAGCACGTTGTTCGCCATGCCCGCCTCATCGTCGTTTTCTGTCGCCAGACTGATACGCCATGCGCCGACCAGGGCGCCGGCGATTCCTATCGCGCCGCCATACAGTGTCGCCAGACCAAAATCCATTCCCTTCTTCAGGAAAATCACGATCGCGGCCGTCGTACTCAGCGCCACCTGAATCAGGATTAACCTCAGAAGTGTGCGTCGGAAGGCAATCTTCGCCGCATTGGGCATGCCGAAGCTGGTCACTTGCGTGTGCCCTCCGAGCGGAACCTCAGGTATCAGGGGCGCGTAGTATATGGGGTCCCCCTGGCAGGGTCAATGATGGGTGTATCACTGAAATTTATCTGACTTTCGCGGTCAGTTACAGACAAAAAACGATTATATTACTTTATTAGCATTATTTAATATGGGCCAGGATGCCATCCAGCTCATCCAGGCTGTTGTACTGGATGACCAGCTTGCCCTTGCCTTTATTATCGGCCTGGATCTGCACTTTCGCCCCGAGTTTTTCCGACAGGTCCGCTTCGAAGCGGCGAATATCGGGATCTTTGCCCTCGCTCGCCTTTTTCGGTTTGGCCGGCTGGGATAGTTTACGTACCAGATTCTCGGTCTCGCGCACCGACAGTCCGCGCCGCGCCACCTGCCGTGCCGCCTCGATCTGAGCGCCACCCTGCAGGGCCAGCAGGGCCCGGGCATGACCCATTTCCAGATCCTCGGCTTCCAGCAGCTCCTTTACCGCCGGCTCCAGACTCAGCAGGCGCAACAGATTGGATACGGCGGCCCGCGAGCGACCGACTGCATCGGCGGTCTGCTGATGAGTCAGGCCGAATTCCTCGATCAGCCGCTGCAGGGCCATCGACTCCTCGATGGGGTTCAGTTCTTCGCGCTGGATATTTTCGATCAACCCCATCGCCATGGCGGCCTGATCCGGCACATCACGCACCACCGCCGGAATCTCGTGCAATCCGGCCAGTTGCGAGGCCCGCCAGCGTCGTTCACCGGCAATCAGTTCGAAGTGACCGGCCTGACTGTGCGGGCGCACCACGATCGGTTGCACCACACCCTGGGCCCGGATTGAGTCGGCCAGCTCCTGCAGACTCTCTTCGGGAAAATCGTGGCGCGGCTGATAGCGGCTTTTATGAATGACATCCACCGGCAGCATGCGCAGGTGATCCCCCTGGGGATGTTGATCGGGCTCGGGCAGGGCCACTTCCCCTTCTTCGGTGCTCGTTTGCACCGGCGGCGAGGCGGCCGCCCCCAGCAATGCATCCAGCCCGCGACCCAGTCCGCGTTTCTTACCGGCCATGGTTAACCTGCTCCTCCGGCGCTAGCGCCCAGTATATTGGCTTCCTGGCTGCCCAGCCCGCCCTGATCCTTGCGCAGGATCTCCCCGGCCAGCGCCAGATAGGCGAGCGCCCCACGCGAACTCTTGTCGTAATTGATCACCGGCAGACCGTGACTGGGCGCTTCGGCCAGGCGCACATTACGCGGGATCACTGTACGATAGACCTGCTGCGGGAAATGGAAAATCAGCTGCCCGGAAACATCGTTGGCCAGATTGTTTCGCGGATCGAACATGGTGCGCAGCAATCCTTCCACTTTCAATTCCGGGTTCACGCTGTTGCGAATGCTGTCGATGGTATTGAGCAGGGCCGACAGCCCTTCCAGCGCATAATACTCGCACTGCATCGGGATCATGACTGACTGGGCCGCCACCAGCGCATTGAGCGTCAACATGTTCAGTGAGGGGGGGCAGTCGATCAGAATGTAATCATACTTATCCCGCACACTTTTAAGACAATCGCGTAATTTGCGCTCGCGATCGGCGCTGTTCATTAAAGAGACTTCCGCCGCGGTCAGATCGCTATTGGCCGGCAGCACGTCATAGCCGATGCCCTCGGCTCGCTGCAAAATCTGTTCGACCCCGGCCTCGTCCAGCAACAGATCGCAGGTGGTCAGAGGCAGGTTACTTTTGTCCAGGCCGCTGCCCATGGTGGCGTTGCCCTGCGGATCCAGATCCACCAGCAAAATGCGGCGTTTGGTTGCGGCCAGGGAGGCGGCCAGATTGATGCAGGTGGTGGTCTTGCCGACCCCGCCTTTTTGATTGGCAATGGCAATGGTTCTGCCCATAATCTGATTCCCCTGTATACCGGCTCAGTGCCGGCCGGCGACATGCCGGACCACTAACAGATGACGCTCCGCTTCCAGTCCGGGGACGCGTAATGAATGGCTTGTTTCCAGCTCGAAATCTGCGCTCAGATCATCGAACTCCGCCACCGGGTAGGCCCCTTTCATAATCAGAAACCGGCCATCTGGCCGGCACAGGTGGCGCGCGCCTCGTATCAGTTCCCCGAGGGTCGCGTACGCACGTGCAATGATAGTATCGAAGCCCGCTGAGGATTGGAACTGCTCCACCCGCGAATGTACCACAGATACATTTTCCAGCCCCAGTTGCGCCACGGCCTGGCGCATAAAACGGACCTTTTTGCCATTACTGTCGAGCAGGGTGAACTGTCGCTCGGGACAGACCAGTGCCAGCGGAATGCCGGGCAGACCGGCGCCGCTGCCCACATCGAGAATCTGCTCGCCATGCAGATAGGGCATCACCACCAGCGAGTCCATCAGGTGACGGGAAATCATCTGGGTCGGCTGGCGTACCGCGGTCAGATTGTAAGCCTGGTTCCATTTTTCCAGCAGAGCAATGAAATCCAGCAGCTTTTGTTCAGCCTGCGGCGGCAGGGAGAAGGGGAGTTCCCCCGCCCGCCGCGACAGCTGATTCGACAGTGCGGTTGTCACTGTACGGCGTACTCGCGCTCAGTCGGCCACGGCCGCATTGGTGAGCTTGTCCAGTGCGCCCTGCATTTTCTGGATAACCTCGGAACGGTTATCGATGCCATGACGCCGGGCAATGTACTGCGGGTCGTTGTAGCCCAGCCAGACCTGACCGTCCGCATCTTTCCATGCGAGTGCCTTCATGGGCAGGTCGATGCCGGCGGTCTGCTCGGCGGTAAACATGTGACTGCCCAGTTTCGGATTACCAAACAGCAGCAGCTCGGTGTCGCGCAGCGGGATCCCGACTTCCTCGGCCTTGGCCGAATGGTTCCAGCGGGTCACGATACCGATACCTTTTTTCTGCAGTACATTTTCCAGCCGATCGAGAGTCTTGGCGACGCTGTACGGACTTTGCTTGACCACCAGTCCCGACACATCAACGGCCCAGGCCACCGGTAGCAGACACAGACTCAGAATAAGGATAGATAGACTTTTCATAGGGTTTCCTCCTCCAGTGGATTGTTGTTATAGCGAAGCCGAATGAGGCGGGGATCGCCTGCGAGCACCGGACTTCACTGCAGACCTCTCCCGATCTGCCGCCACCATTGTAGAGATCCGGGAAGAAACATCCCATGACCGGATACGCTTTTCAGGCCGCTTTTTTTAAAGCGCTTTCGTCGCCTCGACACCGGACTGCCGTTTTTTCAAGTGCACCAGCAGCAATGAGAGCGCCGCCGGCGTGACCCCGGAAATACGTGCTGCCTGACCGAGGGTGGCCGGACGGATCCGGTTGAGTTTCTCGCAGACCTCGGCGGACAGGCCCTTGACCGCGTGATAATCCATATCGCCCGGCAGGGTGGTCTCTTCATGACGACGTTGACGGGCGATCTCCGCCTGCTGGCGCTCGATATAGCCCGCGTACTTGGCCTGTATTTCGACCTGTTCGGTGACTACCGGCTCCGGCGGGTGTTCCCTCTCGCCTGCCAGCAAGGCCAGATCGGCATAACGCACTTCGGGGCGACGCAACAGATCGTGCAGGGTCGCCTCGCGCGAGAGTTTCTTGCCCAGTAACTGTTCCTGTTTTGCCAATGGGATCTTCTCCGGATGCACCCAGGTCGAACGCAATCGCTGCAGCTCTTGTTCGACCGCCTCGCGTTTTTGTTCGAACGCCACCCAGCGCAGGTCATCGATCAGCCCCAGCTTGCGACCGGTTTCGGTGAGGCGCAGATCGGCATTGTCCTCGCGCAGCATCAGCCGGTATTCGGCGCGACTGGTAAACATGCGATAGGGCTCCTGGGTACCGGCGGTAATGAGATCATCCACCAGGACGCCGAGATATGCTTCATCGCGTGCCGGACACCAGGGGGCTTTGTCCTGCACCTGCAGGGCCGCGTTGATCCCGGCCAGCAAGCCCTGCGCGGCGGCCTCTTCGTAACCGGTGGTGCCATTAATCTGCCCGGCGAAAAACAGCCCCGGCATGTGTTGGGTTTCCAGGGACGATTTGAGATCGCGCGGGTCAAAATAATCGTATTCAATGGCGTAACCGGGGCGGGTAATGTGCGCGTTTTCAAAGCCGGCAATGGAGCGCACCAGCGCCAGCTGCACATCGAAGGGCAGGCTGGTGGAGATACCGTTGGGATAGACCTCGTGGGTACTCAGCCCCTCGGGCTCGACAAAGATCTGGTGGGCGTTTTTGTCGGCGAAGCGTACCACCTTGTCCTCGATCGACGGACAGTAGCGCGGCCCGACCCCTTCGATCTCGCCGCTGTACATGGGCGAGCGATCCAGCCCGCCGCGAATGATCGCGTGAGTCAGTTCACTGGTGTAGGTGATATGGCAGGGCACCTGCGCCGGATGCTCTGCGGCCTTCCCCATATACGAGAAGACCGGCAGCGGATCGTCGCCATGCTGGGCTTCCAGTTGGGAAAAATCGATGCTCTTGCCGTCGAGCCGCGGCGGGGTGCCGGTCTTGAGCCGATCCACGGTGAAGGGGCGCTCACGCAGGCGCCGGGACAGGGCATTGGCCGGTGGATCACCGGCACGGCCGCCCTCGTAATTGGACTCGCCGACATGAATGCGCCCGCCCAGGAAGGTGCCGACCGTCAGCACCACCGCCCGGGCGGCGAATTTCAATCCCATCTGGGTCTCGACCCCGACCACCCGATCGCCCTCGACGATCAGATCCTCCACCGTCTGCTGGAACAATGTCAGGTTGGCGGTGTTCTCCAGTTCCAGGCGTACCGCCTGTTTGTACAGGGCGCGATCGGCCTGGGCGCGGGTGGCGCGCACCGCCGGCCCCTTGCTGGCGTTGAGGATGCGAAACTGGATCCCGGCCCGGTCCGTGGCACGGGCCATCAGCCCGCCCAGCGCGTCCACTTCCTTGACCAGATGGCCCTTGCCGATGCCGCCGATGGCCGGATTGCAGCTCATCTGGCCCAGGGTCTCGATGTTGTGGGTCAGCAGCAGGGTGCGCACGCCGGCCCGGGCCGCGGCCAGCGCCGCCTCGGTGCCGGCATGCCCGCCGCCGACCACGATGACATCGAATTTATCCTGATAAAACATGTGCCTGAAGCCTTATGAATCGGGTGCGGTATTGTACGCGGCTGTTTACTATTTCGCCATCGGGGTAACCCTCTGGCGGGCGATGCCTGTTGTGCAGAACGGCGTTCCGGTTCGATGTATCGACCGGGAGCGACCTGACACTGGCGTCAATCCTATCCGGCATCCCTGTTTTGCTGGCGACACCATTTGCGATACAGCTTGTCCGATTGGGTCAGATATTTCTGCCGTTGAGCGTCGATATAGTCCTGCACCCGCTGCCAACCCGCCGGCTGAATCTTCTCCCTTGTTAATTTGTTGATGCCTGATTCACCGAGCATTTTTTCCAGCACACAATAATCATGAATTCTACCCAGCCTGTTACCGAGCTTTTTGAGTTTCTTTGTCGGCAAATCCATATCAAAGCCAGCGTCGGACAGAATCCTGACCTGATAAAACAGTGTTTTTATCTTTTTTCTAAGCTTGTGCAACTGAACACAGTCCGCTTTATCCAACGCCTTGTGCCCTTTCTTACATATCTTGCCTGTTTTGGCAGATAGATATTCAGCTAATTTCTTTCTCGACAGCCTGATCGATGGAAGCTCCTCAATCATCACCACAACAACCTGCCCTGAGCGCCGCAACTGAGCCGGCTCTGAACCCGGCGTTTGATAAACCTGATCCAGAAGCTTCTGAATCAAGACAAAGCTTTCTCTATGGGCAACGTCCTCTTCTTTGGCTACTTTGTCGCGCAGGATCCCGCAGACAACATCATGGTCCCGTTGGCCCGACAAACACTGGCTCATGGATTTGAGGTGCTCGTTTATAGTCGTGACCGGCATATCCGAGTCGGATAAATCCCGAATCAGCTTCAACAGCGAACGGAGTTTTTTTATACATACCCGAACCCGGTGTATCTGTTTCTCATCATCCGGCTCACCTCCCTTTAACCATTCCCTTATTGGTTCGGCATTTATGGTGAGCAGAGTTGTCATATTCACTTTCGGCATAGTAAGCGCCACTTATCTTCTCGGACTTTAACCGGTCAAACACGCCCGTCACAAAACTGCAATATTAGCTTCAAAATTCCCGGTTACGGTTTCAACATGGAATCATTATATCGTGACGATCACTATAGCAAGCTGAAACACCTGCAGGACCAGATCCATCGGCTTGCTCGCCATGTAGTCCAGCACGGTGCCTATCGGCTGGCGAAGCAGCCGGCCCCGGCGCCGCCGGAAACCATCAATAAAAGTATTGTTAATCTGGCGCACTATCTGGCCCTGCGTGAAATCGATTTACGACCGCTGCAGGAAGAACTGGCGGAAGCGGGGCTCTCCTCACTCGGGCGTGCCGAAGCCCATGTCTTTGCCAATCTGAGCAATATCATCAATATTCTCGGAGAGATTCTTGGCGATCCACTGCAACTCGACCCCGGATTGCCGTGGCCCGGCTTCAGGGAAGGTTTCGAGATACTGGATCAAAATTCAGACCAGGCACTGGGGGCATCACCGGCTAATCGAATGACTCGGATCATGGTCACCTTATCCAGTGACACGGCTCATGATTACAGGGCTGTCTATGATCTGATTCGTGAAGGGATGAATATCGCCAGAATCAACTGTGCACATGATAATCCGTTTACCTGGCGATTGATGATTAAGCATGTTCGTCAGGCCAACCGGGAGCTGCACTCATCGTGCCGGGTTTTGATGGACCTTGCCGGACACAAAATCCGTACCGGACAAATCAGGCCTGCAGCTGATTCGACCGTTTTCAGGTACAACAGAAAATCTTCTGCCAGCGGAAGAGCGGAGTTCGCCATTGTGCCTGTCAGACTTGCAAATGAGCCAACCACCCGCGAACCTGATATTCATAACACTTTTATCGTGCCTGACGCGATTTTCAGTCAACTCGCCGAAGATGATCGACTTTGTTTTGTCGATGCCAAAGGCAAACGGCGTCATGTGACAATCGCCACCATCACGCAGCCTGACTTCATATCTGGTTTTGCGCACAAAAATATTCGTCTTCTGGCGAACACGGTTATTGAATGGCAACGCCTGAGCGGCGACGCCTATAAAACCCTGCAGTCATTTCACTATCCTGAAGTGAATAATCTGTCAGGTAACATTCGCCTGCATGCTGGTGACGTTTTGCAGCTTCACAAACAATCAGATCACGGCCACCCGACTGAATATGGTGAAAACGGAGAATTGCTGGCCCCGGCCAGCATCGGCTGTACCGCACCGGAAGTCATCGATATTCTCGAACCGGGCGCACCTGTCTGGTTTGATGACGGTAAAATCGGTGCCCGGGTTATCCAGAAATTCGATGATTACCTTATCCTGCGTATCACCCGGGCCGGTCCCGCGGGCGCCAAACTAAAACCTGACAAGGGCCTCAACTTTCCCGGCACGAAACTCAACCTGCCCTCTTTGACCGCCAAAGACAGAATGGATCTGGATTTCATCTGCCTGCATTCAGATATGGTGGGTTTTTCTTTTATCGAAACAGCTGATGATATGCATGAACTTATCGCCGAGTTGGCCAGTCGCAATTCGAGCGACATACCTGTCGTTGCCAAGATTGAAACGACGGATGCCGTGAAAAATCTGCCTGATATCCTTTTCGCCAGCATGCTCAGCACTCACCCGTTCGCGGTGATGATCGCCCGTGGCGATCTGGCCGTTGAACTGGGCAGCGTGCGTATGGCTGAAATACAGGAAGAAATACTCTGGCTATGCGAGGCCGCTCATGTACCGGTTATCTGGGCAACTCAGGTCATGGAATCGATCGCCAAAACCGGGGTTCGCTCCCGCCCGGAATTTACCGATGCCGCCATGAGTGTACGTGCGGAATGCGTCATGCTGAACAAAGGGTCCTATATTCTCGATGCGCTGCGCTCACTGAGTGCCGTGCTGAAAATCATGCAGAACCATCAGCGCAAGAAAATTTCACGCCTTCGCGCCCTGCACTGGTAACCACCCCAGCGATTGAACCGGACAAGGGCTCCCGGCTGCCTTGCAGAGGGATAAACCAGACAAATAATAGTATTGACAATCATTCTCATTTAGATATAGTGAAGACAGGATTAACTACCCGGCAGGAATCACGCAATGTATGTTTGTCTCTGCAAAGCCATCACCGACACCCGGATCCGCGACGCCGTCATCGACGGGGCCGACTCCCTCGCCGACGTGCGCCGGGATCTCGGCGTGGCCAGCAACTGCGGCTGTTGCGCCAAATGCGCCCGCCAGCTTATCCGCCAGACCAGGCAAGAGATTGCCAGTCTCGACGAGGCCTGCCAGGTAGCCTGATCACCCCCACAATATGCGGGGTTGCAAACCGTCCCCCCCGCCCCTTACTTTTTTCTACTTCGTGCCCCGGGCGG
>NZ_JAWOCR010000048.1:0-4235 GCF_046483665.1 Thiohalophilus sp. | reverse complement strand
TCCGGGTCGTGTCATCGAAGCCTTCCCCCCGCAGGGTCAGGGTCTGCTGGTGTTCGCTGGCCGGCACCGGATTCGGCTCCAGTGACTCGATTCGCAATGTCGCGGGCCTCGGTTCGCTCGGGGGCGTCTCACTTGCCTCCGCATCCCCGGAATCCCCGGACCGGGGTTCATGCTCAACGCTGTTCCCGGTCGAATCCGCCGGGGGGGTATCCAATGCCCCGGCCGTAGCCGGTACCTGCGATGAGGAGACAGGCGGATCCGATTCTACCGGCGGTTCGGACCCGACCTCGCTGGCGGGAAGCCGGTTGCCATCACCGCCGAATTCGACAATTTTTTCCGGCACCGGGGGTTCAGCGGGTGCCGGGATAGCCTGTTCGCTCTGCGCAGGTATTGTGTCTGCCGGTTCATCAAACAGGCGATTGATCTCCTCCTGCCACCAGAGCACCGCCGCGACCAGTAACACGAGCATCCCGCCCAGAGCGATATAGCGGGGATTCAACCCCTGACGGACCCCGTCCTCAGGCGTCTCGGACGGCTCATCCTCGTCGAGCGCCGTGATTTTTCCTCCGGCCAGCACCTGATGAGCCGCCTCATTGATTCGCTCCGGGATGCCGCCGGACGACTTGTAGATGCGCCGTACTTCTCTGGGAGAAAAGGGACTGGTGTCTTCCAGGCCGGCAACGGCCAGGCGATGCCGAAGGTATTCCGCTGTCTGCTCTTCGTCAAAGGGCGGAATACGCATGCGATGGGTGACCTGTTCCTTGAGCGGCTGGATCGCCGCCGACTCCAGCATCACTTCGATGGCCGGCTCACAAAACAGAACCGTGCGTAACAGATTACCCTCGCCCGCCTCGGCATCGGAAAGATAAAACAGGGCTTCCAGGGCCTCCTGGGGAAGTTCGTGGGCATCGTCCACCAGCAAGACCGGCACCCGATCCTGTTGCTGCAATCCGGCCAGATAACGATAGAGATCGTTTTGTAACTGCGCGGGACTGGCTGGTATATCGATCAGACCAAAACCCCGGGCAATATTCGACAACAGCTCATCGGCATCCATCATCGGATGGGCATCAACTTCGCTGATCAGATAGCTGTCATCGGCCTGCTTGATAAAGCGTTGCTTGATACTGGTCTTGCCGCTACCCCGCTCCCCAACCACCAGCAGAACCAGCTCACTATAGCGGGTCAGGTGCTGAAGCATGTTCAGCAGCTGCTGACGTTCACCGTCCAGATAGAGAAACCGGTCGTCGTGGGTCGAGGAAAAAGGCGCGGTCTGCAGACCGTAGCGCGCCAGATAATCGGGCTCCAGACGGGCCAGCGGGACGGCGTCGTAACTACTCATAGGGTAGTTCCTGTCCTTGCATAAACATCACTTTATAGCCGCGTTCGATCTGCATGTCACGGACCCTGAGCAGGGCCGTCTGGGCCTGTTCCAGATCACTATAGTGATCCTGTTTAACCCGTCCCCGGCTGCCGGTTTCGCCCCAGTTACGAATCAGATTCCAACCATCCACCAGATCTTTTTGCAGCATCAGCTGATAAAAGCGAGGCGGCTTGTCTTGCATAGCCGGTATTTGCATATAGATACGCATAAGACTGTCAGGCCGTTCGGTTCCGGTTCAGGTCAGTTCTGCCGGATCGAAAATACGCGCATATTCGGCAATGGCATAGCGGTCGGTCATACCGGCGATATAATCGGCCACAGCCCGCGCCCGCCCATTAGGGCCCTCTTTTTGTTCCATTGTGTAGACCTTCTGCTGATGCTTCGGCTGTAACAGTTTGGGGTCGTGATAAAACGCGCTGAACAGCGACTGAATAATGCGCTGGGCCTTGGCTGTCATACGATGTACGCGATAGTGGGAATACAGCCGGCTGCGTAAAAACTGCTTCAGCGCCAGATTGGCCGCGCGCATTGGTTCACTGAAGCCGATCAAACCCTGCGGGTGCTGACGCACTGCATGGATATCTTCCGGCCCCAGCGTCTTGACAGCCTTCTGACTGGTTTCCACAAGATCGATAATCTGGCGATTGATCATACGTCGGATAATCTCGTGAATCAGCCGCCGATCGGTCAGATTTTTATAACGCCCTCTGACTTCCCGATATTGATCATTGAACAGCTCGATCTCCTCAAGCTGTTCAAGGGTAATCAATCCCGAACGCAAACCGTCATCCACATCGTGATTGTTATAGGCGATCTCATCAGCCAGATTGACCGCCTGGGCTTCCAGAGAGGGCTGGGTCTTGTTAATAAACCGCTGTCCCACCTCACCCAGATCCCGTGCATGTTTGAGCGAACAGTGTTTGAGTATCCCTTCGCGGGCCTCAAAAGTCAGGTTCAGGCCTTCGAAATCGGCATAACGCTGTTCCAGTTTGTCCACGGTGCGCAGTGACTGCAGGTTATGTTCGAAGCCACCATACTCCTTCATACAAGCATTTAACGCATCCTGACCGGCATGACCGAAGGGGGTATGGCCCAGATCATGGGCCAGAGCAATAGTCTCGCTCAGATCCTCGTTAATATTCAGAATCCGTGCAATGGAACGGCTGAGCTGCGCGACTTCAATCGAATGGGTCAGGCGGGTACGAAACATATCGCCTTCATGATTGACGAAGACCTGGGTCTTGTACTCCAGGCGCCGAAAAGCTGCTGAATGGACAATGCGATCCCGGTCGCGCTGGAATTCACTGCGGTAACTGGGTGACTCTTCGGGAATACGTCGCCCCAGGCTGTTCTCTTCAGTAGCGGCATAGGGGGCGAGAGTTAACATATGATTTTCCGTCTGATTATTCAGTTGCGCGATGCGCCTCGATGGTTTCGCGTAACAGTTCGGGATCAAAACCCCCGGTCATTACTGCGTTCCCGAGGGCTTCAAGTAATACCAGATTGACCCGACCGGCGCGGACTTTCTTATCGACGGCCATCAATTCCATGAATCTGTCATAGGTCATGTTATGCGGTGCCCGGGTTGGCAACTCGGCCTTGTCGATCAGGTTCTCCACCCGCCGTAAATCTTCTTCAGACAACCAGTCCTGGCGCATGGAAAGATCGGCGGCCATCAACATTCCCATACCGACAGCCTCACCGTGCAACCAGTGACCATAACCGGCCCCGGTTTCGATAGCATGGCCGAAAGTGTGACCGAAGTTCAGCAGCGCACGGACGCCACTTTCTTTTTCATCGGCGGCCACGACTTCGGCCTTACAGCGGCAGGAGACTTCAATAGCATAGGCCGTCGCTTCCGGATCTCGGGCCAGCAATTTGTCCATGTTCGTCTCCAGCCAGCGCACAAATTCGATATCGCGGATCAGGCCATACTTGATTACCTCCGCCAGGCCGGCACTCAGCTGACGGTCATCCAGGGTTTGCAGCGTGTCGGTGTCAATCACCACACAACGGGGCTGATGAAAAGCCCCAATCATGTTCTTGCCCTGGGGGTGGTTGACGCCGGTCTTGCCGCCCACAGAGGAGTCTACCTGGGCCAGCAGGGTGGTAGGGATCTGGATAAAGTCCACGCCACGTTGATAACAGGCGGCGGCAAACCCGGTCATATCCCCGATCACCCCGCCGCCCAGCGCCACCAGCGTGCAATGGCGATCGAAATGCTGCTCCAGCAGCTCGTCAAAAATACGGTTCAGGACTTCCAGATTCTTGTACTGCTCGCCGTCGGGAAGAATTACATGGCGGGGTTCGAACTCGGCGAAGGCCTCCGCGGCCTTATCGAGATACAGGGGCGCAATGGTTTCGTTGGTGACGATCATCACCTGAGTGCCATTGATACAGGACCGAATCAGCCCGGCATCGCCCAGCAACTGGCGACCGATGAAAATCGGATAACTACGTTCACCCAGATCGACGTTAAGAGTAATCATTTTGTCTGTCGTTATGCCGGTAACTATCGGATTATACAGGATAGTCGCCGTACCGGGCGAGTAGCAACGGTTCAGGTCAGTTTTTGCAAAATCGATTCGGCCACGCTGCGCACGCTACCCTGCCCCGTACGCACCACCAGATCCGCGAGCTCAAGATAGAGCGGCTCACGCTCCGTTAACAGGGCCTGTAAACGGGCTTCGGGATCGGCGGTCTGTAACAGCGGGCGGTTCTTGTCCTTGTGAGTTCGTTCCAGTAACTGTCCGACGCGGGCCTGCAGATAAATTACCGTGCCACGCTCTTTCAGGTGTTGCCGGTTCTGCTCGTAAAGTACGGCGCCGCCGCCGGTGGCCAGCACCACATT
>NZ_JAWOCR010000036.1:0-11968 GCF_046483665.1 Thiohalophilus sp. | reverse complement strand
AGCTCACTGTACTGCAGGCGCAGGCGACTGTAATGGCTGGGTGAATAGTCGATCATCATACTGTAGCGCTCGGGGTCCTTCGCCTCTGTGCCCAGGCCGGACTCTTCCAGGTATTCATCCTGATCGATTCCGTCGTTTACAAAGTTGGTGATGGTATTGTCGGCCTCGAGCCAGTCATAACGCAGCCCCACACGCCAGGCCGGCATGAACTGGTACACGCCCTGCACATAGAAGCCCTGCTGTTCACCGGTATAGTCCGCCCGGGCGGAATCAGTTGTTGTACCTGTTGTCTCGCTGAATTTCGAACGACCTTTTTCGTCGCGCACGAAATATTCGGCCTGCAACTTGAAATTTTTCTCCCTGTTATTGCCTTTCGGCGCCCATTTGTACACAAAGTCGATCCCGGCGATATCCACTTCCCCGTTGAGCAGCTCATTATCGGCCGTGGCAGTCCCGCCGCCATGCGAGTGGCCGCCCGCCTCGCGTGTGTCAAACTCCGTGCTGTAATAACTGGCGCCCAGTTGCCAACTGGCACTCACCCCGATATCGCCGCCGGTTTTGGCGAACAGGGCCAGACCGTTATTGTTATCTTCATTCTCCCCGCCGGGGAATTCGCTGCCCGTGATGACTTCCGCGCCCAGATTCAGATAGTGCGTGGTAGGGGCGATCCAGCGCAGCTGCAGTCCCGTGTCGCTCAGACGTCCGCCCAGCATGGCATCATAAACCAGCGGTCGGTCGGCAAAGTCATGCGCATGCAGATGGATGGCATTAAGGTAACCGATCCCGGAATAGAATCGGCCGCCGCGCACGGTCAGGCCGTGTCCCAGTCCGAGGGTCTCGACAAACGCCTCTTCCATCTCCAGTTCGGTTGCGCCGTCTTCCTCGATGATGGCCGTACTGAACTGGGCATAGAATTTATCGTCGACATTGGCCGAGAGGACCAGCTCATTGTGTCCCGTGGCAAAGCCTTTGTCGGGCAGGCCGGCCTCCCCCCCGAGCTGGAAACCGGGCAGTTCCAGCGTTGTGTTATCGATATCGGTATAGCGACCATCGAGGATCAGGCTGATCGCCGGGTTGAATTCATTACCGGTAATTTTTCCCATAGCCTGGCCATAGGCCAGAGCCGGCATGGCGGCCAGAGCGGCCACGCCTGAAACCATAATTGCAATTCTGGACATTGTCTGTCTCCCACATCATAGCCTGTCGCCTGTGAACATGATCCTCGTATGAGGCATACATGCATGATTGCGACAGGTGGATCAATTAACCATGCAGCCCCCCATCGGGACACTGCGTTTGCGTTAGTCGGTCGGGTGAAAGATCAATGACGGGGTGGCGCGCGGGAGGCGTTGGCGTAGGTCGGGGTGAAATACACCGGTTGGGCATAAGACGGGGCCTTGATGGCCACCGTATCGAACAAAACTGCGACGACAGCGATGGTCGGCGGGACGGAGAACGTGGGCTGGGCATGCAGACAGAGCTGGCATTCAGTTTCACCGGTGGCGGCAATATGGCCGCTCTCATGCAGCAACAGGGCGGACTGACCCAGCAGCACGAACAGGACGAGCACGCGCGCCAGGGTGGGCCATTGAAACTGTTGCCAGAATTGCATTGCCGTCAATGAGTCCGGTTTAAAGAGAAGTCAGCTGCAGGTTATACCCTGAAAACTTGCGCATGTTCAAGACTCCACTGCTCATAATCAGGTACTGGCCCTTGATTCCCTGCAAGACACCTTCAATCAACGGGGTCTTGTCGAAATTGAGCGAAGCCACTTTTTCGGGATAGGCCTGCACCGGATACCGGATTTCAACCGCTGGCTCGTCGTGCAGCAAGGTCAGGCTACTCTCTCCGTGTTGCTCGGCCAGCTGCTGCAATGCCTGTTCGCATTCGCCAAACAGGATATCCCGCCGGGCGGACAGATCCACCGGCTCGGGCGCGCCCTTGAGCATCCGCTGCCAGGCCGTCTTGTCGGCCACATGTTGCTTGAAGATCATTTCCGCCAGGCCGGAGACCAGCCGGTTTTTGACCCGCAGAATGGGCAGGGCCTGGCTGGCTCCCTGATCCATCCAGCGGGTCGGAATCTGGGTGCCGCGGGTGATTCCCACCTTGATGCCGGAGGAATTGGCCAGGTAGACATAGTGATCCTGCATGCAGTGTTGATCGGCCCATTCCGGCTCGCGGCAGGTGCCTTCGAAATAATGACACTGTTCGGGTTTGACAATGCAGCTGTCGCACTGGGCCAGGGAGCGGAAGCAGGGATAGCAATAGCCCTGGTTAAAACTCTTGCTGGTCTTGCGACCGCACTCGATACAATGGATTTCGCCAAGATAAGTCATGGCCAAAGAGCGGCCGATCAAGGGATTCATTGACAGAGATTGCTCGCCGATCGGCAATTGATAATCGACCGGATCTCCGAGACGGGTAGTGAGTTTGCGAATATTGCCGATAAGTTGCATATCCGCATTGTCTCACAATTCGCTTCCGGGGCCTATTGCCCCGAAAGCACCGCACACTCAATAGTCCGCCGATAAACGCCGTCGGGAACAGGGCGACTATTCGCCGCTGGCGAAATCATTGCGTAACTGCTGGTAGAAGGCCTTGGTACCGCCACTCATAAAGTAATAGTCCTTGACACCCTGTTGCTCGAGCCGATACATCAGCCAGCGCACTTGCTTACCGGCTTCATCATAAATGTACATGCTTTTGCCGCTATTGGCGGCCTGCGCCATCAGTTCTCCCATTTTCTTCTCATCCGCCAGGGAGGCCCGTCTTTCTTTACCCATGAACAGCGCGTATCCGGCACGTTGCAAAGGATCGCGTGCATCCACAATCATATGTTTTTCCCGGTTTGCCCGGGACACAAATTCTTGCGGATCCAGCAGCCTTTGTTTAAAGACTGATTTGGGAATCAGCCTGCCCGGATCCAGGGGTGATTCGCCCAACAGGACCGAACGTTCGGGCTGATTCTGCGCCCAGTCCATTATGCCCGCATCAAAAGACACGACATTCTCAACCCCAAGCTGTTTGGCTTTGCGTGCCGCCTTGTATGACTTCATGCAGGTCTTGCCGTTACAGTAGGTTACGATGGTAGCGTTCGGGTTTTTCTCGCGAAGCTGGCGCATGCGTTCCATATAATCGGCATCAGTCATCGAGATATTGATCGCTTTTTTGATGTGCAAGGTGTCATATTCATAGCCGGAACGCACATCCACGATCACCACATCGTCGTAGCGTTTTGCCAGATCGTCCAGGGTGATGTATTTCACATCCAGATAGAGGCTGCGGCCGGGGAATTCATCGTTAGCCTGCAGCGGAGAAACACTGAGCAGCAGCAGACTCAATAAAGTGAGTAGTATGCGCATCGCGATACCTCGTTCTTCGAGTTATGGGGAATTACCCACTCTCTGTATCGGCATACGCCCCCGGCGGGGTTAATATTTTTGAGGCAAATAACCTTTTTTTTATTGCGTGATCAGGCCGTGTGGTAGGGTGCACTGAGCTCGTGCACGGCATCGATGAAGGCCCTGGCATGGTCGGGATCCACATGCTGGTGAATGCCATGACCGAGATTGAAAATATGACCGGCCCCGGGGCCATAGCTTTGCAGAATCGTGGCCACTTCCTCGCGGATCCGCTCGGGCGGGGCATACAGCACGCAGGGATCCATATTTCCCTGTAGCGCGACTTGCTGGCCCACCCGCTGGCGAGCCAGCCCGATGTCGATGGTCCAGTCCAGCCCCAGGGCATCGGCGCCAATCCCGGCCTGTTCTTCCAGCCATTGACAACCGCCCTTGCTGAAGATGATTACCGGGACCTTGCGCCCTTCCTGCTCGCGGTTAAGACCGGCAATGATCCGGCGCATGTAATCCAGTGAAAAGGCGTGATAATCCCGGGTTGTCAGCACTCCGCCCCAGGTATCGAAAATCATGACTGCCTGGGCGCCGGCGGCGATCTGACCATTGAGATAATCGATTACCGTCTGCGCCAGTTTATCCAGTAACTGGTGCATGGCAGCGGGATCTTCGTAAAGCAGGCCTTTGACTTTGGCAAATTCCTTGGTGGTCCCGCCTTCGACCATGTAGGTCGCCAGTGTCCAGGGGCTGCCGGAAAAGCCGATCAGGGGAACCCGGCCACCGAGCTCGCGCCGAATCGTACTCACCGCATCCATGACATACCCGAGTGACTCGCTGACATCGGGGACCGGCAGTTGTTCAATCGCGGCAGCTGAACGCAGAGGCCGCTCAAAGCGGGGACCTTCACCCTCGGCGAAATACAGACCCAGTCCCATGGCATCAGGAATGGTCAGAATATCGGAGAACAGAATCGCTGCGTCCAGATCAAAACGTTCCAGCGGCTGGAGGGTCACTTCGGTCGCCAGCTCGGGGTTCTTGCACAGATCCAGAAAACTGCCCGCCTTCTCGCGCGTGGCGCGGTACTCGGGCAGATAGCGACCGGCCTGGCGCATCATCCACACCGGCGTCACATCCACCGGTTCACGGGCCAGGGCTTTCAGTAAACGATCGTTTTTCAATTCTGTCATTTTATATTTATATCTTTTTAACGCAGAGGCACAGAGGCGCAAAGAACGCAGAGAAAAACAAAATAAATTGTTTTAATTCTACTTCTCAACAATCAGAACAGTTCTCAAAAGAACACATAAATATTTTTCCTTTGTGAACTCTGCGCCTTTGCGCCTATGCGTTGAATGTTTTTATACCTCGAGATAATCGAGGATACCTTCAGCCGCTTCACGGCCTTCGTAGACGGCGGTGACCACCAGATCCGAGCCGCGCACCATATCGCCGCCGGCGAAGATCCTGGGGTTGGAGCTCTGGTGTTTGTATTCCTGTTTTTGCGGCGCCCTGACTCGACCGCGCTCATCCACTTCGATCTGGTGTTCACCGAACCAGTCGCCGGGACTCGGTTGAAAACCGAATGCGATGATTACCGCATCGGCCATGATGATCTCCTCGGAACCCGGCACGGGCTCCGGCCGACGACGACCGCGCTCATCGGGCGCGCCCAGCTGGGTAGTGACCACTTTCACGCCCTCGACCTGGCCATTACCGACGATCTCCACCGGCTGGCGATTCCACATGAAATGCACGCCCTCTTCTCTGGCGTTGGCGACTTCGCGTTTGGAGCCGGGCATATTGGCCTCATCGCGCCGATAGGCACAGGTCACTGAAGCGGCGCCCTGCCGGATCGAGGTCCGGTTACAGTCCATGGCGGTATCGCCGCCACCCAGTACCACCACGTGACGGCCCTGCATGCTGATGTAGTCTTTGGGATCTTTTTCGTAGTCGTAACAGTGATTGATATTGGAGACCAGAAAATCGAGTGCCGGATAAACGCCGGGCAGGTCCTCGCCGGGGATGCCGGCAGTCATGTATTTGTAGGTACCCATCCCCAGGAACACCGCATCGTATTGTTCGACAATATTCTTGAAGTCAACATCCTTGCCGACCTCGATACCGAGTTTGAACTCGATGCCCATCCCCTCCAGAATCTCACGGCGCTTGTGTACCACTTCTTTTTCCAGCTTGAACTCGGGGATACCGAACGTCAGCAGACCGCCGATCTCCGGATAACGATCATAGACCGTTACGGCGACGCCGTTACGTGCCAGCACATCGGCGCAACCCAGCCCCGCCGGTCCTGCCCCGATCACAGCGACTTTCTTGCCGGTCTGTTCAACCCCGCTCATATCCGGGCGCCAGCCCTGCTCGAACGCAGTATCGCTGATGTACTTCTCAATGGAACCGATCGTCACTGCTCCGAAACCGTCGTTCAGGGTACAGGCGCCTTCGCATAACCTGTCCTGCGGACAGACACGACCACATATCTCGGGTAATGAATTGGTGCGATGGGACAATTCCGCCGCTTCGGTAATATTGCCTTCGGCGATCAGCTTCAGCCAGTTGGGAATATAGTTGTGAACCGGACATTTCCATTCACAATAGGGATTACCGCACTCCAGGCAGCGATCCGCCTGTTGCGCCGCGGTTTCGGCATTAAACTCGCCGTAAATTTCGCGATATTCCTTGATCCGCACCTCGACCGGTTTTTTCTTCGGATCGACGCGCTTGACCTGTAAGAACTGAAACGTATTACCCATAATGCCCTGGCTACCCGGTAAGGCAGCCGGCCGGGGCCGGCTGCAGGTTACTGTCATTTGTTTCTACTAAAGTTACGCGGCGCGCCGCTGCAGATCGTCCATCAGCGATTCCAACGTGGCCGCCTTTGGCTTGACCAGCCAGAAATAGCCCACTTCATCAGCGAAGTTGTCCAGCAACATCTGGCCCCGCTTGCTGCCGGTTTCACGCACGAACTCTTCGATCAGTTCGCGCAAATGGTTGCGATTGGCTTCCATGTGTTCCGGCACGATACGATGAATGTCGACGTCGTGGCTGACACAATCGACAAACGTATTGTCTTCGTCGTAAACATAGGCAAACCCGCCGGTCATCGCTGCACCAAAGTTGAGTCCGGCCTTGCCCAGCACGGTAACGTGACCGCCGGTCATGTACTCACAACCGTGATCGCCAATCCCTTCCACGACAGCATGGCAACCTGAGTTACGCACGCCAAAGCGCTCACCCGCCGTACCGGCGGCATACAACTTGCCGCCGGTTGCACCATACAGGCAGGTGTTGCCGATGATAGTGGTTTCGTGCGAGGCAAAGGTACTGCCCCTGGGTGGATACAGCACCAGCTTGCCACCGGCCATGCCCTTGCCGACGTAATCGTTGGCATCGCCTTCCAGATACATATGCAGACCACCGGCATTCCAGACACCGAAACTCTGCCCGACCGTGCCAGTGAGACGCAGAACAATCGGATTGTCTTCCATCCCCACATCCCCGTGGCGCACTGCAATTTCACCCGACAGGCGGGCCCCGATGGAACGGTGGGTATTCTGGACCCTGTAGCTAAACTCGCCACCAGTCTTGTTTTCGATCGCCGGCAGGCAGTCTTTCACCATCTGTTCGGCAAGCTCGGCCTTGTCGAACGGCTTGTTACTCGGCTTGACGCAACACTGCGGCTTGTCCGACGCGACACCGGCATCGCCAAGCAGGGCACTGAGATCCAGGCCACGCTGTTTGCTGGTCTCCCCTTCCAGAGCCTCGAGCAAATCGGTACGACCAATCGCATCGGTCAGTTTGCGCAGACCCAGCGCGGCGAGCAATTCGCGCACTTCCTCGGCAATGAAACGGAAATAGTTCATCACCCATTCCACTTCACCCCGATAGTGATCCATGCGCAGTACCTTGTCCTGGGTGGCCACGCCGGTAGCGCAGTTGTTCAGGTGACAGATACGCAAATACTTGCAGCCCATGGCGACCATGGGGCCGGTACCGAAACCAAAACTTTCCGCACCGAGGATCGCCGCCTTGATAACATCCAGGCCGGTCTTGAGACCGCCATCGGTCTGCAGGCGCACCTTGTCGCGCAGATCGTTGGCTCGCAGGATCTGATGGGTTTCACTCAGGCCCAGTTCCCACGGACTGCCGGCATATTTGACCGAGGTCAGCGGCGAGGCGCCGGTGCCGCCGTCATAACCGGAAATGGTGATCAGATCGGCATAAGCCTTGGCCACGCCGGCGGCAATAGTACCGACACCCGCCTCGGAGACCAGCTTGACCGACACCAGTCCCTCCGGATTGACCTGCTTGAGATCGAAAATCAGCTGGGCCAGGTCCTCGATGGAATAAATATCATGATGCGGCGGCGGGGAGATCAGCGAGACACCCGGCTTGCAATAACGCAGTCTGGCAATCAGTTCGTTGACCTTGTGGCCCGGCAGCTGGCCGCCTTCACCGGGCTTGGCACCCTGGGCCACCTTGATCTGCATAACCTCGGCAGAACGCAAATAAGCCGGAGTCACACCAAAGCGTCCGGAAGCAACCTGCTTGATCTTGGAACGCTTGTTGGTGCCGTAACGTTCGGGATCCTCGCCCCCTTCGCCGGAATTGGAGCGCGCGCCCAGGCGATTCATCGCCTCGGCCAGGGTTTCATGCGCTTCGGGTGACAACGCCCCCAGCGACATGGCGGCTGAATCGAAGCGGGTGACAATCTCTTCCATGGGTTCCACTTTATCCAACGGCACGCGCTGATCGCTCTCGCGCAGCTGTAGCATATCGCGCAGCGTCAGTATCTGGCGTTGATTGACCAGCGCAGTGTATTCCTTCCATTTGTTGAAATCGCCGCTTTTGACCGCTTCCTGCAGTGTGCCGATCACATCCGGATTGTAGGCGTGATCCTCGCCCCCGTGGATAAATTTGAGCAGGCCGCCCTGCTGGATCGGCTTGCGCTTGTTCCAGGCCAGTTTGCACAGCAAACGCTGGTCCTCATACAAATCACTGAAGCCGATTCCCTGAATCCGGTTGGTGGTGCCGTTAAAGCAGAGATCTACCACGTCCTGATGCAGGCCGACCGATTCAAACAACTGGGCACCGCGGTAACTGGCAATCGTTGAGATCCCCATCTTGGAGGTGATTTTGTACAACCCTTTGTTAATACCCTTGCGATAATTGGCATCCAGTGTCGCGGCACTGGTTTCGGTGATTTCGCCGCTGCGTTGCAAATCACGCAGCGTGGCATAGGCCAGATAGGGATAGACCGCCGTGGCGCCATAGCCAATCAATACCGCAAAGTGGTGGGGATCGCGGGCTGTGCCGGTTTCGAGCACGATATTGGCGTCGCAGCGCAGACCTTCCTGCACCAGACGATGGTGTACCGCCCCGGTCGCCAGCAGCGCATGGACCGGCCGGGTTTCGTTGCTGATATCGCGATCGCTCAGGACCAGCACGACCTTGCCATCTTTGATTGCCTTGACGGCCTGTTCGCAAACATCCCGGATTGCTGATTCCAGATCGAAGGCTTCGGGATAGTTGAGCGAAATCACCTGGTGCGAGTAATTCCGGTATTTTTGCCCCATCTCCAGCAGCTGGGTGAACTTGCTGTGTGAGAGTACTGGCGAGTCGACCAGTAGCCGTTCAGCGTGTTGCGGGGTTTCCTCGAACATGTTGCGTTCGGGCCCGAAGCAGGTTTCCAGTGACATAACGATCTGTTCACGGATCGGGTCGATGGCCGGGTTGGTTACCTGGGCAAACTGCTGACGGAAGTTGTCGAAGGGCGAACGCACCATGCGCGAGAGGACCGGGAACGGCGTATCATCACCCATGGAACCGACGGCTTCCTGGCCGGCTTCGCCCAGCACGCGGATCACCTGATCCCGCTCCTCGAAAGTAACCTGGAACATTTTCTGGTAGACATCCACCATGGACTCATCTACGGGACAGGCATTGTTTTCTTCCTGCAGTCGGGACTCGAGTCGACGGGCGTGCTCGCCCATCCACTGCTTGTACGGCTGGCGGCTCTTGAGGCGTTGATCGATATCTTCGGGTAACCGCAGTTCACCGGAGTCGGTATCCACCGCCAGCATTTGCCCCGGCTTGAGCCGTCCCTTGCTCACCACATCTTCCGGCGCATAATCGTAAACGCCGATCTCGGACGCCAGGGTGATATGCCGATCCCGGGTGATGACCCAGCGGGCCGGACGCAGGCCGTTGCGATCCATGCTGCAGGCAGCGTGACGGCCATCGGTCAGCACGATGCCGGCGGGGCCGTCCCACGGCTCCATATGCATGGAGTTGTATTCATAAAAGGCGCGCAGATCCGCGTCCATGGTTTCGACGTTCTGCCAGGCCGGCGGAATCAACAGGCGCATGGCACGAAAAATGTCCATGCCACCGGCCAGCAGCGCCTCTAGCATGTTGTCCAGACTGTTGGAATCGGAACCGGAGAGGGAGACCAGCGGACGCACGTCTTCCATCGGGATGTGCGGACTGTTGAACTTGTGACCACGAGCCACTGACCAGTTACGGTTGCCCTGCACGGTGTTGATCTCACCATTATGTGCCAGGTAACGAAACGGCTGGGCCAGGCGCCACTCGGGCCAGGTGTTGGTGGAAAAACGCTGATGGAACACTGCCAGCGCCGATTCCATCCGCGGATCGTTCAAATCCTCGTAGAACACCGGCAGATAGGCGGGCATCACCAGTCCTTTGTAAGAGATGACTCTTGAGGAAAGGCTGGGAATATAGAAAGTACTGTCCTGCGACTCTATGGCCTTTTCGGTGCGCCGGCGGGCTATATATAAGTGTCGCTCGAACTCGATCTCTTCCATCGAGGCCGGCGCATTGATAAAGATTTGCTCGATGGTTGGCAGAGTCCGCAGCGCTTCCTCACCGCAGGCTTCGGCATTAACCGGCACAACTCGCCATCCCAGCACCTCTAAGCCTTCTTTTTCCAGCTCATCTACCAGGGTGTGGCGGGCCGCTTCAGCCAGTTTCTCATCGGTATTAAGAAATACCATGCCCACGGCAAAGCGGTCGTTCAGTCGATAACCCTGCTCGGCGCCAATCGCCTGGAAAAAGCTGGTCGGCTGTTTTAACAACAGCCCGCAACCGTCACCGGACTTGCCATCGGCGGCAATCGCCCCGCGATGGGTCAGGCGTGCCAGAGCGCCGATGGCTGTTTCAAGGATCCAATGGCTGGCCTTGCCATCCATATGGGCGATCAGCCCGAAACCGCAATTGTCCCGTTCAAAATTCGGTTGATAGAGCCCGGTCGGGCGTTGTGTCTGTTTGCTTACTGTCACTGGAACCGCCACCGCTGAATACTTACCGTTATTCGAGGTTTTACCCGCAGATCGCGGGCAAAATGGCCCAGAAGTATACAGCCAGGCTACAGGCCCCTGCAATGCTCCGTAAGGGGCTGTTTTAAAACCGGTTTTACCTGCTCAATGACAGGAGGAACGGCAGGGATATTGCAAATCACGGGAAAGCTTCAGTTGCGATAGAGATCGGCGTGGATATCACTGAACGGGCGGGGCCAGGGCGATTGCTCGCGCAGGGGTGATGGCAACTGGCCTCTGGCGTCCAGGGCAGCCTGGCGACTCGTATAGTTGCCCAGCACCACCACATACCAGGGCTGTGCCTCGCGACGCGTCTGATAAAACACCGCCTGGCCACGCAGATCATAGCGATCAATAAACGCGCGCACCGCATCGGCATTACGCCCGGCAATCAGCTGCAGCGTGTAATGCCCCGGATCCTGATCCCATAACCAGGCGGCATGATCGCGCAGGGTATCCGAACGCGGAACCGGTTTGTCTGTGATCGACGTTTGCGAAGCGCTCTGCTGTACCGCGTTATCCTGCTGCGGCTGAATATCACCGATGCGTCGAATCCAGGGCTCGATATCGTCGGGCAAGTCACCGGCTGCCTGTTGTGCATCGCCACGATCCGCAAAGCTGCCATAGGCCACAGCATACCAGGGCTCGCCGTTGCGCCGACTTTCGAAGATCGCGCTGTTGTCAGCCAGGTTGTGTCGTTCAATGAAGGCCTGCAGGTTGTCGCGCTGCCGGGCCGCCAGCAATTGCAGGGTGTAGTGATCGGCGGGCTGACGCAGCAGCCAGTCGGAGGCCGGTTCCGGTGACGATGCTGTGGTGCGCGGTTCGGCGGTTTTCGTGTCGGAGTCTTTATCCTGCGGTGTTTCTTCTTCCTGCTGCGACATTTCTTCTTTCTGCCGCGGCGCCCGGACCTCGAACTGCAGGCGATCGCTGGCACCGCTATCGGGATTACGGGCCACCACCAGCCAGGTTTGCGGTATGTTGCCGACCGTGATCCGGAAATCGAGCCGGTTGGCATCGACCCGGGTTACGCGAGAGGTTTGCAGGGTCTTGCGCTGGTTGCCCCACTCGACCGTGATCCGGGTCGTGTCATCGAAGCCTTCCCCCCGCAGGGTCAGGGTCTGCTGGTGTTCGCTGGCCGGCACCGGATTCGGCTCCAGTGACTCGATTCGCAATGTCGCGGGCCTCGGTTCGCTCGGGGGCGTCTCACTTGCCTCCGCATCCCCGGAATCCCCGGACCGGGGTTCATGCTCAACGCTGTTCCCGGTC
>NZ_JAWOCR010000039.1:0-96376 GCF_046483665.1 Thiohalophilus sp. | reverse complement strand
CTGAAGAAAAACCGTTTTACCGCCGTATCCGCAGTTTCGTGCGCCGCGAGGGTCGTTTAACCAAAGGCCAGCATCGGGCGCTGGAGGAGCTCTGGCCCCGCTTCGGGGTCGACTTCACGCCGCAGTTACTGGATCTGGATGCGCTGTTCGGCCGAACCGCGCCGCGCATCCTGGAGATTGGCTTCGGCAACGGCGGCGCGCTGGCGCAACTGGCGCAGCAACATCCACAGAACGATTACTTCGGTATCGAGGTCCATCGCCCCGGCGTCGGCAATCTGTTGCTGCATATCGAGCAGGATCAGCTGAGCAATGTCCGGGTCAGCCAGCACGACGCGGTGGAGGTGCTGGAGCAGCAGATCCCTGACCACAGCCTGGACGCGCTGTATTTGTTTTTCCCCGATCCCTGGCACAAGAAAAAACACCACAAGCGTCGTATCGTCCAGCCCGCGTTCGTGGAAATGGTGCAGGCCAGACTGAAAAGCGGCGGCGTGTTTCACATGGCCACCGACTGGGAAGACTACGCCGAACACATGCTGGAAGTGATGCAGCAGGCTCCCGGTTTTGAAAACACCGCCGGCGCCGGGTGCTTTGCCGAACGTCCCGAATACCGGCCCCTGACCAAGTTCGAACAGCGCGGCCAGAAGTTGGGTCACGGCGTGTGGGATCTGATTTTCGAGAAGTTGGATTAGCGGGAATACCGGGTATTGATTGGAAGATTGCTTCGTCACGTTGTTCCTCGCAATGACGGTAGTCGTTGAAGTTCTAAATAAAGAGGAGTCATTGCGAGCGCAGGAATCGCATGATATCTGTAAGAACAGGAGAAATGACAGTCATTGCGAGCGAAGCGAAGCAATCTCTTGATGATCACGTAAATTCAGCTAGATAGATAATCGGAGATATGCCATGGACCGGCAATATTATGTCTACATTCTTACGAATAGAAAAAATACGGTACTCTATACCGGTGTAACCAACAATCTGCTGCGCAGGGTGTACGAGCACAAGGAAAAACTACAGCCAGGATTCACCCGAAAATACAACGTAGATAAACTCGTGTATTACGAAATGTTCATTGATCCGGAAAACGCTATATTACGAGAAAAGCAGATAAAAGCAGGTTCCAGGCAGAGAAAGCTGGATTTGATTCTCGGGTTCAATCCAGACTGGAGTGATTTGTACTATGATTTGCAGAATCACAATGTAATCGAAGATTAAAAATAAGGGCCTGAACCTAACCGTAGTGTCATTGCGAGCGAAGCGAAGCAATCTTCTGGAAGCCAGAAAGAATATAAAAAATGAATAGACAAAGATATGATTTAAGCACAGCGAAAGCACTCGTCTTCGTGATCTTCAGCAGCGGATTGCTGATTTCCTGTAATAGTGACTTACTCAAACAGGGCGAAGATATGCTGAATCAATACCGCCCGCTGACCGAAGACGAGATCACCGCCGGCCTGAAAGAGGCGCTGAAGGTCGGAACTGAACGAGCCGTCGACCAGGTTGGGCACCAGGGCGGTTATTACCAGGACCGGGCGATTCATATTCCCCTGCCGGCCAAACTGCAGCCGGTGCAGGACGCGCTGGTCAAAATCGGCCAGGGCCATTACCTGGCCGAACTGGAACAGGGCATGAACCGCGCCGCCGAAGTCGCGGCCCCGAAAGCCCGGGCATTGTTTGTCGACGCCATTCGGCAAATGAGCTGGCAGGACGTCAAACAGATCTACGACGGCCCGGAGGATGCGGCCACACGCTATTTCCAGAAAACCATGACACCGGAACTCAAACGCACGATGCGCCCGGTGATCGACGACAGTCTGGCACAGGTGGGCGTGGTACAAACCTATGACAGGGTCATGGACCGCTACCGCGCCATCCCGTTCACGCCAGAATTGAACTTTGATTTAAACGATTACGTCATCCAGCACGGTATCGACGGCATGTTCTATTACCTGGCCAAAGAAGAAGCCGCCATTCGCCAGGATCCGGCCAAGCGGACCACCGAGATCCTGCAGCGCGTCTTTGGCCCTGCGGACCGGGGCTAGATACTAGCGGCCAGCATCTAGAAACCAGTTACTGGCTTTGGTCCCGTTACGGGTTAAAGCCATGCCGCACCCCTGACGCCACTGGAGTCGCCATGCTTCGGCGGCACCAGTTTGGTGTCGACCCGATCGGAGAAGACGTAGGTGGTCCAGAGTTTGGGGACGTTGTCGTACAGGCGCTGAATGTTGGACATGCCGCCGCCCAGCACGATGACCTGCGGATCCAGGATATTGATTACCGAGGCCAGGCTCTTGGCCAGGCGTTGTTCGTAACGTTCCAGTGAGGCTTCGGCCAGGGTGTTGCCCTGTGCGGCCAGTTGCGCGATTTCGGGCGCCGGTAGATGGCCGCCGCCGCTGAGCTGGTGATCGCGGCTGAAGCCGGGGCCGGAGAGCCAGGTTTCGATGCAGCCTTTTTTGCCGCAGTAACAGTCCCGTCCCGGGTATTCGTCGGGCCGGGGCCAGGGCAGGGGATTATGGCCCCATTCGCCGGTGATGGCGTTGAGACCGACGATCGAGTTGCCGCGTACGTACACGCCGCCGCCGGTTCCGGTGCCGATGATCACGCCAAACACGACATCGGCCCCCTGTGCCGCGCCGTCGGTCGCTTCGGAGACGACAAAACAATTGGCGTCGTTTTCTATTTTGATTTCACGGCCGAGTTGCTGCTGCAGATCTTCGAGCAGGGGCTGGCCGATCAGCCAGGTGGAGTTGGCATTCTTGACCCGGCCGCTGGCCGGCGAGATGGCGCCGGGAATACCGATACCTACCGTGGCTGGTTTGTCGAGTTCGCGTTCCAGTTGGCTAACGAGATCGCCGATCGCCTGCACCGTGGCGTCATAGTCATTACGCGGGGTATCGAGGCGCTGGCGCTGTTGTTCACGGCCCTGCTCGTCGAGCAGGATGCCCTCGATCTTGGTACCGCCCATGTCGATGCCGATACGCATGACTTACTCCAGCAGTTCGGTGTCGTCGTGGGCGTAGGGCGGGGAGCAGCTGCAGAGGATGTGCAGGGGATCCTCGCCGATGTTTTTGATGCAATGCGCGGTGCCGGGCGCGATGGCGACGGTGTCGCCGACGTTCACTTCGAACTCCTGCTCGCCCAGAGTCATCCAGCCTCGGCCGCGGGTGATGTGATAGAGCTCTTCGCTCTTGCCATGGCGATGCAGTTGAGTGATCTCGCCGGGCGAAACGATGGCTTCGGCCAGGCTCTGGTTGCGGTTGCCATGAACGTCGGGGTGCATCAGCTCGCGGATTTGCGAGCCATCCTTGGTGGTGTAGGTGTCGATGTCGCGGTCGCGGGTATGCATCAGGCTTCATCCGGGTTGCAGCGCAGGATTCGATCCAGGCGAATGTGGAGGGACTCTCCGCCGCTGACCGGTCTGGCGATCAGAAACTCCTGCCCGCTGCGGGATTGTAAATCGAGCGGTTGCAGCAGGCCGATGTATTCCTGGCCCTGTGCATCGCGCCAGGCGAGTTGCAGCCGTTGCCCGTGCAGGATCCACAGTTCATAGCGGCTGTAGTCCGCACAGGAGATGGCCTGGTAGCGGTCGTCGTTATCGTCACTCATTGTCCTGTCGGGTGATGACCTCGGCCAGTTCACCGTTGATATCCACCATAACGCTAAAGCGGATCGGTCGGCAACAGACATAACAGTCTTCAATGTACTCCTGATCGCCGGCGGAATAGTCCACCACGGTGGTGAATACTTCGCCACAGTAGGGACATGCGATGCTGATTTCATCCAGCATCGGGTAAAAACCGGGCAATCAGATCGTTGAGATATTGTTGTCCACGCATACTGCTTTTTATATGGTCGCTTCTCTGTTCGATCAAGCCACCGGCGACGGCCTGTTGCAACGGCGCCTGCAACACGTCGCGGGAGAGGCCGGTATGGTGCTCGAACAGGGCCAGCTCAAAACCCTCATTCAGACGCAGCGCGTTGAGCATGAACTCGAACAGCACCTCCGTTTCATCCGGGACCTGTTCGCTCTGAACAAAGTTTTCGCCCTGCAGATAATCCCGCGGATGGCGCTGTTTGCTACGGCGCATGATCCGCCCGGCGGGGGCATCGCTCAGCTTGTCATGGGCGCCGGCACCGATCCCCAGGTAGTCACCGAACTCCCAGTAGTTGCGGTTATGCCGGCACTGGCGGTCGGGCCGGGCATAGGCCGAGACTTCATACTGGGCATAACCGTGCTCCCCCAGTACGGCCTGACAGCGGGATTGCATCTCCCAGGCCAGATCGTCATCCGGAAGCGCTGGCGGATGGTGATGGAACCAGGTGTTGGGCTCGATCGTGAGCTGGTAATGGGACAGATGGGTTGGCTCCAGGGCAATGGCATTGTGCAGATCAGCCAGGGCCTGATCGAGGGTTTGCCCGGGCAGGGCAAACATCAGATCCAGATTGAAATTATCAAACCCCGCCGCGTGGGCGGCCTCGGCGGCGGCAAAGGCCTGCTGGCGATCGTGAATGCGGCCCAGTTTTTGTAACTGATCCCCGTCGAAGCTCTGGATGCCGATGGAGAGCCGGTTGATCCCCGCCGCACGAAACTCGGCGAACCTGGCCGCCTCGGACGAGCCGGGATTGGCCTCCAGGGTAAGCTCGCAATCGGCGGCCAGGGCCAGCCGGGCGCGCAGTTGCGAGAGCAGGTATTCCAGCGACTCGGGCGAAAACAGGCTGGGCGTGCCGCCGCCCATAAAAATCGAGATGATCCGGCGCCCCCAGATCAGCGGCAGGTCCTGATCCAGATCCCGCAGCAGGGCATCGATATAGGCCCGCTCCGGCAACGCGTCGCTCAGGGCATGGGAATTGAAATCACAATAGGGGCATTTGCGCGTACACCAGGGGAAGTGGATGTACAGCGACAGCGGGGGCAGGGTTGTAAAACGGAGCATGCGGCTATTGTAAGCCAAACCCGCCGGGAAGGGACGAGGTACGAGGAAATAAAAACACCGGAACTTCAGGTCGTTCAACCTGAAGCTCCGGTAGTAGGGGGGGGTGGGCTTGTGACTCGTCCCTCGTCACTCGGCCCTGTATTTTTAGAACGTGGTGCCTACGCCCAGGCCGACGACCCAGGGATTGATCTCCACATCAACACTGCCGCTGCCGACGAAAGTTGCGGTTGTCTCGATGTTCATGTAACGCAGATCGGCATTGAAGAACCAATCCTCATTGATGTCGACATCCACACCAACCTGGGCGGCCAGGCCCCATGAATCATCCAGGCTCGTAGGGAGCCCCCCGGCGATATCTTTTTCACTGAAGAAGGTGGTGTAGTTGATACCGGCACCGACATAGGGTCGCACGTCATTTTTTGGAGTGAAATGATATTGTACGCCTACGGTGGGTGGCAGGTGCTTGGTTTCAGCGGACTTAACGCCATTGACGGTGATGTCGTGGGTGAACGGCGTGGCGCCAAGGATGTCCAGACCAAGGTTATCGGTGAACATCCAGGTTACGTTGATGAACGGCTGGGTGTCGTCCTCTACACCGACCGCATCGGCAGGCAAACTGAGCGATGCTGAAGCGTCGCTGCCATCATTGGGGCTGACGTTGGCCAGACCGAAACGCAGCAGCAGGTCGCCTTCTTCGATGGCGGTGGCGGGCTGGCTGGCCAGGCCCAGGGCTACGGCGGCGGCCAGGGTAGAGAATAAAGTCGTGTGTTTCATAGTGTGTGCCTCATCTCGTCATGAAATTTGTTGTTGACGCCGACTGTGGCAGAACTGGGGATAAGAATATTGATCTGGATCAGGTTGTGTCAGTAATGTGACAGAGAAGCCGGGCTTTGTTGATCTGGATCAAAATTCTTGAGTGCTGAGTGCTGAGTGCTGAGTGCTGAGTGCTGAGTGCTGAGGAAGATGCCCGATACCGCTTTGCTATATCGGGCCTACTAATAATGTGGCCAGTCGGTAGGCCGGACATAGCGCAGCGGTGTCCGGCAATCGGGATGCCCGATAATGCTGTGGGCCTACACATAATATGGCCCGTCACTGGCGGCTGGAAACTAGCCCCTGTTGCCGTGCGACAGCGCGGTAACCAGCTGACGCAGCGCCTGGCCGCGGTGGCTGAGCCGGTTCTTGGTTTCGGCGGGCAGCTGGGCGGCGGTGCAGTGCTGGTCCGGGACATAAAACACCGGATCGTAACCGAAGCCGTTGTCACCCTGCGGTTCACGGGTGATCAGGCCTTCCCAGGTACCCTGGCAGATCAGGGGGGTGGGATCGTTGGCGTGGCGCAGGTAGACCAGCAGGCATTGAAAGCGGGCGGCGCGCTCTGGCTCGGGAACGTCTTTCAGATCGGCCAGCAGTTTTAGCAGGTTCTGTTCGTCACTGGCGCCGGGCCCGGCATAACGGGCCGAGTAGATGCCGGGCGCGCCATCCAGGGCGTCAACTTCCAGGCCGGAATCGTCGGCGATGGCCGGCAGGCCGGCGTGTTGCGCGGCGTTGCGAGCTTTGAGAATCGCGTTTTCGACAAAGGTCAGGCCGGTCTCGTCCACTTCGCCGGCGTTGAACTGGGACTGGGGCAGCACCTGCATGTCGATCCCGGCCAGCATCTGATCGATTTCCCGCACCTTGCCCGGGTTGTTACTGGCCAGCACGATGCGCTGCATGCTCAGGCCCCCAGGGCTTCGCGCTGTTTGTCGATCAGCTGGTCGATGGCCTGCTTGCCGAGATCCAGCATGGCTTGCAACTCCTGCGGCGAGAACGGCTCACCTTCGGCCGTGCCCTGTATCTCGATGAACTTGCCCTCGTCGGTCATCACCAGGTTCATGTCGGTTTCGCAGTTGGCGTCCTCGGCGTAATCGAGATCCATCACCGGGGTACCGTTGTAGACGCCGACCGAGATGGAGGCGACATGGTTGATGAGGGGATCTTTTTTGATCTGTCTGGTTTCCAGCATGTGGCTGATGGCATCGGCCAGCGCCACGTAACCGCCGGTGATCGAGGCGGTGCGGGTGCCGCCGTCGGCCTGGATGACATCGCAGTCGACGGTAATGGAAAACTCACCCAGCGCCTTGAGGTCCACTGCGGCGCGCAGGGAACGACCGATCAGTCGCTGGATTTCAACCGTGCGCCCGCCCTGCTTGCCTCGTGCCGCTTCACGGCCCATGCGACTGCCGGTGGATCGCGGCAGCATGCCGTATTCGGCGGTGATCCAGCCCTGGCCCTGGCCGCGCAAAAAGCCCGGGACCCGATCCTCGACACTGGCGGTGCAGATCACCTTCGTGTCGCCAAACTCGATCAGCACTGAACCCTCGGCATGCTTGGTGTAATGACGGGTGATCTTGATATCGCGTAACTGATCGGGGTTTCGGCCACTGGGTCGCATAATTTTTGAATCTCGTCGCTTGAATGAGGCGGCAGTATAGCGCGTCTGGCTCCGGCCGTTAACGCCTGAAAATATTCACCACCAAGACACCAAGGCACAAAGAAAAGATATTTAATTTGGAAAACTTTGTGTCTTTGTGTCTTGGTGGTGAGCTGTTTATTTCATTTCGTCTTCGTAGGTTTTGATGGCGCGTTCGATCTCTTCGATGGCGTCGTCAAGGTTGTTGATGTTGCGCTGCTGCCGGGTTTGCTGACGGGGTTTTTTGTGCAGTTGTTGCAGGGAGATTACGCGCGCGGCGACGGCGCTGGTGTTGTCGCTGTGGGGGTAGCTGGACTGTTCGGCCCGTTCGGCCAGTTGATCGACCGTGTCGCGCAGGCTGCCGGATTCAAGGCTGGAGCCGATCAGGGCATCGTCCAGCGGTTCCCAGAAGCCGTCCGAACATAACAGCAGCACGTCGCCTTCCTGGATCGGGACGCTGTTACTGATCGAGACCTGCGGCTCGCCGGGATTGAGTCCGATGCACTGGGTGACGAAGTTGCGCATCGGATGGCCGTGCCGCTTGGCCAGCGAGATGCGACCTTCCTGATAGAGCTGTTCCACATAGGAATGGTCCCGGGTGCGGTAGATCGGCAGGCCGTCCCGGAACAAATAAAAGCGGCTGTCGCCGACATGCGCCCACCATGCCTTGCCTTCCTGAACCAGGCACAACACCGCGGTGGTGCCGGGTGCCAGCGGCGGGTCCTGTTCCTGGCCCTTTAACAGCACGGCGCGATGGGCCCGGCGTAGCAGTTCACGCAAAAAGCGCGGCGGATCCTCGGCGGGCAGGGGGTGCATTTCCAGTTCGGTCTCGATGGTGTCCACCAGTGCCTGGGCGGCCAGATCCCCGCCGGGGCGGCCGCCCAGGCCGTCGCCCAGTACCAGCAGGGCCCCCTGTTCACTGATAAAGGCGCCAAGTCGATCCTGGTTGACCTCGCGGTTGCCAAGGCGGCTGGTACGACCAATCTCCACCTGCACGATTCAGCCTCCCCCTTCCACCACAGTGTCGGGCTCGCCGCGTTCCAGCAGAGTCTGTAATTCATCCACTGACTGGGGACGCAGCATCGGGTCAACCTCCATGGCACGATCCACGGCGGTGAGCAGGCGTTGTGAATAACCCTTTTTAAAGGCATAGACGGCCGGGCGCAGGTTATCCCGTTCGCGGCGCTTGGTGGCGGACATGGGCGGCTGGCCGCTCATGCAGGTGCGCAAGGTAGCGCCGATGGCATAGATATCGGTCCAGGGTCCCACATAACCACCAGGGTCCAGCTGTTCGATGGGGGAGTAGCCGGGCGTGACCACCTGGTTGGGCTGGAACTGGCGAGTGTGCATCATCTCGTGCACGGCGCCGAAATCGAGCAACAGCGGCCGGCCGCCCGGGCGCAGGTGAATATTGCCGGGCTTGATGTCCAGATGCAGCAGGCCCCTGCTGTGAATATGCTGCAGGCCGTTAAGCAGGCCGTTGAACACGGTGAGGATGAAGGCCTCGCTCATCTTGCCCTTGTGTTTGAGGATATAGCCCTGCAGGTTCACCCCTTCCTCGAACTCCATCACCATGTAGACCGTGCCGTGCTGGCGAAAAAAATTGATCACGTTGACGATATTGGGGTGCTTGATGGTCGACAGGGTCCCTGCTTCCTGAAAGAACAGACGCCGGCCGTGGGCGAAGCGTTCGACAAAATGATCCTGCGAGGCCACCACATCCAGCTGCTCGTCGCGTACCGCCAGCTTGCTGGGCATATATTCCTTGATCACCACCTTGTGGCCGCTATCATCGGTAGCCAGATAGACGATACTGAAGCCGCCACCGCCGATCACGCGCTGGATGGTGTACCCGTCAAGTCGGGTGCCATTGGGAAGTTCGTGGGTGATTTTGGCCATAGCGTTTTGTTGCCCTTATCAGCCCGGCAAGGTTACCACACTCCTGGTCCGGATGGATGGTCAACCCCGGTAGCTTGCTGTACGCTACAAGTATCGGCATCTACCACCAATTCATAAAATAAAGATAACGCACATGGTCTACAGCATGACCGCCTTTGCCCGCCAGCGCTGGTCGGGTGAACCGGGCGAATTCAGTATTGAGATACGTTCCGTCAATCATCGTTATCTTGATTTGAACCTGCGGCTGCCCGAGGATATGCGTGCCTTTGAACCACTGATTCGCGAGCAGGTGAGCGCACGAGTGGCGCGTGGCAAGCTGGATATCAGCCTGCGGTTTCAGCCCGCGGTGGCGGCCCAGGAACTGGATGTGGATCTGGCGCTGGTCGAAAAGCTGGCCAAAACCAGCCACGCGATAGATAAGTATATTTATAATCCGGCGCCGGTCAGTTCGCTGGAACTTATGCGCTGGCCGGGCGTGATGCGCAGCGGGCCGGCCGATGAGGCGCAATTGCGTAAAGCCCTCGGCGAGTTGCTTGATAACGCGCTGGAGGATCTGCAGGCCATGCGCCGGCGCGAGGGAGAAAAACTGCGCGAGGTTCTGTTGCAGCGTTGCGAGGGCATCGAGACGATCGTGGCCGAGCTACAATCGACGCTGCCCGGAATTCACCAGGCATGGCGCGACAAGCTACGCGCCCGCCTGGCGGAATTGCGCCACGAAGTCGATGAAGATCGGCTGGAACAGGAACTGGTATTGCTGGCGCAAAAGGCTGACGTGGACGAGGAGCTGGATCGCCTGCGCATGCATCTGGGGGAAATCCGCCAGGTGCTGGCGGGCGATGAGCCCGTGGGACGCCGGCTCGATTTTCTGATGCAGGAGTTACATCGCGAAGCCAATACGCTGGGTGCCAAGTCGGTCGACAAGCAGATGACCCGGGCCTCGGTCGATTTAAAAGTGCTGATCGAACAGATGCGCGAACAGGTCCAGAACATCGAATAACAGATACGGATAACAACCAATGGCACTGACAGACAAAGAGTCCACCCTGGGCACCCTGTATGTGATCGCCGCTCCCTCCGGGGCTGGCAAGACCTCGCTGGTGGCGGCCCTGGTAGAGAGCACGCCCGATATCGACGTCTCCGTTTCGCACACTACCCGGCCCATGCGTCCCGGAGAGCAGGACGGTATCCATTACCACTTTACCGATGTGCCGACCTTCGAGCGAATGATCAACGAGGGCCGCTTTCTCGAACATGCCAGGGTGTTCGATAACTATTACGGCACGGCCATGGCTAATATTGAACAGGAACTGGAAGCCGGGCGTGACGTGATCCTGGAGATCGACTGGCAGGGCGCGGCACAGGTGCGCAAGCAGGTTCCCGATTGCGTCAGTATTTTCATCCTGCCGCCCTCCCGCGAGGCGCTGGAAGAGCGGCTACGTGGCCGCGGTCAGGACCCTGATGAGGTCATCGCCCGGCGTATGCGCGACGCGGTCAACGAAATGTCCCACTACGCCGAATTCGACTATCTGGTCATCAACGATGATTTCGAAACCGCCCTCGCCGATCTGCAAAACATCGTCCTGGCCCGGCGCCTGCGCTTCGCTGCCCAGTCCCGACGCCACGCGGACAGCCTCAAGCAACTGCTTGAGGCTGGTAACTAGGTCCTGGGGGCTAGGTTCTAGGTTTTTGCCGGGGGCTGATTTTCTATCACCCCATCCTCGTGGCTCCTGGCCCCTGACCCCTGGCCCCTAGCCCCTAGCCCCTAGCCCCTAGCCCCTGATTTTATGTCTGGCACCACCGTCCCCGGATGTCTATAATAATCGGTCCCTGACCGAATTGTCGGTCGCGCCAGCAGGGGCGCGACCCGAAATCTCCGGAGTAAATAATGGCACGAGTTACTGTAGAAGATTGTCTGGAAAACCTCGAAAACCGCTTCGAGCTGGTACTGGTCTCCGCCCGCCGGGCGCGCCAGATTGCCAATGGCCGTGAGACGATGGTGGAGCCGGGAAACGACAAGCCGACGGTGGTCGCCCTGCGCGAGATTTCCGAAGGTCTGGTCGATGCCTCCATTTTGAACGAGGTGCCGGAAGTGGTGGACCACTTCGCCGAGCTCAGCGATGAGCAGGCCGCCGCCGAACTGGAAGCGGCCGCTGATCTGGAAGCCGGCAGCACCCCGCCTGATCAACCCGAAGCCAGTGATGAGGAAGAAGTGGACGTGGCCGCCGCGATCAAGGCGGCACTGGGTGCCGAGCTGGGAAGTGACAGCGAGGATAATACCGCCGGTCAGGCCTCCGGCGAAGCCGCTCCTGATTCAGAAAAGGACAGCGAGTAATCGCTCGCCCGATTTCAGAGCTTCCAGATGCCCGGCACGAGACGTTTCGCATCAGACACCTGTGTGAGACGCTCGATGAATATCTTGAGCCCGAACAGGTCGCCGAAGTCTACCAGGCCTACCTGTTCGGGGCAGAGGCGCATGACGGCCAGCACCGCCTGAGCGGCGAACCCTATATCACCCACCCGATCGCCGTGGCCCGCATCCTCGCGGAGCTGCATGTAGATCACCTCAGCATCATGGCGGCCATATTGCATGATGTGATCGAAGACACCGAGATTCCCAAAGAACGCGTCGAAAAACGTTTCGGTAAAGACGTGGCCGAACTGGTTGACGGGGTCTCCAAGCTGACCCACATCCACTTCGAGAACAAGGCCGAGGCGCAGGCGGAAAACTTCCGCAAGATGATGCTGGCTATGACTCGTGATATCCGGGTCATTCTGATCAAGCTGGCCGACCGGCTGCACAACATGCGCACCCTGGGCGTGATGCGCCCGGACAAGCGCCGGCGCATTGCCCGCGAAACACTGGACATTTACGCACCCATTGCCAACCGCCTGGGCATGAACAACGTGCGCCTGGAACTGGAAGATCTCGGTTTTTCCGCCATGTATCCCTGGCGCAGCCGGATTCTTGACGAAGGCCTGCGCAAGGCGAGAGGCAATCGCAAAGAGATCGTCACCAAGATAGAAGAAACCATCAAAACCCGACTGGAGCAGGAAGCGTTGAACGGCCAGGTGATCGGTCGCGAAAAACATCTGTACAGTATTTATAAAAAGATGCGCGAAAAGCATCTGGCTTTCAGCGAAGTGATGGATGTCTATGCGTTTCGCATTATTGTCGACAGCGTTGATGCCTGTTACCGGGTACTGGGCGTGATACATAATCTCTATACACCGGTCCCCGGTCGTTTCAAGGATTACATCGCCATTCCCAAGGCCAATGGTTATCAGTCCCTGCACACCGTCTTGATGAGCCCTTACGGAGTGGCCATTGAAGTACAGATTCGTACCGGGGATATGCACAAGGTTTCCGAAGCCGGGATTGCCGCTCACTGGCTGTACAAGACCAACGAAAACATCAGCAACAATGCCCAGATGCGGGCCCGTCAATGGCTGCACGAGCTGCTGGAGATGCAGCAGAACGCCGGTAACTCCATCGAGTTCCTCGAACACGTCAAGATCGATCTGTTTCCCGACGAGGTTTATGTGCTGACCCCGCATGGCGAGATCAAGGTCCTGCCGCGCGGGGCAACCGCCGTAGACTTTGCTTATGCCGTGCACACCGATGTGGGCAATCAGTGCGTGGCGGCCAAGATCGATCGACGTCTGATGCCACTGCGCACTGTGTTGCTCAATGGACAGACCGTCGAGATCGTCACCTCGAAAGGTGCTCAGCCCAACCCGGCGTGGCTGGACTTTGTCACTACTGCCAAGGCCCGTTCCAACATTCGCGCGTTTTTGAAAAACCTGCATAAGGAAGAGGCAACCATTCTCGGTATGCGATTGCTCAACAAAAGCCTCGCTGCGCACGGTTCGGGACTCGACAATATGGCCGAAGAGCAGGTTCAACAAGTACTCAATGAGTTTAATTTCGAGAACATGGAGCAGATGTTCAGTGAGATAGGTTTCGGTAATCAGATGGCCATGGTTATTGCCCGCGCCCTGATGTCCGGCGAAAGCGAGGCCGCCGGAGAGAGCGACAAAACCGCGGCCCGGCCATTGGCGATCAAGGGTACTGAGGGCACGGTAGTGACCTACGCCAAATGTTGCCGGCCTATCCCGGGTGACCCGATTCTGGGCTTTGTTACCTCGGGTCGCGGTATTGTCATTCATACCGAGGATTGCAAAAATGTCGCCGAGTATCGCAACCGGCCCGAGAAATGGATCGACGTCAAATGGGAACAGGATATTGAAGGTGAGTTCCCCATCGATATTCGGATGCTGGTCCATAATCAACGTGGTGTCCTGGCAACCATCGCCGCGACGCTCTCGGAAATGGAAGCCAACATCGAAAACGTCAGCATTGAAGAGCGCGATGGCCTGCATTCGACCCTGAGTTTTACCGTCTCGGTGAAACACCGCCAGCACCTGGCGCGTGTTATGCGGCGTCTTCGGTCGCTGGATATGGTTTCCCGTATTCATCGTTTGAAACGGTGAATGCGGAGTTGGCAGTATTCAATTTTCTGCAAACTGCATACTGATGACTGTCAACTTTTCAGGTTGTGCAGCGATAGAATAATAAGCTCTCGCCAAGACGCAGAGGCGCAAAGAGTTCAAAGATAAGCATGATTCTCTAACAAGTCGGTTGACGTTAATTTCAGGTAGCCAGATTCATATGACGTGGCGGGCTTTGCGTCTTTGCGAGAGACAATTTTTTTGTGTAATAAGTATAGGTTTAATCACAGGAGTTAAGTATGACTCGCCAAATCATCCATACCGATAACGCCCCGGCCGCCATTGGCCCCTATTCCCAGGCGGTGAAGGTCGATAACACCGTCTATCTGTCCGGCCAGATACCGCTGATTCCCGAGAGCATGGAACTGGTGACCGGTGATATCAACGGTCAGATCCGCCGGGTGTTCGACAACCTGAGCGCGGTATGCCAGGCCGCTGGTGGCAGTCTGAACGATATTGCCAAACTGAATATCTTTTTGACCGACCTGAGTCACTTCCCGACGGTCAACGAGATTATGAGCGAATACTTCGACGAGCCCTGGCCTGCCCGCGCCGCGATTGGTGTGGCTTCTCTGCCCAAAGGAGCCGAGGTGGAGATGGATGCTATTATGGTAGTCGAGTAACTAACCCCGTTATTTCAGATTCGGGTGGTAAACATAATAGCGGTTCTTGCCGGTTTGCTTGGCCTGGTACATGGCGAGATCGGCATGACGCGTCAGTGAGTCCATATCAGTACCGTCTTTGGGGAAACAGCTGATACCGATGCTAACGCCAATATCGATCGCATTGTCCTTTAGCTTCAGCGGTTGGTTGATTATGGCGATGATTTTTTCTGCGATAACGATGGCATCGTTGGGAGTGTCGATATTCACGGCGATCAGCGTGAACTCATCACCTCCGATCCGGGCAATCGTATCTTCTTCACGGACCACACTTCTCAGACGTGCCGCCATCTCTTGCAGAAGTATGTCGCCGGACTCGTGACCGAAAGTGTCGTTGATCTCTTTAAAGCCATCAATATCTGCATATAAAAGTGCCAGTTCATGCTGATGGCGACGCGCGCTGGACAATTCCTGTTTGAAACGGGTGGTAAACCGGAAGCGGTTGGGCAGGCCTGTCAAGGTGTCGAAATTGGCCAGTTGTTCCAGTTTCTCGTTGGCTCTCTGCAGTTCCCAGGTACGTTGTTCGACGCGTTTCTCGAGTTCTGCCTGTGTTGCGCGTAGGTCCGCTTCATATTCTTTTTGTCGGGTAATGTCGCGTATAGTTCCGATAAAGATTTTTGAGTCATCGAGTCGACACTCGGTCAGGGCGACTTCAATCGGGAAGACAGAACCATTCTTGCGTTTGCCCAGCAGTTCGCGGCCCTTGCCCATTACCGTGGTTTTACCGGTTGAAGTATAGTTCTTCATGTACTTGTCATGCGATTTACTATGTTCCTCTGGCATGATGATGCTGATGTTTTCACCGAGTGCTTCCTGCTGTGAGTAACCGAACATTTGCTGTGCCCGGGTGTTGAAGTCCTGGATAATGCCGCGCTCATCCGTGGTGATGACAGCATCGAACACCCCTTGCAGAATAAGCCGCTCACGCTTTTCCTGCAGTTTCAGTTTGCCCGTGAAGTTCGACAACTCGCGAACGAAGTGACTGGTTTTTACGAAAACATACGCCGCGATCAGAGTGATCAGCAGTATTATAATCATACCCAGCGGAATCAGGATATTTAAACTGGATTCAAACGCGCTGGCAGCATCCGATAAAGTAGACTGATATTTTGACTGTTCCCGGGCAATCATCCTGTCCAGGCGTTCGAGAAGTATCTCGATATTGGGGAGCATGTTTTGCATCATTATCTGCCGGGCCGGCTTGAGTTTCTCCTGCCGCAGTAATTCGATGATTTGATAAGTGTATTGGGCCGTATTGTCTGCAGCAGCAATGACTCGTTCCAATCGCTGTGCTTCGTGCCCGGATAGCTCAAGTTGTTCCAGGTTTTTGCGTGCCTTGATAAAGATTGAACCCTGCTTGAGTACTCTTTGCAGAAATTGATCGCGTTGGAACGGATCCTCGGAAGACACCTTGGCAAACAGCGCCAGCGCTCGTTCCCTGGCGGCAGTGCGCATGGTATAGGCATAATTCAGCTTGAGATTCTGGGCGTGGACGGCCCGGGTCATGTTGGTACCGTAATTGATCAGGTAATAGAGGCTAATCCCGGTCAGGCTGAAGGTGAGAAGAATGACCAGGGCAAAGCTGGCCAAAAGCAGGGATTGGGGCGAGAGAGGGCGCTGACTTTTCATGGTTCCGGGTATACTACTCAGGTTCCCAGAGTTATCGGCAATGGCCGGCGGATATTTAGAGATGCCGGGCTGATGGCACGAACAAGTGACATTTCAGATAGAATGACTCGGATATATAGCAATTTCAGACCAGACAGGGAAGGTTCGGGCAGACTTCATGGCCAGTAGCACTCACGCTGTTTCAGCAACCCCCCTGACCCGTCTCAAAGGGATCGGCGACAAGATGGCCGAGCGCTTTGCTCGCCTGGGCATTGAGTCGGTGGAGCAGTTATTGTTTCACCTGCCGTTGCGTTACGAGGACCGGACCCGGATTACCCCGCTGGGGGCATTACGTGCCGGCGTGCATGCGGTGATTCAGGGGGAAGTGCAGCTCAGCGAGATCAAGTTTGCCCGTCGGCGCATGTTGTTGACGCGGCTGAGCGATCGCACCGGATTTATCACCCTGCGCTTTTTCCATTTCAATGCCCGTCAACAGGAAAGCCTGTCTCGAGGTAACTGGTTACGGGCCTACGGCGAGGTTCGCCGGGGCAGTGCCGGACTGGAGATGGTGCATCCCGAATTCAGTATGATCGAACCGGCGTCGGCCCCCGAGGTTGAGCCGAGTCTGACACCGATCTATCCGGCCACCGAGGGACTGCATCAGCTGACCCTGCGCAATGCCATGCATCAGGCGCTGGCGTTGTTGCGTTCGGACCGCTTGCAATTGCCCGAACTGTTACCGGCCGAACTGCTAAATGGTGAAAGCCTGCCGGGGCTCAAACAGGCGCTTTTGTATGTCCATCAGCCGCCGGTGGAAGCGGACCTGGATGAGCTGCTGGAAGCGCAACACCCGGCCATGCAACGGTTGATCATCGAGGATTTGCTGGCACATGTGCTGAGTTTGCGTCAGTTGCGCCAGCGCAGCCAGACCCATCAGGCGCGAATCCTGTGCGTACATAATGAGCCGGGAGAACGATTCCTGGCGGCGTTGCCGTTTGAGCTGACCGGCGCGCAGCAACGGGTGGTGAACGAGATAGATCGGGATTTGCAGCAGGGGGTACCGATGCAGCGCCTGGTACAGGGCGATGTCGGTTCGGGCAAGACGGTGGTCGCGGCGCTGGCGGCGCTGGCGGCGGTACAGACCGGCGCCCAGGCGGCGATTATGGCACCCACCGAGATCCTGGCCGAACAACATTATCGCAACTTCGATCAGTGGCTGGCGCCGCTGGGGATTAACGTGACCTGGTTGTCGGGCAAGGCGAAGCAGGGTGAGCGACGCGCGGCGCTGGAGAAGCTGAGCTCGGGCCAGGCGGCTATCGCCGTGGGAACTCATGCCCTGTTCCAGGAGGAGGTGATGTTCGATGATCTGGCGCTGGTGATCATCGACGAGCAGCACCGCTTCGGCGTGCATCAGCGCCTGGCGTTGCGTGAGAAAGGGCGCCGGAACGATGTTCTGCCGCATCAGCTGATCATGACCGCGACACCGATTCCCCGTACTCTGAGCATGGCAGTATACGCCGATCTCGATTGTTCGGTGATCGACGAGTTGCCGCCGGGGCGCACACCGGTGGAGACCGTCGTGATTCCCGATACCCGACGTGACGAAGTGGTGGCACGGGTTCACCAGGCCTGCCGTGCGGGCAGCCAGGTCTACTGGGTCTGCACGTTGATCGAGGAGTCAGAAGCATTGCAATGCCAGGCGGCGGAGGAGACGGCGCAGGTGCTGGCGGAGGCCTTGCCCGATGTGCGTATCGGTCTGGTACACGGGCGGCTCAAGCCGGCCGACAAGGAAGCGGTCATGACCCGTTTCAAGGCCGGCGAGCTGGATTTACTGGTGGCGACTACCGTGATCGAAGTCGGGGTGGATGTGCCCAACGCCGGGCTGATGATCATCGAAAACGCAGAACGGCTCGGCCTGGCCCAGTTACATCAGTTGCGCGGGCGGGTCGGGCGAGGTAGCCGGGCGAGTGCCTGTGTTCTCATGTATCATGGCTCGCTTTCAACCAATGCGCGTGAACGACTGGCGGTGATGCGCCGCAGTAACGACGGGTTTGAAATCGCGCGCAAGGACATGGAACTGCGCGGTCCCGGCGAAGTGCTGGGTACGCGCCAGACCGGGATGCTGCAATTGAAAATCGCCGACCTGCAACGTGATGAAGCGCTGATGCCCACCGTGATCCAGCTGAGCGATCAGCTGCTCAGGGATCGTCCCGAAGCCGTCACGCCGCTGATTCAACGCTGGGTGGGCCAGGCCGTGCGTTATGGCAGTGTCTGAGGTGGGGATGGGTCGATGAGACGTTGCCTGCACACGTTTTGTGAACCGGTCTGGCGTCGGCGCGAACAGCTGTTACCCGGTACTCTGCCCCCGATACAGGCCTGGTTATTCGACAAGGGCTCGCTGACCCGGCGTTTGCAACAGGCCTGTGGTAGTACTTTCCGGGTCGAGGTGGTGGAGCAGTGCTGGCAGCGTCCCCGGCTCAATGAACGTCGCCGTCTGGCCATGCCGGCATGGCAGGTCGCGCTGGTGCGCCAGGTCTATCTGTATTGTGGCGACCAACCCTGCGTGTTTGCCCGTACCATTATACCCCGGGCCACGCTGGCCGGTGCCCAAAGGCATCTGGCTGTGCTGGGTACCCGCCCGCTGGGCGCGGTATTGTTTGCCGACCCGCGCATGCATCGCGAACCGATGGAGTTCACCCGCCTGCAGCCCGGTGAACGGTTGTTTGAGACGGCCGTGCAACGGCTCGATGCCCCGCCGTCAGAAATCTGGGGGCGCCGTTCGCTGTTTTACCTGGCGGCCAGGCCACTGCTGGTGAACGAAATTTTTCTGCCCGCAATTGAAAAACTGTGAACTTCGTCTTTGACAGATTCTGATTCCGTATACCTCTGGATTATTGTTACAATTCGGCATCCACCTTGGCCCGGCACACGACAGAGGTTGAATGAATTCGCAGCGACCGGTGATAAACCGCGAACAGATTCTCGACCGCCTGTATCAGTATTTTCTACTGACCCGCCTGCACCGACCGATTGGTATTTTCCTGCTGTTATGGCCCACCCTGTGGGCGCTCTGGATAGCGGCCGAGGGATTCCCGCGGCTGGAAGTGTTCGTGGTGTTTGTGCTGGGCGTGATCCTGATGCGCTCGGCCGGTTGCGTGATTAACGATTATGCCGATCGCGAGTTCGACCCGCATGTGGCGCGCACCCGCGAACGGCCCCTCGCCAGTGGCAAGGTGCAGCCGCGCGAGGCCCTGGGACTGTTCGTGGTGCTCTGCCTGGCGGCTTTTTTGCTGGTGCTGACCATGAATCGGCTAACGATTTATCTGGCCTTCGTCGGGGTGGCGCTGGCGGCTCTGTATCCGTTCATGAAGCGGTATACCCATCTGCCGCAGGTGGTGCTGGGTATGGCCTTCGGCTGGGCGATTCCCATGGCCTTCGCCGCCCAGACCGGCGAGGTGCCGAAAGTGGCCTGGCTACTGTTTGTGATCAACGTGGTCTGGTCGGTGGCCTACGACACCATGTATGCCATGGCTGACCGTGAGGACGATCTGAAAGTCGGGGTCAAATCCACCGCCATCCTGTTCGGCGACGCGGATCGGATGATCGTCGGTTTGCTGCAGGGGCTGGTCTTGCTGGGGCTGCTGCTGCTGGGCGGCCAGCTGGCATTGGGAACACCTTATTATACAGGCCTGCTCGTGGCGCTGGGTTTTGTCCTGTACCAGCAGTACCTGATCCGGGAGCGGGAACCGGCAGCCTGTTTCCGCGCCTTTTTGAATAACAGCTGGCTGGGCGGGGCCGTATTTACCGGGTTGCTGGTGGCCTATGCCTGGAGCTGAATTCCGGGCTTAACAGGAAGGAATCCTGCCCGGACTGTAAATTGCACTACAATACTATATACTACAATAAGTTAGGCCGGATTTCTCCAGCTGGACATGAAGAGCCGGTCATAACTTCGATGCCAGAAACATCGGGTAATTACTGAAGGGATTCCGGGTTTCCCACTAAACAAGGGGGTGTTCCCTGTTCGGATGGCTGAAAAAATCCAGGGCGGTACCGGGACTGGTCGGAGTGCATCTTTCCGATCAGGGCATCGCCGTGGCGGCCGTACGTCATCAGGCACAGCAACCGGTACTGGTTGCGTGTGAGTTTGTGGCTGTCCCCCTCGCTGAACGCCCCCGGGCTCTGGCCAGATTACTGGACGCAGAGGACCTGAACGGCATGCGGGTCAGCACCGTGCTCAACCACGGCGAGTTTGACCTGCAAATGATCGAGGCGCCGGAGGTGGCCGAAGACGAGTTGCAGGCGGCAGTGCGCTGGCGCATCAAGGACCGGCTCGAGTTCGATATCAATGAGGCGGTGCTGGATGTATTTACTATCCCCGGTCAGCAGGAGCGCGGCCGTCGGCCCATGGTCTATGTGGTAGCGGCGCATCAGGATCGGGTCAAGCAGTATATCGATGAACTGGAGGAGGCCGGCGCGGATCTGTGCTGCGTGGATATTCCCGAGCTGGCGCAACGCAATCTGGCCGTTCGCCTGCCCGAGGATGCCCGCGGAGTGGCCATGTTGTCGCTGGGCCCCGATTCGGGCCTGCTGACCCTGACCCGCGAAGGGGCGATTTATCTGGCGCGGGAACTGGATGTCGGTTATCGCATGCTCGAATCGTCCACCGCCACGGCAGACGGTGACAGCGACCTGCAACTGGAGGCCGACATTTCACCGGATCAACAGCGCGCGTTTGACACCATCGTGCTGGAAGTCCAGCGCTCGCTGGATTATTTCGAAAGCCATTTCGGGTTGCCACCCATCGGCCATCTGGCGCTGGCCCCGACCCCGAGGCCGCTGCCGGAGTTGCTCGAATACATGAGCAGTAACCTGGGAGTTCAGATCAAACCGCTGGAACTGGGTGAGCTGGTCGAGGCGGAATCCCTGCCGGATCGAAACACCCGGGCCGAAACGTTGCTGGCCATCGGGGCCGCCCTGCGGGAGCCGGGAACATGATGGCCAATCAGCAGATCAATCTCTACCAGGACATCTTCCGCGAGCAGCAGCAGCCGGTTTCCGCACGGCAGGTGGGCCTGGCGGTGCTGGGCCTGATCGTGTTGCTGGCGCTGGTCTCCGGATTTTTGCAGTGGCAGCACCAGGGGCTCAATACCAAGCTGGCCGAACGGGAGCAGCGCAAGGCCGAACTGGAACAACAGGTCGCGACACTGCGCCAGAAACTTGAAGCTCGCCAGGGCGATCGGCAATTGCAGGAGGCCGTCGAAGCCCTGAATAACGAGCTGGCGGCCAAGCAACAGATTCTGCAGGCGCTGTCGGGCAAGCGCTTCGGCAATACCGATGGCTTTGTGGAACATTTGACGGGACTGGCACGCCAGCGCATCGATGGTTTGTGGTTGACCGAACTGGCCCTGCGCCAGGGTGGTACACGCCTGGATATGCAGGGGCGCAGTCTCAAGCCCGAGTCTGTGCCGAATTATTTGCAGAAACTGTCTGCGGAGACGATTTTCGCCGGTACCGAATTCGATAACCTGTCCATCAGCCGCAATGCGGAGCAACCCCGACACATGGACTTTCAGTTGCAAAGCCGGGTGAAGCAGGAGCCGGCCGAATGAAGCAGACACTGCAACAGTGGGCTGAACGATTTGATGCGCTGACGTTACGCGAGCGCCTTATTCTGGGCGTGGGGGCCCTGCTGGTGATCGGCATCGTCTGGCTGGAGTTTATCTATCTGGTCCAGACCGGGGAGAACGAGAGCCTCGGTAACCGCATACAGACCGCCGATTCGCAGATTGCGGCCCTCGAACAACAGATTGCGGCGATGAACAGTGAGTCAGGGCGCGATCCCGATCAGGCCAACCGTCGGCGTCAGGAAAAATTGCAGGAGCAACTGTCCGAGGTCGATGCCCGGCTGCAGGAAAAAACCGCCAGTCTGATCAGTCCGGCGCAGATGGCGCAGGTACTGGAAGCGGTGTTGACGCAAAAAACCGATCTCAAGTTGATCGCGGTGCGTAATCTGCCGATTCAACCGTTGCTCGAATTGTCCGCGGATGGCGAAGGTGACTATCCCGACTCCGGAGTATACCGTCATGGAATGCAGATCGAATTCAGCGGTAGTTACCTGAGTACGCTGGAGTACCTCAAGGCATTGCAGGAATTGAAATGGGATTTTTACTGGGACAGTCTGCAACTGCAGGTGAAAAGTTATCCGGTTTCCAGTGTGACCATTACTGTGCATACACTGAGTCTGGAAGAGGGCTGGATCGGTGTTTGACAGAACCGCCACAGGATTATTGATATTGGGACTGGTGTTTGCCGTGCCGGTGAACGCCCGGCTGGATGATCCAACCCGGCCGCCGGGGTATCGACTGTATGTGCCAGGGGGTAAATCCACGGCGCCCAGCTGGCATGTCGATACCATCAAGATCGGCGAGCGGCAACGTATCGCTGTGATCAACGGCAAGCGCGTGCGGGAGGGCGACAGCGTCCACGGCGCCAGGGTGCTGGCAATTCAGCCGGGATATGTACAGTTGCGCTACAAACAGGAAGAGTTCGTCATCCGGCTGGTGCCGGGTGGTATTCGCAAACAGTTTCGCTAGACAATGATCGCGGCCTGGCCGCGGAGCAGGTAATCGTGCTGGAACATGCTATGACAAAAACACTGAAAATGACCCTCGTCGCCGGTTGTATCGCGCAACTGGTCGCCTGTGCAGGTACCCAGCCGCCACCGGCGACGCTGGAATCGATTGACGAGGCGCTCAATGAAGCGGGAGCCCGTTCGGCCGATCGACAGGGTGACGCCCCGGCCAGTATCAGCGAGGCCCTGATGCCGGAGTTTCATCTGCAGTTGCCCGACAGCAGCGGCATTGATACCGAGCCGCGTTTTGATATCAAGGTCAATCGCGCCGACGTGCGGCGTTTTTTCATGGAACTGGTAGAAGGTACACCGCACAACATGGTGATGCACCCGGATGTGGACGGGCGCATTACGCTGGATTTGAAGAATGTGACGGTGGCTGACGTGATGGAAGTCGTGCGCGATGTCTATGGTTATGATTATGACCAGACCCGCACCGGGTTCAGGGTGTTTCCCAATACGCTGACCTCCCGTATTTTCAGTCTTGATTATCTGGACATCAAGCGCAAAGGGGTCTCCAACCTGCGGGTCAGTTCCGGGCAAGTCACCGAGAATGCCCCGGCCAGCGGGACAGGAAGTACGGGAGGGCTGGCCGGCGGGGGAAGCAATATCAACCAGCCGGGCGGGCAGACCAATACCCTCTCCGGCAGTTCCATCAACACCGAATCCGAGTCGGATTTCTGGAAGGGTATGGAGTCCGCCCTGAAGACTATCGTGGGCAACAAGGAAGGGCGCAATGTGGTGGTCAATCGCCAGTCAGGACTGGTCGTGGTCAATGCCATGCCGGCGGAACTGCGCGCGGTGGAACGCTTTATCAAATCCACCCAGAATGTCGTTCAACGGCAGGTCATTCTTGAGGCCAGGATTATCGAAGTCGAACTCAATGAGCGGTTTCAAAGCGGTATCAACTGGTCAGCTCTGCACGATACGGCCAATAACAGCTTTTTGATCAACCAGACCGGCGGCGGCAGTGTCTTCGGCGGCTCGGGCGTGGCGAATACTGCCGGCGGTGACGGGAATCTCAATCCCAGCGCCCTCAACCAGGTGGATGGCTCGGCGGCTTCGGCTTTTGGCGGCGTTTTCTCCATGGCGCTGAACATCGGTAACGATTTTGCTGCCTTTATCGAACTGCTCAAGACCCAGGGTGATGTACAGGTCCTTTCCAGTCCGAAGGTCTCGACCATTAACAATCAGAAGGCGGTCATCAAGGTTGGCGAGGATGAGTTCTTTATCACCGACGTCGCCTCCAACACCGACATTACCACCGGGACCTCGACCACCAGCAGTAACGTGGAACTGACGCCGTTCTTCAGCGGGGTGGCGCTGGATGTGATCCCCCAGATCAGCGATGACGGCAATATCATTTTGCATGTTCATCCGTCAGTCAGTACGGTCACCGAAAAAACCAAAAATATCAGTGTCTCCTCGAGCACCAACTTCAGTGTGCCGCTGGCAATCAGTACTATCAGGGAATCAGACAGCATTATCCGTGCTCGCAGTGGCCAGGTTGTTGTCATCGGGGGGCTGATGCAGGATTCGGTCACCGATGAGGATGCCTCGGTGCCGTTACTCGGCGATTTGCCGTTGATTGGCGGTCTGTTCCGTCATACCCGTGAAGTGACTCGCAAGAGCGAACTGATCATTTTGCTCAAGCCGGTACTGGTCGAAGGAGATGATACGTGGTCCGATGCGGTTCGTTCCTCGCAGGAACGGATACGGCAGATGCGTAACCGATAGTAGGCAAAAAATGGGCGCAAGAACATGATGTATCTGCAACATTTCGGACTGCGGGAAGTGCCCTTTTCGATAACTCCGGATACGGCCTATTTTTTTTCTTACGGGCATTATGCCGACGCCCTGAATACCTTGCTGGTAGCCCTGCGCAGTGGTGAGGGATTTATCAAAGTGACCGGCGAGGTCGGCACCGGTAAAACATTACTGTGTCGCAAGCTGCTCAACACACTGGATAAGGATTTTTTCACTGCTTATATTCCCAATCCGATGGTGACACCTTCCGGTCTGCTGGCCGGCCTGGCTACGGAGTTGGGTGTTACCCTGTCTAACCGGCCTTACGGACAGTACCAGTTGCAAAAGCTGATCAGTGATCGACTGATTGAACTGACTGCTGAAGGCTGTAAAGTTGTGTTATGTCTGGATGAGGCTCAGGCCATACCGACCGATACCCTGGAGACTCTGCGCCTGTTGACCAACCTGGAAACGGAAAAATACAAGCTGATGCAGGTGGTATTGTTTGGTCAGCCGGAACTGGATGATCGGCTGAATACCCGGCAGGTTCGTCAGCTCAAGCAACGCATTAGTTTCTCCTATCGACTGGAGCCGATCGATCGCGAGGGACTCGATTCCTATGTCTCTCACAGGCTGGTGGTGGCCGGCTACCAGGGAGGCGGACTATTCGAGCACGGGGCGATGCGCACGTTATATAAATGCAGTCGCGGTATACCGCGGTTGATCAATATTCTGTCACACAAAGCGATGATGGCCGCCTATGGACGGGGCGATACCACGGTTGACGAGCAACATATGCGTCTGGCGGTCAGGGATACCGAGGATGCCCAGCTGTCACGTCCGCCTCGGCGCTACTGGTCGTGGTGGCTGGTTGCGGTGACCGTGCTGGTGTCGGTTATAGTGTTCTACTGGCAGGGTGACAGGTTGCCGGGAGTCAGTTTATGAGCCTGATTAACCAGATGCTCAAGGATCTGGAAAAACGGCGGGCCGATTCGGTGGCATCGCCGGACGGTACGTTGCAAGGCGTGAATCGGTATACGGTGTCCCGTCGGCGTCCGCCCTATCTGATTTATACCCTGACTGCGGCACTGGTATTACTGGTAGTGGTCGTCGGTGTGCTTGGCTGGTTCTATTTCAATGTGCCGCAATCGTCCGGGGCAAGCGCGCCGCCGGTCGCCACGGCCCCGGTGCAAGCGGTCGAAACCGCCCCGTTGCCACAAGCGGACGGCGAGCAAACTGCTCCACCCACTGAGAGAGTCAGGTCCGGGTTGGCAACGGCGGAACAGGATGCGACCGAGGAAAACGCCGCGCCGAAAACTGCGGACCCGTCGCAGAATAAACCGGCCGCCAGGCCCGAGCCGGAATCCGCCTCGTCACGGCCCGAACGCCGTTCGGCGCAGACCGATACGGCGAACAGGGCATCGCAACCGGTCACCAAGCGCAGTCGGCCATTGAGCGATGAACAGCGCGCGGAGCTGGCATACAAAAAGGGTTATCAATTACTCGGCCGGGATCAAAATGAAGCCGGCGAACGCCACTTGCGGGAAGCATTGCAGCATTACCGGCAACATCACAGGGCCCGGGAGCTGCTGGCCGGGGTTTATATTAAAAGCGGGCGTTATGTGGAAGCGGCCACCTTGTTGAAAGAGGGTGTGTCCCTGGCGCCGCAGAACAGTACGTTTGCCAAACTTTACGCCCGGGTTCTGCTCAAGCAGGGCAAAGCGGCGCAGGCCATCACCGTGCTCGAACGTCAGCCGCCGCAGATGGGGGTGGACAGTGATTATCATGCCCTGCTGGCGGCGATCTATCAGCAGGCGGGCTACCATCTCAAAGCCGCGGCAACCTACCGGGATCTTTTGCGGCTCAACCCCCGTCAGGGGAACTGGTGGATCGGGTTGGGGATTTCCCTGGAACAGCTGCAGAAATACACCGAGGCACGCTCTGCCTATAAACGGGCCAGGAACAGCCCGGCCCTGCCGGGAAATCTTAAAGAGTTTGCCGAAAAACGACTGAGCGCGCTGGCGGCTGCGGGATTGTAAATTCCGCACCAGGTCACGTTTTGGCGAGTGGTTTGCGCTGGTGGTCTGTTCTATAATCAGTGGCAACGAATTCTTGCCGACCTTGCCCATGTTCCTGATCAAGTATCTCAATGCCGGATTGCTCAGTGTCGCCGTGAGCCTGCTGCTCATGGCACCGCCGCTGTATGCCGGTGAGCATGAGCCGGGCTACTTGCCGCAGTTTAGTCTGAACCTGGATGCAGAAACCCGGCGGACCCTGCAGCTGCATGACGACAGCGAATCCCGCCAGACTATTCTGCAACCCCGGTTACAGAACGTGGACGCACTTTCGGCCTCGGCCGGTACGGCCGATCGTTTGCAGGAATATGACACCCGCTTGTTCTATCCGGTCAGTACGGCGCACGGTATGTCACTGGATCTGGGGCTCAATATCAAGTATCTCGAAGCGACAGGTCGTTATCCGCAGGCGGAAGGCCCGGCTGCCGTACATAATTTCAACCAGGCCATTCCCATGTTTTATGCCACCGCCCTGTTCGAACTGCCGTTTGACGGATTGTCGGCTTCACTGGAAGGCAGCCATCGCGATAGCGAACGGGCCCGTGCCTTTGATTATCAGGCCAAGCTGCAATACAAATGGCATCGCGGCCTCGGGCTTGAAGGCGGCTGGCGACACCAGCAATATTCCCTGGATAACGGCCAGACCGCCCCCCCACTGGAATATGAATCCAGAGGCATCTTCCTCGATCTGTTCATGGATTTCTGATCTTGGGGGCGGGTTGCAGGCAATAACCTTAAAACAGAAGGATGTATCCTGCTCGCCCACTGCCTTGAACATACCGGATCCAGCGACGATTCCATTTACTGTTTTTCCGGTACTGTTCGGTGATTATGTCCATGCTGGACGCCGTTTTATTCACCCCACAACAATAAATCATTATCTTCTTTGCGCTCTTTACGCTTTTTGCGTTAATTCCAGCGCTCGTCACTCGGTGAAGATACCGGCGTTTCAGCGTGGAAAGTCAGCACGAGCAACCGCGATGACGGTGATTGGCCCCGCCCCGGCGCATTGCAGGCAATGGGCCAGTTCGTTAACGGTATGACCGCTGGTGACCACGTCGTCAATGATCCCAATGGCGCAACCTTGCAGATCGGCATGGGTATAAAATGCCCGGTGCAGATTCCTCGCCCGTTGCGCCAGAGGCAGGCTGCTCTGTACGGCGGTTGGACGAACCCGGTGACAGAGATGCACCGGCAAAGGCAACTGGTACTGCCGTGCGAGGAAACGACCGATCTCCAGTGACTGATTGTAGCCCCGTTCACGCAGACGTTGCGGATGCAGGGGGACCGGCAACAGGACATCCAGCGTTGCGAGGCGATTTGGTGGCAGGAGCTCGCTCAGCAATTCGCCCAACAGGCGGGCATATTGCAGCCGCTGTTGGAACTTGAAAGCGGTAATCAACTGGTCGATGGGACGCGCATAAACGAAGGGAATCAGCGCCTGTTGATAGTGCGGTGGACGGACCAGACACTGGCCACACAGGGTCTGGTCGGGGGCCGTAGGCAGGGCACAACGGTGGCAGGCATGTTGATTGTGCGGCAGGGCGGCGAGACAGGCGGCGCACAGGGGTTGGCCGGGCGCCAGCGGTGCATGGCAGAGCCAGCAGATCGGCCGAAAAAGCTCGAAATTTAACCAGTTGTTCACTCTGCGCATCCTTGCGAGTTGACACCGGCGGTGGGGTGTCTATTATGCGGTTCCTTGCCCCCCAGTCTAGCCGAGAGTCATGCGCCGTGGAATCGCAAAACAGCACTTCAAGCTATTTTATCAGTGCTGACAGTTGTCGCCGGATGGCGCGCCTGTTCAATATCGGCAATATCATTGCCGTGGCGCCGGGGCTGATCATGGCGCCCTGGATCCTGCTGGGGGAGCCGCCCGCCATGACTCTGATTTTCATGTTTATTCTGATGGTGGTGCCGCCGATTTTGTGGTTTGGTGTCTCCATCGCGGTCTACACCATCGCCCGCCACCATCCCAATGAGCGGGTCGGGCATTACACCCAGCAGGCGGCCTACCGGTTTTATGGGGCATTCGGCATCGTCATCCCGGTAGGTACCTTTTATGGCACACAGTGGCAGTTGTGGATCATCACCGGCGGTATCGTCGCGTTGATTCTGATCCCCTGGTCGCTGTGGGAGCTGTATCGCATTCAACAAGAGCCCTGGCAAGACACGTACGGGGAAGGGGAGAACTAAATGTCACAAATCGCCAGCGCTACCACGATCGATAACAATCTTCGCCATGACTGGCAGGTCGAGGAGATCGATGGCCTGTTCAATCTGCCATTCAATGATCTGCTGTTCCATGCCCAGCAGGTACACCGCCACTATTTCGAGCCCAACCAGGTGCAGGTCAGCACGCTGCTGAGCATCAAGACCGGTAAATGTCCGGAGGATTGCGGTTATTGTCCGCAAAGCATTCGTTACGATACCGGCCTGGAAGTCGAACCGCTCATGCCCCTGGAAGAGGTAATCGAATCCGCGAAGGCGGCCAAAGCCAATGGCTCCAGCCGCTTTTGCATGGGCGCGGCCTGGCGCAGCCCGAAAGATCGGGATCTGGAGCCGGTCATCGAGATGGTACGGGCGGTCAAGGATCTCGGACTGGAAACCTGCCTGACCCTGGGGATGCTGACCGAAAGCCAGAGCCGGCGGCTCAGGGAAGCGGGACTCGATTATTACAACCATAACCTGGATACCTCGCCGGAATATTACGGCGAGGTAATCACTACCCGGACCTACCAGGATCGCCTCGATACCCTGGAACACGTGCGCAATGCCGGCATGCATGTCTGTTGCGGCGGCATCCTCGGCATGGGTGAGAGCCGTTATGATCGTGCCCGGCTGATGCAACAACTGGCCAATCAGCCGCAGCATCCCGAAAGCGTGCCCATCAACATGTTGGTACGCGTGGAAGGCACGCCGCTGCAGGAAGCCGGGGATTTCGACCACATCGAATTCGTGCGCAGCATTGCCGTGGCCCGGATCCTGATGCCCGGATCCTACGTGCGCCTGTCGGCCGGACGCGAGGAGATGTCCGATGAAATGCAGGCACTGTGCTTCCTGGCCGGCGCCAACTCGGTCTTCTACGGCGAAAAACTGCTGACTACCCCCAACCCCGGTGCCGACCACGATATGCAACTGTTCGACAAACTCGGCATCCAGGCGGTTTAAAAAATTCATAACGCAAAGGCGCAAAGAACGCAGAGGATTTATTATTTGATTGTTCTTGTCGTACCGGGTTACCAGGCAGTTAATAGCACCGGTTGGAGTTCTTTTTGATGACCAGCGCGACTGAAAGAGGACGACCAAAATGAAAACGGCGTTGATGGTACACGAATCATTTTATTCCATTCTTTGCGACCTCTGCGCCTTTGCGCCTCTGCGTTAATCTCTTTTTATGGTCAGTTATCAGAAGTTGCAGGAAGGTCTTGAGGAACGCCGGGCGCGGCATTTGTATCGCTCGCGGCAGGTGCTGGAGGGGCCACAGGGGCCGCGGGTGGTGATTGACGGGCGCGAATATCTGAATTTCTGCAGTAATGATTATCTCGGTCTGGCCAATCACCCCGAGGTTAAACAGGCGTTCAAACGCGGCGTCGATGAGTACGGCGTGGGCAGCGGGGCGGCACATCTGGTGAGCGGGCATGCCCGGCCACATCATCAGCTGGAAGAAGAGCTGGCCGGGTTCGTCGGACGGCCCCGGGCACTGCTGTTTTCCACGGGCTATATGGCTAACCTCGGTGTGGCCAGTGCCTTGCTCGGGCGCAGGGATGCGATATTCGAAGATCGCATCAACCATGCCTCGCTAATCGATGCGGCACAATTGTCCGGCGCGCGATTGCAACGCTACCGGCATGCTGACAGTGAACACCTGCAGCAGTTGCTGGACAGCAGCAAGGCAACAACCCGGCTGATTGCTACTGATGGCGTGTTCAGCATGGACGGCGATCTGGCGCCGTTGCCGTCACTGGCGCAACGGGCCCGGCAGCAGGACGCGTGGTTGATGGTAGATGATGCTCACGGGCTGGGTGTCATCGGCGGCAGCGGCCGGGGCTCGCTGGAACAGTATGATCTGGGAATCAATGAGGTGCCAATTCTGGTCGGCACACTGGGCAAGGGTTTTGGGACTTTCGGCGCGTTTGTCGCCGGCGAGGAAGCCCTGATAGAAAGCCTGATTCAGCAGGCCCGCAGTTATATCTATACCACGGCATTGCCCCCGGCCGTGGCCGAGGCAACCCGGGCCAGTCTGCAACTGGTACAGACGGAAGCCTGGCGGCGAGACAAACTGCAGCAGTTGATCACACAGTTTCGTGCCGGCGCCGCGCAGCTGGGGTTGGATCTGGGTGCATCGACCACCCCCATACAGCCGTGGATTGTCGGCGAGACCGAACGGGCGCTGGCCTTGAGTGACAAGTTGAAACAGCAGGGCATTCTGATCAGCGCGATCCGTCCGCCGACGGTGCCCCGGGGCACGGCGCGTCTGCGTATTACTTTTTCGGCCACGCATGAGCCGGCGGATATCACGCAGCTGCTGGACAGGATCGAGACGGTGTTATAAAGCATGACGAACACATCACCACTTCAGGTGACTCGCACGGGACAGGGGCCGGACCTGGTGTTATTGCATGGCTGGGGCATGCATAGCGGTATCTGGTACACGGTGAGCGAGGCGCTGCAGGCGCAGTACCGTCTGCATCTGGTGGATTTGCCCGGGCACGGGCAAAGTCAGCACGCTGACAGTGAGTTTGACTTGCCGCAACTGGCGGAAAGAATATGGCAAAGTGTGTCGCCGCAACTGGACGGGCCGGCTTTCTGGCTGGGCTGGTCACTGGGGGGGCTGGCGGCTCTGCAGATTGCGCTGCAACGACCCGAACAGATTCGGGGAATGCTGCTGGTGGCCAGTACCCCGCGTTTCAGCCAGGCCGACGACTGGCCGCATGCGATGCCGCCACAACTGCTGGAGAGCTTCGCGGCACAACTGCGCGAAGATCATCGAATGACTCTGCAACGTTTCCTGGCACTGCAGGTCAAGGGCAGTGAGTCGGCCCGGGAGGCATTGCGTACCTTACGTCAGCAGGTACTGGAGATGGCCGGGGTTAACGTAACGGCGCTGCAAAGCGGACTGACCATTTTGAAAGAGGCGGATTTGCGCGAACAGTTAGCGCGAATCCGCCAGATGCCGCTGCTGCTGGTGATGGGAGAACAGGACATGCTGGTGCCAGCGGCGGCCGCAGTAGCTCTGGCAGGCGAATTTGAAGACAGTCAGACTGTGGTTATCGAGGGGGCGGGACATGCGCCGTTTGTCTCTCACCCGCAGACATTTATTCAACAAGTGATGATGTTTCTACATGCAAGATAATGACGCACAGATGGTCGACAAGCGGCAGTCCCGTACAGCGTTTGATCGTGCCGCCAAAAGTTATGATCAGGCCGCGGTATTGCAGCGGGAAGTGGCTGATCGCATTCTGGAACGACTCGATTACATAAAACATGTTCCGCAACGTCTGCTGGATGTGGGCTGCGGTACGGGCTATACATTACCCGCGCTGGCACAGCGTTATCCTGGCAGCGAGATATGGGCACTTGATGTATCCTTGAATATGCTGGGTCAGGCCCGGGGCAAACCGGGTTTATGGCAGAAGATGCGCAGCCGCTTTCGGTATGTAGCCGGCGATGCCGAGCAACTGCCGCTGGCCGATGCCAGTGTGGATATGATTTTTTCCAGTCTGGCCATCCAGTGGTGCGTGGATCTGGAACAGACCTTTGCCGAAATGCGTCGCGTCCTGAAGCCGAACGGGTTGTTAATGTTCAGCACCTTCGGGCCGGATACCCTTGGCGAGTTGCGCCAGTGTTTTGAGGCAGTGGATGCATACTCACATACCAACCGGTTTATTGATATGCATGATATTGGCGATGCCCTGTTGCGTCACGGTTTTGGCGACCCGGTCATGGACATGGAAATGCTGACAGTAACCTATCCGGATCTGTTTTCCATCATGCGTGATCTAAAACAAATTGGCGCGCATAACGTTACCCGGGGACGTGCCCGTGGCCTGACCGGCAAGCGGCGCATGCAGGCGGTCAAAGAAGCCTATGAGAAATTTCGCCGTGAGCAGCGACTGCCGGTAAGTTATGAAGTGTTATATGGGCATGCCTGGGCAATGGAATCCAGTGGTCAGAGCTGCGCGGATCCCCGTGAAGTACCTGTCAAATTCATCGGCCGATGAGTAGTTCAATGACACAATACCCGGGCGTGTTTGTTACCGGTACCGACACGGAGATCGGGAAGACCTTTTGCAGCCGTTTGTTGATCGCGGCTTTGCAACAGCATGGGTTACGGGTCGCCGCGATGAAGCCTGTTGCCAGCGGCGGGGAGTATCAGCAAGGGCAGCTGGTCAATGATGATGCGCTGCAATTACAACAGCAGTCTGGTCTGCCGCTGGCGTATGAATTGATCAATCCCTATGTGTTCGAGCCCCCGATCGCCCCGCATCTGGCGGCCAGTCAGGCAGGTGTTCGTATTGAGCGTGAACCGATCCTCCGGGCTTTTGAGCAATTACAACGACACAGCGATCAGGTTATTGTCGAAGGTGTCGGTGGTTGGCGCGTACCCCTGAATGACAGTTTTTCTGTTTCAGATTTACCTGGCTTGCTGGGCTTGCCGGTAGTGCTGGTAGTCGGAATGCGACTGGGTTGTTTGAATCATGCAATGCTAACGATCGAAAGTATCGAACAACAGAATATCCCGGTGGTCGGCTGGATCGCCAATGGGGTCGACCCCGATTTTGCGGCTCAACAGGGCAATCTGCAGACCCTCGAGTCCCGTCTTCCTGTACCCTGCCTGGCGCAGATTCCCTACCAGCGCACTCCACTTGCTCCGCAACAATTCGAACAACTGGTAGCAAGCATCAATATAAGTTTGTTGTAATATTCTGAATGAATGAAACTCATTGGCAATTTCCAGGTTAATCGTTAAGCTCATTAAGCAAGCCACACCACTGAAAGTACATTACTGGTTAGCAGGTAGCAGAAAACCGGCAAATAGCTAATTAGAAGATAATCATATTAGCGGTTACTTTTATATCTGTTTGTTATAAGCCCATACTTTCTTTTTTATTGCGGAGCCGGATACGCCTGACTACCATGGATAATAATCTGTAAAAGATGGCATTCCGCTGGCCGGCAAAAACAGGCCGGGGCAGTTGTATTTGAAAAACAAGAATAAACAAAAGCCTGCTGCCAGCAGGTAATCAACAGTCTCAGGCAGCAGATAAGATTCAATTTATAAATTTTCCACTCTGGCTGATCATAAATATTAAAACAAGCGTGTGTGGCGAGAGCATAGAAAAACCATAATCAATAAAATCAAGTGATTCCCAACCGGAAGAGGTAGAGGTATGTCGGCAAATACTATAACGAGAAAGCTCCGAAGCTTCCTATATGCTGTTTTGTTGTTGGGTCCGGGCAGCGCATTTGCAGAATACGGCCTGAATATGTCCGAGACAGTGACTGTCGTCGGCAAGGAGATTTATGGCCTGCACATGCTGGTGCTGTGGATTGTCACTATCGTTGGTATCGGTGTATTCGGGGTAATGATTTATTCCCTTTTCAAGCACCGTAAATCCAGGGGAGCGAAACCGGCGCAGTTTCATGAAAGTACCACCGTGGAAGTCATCTGGACTATTGTCCCGCTGGTGGTTCTTGTCTTGATTGCCATACCGGCGACCAAGACGCTGATTAAGATAGAGGACACCAGCAATGCCGACGTTACCGTCAAGGCGACCGGCTGGCAATGGAAATGGCAATACGAATATTTGGATGAAGACGTAAGCTTTTTCAGTAACCTTGATTCAGCCAGTAACGAAGCTCGACAAAAAGACTCTGGCGTGGATGTACGGACAGTAGAAAACTATCTGCTGGATGTAGACAACCCGATCGTGGTTCCGGTTAACAAAAAAGTCCGGATACTGACCACGTCAAATGATGTGATTCATGCCTGGTGGGTCCCCGACCTCGGGGTCAAGCGTGATGCTATTCCCGGCTATATCAATGAAAGCTGGTTCGAAGCGACTGAAACCGGGACCTATCGCGGTCAATGTGCCGAGCTATGTGGCAAGGATCACGGCTTTATGCCTATCGTCGTCAAGGTGGTCGCTGAGAATGAGTATCAGGACTGGGTTGCAGAGCAAAAACAGGCTGCCGCAGCAGCCAGTGCCGGAAGCGACCAGGAATGGGCCGAGGAGGAACTGCTGGCCCGGGGCGAAGAAGTGTACAAAGCCAACTGCGCTGCCTGTCACCAGGCCAACGGACAGGGCATTCCAGGTACTTTCCCGGGGCTGGTCGACGGGGAGATTACTACCGGTCCGGCTGAAGGCCATATCGATATTGTTCTGAATGGCAAGAGCGGGACTTCAATGCAGGCCTTTGGTCCGCAGCTCAATGATGCCGATCTGGCCGCGGTTATCACTTATGAACGTAAAAGCTGGGGCAACGACGCCAGCGTTGTGCAACCGTCAGCCGTAAAGGCAGCACGCTAAGGCGTAGCGGAGGAGATAAGAATGAGTACAGTAGCTGCGACACACGAGCATCACCACCCGACGGGTATTACGCGTTGGCTGTTTACCACCAACCATAAAGATATCGGTACCCTGTATCTGTGGTTCGCTTTCATTATGTTCCTGACCGGCGGCGCCATGGCTATGGTTATTCGTGCTGAGCTGTTTCAGCCGGGTATGCAGATTGTCGATCCCCACTTCTTTAACCAGATGACCACCATGCATGGCCTGATCATGGTCTTCGGGGCGGTCATGCCGGCGTTCGTCGGTCTGGCCAACTGGCAGATTCCACTGATGATCGGTGCGCCGGACATGGCCCTGCCACGCATGAACAACTGGTCATTCTGGATATTGCCGTTCGCTGGCACCATGCTGGTCAGCACCCTGTTCATGGAAGGCGGCGGCCCGGCCTTCGGCTGGACCTTTTATGCCCCATTGTCCACGACGTTTGCGCCGGCCAGCACGGATTTCTTCATCTTTGCGATTCACCTGCTCGGCTTCTCGTCCATCATGGGGGCCATCAATATTATCGCAACCATTTTGAACATGCGCGCGCCGGGCATGACGCTGATGAAGATGCCGCTGTTCGTCTGGACCTGGTTGATTACCGCCTTCCTGCTGATTGCCGTTATGCCGGTACTCGCCGGTGCGGTAACCATGATGCTGACCGATCGCAACTTTGGCACCAGCTTCTTTGATGCGGCCGGCGGTGGTGACCCGGTACTGTTCCAGCATGTGTTCTGGTTCTTCGGACACCCAGAGGTTTACATCATGATCCTGCCGGCCTTCGGTGTGGTCTCGCAGATTATTCCGACCTTCGCCCGCAAGCCGCTGTTTGGATATGCGTCGATGGTTTATGCGACCGCAGCCATTGCGTTCCTGTCATTCATCGTCTGGGCGCACCATATGTTTACGGTAGGCATGCCGCTGGCGGGTGAGCTCTACTTTATGTACGCCACGGTAATGATTGCGGTGCCGACCGCGGTCAAGGTGTTCAACTGGACCGCCACCATGTGGAAAGGCTCGATGACCTTCGAGGCACCGATGCTGTGGGCGATCGCCTTTGTGTTCCTGTTCACCATTGGCGGGTTTACCGGCCTGATGCTGGGTGTGGCGCCGGCTGACTTCCAGTATCACGATACCTATTTTGTTGTGGCGCATTTCCACTATGTACTGGTGACCGGTGCGGTGTTCGCGATTATCGCAGGCGTGTACTACTGGCTGCCGAAATGGACCGGTAACATGTACAGCGAAACACTGGCCAGGTGGCACTTCTGGCTGTCAGCCATTTCCGTCAATGTGCTGTTCTTCCCGATGCACTTTGTCGGTCTGGCCGGTATGCCGCGACGGATTCCGGACTATTCCCCGATGTTTGCCGAGTTCAACATGATGGCCTCGATCGGCGGATTTGTCTTCGGTGCCAGTCAGCTGCTGTTCCTGTATATCCTCATTAAGACTATTCGAGGTGGAGAAAAAGCCACCGACAAGGTCTGGGATGGCGCAGACGGCCTGGAATGGACGGTTCCTTCACCGGCGCCGTATCATACCTTTGAAACACCACCACAGGTTAAATAAGTCGAAAGTGGGGAGGCAGTAATAAATGTCTCCCCGTATGACCAGACAAGGCAGGTATGATGAGTAGTTACGTGGCACGATCGAAAGCAAAAAAATCGACAATTGCAATCCTGGTGTTGATTGCCCTGGGATTCTATATCGCGATTTTTGCCAAATACTGGTAACCGGTCATGACACAGGACAACAATCCCGAAAAAACACATGGTCGACTGATAAGCAAGCTGACCGTAGTTGTGTTTGCGATGTTCGGCTTTGGGTTTGCACTGGTTCCTTTGTACGATATGGTCTGTGATGCCTTCGGTATTAATGGTCGCTTTCTGGAGATTCAGGATGGCAGTTATACCGCGGAAAAAGGCTCCGCCAAAGGCCGGGAGCTGGCAGCAAGAAAGGATCTCGATCGCACAGTAACAGTCCAGTTTACGACTACGTTAAATCAGAATATGGCCTGGGAATTCAAAACAATGACCCGGACCATGAAGTTACACCCTGGTGAAATCAGGCAGGTGAAATTTTATGCCAGGAACAGGACAGACCAGACTGTTGTGGCACAGGCAGTGCCTAGTCTCTCGCCGTCCCAGGCAGTGAAATATTTCACCAAGATGGAGTGTTTCTGCTTTAACCAGCAAACTTTCGAGCCGGGGGAGGTCAAGGAAATGCCACTGGTATTTGTAGTTGATCCGGATTTGCCTGACCACGTCAATACGATCACTCTTGGCTATACATTTTTTGATACTGATAAAAACGCCAGGCTGGAAGGTAACAACAAGCAGATTACGATTGCTGAAAACAGTCAGGTCTATTCGAACTAATAACAATTAGCATAATAAGCATAAAAGAGGGGTAGCCATGTCACACGCACAAGGTAGCTATTATTTACCCGAGCCGAGCCATTGGCCAATTGTCGGCTCGGTTGGTCTGTTCACGCTACTGGCCGGTTTTGCCGGTTGGTTGCATGGTGGCAGCAGCCTGTGGATGATCGCCGGCGCCATTATCGTCATCGTGATGATGTTTGGCTGGTTTGGCAAAGTCATCTCCGAAAGTGAAGGTGGACAATACAATGCGCAGGTAGACACCTCTTTTCGCATGAGCATGGCCTGGTTTATTTTTTCGGAGGTGATGTTTTTTGCTGCCTTCTTTGGCGTCCTGTTCTACGTAAGGCAATGGGCATTGCCCTGGCTTGATGGGGCAGGCAACAATGCCATGACCGGCGAATTGTTATGGCCTAACTTCCAGGCAGCCTGGCCCTTGCTGGATGTGCCGGGTGAAGGCTTTGACAAACCGAAGGATGTTATCGGTGCCTGGGGAGTCCCTTTTTACAATACAGTTATCCTGCTGACGTCCGGTCTGACCGTTACCTGGGCTCACTGGGGTCTGAAGAGAAACAATCGTACGCAATTGATCGCCGGGCTTTTTCTGACTGTGTTACTCGGCGCAGTATTTATTTCACTGCAGGCCTGGGAATATGGTCATGCTTATAGTGATCTGAATCTCAAACTGTCATCCGGAATTTATGGGTCGACTTTCTTTATGCTGACCGGTTTTCATGGTCTGCATGTAATGGTTGGCGCGATCATGTTGCTGGTGATGTTGTTAAGATCAATCAAGGGGCACTTTACGGCCAAGCATCACTTTGCCTTTGAGGCGGCAGCCTGGTACTGGCACTTTGTTGATGTGGTATGGCTCGGTCTGTTTATCTTTGTCTACTGGTTGTAACAAACGATAACATGGCTATGGAAAGCGCCGCGATAGCGGCGCTTTTTTTTGCATATAAACCTGTTGTGATGCTGTCAATGGCAAGATGATAGTGCCCTGACCGGGAGAGTTTGCGTTTGTTACCGGATTTTAGTAATTGTCTTGTGGATTGTTACGACACCATCTCGTCAATCCTGTTACAAGACAGGCGTGATAAAAAGGGAAAATTCACCGTAGCGTTATATCAACGCGTGTGGTGAAATAAGGCCCAGCGAGTACCCGACCATAATAAAGATCAGCAGCCCGATGGACAGGGCTATTCGGAGGGTCAGAGCCTTGACGGTACGCGTAGAATCCTGGTTGCCCTTGAGCATTGAAAACATGGCAGTGGCCAGGCTGAATAAAATCAGTATAAGGACAATGACAATCGCTGCTTTAAAAAGCATGTTTACCTCCGCTATCTGATAAATAAAGTATAAACAAAATGTCGCGATGAGCATATGGACGGCGGGTAATAAAATGCAATTTGGAAATCGTGAATTCAGACCACGTCTCTGGCCGACGCTCGCAACAATTGTTCTGTTGCCGGTATTATTGCACCTGGGTTTCTGGCAGCTGGAACGGGCACAGGAAAAACGGGAAATCGAGCAGCGCTATGCAAAGCAACAAGCACGGCCTGCTGTTGAGTTGTCCAGTCTCGATCCGACAAGTCGAATAGAATATCGACAGGTCAAGGTCAGTGGAAAGTTTGACGACGATAAGCACATTTTGCTGGATAACCAGGTTCACCAGAAGCATGCGGGTTACCAGGTGTTGACGCCATTACAAATCGGTGATTCCGAACTATATATTCTGGTGAATCGCGGCTGGGTCGACAGCCGTTTACAACGCAACAGGTTTCCGGTAATTGCGACCCCGAAAAATAATGTTGCGTTGACAGGTCGTCTGAAATTGCCCTCAGAGCCTGGTCTCAAGCTGGGGGAACAAAGTTATACCGACATGAGTTGGCCATTGGTCGTGCAATGGCTGGATGTGGATGAGCTTGAAGAGCTAACAGGCTACAAGCTGTATCCTTATATAATGCAGCTGGGTGAAAGTGAACCACATGGGTTTGTCAGGGACTGGAAAATTGTCAGTAGCTCACCCGAGAAGAGTACCAGTTATGCCGTACAATGGTTTGCGCTGGCGCTGGCGCTGGTTTTGATATTCATATTCGTTAACAGTAGAAAAATTGATCATGCAAAACATGAACGTAAGTAAAGCACAGCGAAACAAGGGGCGGCGGGAATTCCTGTTGCTGGTTGCCGTATTCTTTTTGCCGATTATTATTGTCCTGGTACTGTATTTTAACATGGATAAATGGGATATAGGTGGAGAGCGGAATCACGGTGATCTGATTCAGCCCCCACGTCAGCTAAAGGATGTCACGCTAACTGAGCAAGACGGTTCATCTTTTCAGTTTTCCGACGTGCGCGATAAATGGTTGATGATCCATTTTGGTGGTGCCAGTTGCAATTCGGCGTGTGTCGAAGAATTGTACCTGATGCGCCAGATTCGTCTGGCCCAGGGTGGTAATCGGCAACGGCTGGTCCGGATTCATGTCTCGACAGAAGGCGCGCCACAGGCGAGCCTGCAAGACGTAATGGCTGACCATCAGGATTTGAAGGTTGTGTATGGGAGTGATGGAAACCTGCAGGAAGTGATTGAGCAGTTTGACCATGATACCGGTGCCGGACCGTTTGTGCAGTCAATGTATCTGGTGGATCCCCGGGGTTATCTGATAATGAGCTATCCCGAGGATTACGAACCAAAGGGCGCAATCCGGGATCTGGAACGGCTGCTTAAGTTTGCGCGATCAGGATAATAAAACATGGACAATAAAACGTTGTTTGCCAGGCTGGGGTTGATCGCTACGGTACTGACTCTGTGTGTTGTAATCTTGGGCGCTTACGTTCGTTTGTCCCATGCCGGGTTGGGCTGTCCTGACTGGCCGGGCTGTTATGGACATCTGGGTGTGCCGAAGTCCGAACAGGAAGTGTTGATGGCCAATGCGCTTTATCCGGAACGTCCGGTTGAGTCGCACAAGGCCTGGAAGGAAATGATACACCGCTATTTTGCCGGTATTCTCGGCCTGCTGGTATTTACACTGGCCTTCGTTGCCTGGCGTAATCGCCGTGATCCGCAACAGGCAGTCAAGTTACCGTTATTTTTGAGTGCTTTGATTATTTTCCAGGCTTTGCTCGGGATGTGGACTGTGACGATCAAGCTCAAACCGGTGATTGTGATGTTGCATTTGATGGGCGGGATGGCAACGTTATCCCTGCTGTGGTGGATAACCCTGCGGCATATGAACCTGTTCCCCCTGCTACGTGCTGGCAGACAGGTCGGCCGGTTGAAAAAACTGGTCTTCGTGGGGCTTCTGATCGTGATATTCCAGATCATGCTGGGTGGCTGGACCAGTGCCAACTATGCCGCTTTGCATTGCACCGATTTTCCGACCTGTCAGGGCCAGTGGTGGCCCCAGACGGACTTTGGCGAAGCCTTTACTTTCTGGCACGGTATCGGGCCGGACTATGAAGGCGGGGTGATGAGCAATACCGCGCGGGTGACGGTTCACTTTATGCATCGTCTTGGCGCACTGATTACCTTTTTGTATCTGGGGACACTGGGCCTGATGTTGTTGCTCGGTCGTTTCGGTAAAAATCTCCAGCCCATGGGCGTGACCCTGCTGGGCATATTGCTACTGCAGGTCAGCCTGGGGATTGCCAATGTCCTGCTGTCCCTGCCGCTGGGTGTGGCTGTGGCACATAACGGTGTAGGTGCGTTATTGTTACTTACCCTGGTGACCCTGAACCACCTGGTATTCGAGCCGCGGAGAACATAATGGGGGAGACCGTCAAACAGTCTGAAGTTCGCCCGGATATTTTCCGGTTATGGTGTGACTACTATACCCTGTGCAAACCCAAGGTCGTGGCGCTGATCGTGTTCACAGCCATTGTGGGGATGTTTCTATCTGTACCGGGGATGGTGCCGTGGCAGCCACTGATCTTCGGCACACTTGGTATCGGTCTGGCCGCGGCGTCGGCGGCGGCCATCAATCAGATCGTGGATCAGAAGATCGATGCCCAGATGCAGAGGACGTCGAAACGGCCTCTTCCTTCCGGCACGATTACCAACAAACAGGCATTGTTGTTCTCCGCCCTGCTTGGCATTGCCTCAATGGTGATCCTGGTCTATCTGGTCAATCCGCTGACCGCGATGCTGACCCTGTTGTCCCTGATCGGTTATGCCTTTATTTATACGATGTACCTGAAGCGTGCTACGCCGCAGAACATCGTGATCGGCGGCGCCGCCGGTGCCGCGCCACCGGTACTGGGCTGGACCGCGGTGACCGGGCATATCCATCCCGACAGCCTGTTGCTGTTTTTGATCATCTATACCTGGACGCCACCGCATTTCTGGGCCCTGGCGATTTATAAACGCGAGGAATACGCCAGGGTCAATGTGCCGATGTTACCGGTCACCCACGGGGTACAGTTCACCCGGCTGCATGTGTTGCTGTATACCATCATCATGTTTGGCGTGACGCTGTTGCCGTTTGCTACCCGGATGAGTGGCTGGCTCTATTTTATCGGCGCCCTCATTCTCGGGGGGATATTTCTCTATTACGCCATTCGCATGCAGTCGGACAGGGATCCTAAAATCGCCATCAAGACCTTTGGCTATTCCATTCTCTATCTGATGTTGCTATTCGCGTTGTTGCTAATCGACCATTACATTCCCTTGCTACTGGCGTTCTGGCCATAAACCCTGGATAAAATGAGTTAATAAGGGGTCGAGTTGGACAAATCTCTTCGGTTAATGGGGGTTCGGATGGCACGTGTATACTGATGAGATGATCGGCAGTTGCCTGCCGGTTTACAGATACTTTACAATATTCTGATATTTTGATATTCCCGAGGGATTTTCTCAGGTTTTCTGTGGCGGTGCAGGCGGGAAACTCCCTTATCATTACCCTGATTCAACCAAGAACCAAGAGGCGTTATATGGCCCACTCAACTGCACAGGCTGCGGAACAATATAACTACGATATTGTGCGCAAGTTCACCATTATGACCATTGTCTGGGGTGTACTGGGAATGTTCGCAGGTTTGTACATTGCCTCCGAACTGGCCTGGCCCTTTCTGAACTTTGATATCCCGGAAATCACCTTTGGTCGTCTGCGTCCGGTACACACCACCCTGGTCATCTTTGGCTTTGGAGGGAGTGCGCTGTTTGCTACTTCCTATTATGTGGTGCAGCGGACCTGTCAGGTGCGCCTGTATAACGACGGTCTCGCCAATCTGACCTTCTGGGGCTGGCAGGCCTCGATCGCACTGGCCGCGATTTCCTATCTGTTCGGCTATACCCAGGGTCGGGAATACGCCGAAATGGTCTGGCCGATCGATCTGTTGATTGCCGTCACCTGGGTGGCCTATTTCTGGATTTACGTGCAGACCCTGCGCCGTCGCAGCCAGCCACACATCTATGTGGCTAACTGGTTTTTCATCGCCTTTATCCTGGCTACTGCCCTGTTGCATATCTTCAATAATATGGCCGTACCGGTCAGCATGTTCAGTCTTTCTTCCTACAGTCTGCATGCGGGGGTTCAGGATGCCATGACCCAGTGGTGGTATGGCCATAATGCCGTGGGCTTTTTCCTGACCGCGGCGTTCCTCGGGATGATGTATTACTTCGTGCCCAAGCAGGCCGGTCGTCCCGTCTATTCCTATCGGCTGTCCATTATCCATTTCTGGGCTCTGATCTTCCTCTATATGTGGGTAGGTAGCCATCATCTGCACTGGACCGCGATTCCTGACTGGACCTCGACACTGGCAGCTACCTTCTCCATTCTGCTGCTCATGCCCTCATGGGGCGGGATGATCAACGGCATCATGACCCTCTCCGGTGCCTGGGACAAACTGCGTACCGATCCCATCATCCGGTTTTTGATTGTGGCCCTGTCGTTCTACGGGATGTCGACCTTCGAAGGGCCGCTGATGTCGCTCAAGAGCGTTAATGCGCTGTCGCATTACACCGACTGGACCATCGGTCACGTGCATTCCGGTGCTCTGGGCTGGGTTGCCATGATCACCTTCGGTTCCCTGTACCATCTGATCCCGCGCCTGTGGGAAACCAGGATGTACAGCGACCGGTTGATCTACCTGCATTTCTGGCTGGCGACCATCGGCATTGTGCTCTACATCAGTGCCATGTGGGTGGCCGGTATTGGCCAGGGCCTGCTGTTGCGCGCCTTTGATGAATACGGCAATCTGGCCTACACCTTTGTAGAATCCGTTGCCTTCTTGCATCAGCCGTATGTTTTCCGCGCCATTGGCGGAGCGTTCTTCGTCGCCGGTATGTCCCTGATGGCATTTAATGTCTACATGACCATCCGCAAGGCAAGTCGTGAAAGGGCTGAACTGGAAGCCAAACTGGCCGCGAAAATGGCCAAGGCCTAAAGAACAACAGGATTAGAGAAGAGCAATGAAACACGAAACTATAGAAACCAATGCCGGTTGGCTTATCGTCCTGACTCTGATCGTCATCAGTATCGGCGGCCTGGTCGAAATCGTCCCGCTATATATGATTGATGATACGGTGGAAGAGGTAAAAGTTGCCGGCAAGGACACGGTCCGCCCTTACACGCCCCTGGAGCTGCGTGGCCGTGATCTGTACCTGCAGGAAGGGTGTTACACCTGCCATTCACAGATGATACGTCCGTTCCGTGATGAGGCCTTGCGCTACGGACATTATTCTCTCGCTGCCGAATCGAAGTTCGACCACCCGTTCCAGTGGGGATCCAAGCGGACCGGGCCGGATCTGGCGCGTGTTGGCGGCAAGTACTCCAACGAATGGCATGTCCAGCATCTGGTCGCGCCACGTTCCGTAGTTCCCGAATCGATTATGCCTAACTATCCCTGGCTGCTGGAAAACAAGCTGAAGTACAAGGACGTGGCTGATCGCATGCGTGCGCTGAAAGTCGTGGGAGTACCCTATTCCGAGACCGAGGCGGAGTACCAGGCCAACGTCGAACGTTTCGGTGAAGATGTCGCCAAAATGCTGGACATCAATACTGCCACACAAAACCTTGTTGCTCAGGCCAGCCAGGGTAACTACGATGGCAATACGATGGTTGTTACTGAAATGGATGCTCTCGTGGCCTATTTGCAGGTACTTGGCACCATGGTGGACTTCAGTGAGTTCGAAGACGGCCACTTTGTGCAGTACCGTTGAAGGTAAACTGACCTGATATGTATGACTGGATAAAATCGATGGTGTATTCCGGGGACGCAAAAACGTTCCTGTTGCTGCTTTTCTTTATTACCTTTGTAGGCATCATTTTGTATGTCTTTACAAACCGCAAGCGCAGTCGCCGTCTCGAGTCATACAAGAATATTCCGTTTGAAGATGATGACGTAGGCCATCGCAAGGATACAGACAATGAGTAAAGATAAAAGCCAGAAGACAGTACAGACTACCGGACATGCCTGGGATGGGGACCTCCAGGAGTTTAATAATCCGCTTCCGAACTGGTGGTTATGGGCATTCTATGCCACGGTAGTATTTGCGATTATTTACTGGATTCTTTATCCAACATTGCCCCTTGGCGATACGTATACCAAAGGGGTGATGAACGACATTACCTATACCACTGAGGACGGAAAGACAGTCACCACGCACTGGAATACCCGGGCTCTGTTCGAAAAGGAAATGCAGGAAGCCCGTCAGGCGCAGGCCAAGTACGTGGAACAGTTGAGCCAGGCTTCATACCAGCAGATCCAGGCCGATCCTGAACAGACCGGGTTTGCTTTCTCCATGGCCAAGGTGTTGTTCGCGGATAACTGTGCCGCCTGCCATCAAACCGGCGGTAATGGCGTGATGGGCAAATACCCGAACCTGATCGATGATGCCTGGCTGTGGGGCGGCTCTTTCGAGCAGATTGAACACTCCATTCGGGAAGGTCGTCAGGGCAATATGCCGGGTTTCAAGGGGCAGCTCTCGCAGGAACAAATCAGCAATGTTTCAGCCTATGTGCTGAGTCTGTCCGATCATGATATGGATACCGGGGAAGTCGAGCGCGGCAAGCAGGTCTTCGATGCCAATTGTGCGGTATGTCATGGTGAAGATGCCAAAGGCAAGCCCTCAATGGGCTCGGCAAACCTGACCGACAGTATCTGGACAATTGTCGACGTTCCCGGTGCAGCCAGCACCGAAGCGCAGAAAGAGGCCGTAATGAAGCTGGTGCGCAATGGTGTCGCGCGCGAAATGCCGGGCTGGAAAGAGCGCCTGTCGGATACCGAAATCAAGATCCTGACTTATTATGTGCACGAAATGGGCGGCGGGAACTAGGCTCGATTGCCCGACTCAAAGACAACAAAATACAACCGGTGGGAGGGCGCGTTTGCACCAGGCGAACGTCCCTCCCTTTATTTATTTGGCATTACCAGTGGATGTCTGACACCTAATTGATGCAGGAATGACAGAACCCGCTTATCAGGCCCGTATTCCAATCTATCCGCGTTCGGTTAAAGGACGCTTTCGTACGCTTAAATACGCGATACTGACGCTCGCCTACGGCGTCTATTTTTTGTTGCCCTGGCTGCGCTGGACGCGTGAAAACGCACCGGACCAGGCGGTATTATTCGATCTGGCCGGACGACGTTTTTATCTGTTTGACCTCGTGGTATATGCCCAGGATATCTTCTGGCTGGCGGGGCTGCTGGTTATATTCGCATTATTACTGTTTTTCGTTACCGGAGTTGCCGGGCGTGTGTTTTGCGGCTATTTCTGTTTCCAGACCCTGTGGACGGATGTTTATATCCTGATCGAACGTCTGGTACAGGGCGAACGAAATGCCCGAATCAAGCTGGCAAACGCACCGTGGGACATGGCCAAGTTTTTAAAACTGGGTGTGACGCACCTGCTATGGCTGGCTATGGCTTTTGTGACCGGTTTGACCTTCACGCTTTACTGGGGGGATGCCCCTCAACTGGCCCTGAACTTCTTCCAGGGACAGGCCCCCTTCGCGGCGTATGCTACGACACTGTTTCTCACCGCCACGACTTATGTAATGGCCGGCCTGGCACGCGAGCAGGTCTGTACCTATATGTGCCCTTATGCCCGCTTCCAGGGTGTAATGTTCGATCGCGATACCCTGATAGTGGCATATGACGAACAACGCGGGGAACGTGAACAGGGTCGACATAAACCGTCCAAAGATTACATGGAGCGCGAGGCGCGTATTGCCGACAAGGTGGGGGATTGTATCGATTGTGGTTATTGCGTCCAGGTGTGTCCGGTCGGCATCGATATTCGCAATGGCCTGCAATATCAGTGTATATCCTGTGCACTGTGTATCGACGCCTGCGATACTATCATGGACAGTATCGGTTATCCGCGCGGACTGATCCGCTATACCTCGCAAAAGGCTCTGGAAGGGGAAAAGAGCAATCCCTTCAATCTGAAAAATCTGGGCTACGCGCTGGTACTGGTTGCCACGATCAGCCTGTTGGCCTGGGCGATTTCGCATCGGGACAAAGTTGAGCTGAGTGTGGCCCAGTTCCGTCAACCGCTGTCGGTCACATTGTCCGATGGCCGGATTCAGAACCGTTACGAGATCAAAATTAATAATAAAACCAGTGACGCGATCCGTTACCGGATCAGTATCAAGGGTCTTCCCCGGGCGGAACTGGATCTGGGAGGCAACAGCGAAGTGACTGTGGGCCCTGAACACAGCCTTAAACTGATCGCCAAGGTGAACCGGCGGCCGCAAATGGCTGAACAGGAACGCCAATCATTCGAGTTTGTGATTCGCCAGATGAATAGTGAAGCCCCCCTGACGGCCCGGCGCAATACCGTGTTCTATACCCCCTCAACAGACTAAGGTTACTGCCATGACAGATATTCTGTATTCCCTGCTCGGTGGTATCATTGTTATTACCATTGGCTTCGCCCTGCTGTATCGCTTCAGCAGACTGGACGGCAAGATGGTGGCAGTGGTCGCGGCCTTGCTGGTAATCGGCATCTATATGCCCACGGTCATTATTAGCTGGCCGGGAGCCGATGTATTTGCCATTCACATCGCCGTTTATCTTGTGACTGTCTATGTACTGGGGATTATCACCAGTCAGCGTGATGCGCGCCGCGCGGCTGGCGAAACCGGCCGCTGGTTTCACTGGGGACCGGCGGCGATCGTGATCTTTTTCATGGTTGTCATTGGTGTCAATTCCGTCTATATCCTGCTGGCGCAAAAAGGTCTGGATACCGAGGCGACCCGCTGGCTGCTGCCCGAACCACGCAGCGGCGGGCAGGTCAGCTCCCATTTCCCCGGTACCGTGGCGCGTGATTTTCGCAAAGAGCAGGATGAATTCAACCAGTTTCAACAACGCATCCAGGAACAGCAGGAACGGGGCTGGCAGGTGCAAAAGGGCTGGCTGGGTGAGCCCCGCGCCGGGCAGGCGTCTGTCTTCAAGGTGCGGGTACTGGATCGGAATGGCACGCCTGTCAGCGACGCCGAGGTACACGGAGTCTTTTTGCGTCCGGGGGACAGTCGGCTCGATCAGGCGTTTACCATGTCGCCACAGACGGATGAGCCCGGGAGTTATCTGGCCAAACCGGTGTTACCCGAAGGCGGACGCTGGGAATTACTGTTGCAGATACGCCGGGGGGAGCAAAGCCATGAGATCAAGGCAACCACCCGGATAGAGGCGGCGCGCTGAGCCGTTTGCCGATGGCCGGGGAACATCACAGCTGTTTTCATTGCGGGCAGCCGGTTCCTCCAGGCAGTCATTATCAGGCTGTGATCGACGCTGAGGCGCGGCCTATGTGTTGTCCCGGCTGCGAAGCGGTGGCCAATGCCATTGTCGATGCGGGACTGGAAGATTTCTACCGCTATCGCACCGAAAACGCCCCCAACCCCGCGCAGCTGGTACCTGAGGCACTGAAGACGCTGGATCTCTACGATCGCCCCGAAGTGCAGCAACGCTTTGTCAGCGGCGAGCCAGAGGAGCGTGAGGCTTCGCTGATCCTGGAAGGAATTACCTGCGCTGCCTGTGTCTGGCTCAACGAGCGACATGTCGGCAGCCTGCCCGGGGTACTGGAATTTGCCATCAATTACAGCACGCAGCGTGCCCGCGTGCGCTGGGACGAGCGACAGATTCAGCTGAGCGACATCCTCAGGGCGATCAGCGCTATTGGTTACCGGGCCCATCCCTATGATCCCCATCGCCAGGCCCAGGTTCAGCAGCGCGAGCGCAGCCGCGCTCTGCGACGCCTGGCCATTGCCGGGCTGGGGATGATGCAGGTGATGATGCTGGCTGTGGCGTTGTATGCCGGCGAGGACCAGGGCATGACTGCGGACATGATGCATTTTTTGCGCTGGGTCAGCCTGATTATTGCCACCCCGGTGATCGTCTACGCGGGCTGGCCGTTTTACAGCGCTGCCTGGCGGGATCTTCGCCAGCGTCAACTGGGCATGGACGTGCCGGTGGCGCTGGCCGTGGGCGGCACCTACTTCGCCAGCGCCATTGCCACCGTCACGCGCAGTGGCGAGGTCTATTTCGAATCGGCCACCATGTTTGTGTTTTTCCTGCTGCTGAGTCGCTATCTGGAGATGGGGGCACGCCAGCGCGCCAGCGCGGCGGTGGAAAATCTCGCGACCCTGCTGCCGGCGCTGGCCACCCGGCTGAATGCGCAGGGGGAGGAAATCCAGGTCGGGGTGGCCGAACTGGTGCCCGGCGATCGGGTCCGTATTCGTCCCGGGGAGACGGTGCCCGCTGACGGCGAAGTGCTTGGCGGGACATCCAGCGTCGACGAGTCGCTGTTGAGCGGGGAGAGCCTGCCTCGCACCCGCCAGGCGGGCGATACCCTGATCGGCGGTGCCGTCAACGTGGAGAGTCCGCTGGAGATGCGGGTCACCCGGGTCGGACAGGATACGGTGCTGTCCGGTATCCAGCGTCTGCTGGATCGGGCCCAGATTGAAAAACCGCGCATTGCCCGGCTCGCCCAGCGGGGAACCGGTTACTTCGTGTTGCTGGTTTTGTTACTGGCGACCAGCGCGGGACTGATCTGGTGGCAGATCGACCCGGCCCGGGCTTTCTGGGTCGCGGTGGCAGTGCTGGTGGTCAGCTGTCCCTGTGCCCTGTCGCTGGCCACCCCGGTTGCCATGACCGCCAGTACCGGGCAATTGACCCGGCGCGGCGTGATAACCACGCGCGGCCATGCGCTGGAGACTCTGGCGCGCATTGATACGCTGGTCTTCGACAAAACCGGAACCCTGACCGAGGGGCAGCTGTCGCTCGCCCGGGTTCGCCCGCTGGGAGCGCTGTCGGCGCAACAGGCGCTGGCCCTGGCGGCGGCCCTGGAACGGGGTTCGGAACACCCGCTGGCGCGGGCTATCAGCGCCGCCGCCGGGTCGCCGCCGGCGGTCGAACGGCTGCAGGCCACACCCGGTTGCGGGGTGAGCGGCGAAATTGACGGGGTGACCTACCGGGTCGGGACGCTGGCTTTTGTCAATCAATTGAGTGGTGCCGATACCGGTATGCTGCCCGCAGCGATGCCGGGCGCCAGCCCGGTGTATCTGGGGTCGGCCGATGGATTACTCGCCTTGCTGGAGCTGAGCGATCGGCTGCGAGACGATGCCCGGGCGACCGTGGCCGGTCTGCATAAACTGGGGATTGAGGTCCGGCTTTTCTCCGGCGATGACCCCGCGGCGGTGACCCGGGTGGCCAGGCAGCTGGGGATCGCGGAGGCCCGGGGCGCACTGCTGCCGGCGGATAAACTGGCCGGTCTGCGTGAACTGCAGGAGCAGGGGCATACCGTGGCGATGGTGGGCGACGGGGTCAATGACGCCCCGGTCCTCTCCCAGGCTCATGTTTCCATTGCCATGGCCAGTGGTGTCGAACTGGCGCACAACAGCGCTGACATGATTCTGCAGTCCAACCGGCTGGATCATCTGCTGGCCGCCGTCAGACAATCACGCGCCACGTTGCGCATCGTACGTCAGAATATCGGCTGGGCACTGGGATATAATCTGGTGGCCCTGCCGGTAGCCGCTGCGGGCTTCCTGACGCCCTGGCTTGCCGCCCTGGGCATGTCTTTGAGCTCGCTACTGGTCGTGCTCAATGCCCTGCGTCTGTTGCGCGGGAAGACGAAGGCGGCGACGCAACGAGAAGCCGGGCTTTCACCGCTGCCGCCAGTGGCGGATAATGAGGGGCGTCCCGGCTGAGATACCCGGGACGGCGCACGCAAGGAGAGATTATGGAGATCCTGTATCTGCTCATCCCCATTGCCGTGATTGTGCTGGCAGTGGCCATCGGAGCGCTGATCTGGGCGGTGCGCAGCGGGCAGTTCGAGGACCTGGAAGGCCCGGCGCACAGGATTTTGATGGATGACGATGATCCGCGGATTCCCCGTCGGCGCCAGGAAGACGACGCCGGTGAAGATAAGGACAGGCCGACTTGATGCCGTGTCCCTGGTTTATTAGAATTTACTTATTGAAGATGATGCCTTTTTGGAGAGCCCCATGAAAGAAATGTTCACGTTCCAGAATTTGCCCATGGTGATTGTGATCGTGCTGATTGCCATTGCCTGGTTCAGCTTCCTGTCCGTCATTATCGCCGGCTGAACCGTTTCCGGCCCGAAAAGTGCGTGGCTGCTTTTCGGGTCGGTTGTCTTTCCGCCTTCCCCTTGTGCCACTTTTTCTGCCAATAAATCCGCCAAAGACTCAACTCGGTCGTCGTATTCGCCGATAACTGAATGAACCGCCGGGGTTTTTCTCCTGGCGGCCGTCATTTCAAGATGGAGTTTCGGGTTTTTGTCTTTGTTGCAACGCTCACGCTGTTACGTGTTTCCCTTTCTTGCTCTGCTTATGTCAGTCGTTGCACCCGTGTGGGCGGACGAGACGCCGACGACCGATTTGCGCGTGCTGATTGATATTTCCGGCAGCATGAAGCAGACCGATCCCGACAACCTGCGCCGCCCGGCGTTGAAGCTGCTCACCGGCCTGATGCCCGACGGAATCCATGCAGGTGTCTGGACCTTCGGCCAGTACGTGAATATGGCCGTGCCCTACGGTCAGGTCGATGCCGACTGGAAAGCGCGGGCCCGGCGTGAAGCGCAGGCGCTCCATTCCCGCGGCCTGTTTACCAACATCGAGGCGGCGCTGGAAAAGGCGGCATTCAACTGGCAATCGCCGGATCCGGCCTATGACCGGCATCTGTTATTGCTGACCGACGGCAAGGTGGATGTCAGCGACAAAACGCAGGCCAGTGACCGCTCCCGTCGGCGGATTCTGGAGGAACTGTTGCCCCGTCTGCAACGCGCCGGGGTCAAAATCCATACGCTCGGGCTTTCCGACGGCGTGGATCGGGATTTGCTCACGACACTGTCGGCCGCCAGCGGAGGCTGGTATGAAGAGGCGCGGGACAGTGAAGCATTGCAACGGTTGTTTCTGCGGCTGTTTGAAAAAGCAGTAACAGTGCAGACCCTGCCTCTGACGAACAACCGCTTTGTCGTCGATGAAAAGATCGAGGATATGACCTTGCTGGTGTTTCGTCGCGATGGCGAACCGCCGCTGAATGTCATTCCTCCCGGGCAGCAAGTCTGGAATGAAGCAGACCATCCTTCGACAGCCCGTTGGCACGCTGAAGCGGACTATGATCTGGTGACCATCGAGCAGCCGCAAAGCGGTGAATGGCTGTTAAAGACCCGCGAGGATCCCGATAACCGGGTCATGGTGCTGACCAACCTCCAATTGCAGGTGGATCCCTTGCCGGATCATCTGCTGCGCCAAGACGAGTTGAGGTTAAGTGCCTGGCTGAGTGACAAGGGGCAGCGGATCAACGATCAAAGCTTTCTCGAACTGATCGATTTCACTCTGCAGACCGATAACCCGCCTGATTCCGGGCCATCGAGCTATCCATTAAACGCCCCGGATCTTGATGGGGTTTATCAACGTGATGTACAGCAGATACTGGTAGCCGGCGAGCATACCTTGCGGGTGCGGGCCAGCAGCCCGACCTTCGAACGCGAGCAGGTCCATCATCTGCGCATATATGAGGCGCCGTTCGTCATTCGGCTGGATAAGCAACCCGGGGGACATTACCGGCTGCATGTTAACCCGGTAACCGCGCTGTTCAGGCCCGAATCAATGCAGCTGTCGTTACATAACAGTGCCGGGGCACCGATTGAACTGAACCGTGAGGGCAATGCGTGGCAAGCGGACGTGCCGGCAAGTCTGACCGGCGAGATCCTGAGCGTGGATTTTCAGGCGACCCGCCAGGATGGACGCGAGTTTGTCAGTCAGGTGCAACGCCGGATAGACGCTAAACCTGCCGGCGCCTCTCTCGGCGAAGAGACGCGTCCGGACTCGAGCGATGCGGACAAGCGCAGCGAACCCGGAAGTGAACGGGAACTGGACTGGCGCTGGGTTATTGCCATGGTGGTTCTGACCAATCTGCTACTGATTCTGGGCGGCGTGGCGATCTATGTTTATCTGCGCAAGCTGCGCCGTGATGTTCTGGCCTCTGAAAAGAAGGAGTTGGAGCTATGAACGAGTTTCAGACCGGACTACTTGTGCTGACCAGCGAATTGAGTGCGGTATTGTTACTGGGGGCCGTGGTGCTGCTGGTATTGATGATTCGCCGTCAGCGCAAGCATCGGCGGCTGGCCCTGGAGCTTATCAATCGCCTGCGTGATTCCGAGTCCGAACGCCGGAAGAAATTGATCGGACTGCTCACCGAGCAGCTTGAGATGGACGCCGAGCAGGCCGATGCCCGGGCCCGGGCCATGCTCAAACATGAAACCAGTCTCTATGCCCATATCTTGCGCCTGTTCATGGGACGGAACCCGGAACAGCTGCTGCAGGTGGATCACGACGTCGAAAGGCTGCTCAGAAGCTACTATCATTTACTGGAAGAGGAGGATGAGGGGGATGCCGAGCGTGAATCACTGCTTGTCAAACTCAAGCGTGAAAACAAGCAATTGCGGGATGAAAAAAATAATCTGCAAAAAAACCTCGAGACCACCATGGAAACCATGGAGAACATGATGGACGAATATGCTTCCATGTATGAAGGCGGGCACAAGGAAGGCGAGCAGCGTCTGAAAAACGAAATGTTCAAGCTGCAGCAGAAGATCAGTAAGGTCATCAGCAATGACGAGGACGGGAACGAGAACAACAAAGAGGAGGGGAAGGGACAAGCTATCCCGGAGCTCAGGACGGAGGATGCTGAGAAACCCGAACAGTAAACCGGTCACCCCGAACCCGGAGGTGACTATGAGCAATCACCTGGCGGCAAGATGATCCCGTAACTCATGCTGCATGCACGAAGGTTTCGCCGTCTGGCGCGACTGTGGTTCCTGCGAAGCCGAATCCTGTTAGTGGATGGTAGCCGAGGAACTCGGCACCGATCTGGGCAGTGACTACGAACCCGAAATCGTGCCAGACAAGGCCGGGGCTACCACTTTTCGAGGCTCTGGAAAGTAACGCGGAGGACGCGGAGTCGTAGAGGCGTGGAGAAATGAATTATTATGTCAGTGCCGTCGTTCTATTCGTGCGAGCTGCCGGTGCGTAGTACGCACCTATCTTGACAGATCTTGTAATGTTGTCGACGACATAAAAGAAAACCCCGGTCCCGTTTACACGGGCCGGGGATTTTGACTCTGCCAACCAGGACCTGGAAGCTAGAGACTAGCCCCTTTGAAGTCAGGCAGCCAGTGCACCACGCAGTTTTTTCATGGCGTTGTTTTCCAGCTGGCGAATCCGCTCGGCCGAGATGTTGTACTGATCGGCCAGGTCGTGCAGCGTGGATTTGCTGTCGCTCAGCCAGCGCTGGGTGATGATGTCGCGGCTGCGATCGTCCAGCTTTTTCAGGGCACCCAGCAGCTGCTGTTTGCTGTGATCTTCCCACTGCTGATCTTCTACCATCTGCGACGGCTCATGGCTTATGTCTTCCAGAAAGCCGACTGGCGACAGGTTGGGACGATCATCGTCGTCATCGTCCGGCTGATCGAAGCCGATGTCCTGGCCGCTCATGCGCGATTCCATCTCACGCACGTCCTTGGTGGTCACACCCAGATCCTCGGCGACCGATTCGACTTCGTCATGGTTGAACCAGCCCAGACGCTGCTTGGCGCTGCGCAGGTTGAAGAACAGTTTGCGCTGTGCCTTGGTGGTGGCCACCTTGACGATACGCCAGTTGCGCAGGATGTATTCGTGAATCTCGGCGCGGATCCAGTAGACCGCGAAGGAAACCAGGCGCACCCCCACATTGGGGTCGAAGCGTTTGACTGCTTTCATCAGGCCGATATTGCCTTCCTGGATCAAATCGGCCTGGGGCAGGCCGTAGCCGCTGTAGCTACGGGCAATGTGCACCACAAAGCGCAGATGTGAGAGCACCAGCTGTTGCGCGGCGTTCATATCCTGCTGTTCCTGCCAGCGGCGCGCCAGTGAGGTCTCTTCCTCCGCCGAAAGCATTGGAATACTGCGCGTTGCCTGGATATAGGATTCCAGGTTACCGGTCGGGACGGCCAGTTGCAGTTCTAGACCCTTACTCATTGTCTGTGTTTCCTCTTTCATCATATAGACCAATATTAGCACTCGTATATTGAGAGTGCCAAATACCTTATTAGTTCCCTCTAATATATAGACGAGGACCGCGAAGATTTCAAAGTCTCGTGGAACACTATTGGCTCGAATAGTTCCACGGAGAAGCCTGTATCCCTTCGCTGGCGAACAGGCTGGCGCGGTTTCGGCCCTGCTGCTTGGAGTGGTAGAGGGCCTGGTCGGCCTTGTTCAGAAACTCGCTCAGGGGCAGTTCGGGGTGGTCTTCGGTGCTGGCGAGCCCCAGGCTGATAGTGATATCGACCCCGGCCGGACGCAGCTGCTGGATATGCTGGCGTAGCGTTTCCGCCTGCTCGAGCATGGCGTCAGCCCGGGCTCCTTTGACCAGCACGCAGAATTCTTCCCCGCCGAAACGCACCGCCATATCGTTCGGGAACCACTGGTTGAGTGTTTCGCCCAGCTCGGCCAGGACATGGTCGCCGGTGATGTGGCCCCGGGTGTCGTTGATCTGTTTGAAGTGGTCGATGTCAATCAGCACGGCCCAGACCGGCTGGTGTGCGGGGTCCTGTATGTAGCTTTCGCCCTTATCTAGCAGATAGCGCTTGCTGCGCACGCCGGTCAGGCTGTCGGTGGCGGCGATCCAGCGCATCGCCTCGGTCTGTTGCTTGAGGGCGTCATACTGGTGTTTGATCAGCAGCAATGAGCGAACCCGGGCCATCAGCACCTCTTCGATCAGGGGCTTGCCGACAAAATCGTTGCCCCCGGCGTGGAACACTTCGACCTGCTTCTGTTTGTCGTCGGAGCCGGTCAGTACCAGCACCGGCAGCTCCTGCTGTGAAAGGTGCAGTCGGGCGCGAATCGCGTGCAGCAGATCCCCGCCGGTCAATGCCCCTTCGAGGAAGAAATCGGTGATGACCATGTCGAACCCGGTGTCGGGATTGGGGTTGTCCAGCAGCACGATAGCCTGTTCGGCGTTGTCAGTCAGGGTGACCTTGAGGCCATGCTTTTCCAGGATTTTCCTGGTTACCGCAGCGGCGGTCCGGCTGTCTTCCACGTACAGGATATGACCGACCAGTCCGGTATTGCGCTGGATAAATGATTTAATGAAGTCGCCAAAGGCCCTGTAGCCGTTGGATTTGTCAAAATAATCGGTGATGCCGGCTTCGAAACCCTCGCGCAGCAAACGCTCGTGGGCATCGCCGGAAACCACGATAACCGGAGTGTAATGATGCTGCCTGGTATCCCGGACCGCACGGCTCAGGGCCAGGCCGTCCATGTCCGAGAGCAGCATGGCGGTGGTGATCAGATCAAAATGCTGTTGCCCGAGCAGCGCCTGTGCCTCGGTTCCCGATTCGCAGGTCATTACTTCGACGTTGTCCAGCTCCTCGCGCAGGATGCGAGCGAGAATCGCCCGTGAAACGGATGAGCCATCGACCACCATGATCCGGGTATGTATATCTGACATTTTTGAGTTTTGACAATCTGTTTACTGCAACCTACAAGGTATCGACTGTAACAGGGCAATCTGTAACGAATTTTCAGGTTATTTTCCGGCGTCAGCCCGGTTCGATGTCGCGTAAATGGCGGCCTACGGCGATCCATGAACCCACCAGTCCCAGTGCAATGCCCGAGATGAGTAATATGACGGTGGTCTGGATATTTAACCCGGTCAGGCTGAAGCTGTTTTGATACAGACCGGCCAGTTTTTCCACCGGTCCGCTGAGAATCCACAGGGAAATTGTGATTAGCAGCCAGGCGATCAGGGCACCGAACAGGCCGTACCAGAAGCCGGTATACAGAAACGGGCGACGAATGAAGGCGTCGGTGCCGCCGATCAGCTTGATGATCACGATCTCGTCCCGGCGATTCTGAATGGCCAGGCGAATGGTGTTGCCGACCACCAGCAACACCGCCAGGGCCAGCAGGCTGGCCAGTACATAGACCCCCTGGCGCAGGATATCCATGATGGCGTAGAGCCGCTTGACCCATTGCACATCGAGCCGGGCCAGATCCACGCGCGGGTTCTCGCGCAGCTCGCCCAGCAGCGCTTCGGTGGCTGATGGGTCGCTTCGCTCGACTACCGGCAAGACCACCAGTACTGCCGGCAGGGGGTTCTCCTGCAGTGCGTCCAGTGCCTCGCCGAAGCCCGACAGACGCTGAAATTCAGCCAGTGCCTGTTTGGGTGATATGTAACTGACCTGGCGAATCCGGGGGTGTTCCTCGAGCTGGCGGACCAGGCGGCGCGCCTCGTTATCGGGAGTGCCGCGCTGCAGGAACAGGGAAATCTGACTCGCCTCGTCCCAGCCGCCACTGAGTTGCTGGGCGCTTTTGAGGACCACATGCAGGCCGGCGGGCAGGGCCAGAGCAATGCCGATGACGGCGGCGGTCATCAGCATCGAGGCCGGTCGGCGACTGAGCTGGCCAAGGGTGTAGAAAAATACCTGGGCATGCCGCAGCAGGTGAATGCGCAGCCGGCCCGGCCGGCCGCTACGGCGCGATTCCGTGCGCCGGGGTTTTGGGGACGGGACAGGGCGGTCGCGGCGCATTGGCTTACTCGCTCGGGTCACTGTCGGTGCTCAACCGGCCCTGCTCCAGGGTCAGGCGACGATAGGGCAGGCTTGAGATCAGGGCCAGGTCGTGACTGGCCACCAGCACGGTCACTCCTACCTGACTGAAATCTTCGAAAATGCTCATGATTTCCCTGGACAGGGCCGGGTCCAGGTTGCCTGTCGGCTCGTCAGCCAGCAGCAAAGGCGGCTTGTTGACGACTGCCCGGGCGATGCCGACCCGCTGTTGCTCGCCGCCGGAGAGCGTAATCGGGTAGGCCTTTTCCTTGCCGAGCAGACCGACCTTGTCCAGCGCGGCGCGCACCCGCCGGCCGGTCTCGCGCTGCGGTTGACCGGCGATGATGAGCGGCAGGGCCACATTGTCGAACACAGTGCGATCGAATAATAACTGGTGGTCCTGGAAGATAATGCCAATGTTGCGCCGGAAATAGGGGATGCGACGGCGACCGATGCGCGCCAGGTTCTGGTTGTTGATCAGCACCTGGCCGCGGCTGGGCCGCTCCAGCAGGGCAATGAGCTTGAGCAGGGTGCTCTTGCCGGCACCCGAGTGGCCGGTTAAAAACGCCATCTGCCCGGCCGGCATGTGGAAACTGACGTTGGTCAGTGCTTCATAGCCGCCAGAGTAGCGCTTGCTGGCCGAGGTAAAGCGAATCATCAGCAATAAAAGGGACGAGGGACGAGGGACGAGGGACGAGGAAAACTCGCACGCTGCCTGGCCAAAGCCGGTTTCAGTGGCTTCAGTGTCTTCGATGGTTGATTTAGATTCACCCCGGGTTCCCCTTTTACCTGCCTACTGTAAAGCGTAACGCTTTGGTTGAGTCTGTTTGCCTGACGCGGTCACGCATTTATTGGTTGCCGCTTTATTTATTATTGCTCTTGCGCCTCGCCGGCGTCGCTGCCCAGCAGGGCCTGAACGAATTCGCCGGCGTGGAACGGGCGCAGGTCCTCGATGCTCTCGCCGACACCGACGAAGCGAATGGGTATACCCAGCTTCTGGGCAATGGCAAAGATTACCCCGCCTCTGGCGGTGCCGTCGAGTTTGGTCAGGGTGATCCCGGTCAGACCGACGGCATTATGAAACTGCTCGGCCTGGACCAGGGCGTTCTGACCGGTGCCGGCATCCACCACCAGCATCACTTCATGCGGAGCGGCCGGGTCCAGCTTGGTCATCACCCGTTGGACCTTCTTCAGCTCGTCCATCAGATTGGACTGGGTGTGCAGGCGTCCGGCGGTGTCGGCAATCAGCACATCGATACCCCGCGAGCGGGCCGCAGCCATGGCGTCATAAATGACCGAGGCACTGTCGGCACCGTGTTGCTGGGCGATGACAGGGACCGCGTTACGTTCTCCCCAGGTTTGTAACTGTTCGGTGGCAGCGGCGCGGAAGGTATCGCCGGCGGCCAGCATGACAGAATGGCCCTGTTGCTGGAGTTGTCGTGCCAGTTTGCCGATCGTGGTAGTCTTGCCTGCACCATTGATGCCGACCATCAGGATGACAAATGGCTGGCAGGCGGTATCAATGGCCAATGGCGCCTCGCAGGGGGTCAGAATCTGTTGCATGTTTTGTCGCAGGGCTTCCAGCAGGGCGTCGCTGTCCTGCAGTTCCTGGCGCGACACCCGGGCAGTGAGTTCATCGATGATCCGCCGGGTGGCTTCCACGCCGACGTCGGCGCTCAACAGCAGGGTCTCGATCTCTTCGAGCAATTCATCGTCGATCTGCTTTTTGCCGCGGGCCAGGCGGGCCAGGCTCTCGGTGAGACCGGAACGGGTGCGCGACAGGCCCTGTTTCAGACGGGCGAACAACCCCGGCGTGCCGGCTTTTGCGTCGCTGTTCTCAGAATCAGATTTACGGAAACCAAACATCAATTTCAGGGTCGTAGTGATTGTGATCGAGGAATGTGGAGGAACCGGTTGTTCCCGCCTTTCAGGCGCACTATCCTACCATTGCTTGATGTTTTGAGTAAGCCACTAACCCCTCATACAGGCCAAATAAATCAATGCGACGTATACTGATTCTGCTCGGGCTGGGACTGTTTTGTTTACCGGTACTGGGCCAGGTCCATGAATACAATCTGGATAACGGCATGAAGCTGCTGGTGCGAGAGGATCATCGCGCACCGGTGGTGGTATCCCAAATCTGGTACAAGATTGGTGCCAGTTACGAACACAACGGCATCACCGGCAGTTCCCATGTGCTGGAACATATGATGTTCAAGGGCACTGAAAAACTCGGGCCCGGGGAGTTCTCGCGGATCATCGCTGAAAATGGCGGGCGGGAGAACGCCTTTACCAGCAAGGACTTCACCGCCTATTTTCAGCAACTGGAAAAAAGCCGCCTGGCGATCAGTTTTGAACTGGAGGCCGATCGCATGCGTAACCTGACCCTGCCGAAGGATGAGTTCGCCAAGGAACGTCAGGTGGTCGTGGAAGAACGCCAATTGCGCACCGAAGATAACCCGCGCGCCCTGGCCTATGAAAAATTTAATGCCACTGCCTTTATGGTCAGCCCGTATCGGCATCCAACCATCGGCTGGATGAACGATTTGGAGAACCTGACCGTTGAGGACCTGCAACAGTGGTATCAGCAGTGGTATGCCCCGAACAACGCGACCCTGGTTGTCGTCGGCGATGTCGAGCCAGATGCGGTTTATCGCCTGGCCAGACAACATTTCGGCCGCCTTCCGCAGGTCGATGTGCCGACGATCAAGCCACGGCTTGAACCGCCACAAAAGGGGGAGCGGCGAGTCGTCGTACAGGCGCCGGCCCAATTGCCCTATTTGTTGTTTGGCTATCATGTGCCGGTACTTAAAACCGTTGAACAGGAGTGGGAGTCTTACGCACTGGAAGTGATGGCCGGCATTTTAAGCAGTGGGCGCAGCGCGCGCCTGCCGTCGCGACTGGTACGCGGTCAGCAGATCGCCGCCGGTGCCGACGCCGGTTATGATCTCTATTCCCGGCAGGATAACCTGTTCATGTTCAGCGGGACACCGGCACGAGGGCATGATATTGCGGAACTGGAGCAGGCGTTGCTTGACGAGATCGAAGCGTTAAAAAACGAACCGGTCGGGGAGTCGGAGCTGGAACGGATCAAGGCCCAGGTGGTTGCCAGCGATGTTTATGAAAAGGATTCCATGTTCTACCAGGCCATGCAGATAGGCATTCTGGAAACCGTGGGACTCGGCTGGCAGACTATGGATGTGTATCGCGAGAAAATTAACGCGGTCACACCGCAACAGATTCAACAGGTGGCACGCAAGTATCTGCACAAAAATAATCGCAGCGTGACCATTCTCGAACCATTACCGCTTAACGGCCAGCAATTGCCTGAAGCAACGACAGCCACCTCCCGACATTGAGAACCGCCAACCTGATGATAAACATGATGAAGCGAATGAACTGGAAAATTGCCCTGGCCGTTATCGCTATTCTGGCATTGACCTTTACACTGGCCCGGTTCGAGCATGGCAGCGATACGCTTCCCGTCAGCGCAGATAGCCGTTTTGAGGTCCAGAGCTGGACAACGGACAACGGTGCCCGGGTGGTGTTCGTGCCGGCGTCGGAACTGCCCATGGTCGATGTCCGCGTGGTGTTCGATGCCGGTAGCGCTCGCGATGGTGAATTGCCTGGCCTGGCCAAGGTTACCGCCGGTATGCTCAATGAAGGCGCCGGGCAGTGGGATTCGGATCAACTGGCCGGGCGGTTCGATAATATCGGCGCCAATTACGGTGTGTCGGTCAAACGGGATATGGCCGCTTTCAGCCTGCGCGGCCTGACCACAGAGGCACTTCTGGAACAGGCCGTGCAAACCTTTGCCACGATTCTGGCCGAACCGACTTTTCCGCATGAGGCTTTCAACCGTGTGCGGCGTAACACGCTGGTTGGTTTGCAGAATAAGAAACAGTCGCCCGGGGATCTGGCCGAGGATCTGTTTTATCGCCATTTGTTTGGTCAGCACCCCTATGCTACGCCGGTCCTGGGTAAGGAAGAGAGCATAAAAGCCATGGAACTGGCCGATCTGAAAGCATTTCATCAGCGTTACCTGGTGGCAAACAACGCTGTGGTCGCCATTGTCGGGCAGCTGGACCGTCAGCAGGCCGAAACCCTGGCCGAACAGGTCACAACAAAACTGAAGCCCGGTGAATCGGCGCCCGCCCTGCCGGAAGTGGAACCGTTGGATGAGGCGAACCGGGTGGACCATTCTCATCCGTCGGCTCAAACCCACTTGCTGGTAGGACAGCCCGGCATGCGGCGTGGCGATCGTGACTATTTCAGTTTGTATGTCGGCAATCACATCCTGGGAGGCAGCGGGTTTGGTTCCAGAATTATGGAAACCATTCGTGAAGAGCGGGGACTGGCCTACAGCAGTTACAGCTACTTCGTTCCGCAACAGGTCAACGGCGCGTTTATCATGGGATTGCAGACCAGCAATGATCAGGCCGAACAGGCGCTGAGCCTGTTGCAGGAGGTGCTGACCCGCTTCGTCGACGAGGGCCCGACCGCAGAAGAGTTACAGCACGCCAAGAAGAACATCACCGGCGGTTTTCCGTTGCGCATCGACAGTAACAAGGACATTGTCCAGTATATCTCGATGATTGAGTTTTATGGACTGGCTCATGATTATCTCGATACCTTCAACGACAAGGTCGAGGCAATTACTGCCGCCGATATTCGCGATGCTTTCCAGCGTCGCATCCATCCCGACAAATTGCTCATCGTCACTGTCGGCAACAGAAATAGTAGTGAATAATTCCTGATATTCTCGCCAATCCAGAGCGCCCGGATTATGTTGTTTCCTGTGCGTTTCTGCGCCCTGGCGAGCGTTTCATTATTGAGAGAAGACACAGCTGTATTATAAGGCCTCTCATGATCTCGCAGAGACGCAGAGCTCGCCACGTTATGTCATTCCCTTGTGGCTTTCGAGAGTAATCATGATTGGTACAACTCAGGTGGCGTGATATAACACCCGTGACGATATATTAGCGGGAGTCAGTCAGGATGGCGGGGCAGCGTAACCAGTTTCGAATCATCGGCGGGCAGTGGCGCGGACGCAAGCTGGGCTTTTTCCCCGCCCCCGGTTTGCGTCCGACGCCGGATCGGGTGCGCGAGACGCTGTTCAACTGGCTGGCGCCGGTGATCGACGGTGCCCGGGTGCTGGATCTGTTCGCCGGCAGTGGGGCACTCGGTTTTGAAGCAGCTTCGCGTGGCGCATCGCAAGTGACCCTGGTGGACAGCCATCCAAGAGTGATATCGCAGTTACAACAGAATATTCGACTTTTACAGGCGCCCGGTATGACGACCTGCCAGTCAGAAGCATTGCGTTACCTGGAGCGCCCGGCCGAACCCTGTGACATTGTGTTTCTCGATCCACCCTACCAGTCCCGGGTACTGGAAGCCTGTTTTATCGTCCTGGAAGCCAGCTGGCTATCCCGAGAAGCCTGGATCTACTACGAATACGACAGTCACATGCCGTCTCCCGCGCTGCCGGCCAACTGGCAGGTATCGCGTAGCAAGCAGGCAGGGCAGGTGGCCTATCAGCTTGCCCGTCGTCAGCCGACGCAGTAATAACCGCATACTGACCGGACATGGTCGCGGCGCGGACGACGCGTTACACTAGTGCTGTTCACTTGTTGGGATGATATATGCGTATTGCGATCTATCCGGGAACTTTCGATCCGATCACCAATGGCCACAGCGATCTGGTCCAGCGTGCCGGACGTCTGTTTGACAGGGTGGTTGTGGCGATTGCCGCCGGGGGAACCGGCAAGCAACCGGTTTTTTCGCTGGAAGAGCGGATCAGCATGGCGCAGGAAGTCCTGCAGGATATCAACAATGTGAGTGTCTGTGGATTTGATATCCTGTTGGTGGATTTTATGCGTCAGCAGGAGGCCTCGGTGATTATTCGGGGGTTACGCGCGGTCTCGGATTTTGAGTATGAATTTCAGCTGGCCAGTATGAACCGGCGCCTGGCCGAGAATATCGAAACCGTGTTCATGACGCCGGCGGAGGAATATTCCTATATTTCCTCAAGTCTGGTACGGGAAGTTGCCCGGCTGGGCGGTGATGTATCGCCGTTTGTCCACGCGAAAGTTGTGGCTGCATTGAACCGGCGGATGCGATAAAATTTTTCCGTGCGAAAGATTATCAGGAGTTCGGCATGTCCTTATTGATTACCGATGAATGCATCAATTGTGATGTCTGTGAACCGGAGTGCCCGAATACCGCCATTTATCAGGGCGATGAGATTTACGAGATCAACCCGAATTTGTGCACCGAATGTGTCGGTCACTTTGATGAACCCCAGTGTATCGATGTCTGCCCGGTCGATTGTATTATCGTGGACCCGGATAATAAGGAAAGCAAAACACAGTTACAGGCTAAATATGAGAAGCTGATTGCCTCCTGATATCCTGCTCTGTTCCTGCTGTCTGATAAAAAAGCCCCTTTACGGGGCTTTTTGTTTTGAAATACAGAAAACACCTTCTCTCTTCAAGGGGCTGTCCGTTGAGCTGTGAAGGATCGAATTTGTTGTGCGGGTTAACCGGGGAGGTACTCGCGATATTGATTTTCTGACTATCGGAAACGCCGAATCGATGGATTCGTTCGTCGGTGGTTTGGATTATATACTGGATGAGTACCCTGCCAGTCTCCGGTTTGAGCGGGTATCTGTCTTGCGCAACCTGAACATTGCCTCGGGACCGGGAGAAAAATTTGTTAAGCTTAAACCATAAAGGTGAGGCGACCCTGGCTATTGACCGGGTTGGACCTGTGCCGGAATCCCGCTTTTAGACGATTATTGTGTAGGGGAGAGTTCATGAAAATCATTCGCCTGGGTCTGGTTCTTCTGGTTGCGCTGGTTGCGGCCTGCGACCGCCCGGCGCCCCCGGCCGCCGCCGTGGCTTCGGCGCATCCAACGGCAACCGAAGCGGGTCTGCAAATCCTGCAAGCCGGGGGCAATGCTTTCGATGCGGCGGTGGCGGTCAGTGCAACGCTGGCGGTGGTCGAACCCTACAGTTCCGGCCTGGGCGGCGGTGGATTCTGGCTGCTGCATGAGGCGGACACTGGCCGTAACATCATGCTCGATGGACGCGAAAAAGCGCCCCTGCAGGCACACCGGGATATGTACCTGGATAACGAAGGTAAGGTGATCGAGGGGCTATCGGTGGATGGTCCGCTGGCTGCCGGAATTCCCGGCGAGCCGGCGGCTCTGGTGCACCTGGCCGAGCAGTACGGTCGCCTGCCTCTGGGTCGTTCGCTGGCGCCGGCGATTCGCGCCGCGCGCGAGGGATTTGAAGTCACGCCCCATTACCGGCGGATGGCCGGTTTTCGCCTCGAGGTATTGCGCCAATCCCCGGCCGCAGCGGAACTCTTTTTACTGAATAACGAGGTGCCGCCGCTGGGGTACGTGATACATCAACCGGATCTGGCCGATACGCTCACACGCCTGGCCGACCACGGGCGGGCCGGTTTTTATCAGGGCGAGCTGGCCCGGCGCCTGATAGAGGGCACGCGTGAGGCCGGGGGGATCTGGACGCAGGCGGATCTGGCGCAGTATACGGTCGAGGAACGCGAGCCGATCAGCGTCCGTTATGGCGATTACCGGATCGTTTCCGCGGCCCCGCCTTCCTCCGGCGGCGTGGCACTGGCGACCATGTTGAATATTCTCGAACCCTTTGAGCCGGGCCAATTATCCGCAGTGGAACGTCAGCATCTGATCATCGAGGCCATGCGGCGAGCCTATCGTGATCGTGCCGAGTATCTGGGCGATCCCGATTTTGTGGCAATGGATATCCCGCGTTTAACGGGCAAGGCGCATGCCGCACACTTGCGTGAGAGTATTGAACTTGAATGGGCCACCGATAGCCGTCTGTTGCCGGCCGTAACCGTGGATCAGGAGGGAAACGATACCACGCATTTTTCAGTACTGGATCGTGAAGGCAACCGGGTCGCGGCCACCCTGAGTATCAATTATCCGTTTGGTTCGGGTTTTATGCCACCAGGTACCGGTATCCTGCTCAACGACGAGATGGACGATTTTTCGGTCAAACCGGGGGTGCCCAATGTGTATGGTCTGATCGGGGCCGAAGCCAATGCGATAGAACCGGGCAAGCGAATGCTTTCCAGCATGAGCCCGACGTTTGTCGAACATGCCGATCGCCTTGCCATTCTTGGTACACCGGGCGGTAGCCGGATCATTACCATGGTGTTGCACGGAGTTCTCGGTTTTATCGACGGCGAAGACGCCACCGGCATTGTCGCCAGGCCGCGCTATCATCACCAGTACCTGCCGGATCAGGTGCAACACGAACCGGAGGCTATCGAACCGGCGCAACGTCGGGAACTGGTCCGGCGCGGACATATTCTGACAGAGTTGCCCCGGCGTTATGGCAACATGCAGCTGATTATCTGGGATAAGGCGGGCCGGCGAGTGACTGCGGCCAGCGACCCGCGTGGCGAAGGTATGGCGGCAACGCGTGATTGAATAAATGCTTCTGTTGCAAATGCTATCTGAATAAAAAGTCACAATACCCGCTCACCCTTGCGCAAGGTGATGCGAGCGAAACAAACCCACCCGAAACCGGTAAAATCTGGCTCCGGCGTGTTATTGCTTGAGTCAGGCCGCTGGGTTTATGTTCTGGTATCCGGCGCTCTTTTATTATCTCGCGGCGGAGGAACATCTCAACGCTGGCAACGGCTGCAATAGTAACTGGAGCGCTGGCCAATTATGCGCTGTCGCAGGGCCTGGCCGCACTGATGGCAGGGCTCATGCTCGCGCTCATATACCTGCAGTTGCTGACGAAAATAGCCCGGGTTGCCGTCGCTGGCAGTAAAATCGCGCAAGGTAGTGCCACCCTGGCGGATTGCGGCTGCAAGCACCTGTTTGATCGCTTCGACCAGTTGTTGATAGCGTTCACGGGAAATGCGTCCGGCGGCCCGCTGCGGATGAATCCCGGCCAGAAATAGCGCCTCATTCGCATAGATATTTCCCACCCCGGTGACGATCTTGCTGTCCATCACAAAGGATTTGATCGCCAGCTTGCGTCCGCGCGAACGTTGCCACAGATAATCACCGGTAAAGGCCTCGGATAAAGGTTCCGGACCAAGCGTTTTTAGCAGCTTGTGTTGCAATGGATCTTCCCGGCTCCACAACACGGCGCCGAAACGACGCGGATCGCGCAGCCGCAGGCATTGCTCGTTATCCAGGACGATGTCCAGGTGATCGTGTTTTTCCGGTGGTGTCGTTGCCGGCAGAATACGCAGGCTGCCGGACATGCCCAGGTGCAGGATCAGGGTACCCGTATCCATTCCCAGCAACAGATACTTGCCGCGTCGATCGATGTGCTGGATCGTCTGTCCCTGCAGCAAGGCATTGAGATTGCGCGGTATGGGCCAGCGCAACTGGCGCTGGCGCACGATTACTTCGCGTACCTGGCGTCCCTGTAAATGCGGAGCGATCCCGCGACGGGTGGTTTCAACTTCGGGTAATTCGGGCATGGGGCTTCGGAACAGTCTCGCTTTAAAATTTATAGTATTTCACCACCAAGACACGAAGACACCAAGTAATATTTTCAGGTACTGGATGCCTGAATCGGGCTGTTTGTTGATCAAGTGCCTGTGACTTGAACCATCAGTCATGAAAGTCGCAGGCCGTGCTGATAACAGCCTGTGTGACCCTTTCGCCATGGAAGTTGTATCAGGTAGCGTATCGCGCAACCTAACCTACACAATCTGCGTTCGTTCTTGGTGTCTTTGTGTCTTGGTGGTTAATTTTCAGTCGTAGGTCACGCTGGCGATAGTCTGCGTGACACTTCCTTCCTCCAGGCCAAAGTGCTCAGGCAGCGTGTCGCTCAACCAGAATGAGTGATCGGCAATTTTTCTTGGTGTCTTGGTGTCTTGGTGTCTTGGTGTCCTGGTGGTTAATTTTCAGTTTTCAGTTGCGGTTCGGGAAGTGGCTCGGGGAGTTGTAATAACTGTTGGCGTATCTCGTCGTTGATGACGTAGCGCATTCTGGCATCGTGGCGCAGCAGGCCGGGCTGGCCATCTTTTATCTGGAGCGTGAAGCGAACGGGATTTTCCCTGCCTTGCAGTTGTACTTCAATGTCGGTTTCGGGCAGGCTGTCCTGTGTATAGGGTTCGAGCCGCAATGCCTGGGCGTTGCGCCAGTTAGCGATCAGTTCGGTCAACGCATCGGCGGAATGTTCCGGCTGTGGTGGCCGGGCCTGCCATTGGCCCGCTTCCAGATCGAGACGGAGATCGGGCAATGTCAGCGCAATGATCTTGCCTTCGGGTAGCGGCGCATGGCTGAGATAACCGGTGGCCGGACTGATGGTGTGATAGTAATGGGTATCCGGCAGCAGATAGAGTCGATTGTCGATCCGTACATAGCGCTGTTTGGACAGCGGCTCACTGTCGCCGAACTCAATAACCAGCGAGTCATTATAAGTGAGGCTGGCGCGGGGTTGCTCCAGTCCGTAGCGGGCCGGCTCAAGTTCATCGAGACGGTGCGCGGTATCATACTCGGTCTGTAACAGGCGCAGCAGGGCCTGAACGCGATAGTCATTGGCCGCCAGCTGATAGGGTTGCTGCATATACCAGGTTCCCTGTTCTTTATATACTGTCACCGGTTCCTGAGCTTCCCGTTGCAGCCGAATCCGGTTGACGTTATCCGGCATCAGGTTGGTCAGTTGCGAGGTAACCGGGGTCTCATCTTCGTCCGGGGTATAACTGACCAGCAGCACCAGGACGATGACGGTTACAAGCAGGGCCAGGTTGAGCAGGAGACGGGCGCGCATCAGGGTTTACGCCGTTGCCACCAGATATACAGGCCATAGCCGAGCAACAGTAAGGGCAGTCCGAACAGGAACAGCAGACCAAGTATCGACCAGGTGGTCGAATCCAGGTTCAGATCGGTGTCCGGTGCGGTCCGGGCCGGGATATCAATAAACCGGTCATCATGGCTCAGCCAGTTGATCAGGTTATAGCCCAGATCCTGATTGCCCTGGTTGCCCAGATAGGCATTACTTAGAAAGTCACCGTCGCCCAGCACGGCAATGCGCTGCCCGGCGCTGGCCGGCTCCGTCTCTTCGTCGGCCGGTTCACGACTCAGGGCAATACCAATATTCAGCGGGCCGGCAGTATCTTCGCCGGGGTCATAGTCAATCACGCCATCAAGCGGGCCGGTTTCCGCCCAGCTGCGCGGCACGGTCTGCAGAAACGGAGTTGCCTGAAACTCACTGTCCTGGCGTACTTCGATACCCATGGCGCGCGGGAACAGGGTCATAAAGCGAAAGTCGCGGGTCACCGGATGATCGCTGTCACTGTAATCGGCGACCACGGCAAACGTCGGATCCTCGATCCCCAGCATGCGGGTGGAGGGATCGACAATGGTTCCCTCGACAAACCTCAGGCCCAGCTCCTCCAGCAGAGGCTGCAGACCATATAGCTTGCCGGGGTCGTGTAACCAGAGCAGATTACCGCCCTGGCGCACATACTCACGGATAATGGCCACTTCACCAGGCAGGTAATCGAGTTGTGGGCCAGCGATGATCAGGGCCGCGGTGTCCGTCGGAATTTCGGGGTTATCGCTCAGCTTGAGACTGCTGGTCTTGATGCCCTTGCTGTGCAGATGGCGGGTAAATTGGCCGTAATCATGATTGGCCTGCCCCCGCGGTTGACGTTCACCATGGCCGGAAATAAACACCAGATGTTTTTCGCCGCTGCGCAACAGTTGCTGCAGGGTGTTGGTCAGGCTCTCTTCATTGAGATGGCGTACATGTTCGCTCCGGCCGTTATAGGTGACGACCAGCTCGCCATCGACACTGATATTGTATTCGCGGGTCTTGTCCGGCGCGGTATCGGGGTTGATATAGCGAACACGAATATCGTCCTTGTGTTGCCGGTAACGATCGAGCATGTCGGCAATGTTGCGCCGGGTCGATACCATGTTGCCTGAGCGGGCAAAGGCGATAATCTCGATTGGATCGTCCATGCGCTCCAGCAGTTTGACCGTGGCTTCGGACAGGGTATGACGCCCCGAGGCCGTCCAGTCACTTTCATATTTGTATTGCAGACTGAGCCAGGCGAGCAGGCCAATGACTGCCAGAAACAATACGACAAACAGAATGTTCTGAAGGCGAATCTGTAAGCGACTTCGGGGGGTAACCTGCATACGGATTCCAAACCTGCGTTAGTGTTGCAGCCGGTCGGCATCCAGGCGGCGGATACCGAGGACCAGAAAGACGATAATAAACAGCAGAAAATAGACGATGTCGGCACTGTTGAAGATGCCCTGACTGAGCGATTCGAAATGGCGCAGGAGGGACAGATATTCCAGTAACCCGCTGGTGAGCCCCTCTCCGACCTGGTCGCCGGCCCAGTCGATGATCCACAGCAACAGCAGCACGCCAAATGTGCTGATCGCCGCAATGGTCGGTTGCACGGTCAGGGTGGAGAGAAACAGACCAACGGCGGCAAAACAGGCTACCAGCAAAATCAGCCCCAGCAGCATGGCCAGCAACAGACCGGTATCCAGCGGTCCGCCAAACATCAACGCCAGCGGCATCAGGCTGATCATCAGGCAGGCGAGCAGCAAGAAGCCAAGCAGTCCGAGGTACTTGCCCAGAATGATCTCGGTCATCGACACCGGGGCGCTGAACAACAAGGCAATACTGCGATTACGTCGCTCCTCGCTGATTATACGCATGGTCAACAGGGGCACCACCATCATGAAAATAAAAGCCGCACTGCCATAAACCTGGGCTACCACCAGTTCGGTGGCGCCGGGCGGGGATTCCAGGCTCTGCAGTCGTGGCTGCAGGGTGATAAAATCATTCAATGCAGTCAAAAACAGATAGGCGAGAATAAACTGCATCACCGCGAGAATCGCCCAGGCCAGCGGTGAGAGAAACAGCGTGCGTAATTCCCGTTGCGCGAGGGTCAGGATCATCATGCCGCATTACCCTCCGGCACAGCCTGTTCTGAACTGGTGATATCGACAAAGACCTGTTCCAGCGTCTTGTATTCCGGTCTCAGCTCGAACAAGCCCCAGCCCCGGGCAACCGCCTGTTCGGCGATCGTCTCGGCCGGCGTCTGTTCACTTGCGTGAAACAGGCGGAAGCGGTGATTGTCCAGAGGTTCTACGCCGCTGATCGCGGGCAAGGCGGCCAGCTCGGCTTCGGCCGGCGGCTGGTGCAGTCCCAGGATCAGGCTGCTCGAGTCCATGCGGCGATTGAGATTGTCGATATTATCGCTGAACACCAGCTGGCCCCGATTGATGATCTGGACCCGGTCACAGGTCATCTGCACTTCAGGCAGGATATGGGTAGAGAGAATCACCCCGTGGTCTTCGCCCAGTTCCCGAATCAGGTTTCGAATCTCGCGAATCTGGATAGGATCAAGTCCCACCGTGGGCTCATCCAGCACCACCACCGGCGGTGAATGAATAATCGCCTGGGCAATACCGACCCGCTGCTGATAGCCCTTGGAAAGGTTGTTGATCAGGCGTCGCCCGACCTGCTCCAGACCGCAACGTTGTTTGGCGCGCTCCACTGCCTGGTTCGCCGCGTTACGCCGTATACGGTTGAGTCGGGCACAAAACTGCAGGTATTCGTTCACCGTGAGTTCCCGATACAACGGCGGTTGTTCCGGCAGATAGCCGATCAGGGCCTTGGCCTGTTTGGGATTGTCCAGCAAATCGATCCCGTTGATCAGGATGCGGCCACTGCTCGGGGCAAGATTGCCCGTGAGCATCTGCATGGTCGAGGTTTTGCCGGCCCCGTTGGGTCCGAGAAAACCCAACACCTCGCCACGCGCCAGGTCAAAGCTGACATCATTGACGGCGGTCAACCCGGCATAACGCCGGTAAAGGTGTTTCGCACTGATCAAATTATCATTCGACATGTGGATAAGAGTAACCGGTATTATTATTCGGTATCGGAACTGGTATAGGAACTGGCCTGAAATTATAAGCTTCTGTGCCGTGCTGACAAGCCCGCATTGACGCTTTGGCCAAACAATTCACGTTTACTTTGACTGGCATTGCCATCGTTGGTTCAACCTGTACCTGAAACCGTGACAGCAAACCTTCGGGAGTGTTATCTGCAAAGATCCGAATGCGCGGGTAGCCGGCTCGCGTTGAAAACGATGTATGGGGCAAAATCATGACGCGGCGTGATTGTGACAGGATGTTACAATGACATACAAACCTGGACGGGGCTGTTTATCCATGAGCGTCATACTCGGCGTCGACACCGGCGGAACGTTTACCGATTTTGTGCTGGTTCGGGACGGCGCCATCACCACGCACAAGGTGTTATCGACACCGGCCGCACCCGAGCAGGCGATCCTGCAGGGCGTGCGGGATCTGCAACTGGATCAACTGCCGCCCGGGACGCTCTTTTATATGGTGCATGGCTCCACCGTGGCAACCAACGCCGTGCTCGAAGGCAAGACGGCGCGCACGGTGTTTATTACCAATCACGGCCTGGGCGATATGCTGGCGATTGGTCGTCAGAACCGCCGTGAACTGTATAACCTGCAACCGGCGGCGGTCGCACCGCCGGTCGCCCGGGAGCTGTGTCTGGAGACCGGCGGTCGGCTGGCGGCCGACGGGGCGATCATCGAGCCGCTGACCGAAACCGATCTGCAACAGTTACGGGACGCCGTCGAACGCCTGCAACCGGAGGCGGTGGCCATCAATTTGTTGTTTTCCTATCTCGATGCTGGGTTTGAAAAGCAGATCGAGGCGGCGCTGCCGTCGGAGCTGTTTATTTCCCGTTCCTCCCGCATCCTGCCGGAATATAAAGAGTATGAACGCGGCATGACCACCTGGCTGAATGCCGCGGTCGGGCCGCGGGTCCGGGGGTATTTACAGCGCCTGCAACAGGGCGTCCCGCACGCCTGTATCACGGTCATGCAAAGTTCCGGCGGCACCATCGCTGCCGAGCAGGCCGGCGAGGAGGCGGTGCACATGTTGCTCTCCGGCCCCGCCGGGGGCCTGGCGGCGGCGCGCTATATGGGCGAGCAGGTGGGCCAGTCGCGCCTGCTGACTTTCGATATGGGCGGGACCTCCACCGATGTGGCGCTGATCGACGGCGAGCTCCAGCTGACCAGCGAAGGCCGCATTCGCGATTACCCTGTGGCCGTGCCAATGGTAGACATGCATACCATCGGCGCGGGTGGCGGCTCACTGGCCAGCGTCGATGCCGGCGGATTACTGCAGGTGGGGCCCGAATCGGCCGGGGCCGCGCCCGGCCCCGCCTGTTACGGCCAGGGGGGCACCCGACCCACGGTGACCGATGCCAACCTGGTACTGGGCCGCCTGCGTCCCGGCGCCTTTCTGGGCGGCAACATGTCGCTGGATGTGGCGGCGGCCCGGGCGGCGGTCGAAGCGATCGCCGATCAGCTCGGCCTCGCCATCGACGAGGCGGCGCAGGGGATCGTCCGGCTGGCCAACGAACATATGGCCCATGCCCTGCGGGTGATGTCTGTGCAGCGCGGGGTCGACCCGCGTGAGCTGGCACTGGTCTCGTTCGGCGGTGCCGGCGGGCTGCATGTCTGTGCCCTGGCCGAGACGCTGAATATGCCCCGGGCGATCGTACCGGTCTATGCCGGCGTGTTATCGGCACTGGGGATGCTGGTGGCGCCGCGGGCCCGCCAGCTGTCGCAGACCCTGGGCCAGTTACTCGACACGCTGGACGATCAGGCTGTGACGGATCAATTACAGCCGCTGATTGAGGCGGGGCTCGCCGCCATGCAGGAAGAAGGGGTGGCGCGGGACGAGATCATGATTCAGCCCAGCCTGGACCTGCGTTACCAGGGCCAGTCCTATTATCTGAGTGTCCCCTGGCAGGACCGCCGGCAGGCCAGGGCGGATTTTCACCGCCTGCATGAACAACGCTACGGACACCGGCTCGACCTGCCGGTAGAGGTGGTGAATCTGCGGGTTGGCCTGCAGCGACCGTCGCAGGCGCTTACCCTGCAGGCCGTGAAGGCCACAGAGGAGGATACCGGGCCATCTGAAACGATTAATTTACCAGAGGTTGATCAGCCGGTACCGGTGTATGCGCGGGAGGCGTTGCCGGTCGGGCAGATCCTGCAAGGGCCGGCACTGATCACCGAGACCGTCTCAACCACCTATCTGGCCCCGCACTGGCAGGCCGAGGTACATGTCACGGGCTGTCTGCTGCTGACTTTCCGGGACTGAGTCAGACAATTGGCGGTTCGGTCTCGGGCGGCGAGTCGGGACGGGTGTCGGGCTGATGCTGTTCGGTGAATTCCTCGACCCTGGCGGTAACGGCCTCCAGCTTGCGATAGCGGGCAAGGTGGAACAACGCATCCCCTTCGTTGGCCAGGGGCAGGTTGGTGCGGCCGATGACAATGCCGTCGCAGGGGGCGTGAATTTCGATCTCGTGTTCGCCAAAGGGATCGGAAAGAATGCCCAGTAACTGATCTTTTTCCACGCTGCCGCCCAGCGGCACGATCGCCCGCAGGATGCCCCCGGCCGGCGCCCGCACCCAGCTGCTGGCGCGGGCATATAACGGTTTATGCTCGCGTTTGGCCTTGCGCCGGGAGGCGGGCAGCATGTTCAGATGCCGCATCACATTGACGATCCCCTTGAGGCCGGCACGAATACCGACCTCGTCAAAGCGCAACGCCTCACCCGCTTCATACAGTAACATCGGGATACCGTATTCGGCGGCGGCCTCGCGCAGGGAGTTGTCGCGCAGGTCGGCATTGAGAATGACCGGTACTCCGAAGATATGGGCCAGATCGGCGGTCCGGGGATCATCGATGTTGGCGCGAATTTGCGGCAGGTTACTGCGGTGGATCGCCCCGGTATGCAGATCGATGCCGTGCGTGCTTTGTTCGACGATTTCGCTCATGAACTGGTGCGCCACGCGCGCCGCCAGTGAGCCCTGTTCGTAACCGGGAAAGCTGCGGTTGAGATCGCGCCGGTCGGGGAGATAACGGGACTGCTGGATAAAACCGTAAACATTGACGATGGGGATCGCAAACAGGGTGCCGCTCAAACGTTTCAGTGCCGGCAGGTTGAGCAGGCGGCGAATGATTTCCACCCCGTTGAGTTCATCGCCGTGGATCGCAGCGCTGACAAACAGCGCCGGGCCCGGTTTTTTGCCCCGGATTACCTGCACCGGCATGGCCACCTGGGAATGGGTATAGAGTCGCGCCACCGGCAAATCGAGGGTGACACGGGAATTGCGCGGAATTTGGCTACCGTTGACCGAAATGATATCCGGATCCATGGGCTCAGCCCTTGCCCCGGGTCTTGGTTTTGTGGGGCTGGGCCGACTTGCTGATGAAATCAATGATTTGACCGGCGACATCCTTGTTGGTCGCCGCCTCGATGCCCTCCAGCCCCGGCGAGGAATTGACCTCCATGATGACCGGGCCGTGGTTGGAACGCAGGATGTCGACACCGGCCACGTTCAGTCCCATGGTGCGGGCCGCGCGTACGGCGGTAGAGCGTTCCTCCGGGGTCAGTTTGATCACCCTGGCCGAACCACCGCGATGCAGGTTGGAGCGAAACTCACCTTCTTTAGCCGTGCGCATCATGGCGGCCACGACTTTGTCGCCAATCACCAGAGCACGAATGTCCGAGCCGCCGGCTTCCTTGATGAACTCCTGCACCAGGAAGTTGGCATTGAGTTCGCGAAAGGCATCGATCACACTTTCGGCGGCTTTTTTGGTTTCGGCCAGAACGACCCCTTTGCCCTGGGTGCCTTCCAGCAGTTTGACCACCAGTGGCGCCCCGCCGACCAGTTTGATCAGACTGTCGGTATCATCCACATCGTGGGCAAAGCCGGTCACCGGCAGGCCCACACCCTTGCGGGCCAGCAGTTGCAGGGAGCGCAATTTGTCACGCGAGCGACCGATGGCGACCGATTCATTCAGGGGATAGACGCCCATCATCTCGAACTGGCGCAATACCGCCGTGCCATAAAAAGTGATAGAGGCACCGATGCGGGGAATCACAGCGTCAAATCCACCGAGCAGTTCGCCCCGGTAATAAATCGAGGGACGCATGCTGGTAATATCCATATAACACTTGAGTGGATTAATCACGCTCACTTCATGGTCGCGTTCCCTGGCGGCCTCGGCCAGGCGTCGGCTGGAATAGAGTTTTGCGTTCCGTGACAAGATCGCAATTTTCATACGGACTCCGTGATTGTATGAGGTAACAAATCGTTAGTGTAACTGGTCTTAGTGGTCGGGCCTATGACCGATCAGATAAGAAGCACGAGGGTCGATCAGAAAACGACCGGCCATGGCGGTGCGCCCGAGCAGCATACGAAAGCGCATGCTGTCCCGGTTGGTCAGGGTCATCTCGATTTCCCAACACAGGTCACCCAGGCAGGCCTCGGTGATGATCACAAAACGGAATTCCCGGTGTCCTCCCGAATCGGTGACCGAGCGCTCGTCCAGTACCGGACAGCGGCACTCGACGATCGGCTGAGGTTGATGTTGTACCGGATGTACCTTGAAGTGAACCATGCGCATGCCTTTGTCGCTATACGGTTCCAGATCAAATGTGTGCAGGGCGGAAGTGCGGGCGCCGGTGTCGATCTTGGCTTTGATGTACTCGATGCCCAGCTGCGGAAGCCGGACCCATTCACGCCAGCCGATAATCTGCGCTGTTTTGTCGGACATGAAAATTGTTGTTGCTCTGTAATATGCGGGACGACTTCACTATGCCGACCTCTTGCATGAGGGTCAAGCGGGGGGCTTTCAGGGCACCGAAGGTATTTGGGGTAACGATACAGCTTCACAGAGAAAAAAAGAAACGGCACATCCCTGTGCCGTTGGCAGCCATCCGGGAAAGACGGATGATAGGGTATCCCGGGATTAAACTCAGGACTGCTGGATACCAAGATTACGCCAGATGGCCAATGTTGGCGCGGACTGGTTCATGCAGTAGAAATGCAGTCCGGGCGCACCTGCTTCAAGCAGGGTATGGCAAATATCAGTGATGACTTCCTCACCGAACTGTTTGATGGATTCCTTGTCGTCGCCAAAGTCTTCCAGGCGCTTGCGAATCCAGCGCGGGATATCGGCGCCACACATTTCGGAGAAACGGGACAACTGTTTGTAATTAGTGATTGGCATGATGCCGGGAATGATCGGCAGGTCGACGTTCATTCGCTCGCACTCGTCGATAAACCGGAAATAGGCGTCCGGGTTAAAGAAGTACTGGGTAATAGCGGTATCGGCGCCGGCTTCCACCTTACGTTTGAAGTTTCTCAGATCATCCGAGGCAGACGGTGCCTGGGGATGAATTTCCGGATAGGCGGCCACTTCGAGTTCGAAGTAATCACCGGTTTCCTCGCGAATGAACTCGACCAGTTCATTGGCATAACGGAGTTCGCCGGGACCACGCATGCCCGAGGGCATATCACCACGCAGTGCCACGATACGCTTGATGCCGTTTTCCTTGTAACCGCTCAACAGCTCCCGCAGGCCGTCCTTGGTTGTACCAATGCAGGACAGATGCGGCGCAGCATCATCCCCGGATTTCTGGATCTCAGCGACGGTGTCGAACGTCCCTTGCTGGGTACTGCCGCCGGCACCAAAGGTGACCGAGTAATAACGCGGCTGCATGCCTTTGTTCAGATTCTTGCGAACCTTGCGCAGTTTCTCCGCGCCTTCTTCCGATTTGGGCGGGAAAAACTCCACACTGTAAACGGGTGAGTATTTCTTTTGTGATTCCATAGGCTCCAGTTAACGAGATAAAAAAGGACGGAGACGAAGTTGATGTTCTAACTCCGTCATCCGTCCCCGGTCACTCGTCCCTTAGTGTTTAGTAACGATAATGGTCAGATTTGTACGGACCTTCAACCGGGACACCGAGGTAGTCGGCCTGTTCCTGACTCAGCTTGGTCAGCTTGGCGCCGATCTTGCCAATGTGCAGGGCGGCAACTTCTTCGTCCAGTTTCTTCGGCAGTACATATACGCCAAGCGGATAGTTTTCCGGCTTGGTGAACATTTCGATCTGGGCAACCACCTGGTTAGTAAAGGAGTTGGACATCACGAAGCTCGGATGGCCGGTACCACAACCCAGGTTCACCAGACGACCTTCGGCCAGCAGGGTGATGCGTTTGCCATCGGGGAAAACGATCTGGTCGACCTGCGGCTTGATGTTGATCCACTCATACTTGCGCAGACTTTCGACCTGGATTTCATTGTCGAAGTGACCGATGTTGCTAACGATGGCCTGGTCTTTCATGGCCGCCATGTGGTCGTGGGTGATGACGTCTTTGTTGCCGGTAGTGGTAACAAAAATGTCGGCCTGGCTAACCGCTTCGTCGAGCGTGACAACACGGTAACCTTCCATTGCGGCCTGCAGGGCGCAAATCGGGTCGATTTCCGTAATCCAGACGTTGGCTCCGAGACCGCGCAGTGACTGAGCGGAACCTTTGCCGACATCACCATAACCACAGACGACGGCAATTTTACCGGCGATCATGACGTCGGTGGCACGCTTGATAGAGTCAACCAGCGATTCACGGCAGCCATACAGGTTATCGAACTTGGACTTGGTAACCGAGTCGTTGACATTCATGCCGGGGAACAGCAGTTCACCATTGTTGAACATCTGGTACAGGCGATGAACACCGGTCGTGGTTTCTTCGGTAACACCCTTGATGGACTCGGACATCTTGGTCCACATGCCCTTGTTCTTTTCGAGGTTGCGCTGCAGTACACCCAGTACGGCACGGAACTCTTCGTTGGTTTCCTTGGCGGGGTCCGGCACAGCACCGGCTTTTTCGAATTCGACACCCTTGTGAACCAGCAGCGTGGCGTCGCCGCCGTCGTCCAGGATCATGTTCGGCAGTTCGCCGTTGGGCCAGGTCAGTACCTGCTCGGTACACCACCAGTACTCTTCCAGGGTTTCACCCTTCCAGGCATAAACCGGGATGCCCCGGGCAGCGATAGCCGCAGCGGCGTGGTCCTGAGTGGAGAAAATGTTGCAGGAAGCCCAGCGTACATCGGCACCCAGTTCCACCAGGGTTTCGATCAGTACGGCAGTCTGGATGGTCATGTGCAGGGAACCGGTAATGCGGGCACCCTTGAGCGGCTTGTCCTTGCCGTATTTTTCGCGCAGGGCCATCAGGCCGGGCATTTCGGTTTCGGCGATATCCATCTCCTTGCGGCCAAATTCCGCAAGGCCGATGTCCGCGACTTTATAATCTGTAAAGTCTTTGGGAACAGCGTTCATGTTGTAGCTCCGTATATATACGGTGAGCGCCGTTGTTTATTTAGACTGGGTGGTCTGAGCCTGACCCCGCTACTCAATCCTGTCTCATCAACACGCCTGACGTGTGACAAAACGGATTGAGTAGCGTGGCTGCAGCGCTCCTCAGAGCCCCAGTGAATTCTTGCTGATTACGTTATAAAGAGAGGAGGTCAAAACCTCCTCTGCAAATCACATTTTATTAAATGCCGGCTGCTTTTTTCAGTTCTTCAGCCTTGTCGGTTTTCTCCCAGGGCAGATCCAGGTCTTCGCGACCGAAGTGACCATGGGCTGCAGTGGGGGCGTACATCGGGCGCAGCAGGTTGAGCATTTTCACCAGGCCACCGGCACGCAGATCGAAATGTTCGCGAACCAGTTCCTCGATGCGCTCCTCGGAAACCTTGCCGGTACCGAAGGTGTCAACCGAAATAGAGGTCGGCTCGGCCACGCCGATGGCGTAGGAAACCTGGATTTCACAGCGCTTGGACAGGCCTGCGGCAACAATGTTCTTGGCCACATAACGACAGGCATAGGCGGCGGAACGGTCCACCTTGGACGGATCCTTGCCGGAGAAGGCGCCACCACCGTGACGACCCATACCACCGTAGGTGTCCACGATGATCTTGCGGCCGGTAAGACCACAGTCACCTACCGGGCCACCGATAACAAAACGGCCGGTCGGATTGATGTGGAATTTGGTGTCCTTGGTGATCCAGCTTTCAGGCAGTACCGGTTTGATGATTTCATCCATCACGGCATCCTGCAGGGTCTTGAGATCGATTTCCGGGTTATGCTGGGTCGACAGTACAACGGCGTCAACACCCACCGGTTCGCCCTTGTCATAGCGGAAGCTGACCTGGCTCTTGGCATCCGGGCGCAACCACGGCAGGGTGCCATTCTTGCGAACTTCAGCCTGACGGCGTACCAGGCGATGCGCGTAGGTGATCGGCGCGGGCATCAGCACGTCGGTTTCATCGGCGGCATAACCGAACATCAGGCCCTGGTCACCGGCGCCCTGTTCCTTGTCGTCGCCTTCATCCACGCCCATGGCGATATCGGGAGACTGCTTGTCCAGGGCAACCAGCACGGCGCAGGTTTCCCAGTCAAAACCCATGTCAGAGCTGTTGTAGCCGATTTCCTTGACGCGTTCGCGCACGACGGTCGGCATATCAATCTGGGCCGTGGTGGTGATTTCACCTGACAGGATAACCATGCCGGTATTGATCATGGTTTCACAGGCAACACGGGATTTGGGATCCTGCTCCAGCAGTGCATCGAGAATGGAGTCGGAAATCTGGTCAGCAACCTTGTCCGGATGACCCTCGGAAACTGATTCAGAGGTAAAGATATATTTCTCAGCCATTAAAGTCCTCTCTTTCTTTCTATAAGTTTTATTCGCCGATACATGTGGCGCAGAGTCGCCGTATACGGCATGGTATCGCTAAAGTTACAACTCAAAATTCGCAGACGCTTTCGTGAATATCGAAAGCTAGGGCGGGTTAGTCTGGAGTATTTATTCAACCCTGATTAGTAATCATTAATATAATGCCAGAAAATGGCTTCAGATTAAAGGGCACTTCCCCTACATATAACAATAGTATTAATGTTACCTAATGTATCTATAAGTAGTTGTTTATAATTATCGCTCCGCAAAAAATTTATCAATCGTCGAAAATAGGCTAATTTCCCGGAAAATCAGGCTATTTTTACTGAGTTATGAAAGTCACCCGGGAATAAATCAGGGAAAACACTGGCGTTTTTTGTTCAGCACGGTAAGATATAGGGATTACACAAACACGGGTCCTCATCCCGTCAGTGAATACTTCAAGCAAGTTTCTGTCGGTGACTATCAAACGTGGTTTACGATAATATCGTAAATACGCTCAATCTGACGAGCCAGACTCGTATCTATTAGCAACAGAGCGCAAGTTCTGAAACAACTGGAATTAAACTGCCCTCGCATTATCGTGGCAACCAGGTTGTACACAGGATACGACTATAACTGTCTGGCTCATGAGGGGCCCGTTTTCTCTACATCTAGAGCAAGATAAGGAAAACGACGTGACCCAAGAAAAGAAAACGCAAGATTTTGGTGAAAATCCGCTGGACGTTCGCCATACGGATCATTACAAAGACGAATATGTCTCCGGCTTCGTAGACAAGTGGGATGAACTGATTGACTGGGACGGCCGCGCCAGCAGTGAAGGTGATTTTTTCATTAAACTGTTGAAGGAGCACGGCGCCAGGAAGGTACTGGATGTGGCGGCGGGAACCGGCTTTCACTCGGTACGCCTGCTGGAAAGTGGCTTTGAAGTTACCAGTGCTGACGGGAGCCCCGAGATGCTGGCCAAGGCTTTTGAGAATGGCCGCAAACGCGGACATATTCTGCGTACCGTCCATGCCGACTGGCGCTTTTTGAACAAGTCAGTCCATGACCTGTACGACGCCGTTATCTGTCTGGGTAACTCCTTTACCCATTTGCATAGCGATAAAGATCGTCGCAAGACTCTGGCCGAATTTTACGCCACGCTGCGTCACGACGGTATCCTGATTCTGGATCAGCGCAACTATGACGCACTGCTGGATCATCAGGTGCAGCCAACGCATAACTACTATTATTGTGGTGATAATGTAAAGGCGAGTCCCGAGCATATTGACGAGTCTCTGGCCCGCTTCCGCTACGAATTCCCGGACAAGTCCACGTTCCACCTCAATATGTTCCCGCTACGCAAGGAATATGTGCGCAAACTGATGCGTGAAGTCGGCTTCCAGAAAGTGACGACCTACGGCGACTTCAAGGAAACCTACCGTGAAGCCGAGCCGGATTTCTTCATTCACGTAGCCGAAAAACGCTACATCGAAGGGGAGAATAATGAGTAAGAGCTATTCCGATGTCGTAGAAACGGCCCGCGATTACTATAACAGCGAGGATGCCGATAATTTCTATTTCCACGTCTGGGGTGGCGAAGACATTCATATCGGGCTCTATGAGTCTGGTGACGAGCCGATCCGCGATGCCAGCCTGCGCACGGTCGAGTACATCGCGTCCAGGCTTCAAGTCAAGCTGGATGCCGATAAAACCGTGCTCGACATGGGCGCCGGTTATGGCGGTGTCGCCCGTTACCTGGCCAGGAACTATGGCTGCAAGGTTGTCGCCCTGAATCTGAGCGAACGGGAGAATGAGCGCGATCGCCAGATGAACAAGGAGCAGGGTCTGGATCATCTGATCGAAGTCTGGGACGGCAGCTTCGAATCCGTCGCTGCTGACGATGCCAGTTTTGACGTGGTCTGGTCACAGGATTCCATCCTGCACAGCAGCGAGCGGGCCAAAGTGATCGCCGAAGCCGCGCGGGTACTCAAGCCCGGCGGCGAGCTGATTATGACCGACCCCATGCAGGTTGATGACTGTCCCGAGGGCGTGTTGCAGCCGGTCTACGACCGGATTCACCTGCCGTCACTGGGTTCCATCGAGTTCTACCGTGAGGCGGCCAAACAGAACGGGCTGGAAGAGATCGAAGTGGAAGAGATGACCGAAAACCTGGTCAAGCACTACGGTCGGGTCCGTCGTGAGCTGGAAGAAAATCGCGACAGCATTACCGACAAGGTCTCCGATGCCTATATTGATCGCATGATCACCGGCCTGGGACACTGGGTCGATGCCGGCAGCAAGGGCTATCTACGCTGGGGAATTCTCCATTTCCGCAAGCCGGCGTAAGTGCCAGTAACTAGTCGCTAGCTGCTAGTGACTAGTAACCCCGGCTAGTAGGCCAGGTTGCGCGCAGCGCTACCTGACATTCTCCGTATTGGCAGGGGTGTCACGCAGGCTAACGCCAGCGTGACCTACAGGGTTAGCCTGAATATTGGTCAATGCCAGCGACGGGTCGCCAGTGCTGGCGACTAGTAACCCCAGACCCCCTGGAGCAGGGCGGCGTAGGGTCGGTAGAGGTCGTTGTCGGCCGCTTCGAAGCCGCTGATATTCACTTTCTCCAGCATGGCCTGACCGGTCTCGTTCTGGTGTGCTTCGAGCAGGGCGCGCTGGATCTGGCGACGGAGCTCGTCCGGCAGCTCGGGTGAAGCGGAGACCGCCAGATGCGGGACCGGTTCGGTCGTGGTGACGGTGTTGACCGTGGTATCGCCACTGATCATCGGTGTCGGAACCAGGGCGGCCTCGGCGTGACCCGCCCTGAGTCGTTGCAGCGCTTGTTCAAAGTTCGGCTCACTGATCGTGTTCGGCTGACGCATCTGGTTGGGAAATATTCTGGCCAGCTCGACGCCGCTCAGGCTGGGCGAGGCCGGTGTGACCACCCGCTTGCCGATTAGCTCGTCCGGTTCGAACAACAGCAGATCCTCATTGGTAATCAGACTGAAACTGAGGGTATCGCGGATTTTGGCGAGTACCTGATAGTTGGCTTTGCGAACCCGGTAGCCGGTAAAATGGGGCGGATCCAGCACCAGGTCGGTCGGCTTGCGGCGCATGGCCTCCCAGTAGGCCACAAAATTGTGGTGAGCGACGATCCGGAACTGATGGCCCGTGCGGTCACTTAAGTATTCGCTCAGTGGCCGGTAGAAGGTTTTGGTTTCGGCCCGGGACATGATGGGCTGGATGCCCAGCGTATAGGTCTCGGAGTGGGCTGGCGGAACGTTCAGTAACAGTAACAGGGTGGTGACAACAGCGATCTGTCGACAACAGGTGACAGGGTGCATACAAACCTCCTGAACAGCAACGTATGACAACAAGCCGGACGCGCAGGGGTTCGCTCGAATGAGTTTGTTTTCGGGGAACCGAACAGGTAAGTTCCCTGACGTCTGCTTCAAGTATAGATGAAAAAAAGGAGGGTTTATGGTCAGTCTTGAGACACCGGTCTGTGATTTTGACGCACCGGCGGTGGATTTTGCCCTCCCCGGGGTCGACGGCAAGACCTGGACGCTGGAGGCGTGCCGGGGCGAAAACGGCCTGCTGGTAATGTTTATCTGTAACCACTGTCCGTACGTCAAGGCGATCCGCGAGCGGCTGGTACGCGACACCCGGGAGTTGCGCGACCAGTACGGCATCAACACCGTGGCCATCATGGCCAACGATCCGACCGAGTACCAAGAGGACTCGTTCGAGAATATGCAGAAGATAGCCGCCGAGTTCGACTTTCCCTTTCCTTATTTAATAGACCAGACCCAGGAAGTTGCCAAAGCCTATGGCGCGGTCTGCACCCCGGACTTTTTCGGCTACAATACCGACCTCAGGCTGCAATACCGGGGACGATTCGATGCCAGTCGCAAGGAAAGCGCACCGGCGGACGCACGCCGGGACCTGTTCGAGGCGATGAAGCAGGTGGCGCAAACCGGCCGGGGACCGGTCGAGCAGATCCCCGGCATAGGCTGTTCTATCAAGTGGAAAGATGACGGCTGAGCCAGACCCCGGTTGTTTTGCTAATAAATTTCACTGTTCGGCCCATAAGCCAGGCGCTATCCGGGAGCGATGGCGGCTCCCGGAGCTTGCCCGCCACTGGTAAAAAATGGGAAAATCCCGGCCTCGTTAAACCGGGAGGAAGCCGGAGCAGCATTTTCATCAGGCGGCACAGCGTCTGAAAAACAATAATGCACGACTTCCATCATTACGGTAATCCCGACGGAAGCCAGTAACCGAATTCAGACGCGCCGACCGAGGGTGCGAAATGGGCGCTTATTTCTGATGCAACAAGAACATCAGATAAAGATGCCGCCCACGGCAGTACCGATAACAGATTTTTTGCAATTTAATGAACCGAGGGGAACTTTATGGCATCTCGCAAAGATCTCGCCAATGCAATCCGCGCCCTGAGTATGGATGCGGTGCAAAAGGCAAATTCCGGCCATCCGGGCGCGCCTATGGGCATGGCTGATATCGCCGAAGTCCTGTGGAATGACTTCATGGAGCACAATCCGGCTAACCCGAACTGGTACGACCGGGATCGTTTTGTGCTCTCCAATGGTCATGGTTCCATGCTGATCTATTCCTTGCTGCATCTGACGGGTTATGACCTGCCAATGGAAGAACTGAAAAACTTCCGTCAGCTGCACTCCAAGACGCCGGGGCATCCCGAATACGGCTATACCGCCGGTGTGGAAACCACCACCGGTCCCCTGGGTCAGGGCATTTCCAATGCCGTGGGTATGGCGCTGGCCGAAAGGACGCTGGCCGGTCAGTTTAACCGCGACGGCCATCATATTGTCGACCACTTCACCTATGTATTTTTGGGTGACGGTTGCATGATGGAAGGCATCTCCCATGAATCCTGCGCTCTTGCCGGTACCTTGGGCCTGGGCAAACTGATCGCCTTCTGGGACGACAATGGCATCTCCATCGACGGCCACGTGGACAACTGGTTTACCGACGACACACCGAAGCGTTTTGAGGCCTATGGCTGGCATGTGATCCGCGATGTCGACGGTCACAACGCGGAGGCCGTGAACAAGGCTATTCACGAAGCGAAGTCAATCAACGACAAGCCGACCCTGATCTGCACCAAAACCACCATCGGTTTCGGGGCCCCCAACCTGTGCGGCAGCCATGATTGCCACGGCGCCCCGCTGGGTGATGACGAAGTCAAGGCGACTCGCGAGAACATCGGCTGGCAGCACGAGCCGTTCGTAATTCCCGATGAAGTCTACAGCGGCTGGGACGCCAAAGAGAAAGGCAAGCAGGCTGAAGCCGAATGGAACAAGAAGTTTGACGCCTACAAGAAAGACCACCCGGAACTGGCCGCCGAGTTCGAACGCCGTATGAAGGGCGAACTGCCGGGCAACTGGGATGAAGTTGCCAACGGTTTCATCAAGGAATGCATCGACAAAGCTGACTCGCCGGCCACTCGCAAGGCCTCCCAGGGCGCGATTACCGCCTTCGCCAAAGCGCTGCCGGAATTCCTCGGCGGCTCGGCCGACCTGACCCCGTCCAACCTGACCAACTGGCCGGACGCGAAAGTGATTACCAACACCGTGGCCGACGGCAACTATCTGTCCTACGGGGTTCGTGAATTCGGTATGTCCGCGATTATCAATGGCATTGCCCTGCATGGCGGCTTCAAGCCGTTCGGCGGCACCTTCCTGATGTTCTCCGAATACGCCCGCAACGCCCTGCGCATGGCCTCGCTGATGAAGGTCCCGAGCATCTTTGTCTATACCCATGACTCCATCGGTCTGGGTGAAGATGGTCCGACCCATCAGCCTGTCGAACAGATCGCGACCCTGCGCCTGATGCCCAACATGTCCCTGTGGCGTCCCTGCGACAGCGTCGAAACCGCCGTTGCCTGGAAGGCCGCGGTCGAGCGCAACGATGGCCCGACCTCGCTGATCTTCAGCCGCCAGGGGCTGGCACACCAGGAACGTTCCGATGAGCAGGTAGCAAACATCGCCCGCGGCGGTTATGTCCTCAAGGACTGCGACGGTACCCCGGACGCCATCATTATCGCCACCGGCTCCGAAGTCGCACTGGCCATGGGCGCGGCCGAGAAACTCTCCGGCAAGAAGATCCGCGTGGTCTCCATGCCCTCCGTCGACGTGTTCGAAGCGCAGGACGAAGCCTATCGCGAAGCGGTGGTTCCCGCTTCGGTGACTGCTCGCGTCGTGGTTGAAGCCGGTGTCACCGATGGCTGGTATAAATACGCCGGGCTCAACGGCAAGGTTATCGGCCTGGACCGCTTCGGCGAATCGGCCCCGGCCGGCAAGCTGTTCGAGTACTTCGAGTTCACTGTCGACAACGTGGCCAAGGCCGTTGACGACGTCCTGTAACAATTTTGATTTATAAACCTTAGAGTAAGGGGAGAAAACAACATGGCAATTAAAATCGGGATTAACGGTTTTGGCCGTATCGGACGTATGGTTTTTCGCGCCGTCGCCAAAGACTTTAACAACATCGAAATCGTCGGTATCAACGATCTGCTGGATCCGGAATACCTGGCTTATATGCTGCGCTATGATTCCGTGCATGGCCGCTTTGATGGTGACGTCAAGGTCGACGGCAACAACCTGATTGTCGATGGCAAGAAGATTCGCCTGACTGCAGAAAAGGATCCGGCCGCCCTGAAATGGGGTGAAGTCGGTGCCGATATCGTGGTCGAATCCACCGGTCTGTTCCTGACCGAGGAAACCGCCCAGAAGCACATCGAAGCCGGGGCCAGGAAGGTTGTCATGTCCGCGCCCTCCAAGGACGGCACCCCGATGTTCGTTTACGGTGTTAACCACGATGAGTACGCCGGTCAGAACATCGTCTCCGCGGCAAGCTGCACCACCAACTGCCTGGCTCCGATCGCCAAGGTACTGCACGACAAGTGGGGCATCAAGCGTGGCCTGATGACCACCGTGCACGCGGCAACCGCCACCCAGAAGACCGTTGACGGTCCGTCTGCCAAAGACTGGCGCGGCGGTCGCGGTATCCTGGAAAACATCATTCCGTCCTCCACCGGCGCGGCCAAGGCCGTGGGTGTGGTGCTGCCGTCGCTGAATGGCAAACTGACGGGGATGGCTTTTCGGGTACCGACTTCCGACGTTTCCGTGGTCGATCTGACCTGTGAACTGGACAAAGATGCCGATTACGATGAAATCTGCAAGGCGATGAAAGCCGCTTCCGAATCCGGTGACATGAGCAAGACCCTGGGTTACACCGACGAGAAAGTCGTTTCCACCGACTTCCGTGGCATCGGTTACTCCTCCATTTTCGATGCCGAAGCCGGTATCGCGCTGGATGGCACCTTCGTCAAGCTGGTCGCCTGGTACGACAACGAGTACGGCTATACCTGCAACATGATGCGCTTCGTGGAACACGTTGCTAAATAAAACAGGTGCTAGGAGCTAGTGACTAGGTGCTAGTAATTATGGAATCGGAGGCGAGTATTACTCGCCTCCGATGCTTACATTACTAGCCACTAGCAGCTGGCCCCTAGATACTTATTACCAGAGACTTTTGCTAACCCCGCGTTAGCAAAATTCTTTGACTTAATTAAATACGGAGTTCCCAACATGTCCTTTATCAAGTTGACGGATCTGGATCTGTCCGGCAAGCGGGTACTGATTCGCGCCGATCTCAACGTGCCGGTGAAAAACGGCAAGGTCACTTCCGATGCGCGGATTAGCGCTTCCATGCCAACAATCGAGCTTTGCCTGAAAGCAGGCGCGTCGGCGGTGATGGTCATGTCCCATCGCGGTCGTCCCGAGGAAGGCGTGCCGGACGAGGAAAACTCCCTGGCGCCGATCGCCGATGACATGTCTGCCAAGCTGGGCAAGCAGGTTCGACTGGCAAAAGATTATCTGGAAAACGACCCGCAACCGGCTGAAGGTGAAGTCGTCCTGCTGGAAAACGTGCGTTTCAACGCCGGCGAAAAGAAAGATGACGAAACCCTGGCGAAAAAATACGCCGCGCTGTGCGACGTCTTCGTGATGGATGCCTTTGGCACCGCGCACCGTGCCCAGGCCTCGACCCATGGTGTAGGTAAATTTGCCCCGACCGCCTGTGCCGGTCTGCTGCTGGCTGAAGAGCTGGAAGCGCTGGGCAAGGCACTGGCCGATCCGGCCCGCCCGATGGTGGCCATTGTCGGCGGTTCCAAGGTCTCCACCAAGCTGACCGTCCTTGAAGCGCTGTCTACCAAGGTCGACCAGCTGGTGGTCGGCGGCGGCATCGCCAATACCTTTATCAAGGCGGCGGGTCACCCGGTTGGCAAGTCACTGTGTGAAGAGGACCTGGTGGATACCGCCAAAGACCTGATGCAAAAGGCCGAAGCGGCCGGCGCCAGTATTCCGATCGCCACCGATGTCGTGGTTGGCAAGAAGTTCGATGAAAACGAGCCGGCGGTTGCGAAGAAGGTGGATGAAGTGGAAGAGGACGATATGATCTTCGATATTGGTCCCGATTCTGCGCAGCAACTGGCAGACATTATCGCCAAAGCCGGTACCATTGTCTGGAACGGTCCGGTCGGGGTGTTCGAGTTCGACCAGTTCGGCGAAGGCACGAAAACCATTTCCATGGCCATTGCCAATGCCAGGGGCTTCAGCCTGGCCGGAGGCGGCGATACCATCGCGGCAATCCAGAAGTATGATATTTATGACAAGGTCTCCTACATCTCGACCGCCGGCGGTGCCTTCCTGGAATACCTGGAAGGCAAGACTCTGCCGGCCGTGGCCATGCTGGAAGAACGGGCCAAAAAATAACAGTGACGAGTTACGAGGGACGAGTAACGAGTCGTATGAGAGCTGGCCGGACAACGGCCAGCTGCTATCAATTATCCAATCGGCAGATTTGCCGGCCGGTAACAGGAACCCGTCACTAGACCTATGAGAAGAACTAAAATTGTTGCCACGCTCGGTCCCGCGACCGATGATCCCAAGGTGATGGACAAGATCATCGAGGCCGGGGTGGATGTTGCCCGGATCAATTTTTCCCACGGCACGCCGGAAGAGCACATGGATCGGGCCGAGAAGATCCGCAACCGGGCTCGCGCCCATGGCCGCCAGGTCGGGGTGATGTGCGACCTGCAGGGCCCGAAGATCCGCATCGAGCGTTTCAAGGACGGCAAGATCACCCTCAAGGATGGCGAGAGCTTCATCCTCGATACCAAGCTGGATCCCGAAGCCGGGACGCTTGAGCGGGTCGGCATGGCCTACAAGGAGTTGCCCGAGGATGTGACCCGCGGCGACACCCTGTTGCTGGATGACGGGCGGATCGTCCTGTGGGTCGACTCCATCGAAGGGCCCGAGGTGCATTGTCGTGTCGTGGTCGGTGGCGAATTGTCGGATCGCAAGGGACTTAACAAACAGGGCGGCGGCCTGTCGGCACCGGCCCTGACCCACAAGGATCGTGAGGACATCAAGACGGCCGCTGCCATGAAGGCCGATTACATCGCGGTCTCCTTTCCGCGCAATGCGGCGGATGTTAACGAGGCCCGCCAGCTGATCGAAGCGGCAGGGAGTAACGCCCATGTAGTGGCCAAGATCGAGCGCGCCGATGCCCTGGACAAGGTCGAGGAGATCATCGATGCCTCGGATGTGATTATGATTGCCCGCGGCGATCTGGGCGTTGAAATCGGCGATGCCGCCCTGCCACCGGTACAGAAGAACCTGATCAGCAAGGCCCGTGCCATGAATCGGGTGGTGATTACGGCAACCCAGATGATGGAGTCAATGATCACCAGTCATATCCCGACCCGGGCCGAGGTTTTTGACGTGGCCAACGCGGTGCTGGACGGTACTGATGCGGTGATGCTCTCGGCCGAAACGGCCAGCGGTCGCTATCCGGACAGTGCCATTGCCGCCATGGACCGGATCTGCCGCGAGGCCGAAAAACAGCGCACCGCCAAGCGTTCCGACCATCGCATCGATACCCGCTTCAAACGCATCGATGAGGCCATTGCCATGGCGGCCATGTATACGGCGAACCATCTCGGGGTCAAGGCGATCGCGGCTCTGACCGAGTCTGGCTCGACCACGCGCTGGATGTCGCGCATCAGCTCGGGGATCCCCATCTACGCCTTGACGAGCTATGTGGAGACGCGTAGAAAGGTGACACTTTACCGCGGCGTCTATCCGGTCAGCTTTGAAGTCCCGCCCGATCTGGATCGCGCCGCCGTTAACCGGGAAGCCATTGATGAGCTGTTGCGACGTGGCACGGTCCGCGATGGTGACCTGGTCGTGATTACCCGGGGCGACCTGATGGGCGTTCAGGGCGGTACCAATGCCATGACCATCGTCCGGGTGGGCGATGTGGACGGTATCGATCTGGATAATTCACTTATCTGATCAAGTCTTTAAGATTAAGCGAAACACAGTAAAATAGTCGGAAACACACATTTAAGGAGGTCCCGAAAATGGCCCTGATTTCACTCCGTCAATTGCTGGATCATGCCGCTGAAGTTGGTTATGGCATGCCGGCGTTCAACGTCAATAACATGGAGCAGGTGCATGCCATCATGCAAGCTGCTGACGAAACCAACAGCCCGGTCATCATGCAGGGTTCGGCCGGTGCGCGTTCCTACGCGGGCGAACCGTTCCTGCGCCACCTGATTACCGCCGCGCTGGAAATGTACCCGCATATTCCGGTTGTCATGCATCAGGACCACGGTTCCGCGCCGGGTGTCTGCCTGCGTTCCATCCAGTCCGGCTTCAGCTCGGTCATGATGGATGGCTCCCTGATGGAAGACATGAAGACCCCGGCCTCTTATGAATACAATGTCAACGTCACCCGCAAGGTCGTGGAAATGGCCCACGCCGGCGGTGTTTCCGTCGAAGGCGAACTGGGTTGCCTGGGCTCGCTGGAAACCGGCGAAATGGGTGAAGAAGACGGCCACGGCGCCGAAGGCAAGCTGGACATGGACATGCTGCTGACCGATCCGCAAGAGGCGGCGGATTTTGTGGCCCAGACCGGTGTTGACGCGCTGGCCATCGCCATCGGCACATCCCACGGTGCTTACAAGTTCACCAAGGAGCCGACCGGCGACATTCTGCGCATCGACCGCATCAAGGAAATTCACGAGCGCATTCCGGATACCCACCTGGTGATGCACGGTTCGTCTTCCGTTCCGCAGGAGTGGCTGGAAATCATCAACAACCACGGTGGCGACATGGGTGTAACCTATGGTGTGCCGGTGCATGAAATACAGGAAGGCATCAAGCACGGCGTACGCAAGGTCAACATCGACACCGACCTGCGTATGGCCTCGACCGGTGCCATCCGCAAGCACCTGGCCGACAACCCGAGCAACTTCGATCCGCGTAAATTCCTCAAGGAATCTACCAGGGCCATGAAGGATATCTGCAAGGCCCGCTTCGAAGCCTTCGGTTGCGCCGGCAATGCCAGCAAGATCGACGTGCTCAACCTGGAAAAAATGGTTGAGCGTTACGCTTCCGGCGAGCTGGATCCGAAGGTCAAGTCCAAGGCGGCTTAATTCTACGGACTATCGCTGTAGCAAAGGCGGGCCTCGGCCCGCCTTTTTTATTGGAACAAAAGAAGATCTCAACGCAGAGACGCAAAAAATAGTTTTGAATTTTTAATGTTGAATTTTGAATTGGCAGTCACGTTAGTGACAGACTGCCGAGGATCGCTCCGCACGTGGCACGCTAAACCGGCCAGTACCCCCGGAATGAAAATCCAAAATTTAAAATTCAACATTCAAAATTATATCCAGCGCCTCTGCGTTGGATATTCATCTCCGGAGAAGTGATTATGTCGAATGATGTACTGGAACAGGTAGCGTCGATCATCGAGGCGGATCCCCGTTCGGGGCAATCGTTATTGTTGTTCGCGCTGGTCTCTACGCTGAACGTGGAGAAGACCGGGCACATGTATATGCTCGGCAAGCTCAAGGAATTTACGCCCGAAAACCGGCAGCTGGCTTACGGGTTAATGGAATTGATGGCCGACAACCGGATTCATGATGAGCCCTGGCAGTCAGCCATGGCCCGCATGGAACAGGCCGTACGCGGTTAAATAAACGTTCCCACTAATACCCGCTCATCCCCTGTAGGGTGGAACAAGCGAAGCGGTTCCACCTGAACTGGCGGTTCTGGCCCGGGATGCAGCAGAAGGAAAAAGCGTATCTCTCGCAGAGACGCCACGGCGCAAAGAGAATGGATATTGATCACTCTCCGCGGCTCTGCGTCTTTGCGAGAGTATTATAGCCGGTTAAGCGCACAGCCCCCGATCGGGAGAAGGCTACGTGGAACGCACTTTGCCCCTGATATCGCGCCGGCGGGGCGTTCATCCTGCTATCTGATTTGCAGGACGTCGCGGGTTAATTCCTTAAAATGGCAGCGGAATGGTTTGACGCCGACCACCCCCGCTGGCTACGCTTGAAGACTCAATACTTGCCAGGGTCAAAGGATGGGGAAAAAGGACGCTTTTTTACTGCGTGAGCGCCTGCCGCTGCTGCTGGAAGTCGTCCAGGCAGAAGGTTACGAGTGCATCGGCCCGCAATGGCAAAACGATGCCATTGTCTATGAGCTCCTGAGCCACGTCGATCAACTGCCCCGGGGTTTGCAGGTTAACCAGTATCCCGGCGAATATTGCGGTGAAGTTCAGGACAACAATGTCCGCTATTTTGCCTGGGCCAACGGCCCCCAGGCCCTGAAACCGTTTTTATTCGTCCCTCGCGAGACCCTGTGGCGTGTCGACCGCAATAACGACGGGCGATTGCAGTTTGAATCAGCCACGCCAGCGGTACCAAAACGGGCGATCTTCGGTGTCCGGGCCTGCGATCTGGCTGCCCTGGCCCTGCAGGACCACCATTTCCTCGACGGCGAGTTTCGTGATCCGGCCTATGCCGCACGCCGCAAGAATCTCCTGCTGATTGCCGTCAACTGTTCGCATCCGGCCTCAACCTGCTTTTGTGCTTCCACCGGCGACGGGCCGGTGGCGCAAACCGGATATGATCTGGCGCTCGATGAGCTCGACGATGGCTTCCGGGTGCAGGCCGGCAGTGAGGCGGGGGAGGCGGTGATGGCGCGTTTGAATCTGATACCGCTGACCGATGGTCATTGTGAAGCGATCGAGATACAGCAGGAAAAGGCGCATGAACAGTTGAGAAAGGTTCCGGGGAAACAGTTGCGCGATGCGCTGTTTGCCAATCTCGACCATGAACGCTGGGACGAAGTGGCGGCACGCTGTCTCTCCTGCGGTAATTGCACCTCGGTCTGTCCGACCTGTTTTTGTCACAGCGAGGAAGAGCTGGCGCCATTGGACGGGCGCAGTTCGGAACACGTACGTCAGTGGGATTCCTGTTTTACTGCCGGCCACAGTTATATCCACGGTAAGACCCTGCGTCAGCAGACCCGCGAGCGCTATCGTCAGTGGCTGACTCACAAGTTCGGCAGCTGGCATGATCAGTACGGACGCAGCGGTTGCGTCGGTTGCGGACGCTGTATTGCCTGGTGTCCGGTCGGTATCGATGTGACCGAGGAGCTGCAGGCTATTTGCGGGAGCGATAGCGCATGAGTTCACCGTATATGCCGCATGAAGCCGTGATATTCGAACGCCTGGAGGAGAGCCGCGATATATTTACCCTGCGTCTGCGCTTCACCGACCCCCAGGTACACGAGGCCTACCGGTTTGATCCGGGTCAGTTCAACATGCTGTATGTCTATGGCGTGGGAGAAGTCCCGATTTCGATCGTTTCGGATCCGGAAGATGAACACGCTTACGATCATACGATCCGCCGTCTCGGCCGGGTAACCAATGTGCTGGCCGGTTTGCAGGAAGGCGATCACATTGGCGTGCGCGGCGCCTACGGACGTGGCTGGCCCATGCAGCAGGCCGAGGGCAGAGATTTGGTGTTAATTACCGGCGGGCTGGGTTGCGCACCCGTCGTCTCGGTGATCAATTATGTATTGAAGCGCCGCGAGCGGTTTCGAAGGCTGATCATCATGCAAGGCGTGAAGCACGCCGATGATCTTATCTGGCGTGAGAAATACGAAACCTGGAACAGCATGCCCGATACCCAGGTCGTGCTGGCGGCCAGTCAGGGTGGTCAGGGCTGGCCCTGGGCCACCGGCCACATTACTGAACTGGTGGATCAAATCGACTTCGACCCGCAAAATTGCAGCGTCATGATGTGCGGCCCCGAAGGGATGATGATCGCGGCGATCAAGGAACTGTTACCCCGTAACGTGCCCGAGTCGTCCATCTGGCTGAGCATGGAGCGTAACATGCAGTGTGCCGTGGGCCATTGCGGCCACTGCCAGCACGGCCCGCACTTTGTCTGCAAGGATGGGCCGGTATTCAATTATTCCCGGATCAAGACTCTGCTTGGGGTTAAAGGATTTTAGGATGAGCGATAAACACACTGTCAAACCTCGCGTGGCGGTGCATAAATTCGCGTCCTGTGACGGTTGCCAGCTTGCGTTTCTCAACGCCGGTGAGGCGTTGTTGAGCCTTGCACAACAGGTAGAGCTGGTGCATTTTGCGGAAGCGGGGCCGATGAATCCCGAAGCGCAGGTCGATATTGCCTTTGTCGAAGGGAGTATCTGTACTTCTCATGATGAAGAACGAATCCAGGCCATTCGCCGTAACAGTCGCTATCTGATCACCATTGGTGCCTGTGCCACTGCCGGGGGATTGCAGGCGCTGCGCAACCTCGCCGACGGCAAACAATGGCTGGCCGATGTGTATGCCTCGCCACAATATATCGATAGTCTGGCGACATCCACGCCCATTTCACAGCACATCAAAGTGGACCATGAATTATGGGGCTGTCCGGTCAATGGTCGACAGGTGATGGGCGCGATACGATCCCTGTTGCACGGCGCCGTACCGGTGCTGGAACAGGACAAGGTTTGTCTTGAGTGTAAACGGCAGTTGAATGTCTGTGTCATGGTGACTAAAGGAGAGCCGTGCATGGGGCCGGTCACCCGCACCGGTTGCGGGGCCATCTGTCCGTCACTGGGACGCGATTGTTACGCCTGCTACGGTCCGGCCGAAAATATTAATACCGACGCGCTGGGCGAGGAATTTCGTCAACTGGGACTGCTGCCTGCGACCGTCGGTCGACGGTTTCATTTTATCAACAGTGGTGCCGAGCCGTTCACGGCCGCAGGACAACGCTGGAAACGGGGCGATTAATGGACGAGCAACGCGATATTCGTATTCAGGTGCCGGTGCTGGCGCGGGTCGAAGGAGAAGGCGCACTGGAGCTGCTGGCGCGTGACGGGCAAATCGAAAAACTACAACTGCGCATCTTCGAGCCGCCCCGCCTGTTCGAGAAGTTTCTCGAAGGCCATAACTATAGTGAAGTCCCGGACATGGTCGCCCGGATCTGTGGTATCTGTCCCGTAGCCTATCAAATGAGTGCGGTACAGGCGATCGAGCAGGTTTTCGGCACGCCCGATAACGATTGGATACATTCCATGCGCCGCGCCATGTACTGTGGCGAATGGATCCAGAGTCACACGTTGCATATCCATTTGCTCGCCGCACCGGATTTTCTCGGCTTTAATAACGCCATCGAAATGGCGCAGGTACATCCCGAGGCCGTGCAGCGAGGCCTGCAACTGCAGGCACTGGGCAACAAGCTTATCAGCCTGTTCGGGGGGCGTTCGGTCCATCCGGTCGGGGTCTGTGTCGGCGGATTTCATCAGGCGCCCTCACCCGGGGCCGTAGAATCCTTGCGGGATGAGCTGCAGGCTGCCCTGCCGCAGGCCAAAGAACTGATACGCTGGACAGCCGGACTGAACTTGCCCGATGACAGGCAGACGTTTGTCAGCGTTGCTCTGCGTCACGAGCAGGAATATCCGATGTCCCGCGGGCGACTGGTCTCGGATGCCGGGCTGGATATTGCCATTGATGAATACGAGCAACATTTTCGCGAATATCAGGAGCCCCACTCCACTTCCCTCTATTCGGTGCTGGACGACAAACCTTACCTGGTCGGACCGCTGGCGCGTCTGAATCTCAACCGGGATTGTCTGTCTGAAAATCTCCAGGCATTGATCGACGAAATCGGTTTGCAGCTGCCCAGCCGGAATGTGTTTCATTCGATCATCGCCCGCGCCATCGAAACCTGCCATGCCTTCGAGGAAGCCATACGTCTGCTGGATAACTATCAAATACCTTCGCAAAGCGCTGAATTCATCGAACCGAAGGCCGGCACCGGTTACGGCTGTACCGAAGCCCCGCG